>CAZWFE010000006.1:69406-74127 GCA_964633145.1 uncultured Phaeobacter sp. | reverse complement strand
AGGCTCAGGCTCAGGCTCAGGCTCAGGCTCAGGCTCAGGCTCAGGCTCAGGCTCAGGAACGATATCGTGTACTATGGCCGCGTCAACATCAGCCGCATCAGATTGTAAAACCTCTGGCACGTGGGGACCTGTATCGGCCTCGGTCGGGGCATCTTGGACAGCCTCAGGATCAGAGCTTATTTCCTCTGTGCCACCTTCTTCGATAATCGCATCCAGACCTTCGTCTAATTTAGAAGACGATTTGAACAACCGATCTTTTAGCTTTTTGAAAAATGCCATTGCTGTCTCCGAAACGTGCCTATGTTTCACCTAATTGTTTTTTTACAGGTTTGAAAGCCCTTGAACAGTCTTTAATCGCTTTGCCCCAGGCGCAGGCTGCCCTATAGTTGGCCTATGACCACTTTACGATTTCATGGCGGTTTCGCCGCTTTGGCATTTCTTTGTATTCTGCCGCTGACCCCCGCACAGGGGCAGTCGATGACGCTAGAGCGTTTTCAGCGCGAAACATATGGCCAGACATATCTGTTTATTCACGATGGGATCACCTATGGCATGGAACGCTATCTGCCGCGTAATCGTGTAGAATGGAGTTTCCTAGACGGACGATGTATTTTTGGAAAATATTTCGAATGGCAGGACAAAATTTGTTTTTCCTATGATGAATATGGCCGTGATGCCGACCGGCCACCGCAATGCTGGACGTTTGAACGCCGCGATGGTGTTTTAATGGCGCAGTTTTACGACCCAGACAGGGATCACCCCCCAGTCGAAATGCGACCCACCGACCAAGAGCTGTCATGCCCTGGGCCAGATGTCGGCAGCTAGAACAAACTGCCCTGTTCGGGCGGTTTTTTGGACACAGATTTTTTACCAGCACCTTGGCTGGATCCGATTTTGAAACGGCCATCGCTGAATTCGATTTCCAAACTGCCTGCGCTGCGGGCTTGGGCGGATGATGTGATGATCCCCTGATCCGCGCGCACAACAGCATAGCCGCGCTCAAGCGTGGCTTTGTAACTTAGGGTTTCATTCAATCGGTCCAGCGCCGACAGCCGATCCTGCAGGCGCGCAATATGGGCCTGACCCGCAACGGACATACGGCGGGTTAAATCATCCAGATTACGTTGATTTTGCGATAAATCCCGTTTGATGGCTTCGACGCGTAAACGTGGGGCAAGCTGCGCTAGTCGATCGCGTTTTTGCGCCACCAACCGGCCCAAACTGGGATCCAGACGTGCAGATTGTTCCGCAAAATGGCGTTGATCGCTGGCAACCCGTGCGCGCAGTACCGACGGCCGCAGCGATCCTGCGTTTTCAGACAGGGCCACCCGTTTTTTCTGAACCAAATGCAGTAAACTGCTTGGTAAACGGTCTGCCGCACGATCCAACCGCTGGCGTGGATCATCCAGCAATGTGTCAGGGCGGGGTAAAACGCGCGCCAAATCGCGCAGCCGTTCACCGCGATAGGTCAGCGCCGCTGTGATCGACCGGCTCAGCACCGCGCCGCGTTCTTCGACGCGCGCCAGCAATTCCATGCGCACCGGCACGGCCATTTCCGCGGCCGCGGTGGGTGTGGGTGCGCGCACATCCGCAGCATAATCAATCAGCGTGGTGTCGGTTTCATGCCCCACCGCCGAAATCAGCGGAATGTCGGATGCAGCCGCCGCGCGGGCAACGCGTTCTTCGTTGAACCCCCACAGATCCTCAAGTGAACCACCGCCGCGTGCAACGATCAACACATCGGGACGTGGCAATGATCCCCCGGGCGTAAAGCTGTTAAAGCCCTCAATCGCGCGCGCCACTTCATGCGAACATTTTTCACCCTGCACAGCCACGGGCCAAATCAGGACTTTGCGCGGGAAACGATCGCGCAGGCGGTGCAAAATATCGCGGATCACGGCGCCAGATGGCGATGTCACCACGCCGATGACCTCGGGCAGGAATGGTAATTTCCGTTTGCGTGCAGGGTCAAACAGCCCCTCGGCCGCCAATGCCGCTTTACGTTTTTCCAGCATGGCCATCAGTGCGCCCATGCCGGCGGGTTTCATATCCTCGATCACCAGTTGATATTTGGACTGGCCGCCAAATGTGGTGATGCGACCTGTTGCAACAACCTCTAGGCCTTCTTCGGGGCGCACGGTCAGGCGCGACATGACACCTTTCCAAATTACGGCAGACAAAACAGATTTGTCGTCCTTGATATCCAGATAGACATGGCCCGAACGGGGAAAGGACACGCGGCCCAATTCGCCCCTGATCCGGACATGCGAAAATTCGCCTTCGATGATGCGTTTGATCGCGCCGGAAATTTCGGTGACCGAAAATTCAGGTTCATTCGCGCCCATGCGGGGATCATCGATCAAATCAGACATATGCTTTCCCTTGCTTCCCTTGCGCTGTCAGCTTAGAACGCGCAGCAACAAAGGCCAAGAGGACAATAGCATGAACATCCTAATTTTAGGCGGCGGTGGTCGCGAACATTCATTGGCTTGGGCTGTTAAGCAGAACCCAAAATGTGATCGCCTGATCGTGGCCCCGGGAAATGCGGGGATCGCACAGCTGGCAGAATGCGCCCATCTGGATATTGAAAACAGCGCCGAAGTTGTTGAATTTGCATCCGAAAACGCCATTGATTTCGTCATCATCGGCCCCGAGGCCCCATTGGCCGCAGGCGTGGCCGATGCGCTGCGTGATGCTGGGTTTTTGACCTTTGGCCCATCCCAAGCGGCCGCACGGCTTGAGGCATCCAAAGCCTTTACCAAGGAAATTTGTGATGTTGCCAATGCACCGACAGCAGCCTATGCGCGATTTGATGAACCACAGGCAGCCAAGGATTACATCCGCGCCCAAGGTGCGCCCATTGTGGTCAAGGCCGATGGTTTGGCCGCAGGCAAGGGTGTGATTGTTGCCATGGATTTGGACACAGCGCTGGACGCGATTGACGACATGTTTGGCGGCAGCTTTGGCAGTGCCGGCGCCGAGGTCGTGATCGAAGAATTCATGACCGGCGAAGAAGCGTCATATTTCATCCTGTGTGACGGCGAAAATGTGCTGCCCATTGGAACTGCGCAGGATCATAAACGCGTGGGCGATGGCGACACGGGCCCCAATACGGGCGGCATGGGGGCCTATTCCCCTGCGCCGGTTTTGTCCGATGATATTGCGCGCAAGGCATTGGATGAAATTGTTATTCCAACAATGAAAGCAATGGCAGATCGTGGCACCCCATACCAAGGTGTACTATATGCTGGGTTGATGATCGAAAATGGTCAGCCAAGGCTGGTGGAATACAACGTCCGCTTTGGCGATCCCGAATGTCAGGTATTGATGATGCGCTTGGGCGCACAGGCAATGGATTTAATGTTGGCCACGGCCCAGGGACGTCTGGATCAGATCCAAGCAAACTGGGCTGATGATCATGCCATGACTGTTGTTATGGCCGCCAAGGGCTATCCCGGATCCTATGTCAAAGGCACCCAGATCAATGGGCTAGATACCCTGCCCCAAGACAATCAAAATATGTGTTTTCACGCCGGCACAAAACAAGCAGACGGTCAAATCATCGCAACCGGAGGCCGTGTGTTAAACATCACCGCGCGCGGCGATACATTGGCCGATGCGCAACAGCGGGCCTATGACATGATTGACCAAATCGATTGGCCGGATGGGTTCTATCGTCGTGACATAGGTTGGCGCGCGCTTTAAGCACAAACAAATGCTACAAAAAAATGCCATTGACCCATTGGGCCTTTGGCATTCCCCTTTACATCGCGCGGCGATTGGTGGCGGCGCACCCTGCCGTCAGGGCAGACGCCGCGCCATCTGTCTTGGCCGTGGGCCGAATCCCCACTATTAGATTTGTTTTTCTGGCATTTGAACGATTAACCCGTCCAAGTCATCGCTGACTTTGATCTGGCACGTCAACCGCGACCGCTCTGCATTTGGTTCAAACGCAAAATCCAACATGTCTTCTTCCATGTCTTCCTTTGGGGTCAGCTTGGACACCCAGTCAGGATGCACATAAACATGACATGTCGAACAAGCACAGGCACCACCACAATCGGCATCAATACCTGGGATGTTGTTGTCACGCGCGCCTTCCATAACGGTCAAGCCATTCGCAACCTCAACGATGTGTTGTGTTCCATTGTGTTCAATATATGTAATCTTGGCCATAGGTTTACGTCTCCGGTTAAATTTGTATCGCTTTAGCGCGTAAATAACCCTTTGTATTGCTTTTTACGACCCCCCAATGAACGGGTTGCGACAAAAAATATATGTTCTATATTTGTTCTCATGCAACTTTATCAGAATCAACCCCAGCAAACCGGGCATATCCCCACCCCGCCCGAGGTTTGCCCCGCAGCTTTGTTACAAAATGCGCCTGCGGGTCTGTGGGTTGATGTTGCAGGTCTGGTCTTGGTGCGGCAACGCCCCGGAACGGCGCAGGGCGTTGTGTTTCTAACCCTTGAGGACGAAACAGGTGTTGTAAATATTGTGATTTGGCGGAACCTTTATGAAACCTATCGGCGCGCCATTATTTCCGGACGTATGATCCGCGTAAATGGTCAGGTTCAACGCGAAAACACCGTGATCCACGTTGTTGCAAAAACGATTACAGATGTGTCCTTTTTACTGGATCGATTGCCCGAATTTGATAGCGCCCCTTGTACATCGCCTGCCCCTAGGACATGATCCGGTCGAAAGGGGATTGTATCGTG
>CAZWFE010000006.1:19041-69306 GCA_964633145.1 uncultured Phaeobacter sp. | reverse complement strand
CTTGTACATCGCCTGCCCCTAGGACATGATCCGGTCGAAAGGGGATTGTATCGTGCAATTCAAAAAAATCATGATCCGTTTTTCAATGGTCCTTTGCATCGCGGCGTGTGTACCACTGCCGGTCACGACAGGTACAGATCAACCACAAACATCTGTGCCCAGCCCCACATCCCAAAATCAACAGCGATCATACTGCCATGAAACGGATACAAACGACAGGCCAATTGCCATCGTATGCCCGCCGGATCAAACACCCGAATTTATTGCATCCCTGCAACGGGCATTTGCGGCGCGCCGTTTATATAGCGGCGACATTAGTGGCACCTGGACCCCCGCCACAGTGCGCAGTATGCGCGATTTTCAATCTGCGCGCGCGATCACCACACAATCCCCGTCGGTCGCGATGGCCCAGGAATTGGGGCTATTGCCCATCGACCGACCATAAAAAAACCCCCGACCAAAGCGGGGGTTTTTGCTGATATGTGGTATGTCCACGTATTAATTATCGATGGGCAGTACCACAAAACGTGGCTGACTATCGCGGCGCACCAGCAGCAGCAATGATTGACGACCTGCCTCTTTGGTTGCGTCAACTTGCGCCTCAAAGTCGGCGACGCTACGCACTGGTTTTTGGGCAGCATCGGTTACGATATCACCGGGGGCCAATCCCTTTTCAGCGGCGTTGCTATCGGGATCAACTGACATGATGATCAGCCCTTCGACTTCGGCCGGTAAATTAAATTGTTCGCGCATAGCTTGGTCAATCGCAGACAATTCCATCCCTAAAATCGTGGATGTTTCTGCGGGTTCTGGCTCTGCGTTGTTTTGTGCCATTGCGTCGGGATCAGGGCGTTGGCCCAACACGACATTGATGACTGTTTCATCACCATCGCGCAGCACAACTGTTTCGACAGATTTCCCAACGGGCGCTGCACCAACCAAACGTACCAATTCGCCAGAATCTTTGACCGTTTGGCCATCAAATTTGACGATGACATCCATAGACTGCAGGCCTGCATCCTTGGCAGGTCCGTCAAACACGTCGCGAATAATGGCACCTGTAGGTGTGTCCATGCCCAGCGCCTCGGCAATATCATCTGTGACATTGCCAATGTTGACACCCAACCATCCGCGGCGCACTTCGCCGTACTCTTTCAGCTGATCGACAACAGGGCCGACAACCTTAGACGCCATGGAAAAGCCGATACCGATGGATCCACCATTTGGGGACAAAATGGCCGTATTCACACCAATCACATCGCCTTGCATGTTAAACAAAGGACCACCCGAGTTTCCGCGGTTGATTGCAGCATCGGTTTGAATAAAATCATCATACGCCCCCGATAGTTCGCGATTGCGTGCAGAGATAATACCAACTGACACCGAAAATCCCTGACCCAACGGGTTGCCCATCGCCATGACCCAATCGCCAACACGTGCGACATCGCTGTCACCAAAGGCCACATAGTCTAGGTCGTTTTCAGTCTCGACCTTTAGCAGGGCAATATCGACATTCTTGTCACGACCGATCAGGGTTGCAACGCGTTCGGTACCGTCAAAGAATTCAACCGTAATTTCATCTGCATCTTCGATCACGTGGTTATTGGTCACGATATAGCCATCCGCCGAAATCACAAATCCAGACCCCAAAGCGGATGAATTTCGGGGCGTACCACGGCGATTGTTGAAATCACGAAACAAGTCTTGGAATGGGCTGCCATCTGGTACAATACCTTGGGGTCCAACGGGTGTGGCAACCTTGGTTTGGGTTGTAATGTTGACCACAGACGGGCTGACCTGATCCACCAAATCCGCAAAGCTGTCGGGCGCGCTGCGGGCAAAGGCCACAGTTGCCTGCGCAACAATAAGAAAAAACACCAAAACCTGAACGGCAAACATGCGCCGCAGTCGTTCGTTCGGCTGCGTCGCCGCAATAACCTGTGTTTGCCGGTTATTCTGTGAGGATCGGTACATTCGAAAACTCCTTGTTGTTTCAAAAATGGCATCCACACAAGATGTCATAGGTATAATGTAGTCAGATGTCGCCGAGGTACAAGAGATTGCAACAGTGGTTCACGTTTTTGTGGGCTGTAATGGCGAAATTACGCCCAATGCCTATGCCCAATGCCGAACCGCCAACAGGATCAAACCACCCAACAAAGCGACAATGGCACCAGTCATGCGTAAATTATAGATTGGCATTTCCGCCAAGCGTTTTAGCATTTCAACAAACGAATGAGGGGCCAGTAAATATACCAGCCCCTCGATCATTAACACCAGGCCAATTGCCCAGATTATATCCGTTATCATTATCGAATTTTGTCCGATTTCAGATAGTTAAAGAAATCAGAATCCGGCGACATAACCATGGATGACCCCTGTCCTTGCAACGCTTTGCGATAGGCAGCAAGTGAGCGATAGAATTCAAAGAACTCTGGATCTGCGCCGAATGCAGCAGCAAAGATGTTGTTGCGTTCTGCATCCGCTTCACCGCGAATAATTTCGGCTTGTCGGGTCGCATCTGATACGATTTCGACCTGTGTCCGGTCAGCTGTCGCACGAACACGCTGTGCCGCTTCGTTACCGCGTGCGATTTCGTCCGCGGCTTCGCGTTCACGTTCGGCACGCATACGTGCAAATGTCGCCTCTAGGTTGGCTTGCGGCAGGTCAGTGCGTTTCAAACGAACGTCGACAACCTCAACACCGATTGGACGGGCTTTGGTAATCGCACCAGATAGGATACGCTGCATTAACGTCGCGCGATCTGAACTTAGGATGTCATTTGACGACACCGAACCCAAAACCTCACGCAGTTCGTTACGGATAATACCGTCAAGCCGGCTTTCAGCGGCCAAGGTACCGCCGGTACCAACAGCTTCGCGGAACTGGTTTACATCTGTGATCCGATACCGAATGAACGCATCGACGACCAAACGACGATCATCCAAAGGTGTCACCTCAAGGGGTTCAATATCCCGGCTTAGAATACGATCATCGTAATAAACCACGTCTTGGATCAAAGGAATCCTAAAGGACAAGCCCGGATCCTCTTTTACGGATACCACGCGACCGAACTGCAATACCAATGCTTTGTTACGTTCATCAACGATAAAGACCGACGACAACACAGCAATGACAACCAGTGCCAATACTGGCAGAATATACGTTGCTTTCCGCATTATTTTGGCTCCTTCTGCAGCTGGTTCAAGGGCAGATATGGCACAACGCCGGACCCGCCGATGTTATCGTCCACGATCATCAAATTCATGCCGCTTAGGACTTCTTCCATTGTTTCCAAATACAAACGCTTGCGCGTAACATCGGGTGCCTTTTCGTATTCTGTCAAGATTGCGCTGAAACGGCTGGCTTCACCGTTGGCTAGGTTTACGACCTGTGCACGATACGCTTCGGCCTCTTCTAGAACCTGTGCGGCCTCGCCTCGGGCTTGGGCCGTAATGCGGTTGGCATAGGCATCCGCTTGCTTTTCCAGACGATCGCGTTCTTGTTCGGCGGCTTGCACTTCGCGGAATGCGTCAATGACCTGCTCGGGCGGGTCCGCTTTGTCAAAGTTGACGCGAACGATGTTCACACCGCTTTCATAGCTGTCCAATGTCGATTGGATCAATTCCTGCAAACGCGCTGCAATCACACCACGGTCACGGTTCAAAATTGGTGCAAGTTCGGACTGAGCGATGATTTCGCGCATCGCAGATTCTGACACCGCACGAATTGTGGGCCGTGGATCACGCAAGTTGAACAAATACATCGATGGATCAGCAATGTTCCAGACAACTTCGAAATCGATATCGACGATATTTTCATCCCCCGTCAACATCAAACCCGCATCAACGACACGGCCACCGACGCCAATCGCTTCGGATTGTTCGCGGGTCACTGGCAGGATTTCTTTCGTGACGATGGGCCATGGTGCAAAGTTCAAACCGGGATTACCCACTGCATAGAATTTGCCCAACATCAGTTCAACAGATTGTTCTTCTGGTTTGACGGTATAGAAGCTGGAAAATGCCCAAAGGCCAGCTGCCGCCAAAAGAGCCAGCAGGACAGGCCGGCCACCAAGTCCACCGCCGGATCCAGAATTGCGCGATCCACCCGAACCGCCGCCCATCAAAACGCGGAATTGTTCTTGGCCTTTGCGCAGCATGTCCTCGACCTCTGGTGGGACCTGATTTTGCGGACGCTTTGGGCCGCGGTTGTCCCCACCGTTATTGTCACCGCCATTTGGTCGGTTTCCACCAGATCCGCCGCCCCACGGGCCGCCTGAGTTTCCTGTCATAAATTTACCCTTTTATCGGTCTATGATATATCATGTTATTAACTGTGCACTTTTGCGCAAATTTCAAGAACGTCGCGTCGGATTTCGCAATGTCACCAATTCTTCGGACATTGTGGGGTGAACTGCAACTGTTCTATCGAAATCTGCCTTGGTCGCGCCCATTTTTATGGCAATTCCTGCCAGTTGGATCATTTCACCCGCTGCGTGGGCGACAATATGACACCCCAAGACCCGCTGAGTGGTTTGGCACACAACCAATTTCATGAACACCTTTTCTTGTTCACCAGCAAAGGCCTGGCGCATAGGTTTGAAGGATGTGGTGTAGACATCAATCGGCCCACGCGCAGCTGCGTCCTGTTCTGACAAACCAACGGTGCCCATTTCGGGTTGCGTGAAAATCGCGGTTGGGATCAGGTCGTGATCCGGTTTTGTCGGGTTCGATTTGAAAACTGTTTCGACAAATGCCATTCCTTCGCGAATGGCAACAGGGGTCAGATTGGCCCGATCGGTAATGTCGCCCACGGCAAAAATCGACGGGACTGCCGTTTGGGAATAATCGTCCACGATCACCTGACCACGGTCCCCCATCTCAACGCCCAATGATTCCAGCCCTAGGTTATCGGAATTGGGGCGGCGCCCTGTGGCATACATCACCTGATCAACCAAATGGGTGTCGCCATTTGTGTCGGTCACAGACAGGCCCGCATCGGTTTTTTCAATCCGCACCGCATTGACATTGGTGCGCAAATCAACGCCGCGCCCGCGCATGGCATCCGCGACAAATCCACGGGTTTCATCATCGAACCCGCGCAAAATTTGATCGCTGCGCAGCATTTGGGTGGTTTTCACGCCCAAGCCGTTCATAATGCCCGCAAATTCACAGGCAATATAACCGCCGCCGACAATCAGAATGGATTTTGGCAATTCATCCAGCAAAAACATTTCGTTCGACGTGATCGCGTGTTCGATACCATCGACCTGCGGCAACACAGGCCGACCGCCCGTGGCCAACAAGATATGGCGCGCGGTGATGCGTGTGCCATCTGCCAATTCCACCGTATGCGGATCGGCCAGTTTGGCGCGTTGGTCATACATGATTACGCCAGACCCGTTTAACAGGTTGCGATATATCCCCTCAAGCCGATCCAATTCGGCGTGCAAACGGGTGCGAAACACTGACCAATCAAAATCAGCATCCTGCATATCCCAACCATAGGCGCGACCGGCTGCAATGGTTTCGGGAAATTCACTGGCATAGACCATCAATTTTTTGGGCACGCAGCCACGGATGACACAGGTGCCACCGTAGCGGTCCTCTTCTGCCAAGGCGACCTTGGCACCGGTTTCGCCGGCAGCAACGCGGGCGGCGCGCACCCCGCCCGATCCGCCACCAATCACGAATAGGTCGTAATCAAAGCTCATAGATGTTCCCCTGCATCATTGACCATCTGTGTGATTTCGGCAGACTGCCCCAGCATTTCATACGAGGCCGAGCCATCCGAATTCCCGACAATAACAGTATCACAGATATTCAGGAACAAACCGTTTTCAACCACACCCGGGATCTGATTTAGCCGCTGCGCCAGTGCCACCGCGTCGGTAATTGCGCCCAGATGCAGATCCAAAATAAAATTCCCTTCGTCACTGACGAAATTTCCACCATCCGCCGCGCGTGGGGTCACGGCAACACCGCTGTATCCCAAATCAGCCAAGGCCCGTTCGACCAATGTCTGCGTGGCGGCTGCGCCAAACTGCAACACCTCAACCGGTAAGGGGAATGCGCCCAACTGATCCACACGTTTTGACGCATCCGCAATGACCACCATGCGGTTCGATGCCATGGCGACCACTTTTTCCTGTAAATGCGCGCCACCGCCCCCTTTGATCAGGGTGAATTCCGCGTCAAATTCATCGGCCCCATCAATGGTCAGATCCAGCCAGCCCGCTTGATCCAATGTGATCATGTCGATGCCCTCGGCGATGGCCTGTTCTTTGGTGCGGGTCGATGTGGGCACACCTTGGATTTGCAGCCCCTCTTCGCGTACCATACGGCCCAAGTGCTTGACCAACCAATAGGCGGTGCTGCCGGTGCCTAGGCCCACTTTCATGCCTGATTTCACCAATTGTGCTGCGCGTAGCGCACAGACATATTTGCCACGTTCGGCTGGGGATAGATCGCTGTACATTGGGTGTCTCCGATATGTTTGCGGGGGTTATAGGAAACATCTGCCCAAGTTGCGAGTGGTTTTCAAAATTTTTCGCACCCTCTTGTGCCGCATGACATGTTTCCGATACGAAACGTCGCAAATGTACGCGCCCGATGCACCACACAACAGTATGAGACAGGCATGACATATCGTTTGCACTATGCCCCTGATAACGCATCTTTGATCGTTCGGCTGGCCCTGCTGGAATTGCAGGTGCCATTTGATTGCGTTTTGGTCGATCGCAGTTTGCAGGCGCAAAAATCGCCACAATATTTACGACTAAACCCAATGGGACGTATTCCCGCGATGGAAACCCCCGATGGCACATTATTTGAAACAGCGGCCATTTTGCTGTGGCTGGTCGATCGCCACGGTGGATTGGGGCCTGATGCGCAATCGGCCCAGCGCGGTGATTTTTTGAAATGGCTGTTTTTTATGTCAAACACCCTGCACGCAGATCTGCGGGCGTTGTTTTATCCCGACACCTATTTCGGCGGCACCCCAACAGCCGATTTCGTGATTCAGACGCAAACACGGGTGGATCACGCCCTGCGCCTGTTGGATCAAAATATCACCGAATGGCACAATCCAGACTGTGTTTGGGTGACGGATTTTTATATCTGCGTGGTTCTGCGTTGGTGCGCGTTGTATCCCCAAGGCGGCAACCAATGGTTTGATCTGACACACTATCGCGCGTTGCAGCAGCTGGCCCAACAGCTTGACACGCATCCCGCAACCCAACAGGCAATACAAGACGAGGGTTTACACCAAACCCCGTTCACTGCGCCACGTTATGCAACCCCACCCTATGGAACAGCGATCTAATGTTTTTATCTGTCTTTGATATCTTTAAAGTGGGCGTTGGCCCGTCATCTTCGCACACAATGGGCCCGATGGTGGCAGGGGGCCGGTTTTTGGACCGTGTGCGCGCGCTGCCGTTTCATGCCCACGGGTTGCGCGCCAGCCTGCACGGATCACTGGCCTTTACCGGTGTAGGACACGCCACCGATCGCGCCACGATTTTGGGGTTAGCGGGGTTACTGCCCGACACCTATGATCATGACGTCGCCGAAAAAACATTGGCACAAATCAATGAAACAGGTGAAATTCACGCCCCGGGACTGAACCCATTGAAATTCAACCCCAAAGAGGATCTGCAGTTTGATTACGGCCCGAACCTGCCGGGGCATGCCAATGGTATGATCTTGATGGCCACCGATGCCCAAGGCGATATCATTTTACAAGAAACCTATTACTCTATCGGCGGTGGTTTCGTTCTGACCGCTGATGAACTGGCCGCCGGCAAAGCCACAGACGAAGGCGCGCCAGTGCCCTATCCGTTCAAATCCGCGGCCGAAATGCTGGACATGGCCAAAGCATCCGGTAAATCCATCGCCCAAATGAAAGAGGCCAACGAAGTGTCGCGCAAAGCGCACCAGGATTTCAGCGCAGGCGTCGCGCGTTTGTGGTCGGTGATGGATGATTGCATCGAACGCGGGCTTGCCACCGATGGCATTTTGCCGGGCGGATTAAACGTCAAACGCAGATCCAAGGGGATATATGACGCACTGATGGCCGAACGCGGCATGAACCTGACGCCGCCCCACACCATCAACGATTGGATGAGCGTTTACGCCATGGCCGTAAACGAAGAAAACGCAGCCGGCGGTCAGGTCGTCACCGCGCCCACCAATGGCGCAGCCGGTGTGGTGCCGGCCGTGATCAAATATTACCTAAACCACGTCCCCGGTGCGCATCAGGGGCGTATTTCCGAATTCTTGCTGACCGCGGCAGCGATTGGCGGATTGGTGAAATTCAACGCATCCATCAGCGGCGCCGAAGCAGGCTGCCAAGCCGAGGTCGGCAGCGCATCCGCAATGGCCGCAGCCGGTCTGTGCGCCGTAATGGGCGGTACGCCAGAACAGGTGGAAAATGCCGCCGAAATCGCTCTGGAACATCATCTGGGCATGACCTGTGATCCGGTCAAAGGTCTGGTCCAAGTGCCCTGTATCGAACGAAATGGGTTGGGCGCGATCAAGGCCGTGTCCGCCGCCAGTCTGGCGTTGCGCGGGGATGGAACGCATTTGGTGCCGCTAGATGCCTGCATCGAAACCATGCGCCAAACCGGCGCAGATATGAGCGAAAAGTACAAAGAGACATCGCTGGGCGGTTTGGCTGTGAACGTGCCCAACTGCTAAGAACGGCATTCCCATGTCGGTTCCAGTGATGCAGCCGTATTTTTCGCATGCTAGGCCAAGCCATGACCAACGCACCTGCCTATATCCCGAAAAATGATCACGCCGTTCTGGGCGTGATTTTCATGATTTTATTTTGCGTAACGGCACCAATTTTGGACGTTTTTGCGAAATTGGCGGCAGAGACAATTCCAGTCGGACAGATCACAGCCGCACGGTTTTTGGTCCAAGCAATCCTGATGGTGCCTTTGGCATATTTTTACGACAAAACACTGACATTTCGGCCCAAATTGTTGTCCAGATTGGTTTTTCGGTCCTTGATGCTGGTCGCTTCGACCTATTGTTTTGTTGCGGCGATTGCGGTCATGCCGATTGCTGACGCGTTGGCAATCGTATTTGTCGAACCGTTTATTTTGCTGCTGATCGGAAAATATATCTATGCAGAGGAAGTCGGCCCAAGGCGGCTAACCGCAAGTATCATTGGTTTTTTAGGTGTCATTTTAATCATTCAGCCAAGCTTTGTCGCCTTTGGATGGATCACGCTGTTTCCCTTGGGGACAGCGCTATGTTTTGCATTATACATGATTTCGACGCGATCCCTGTCGCGTCATATGAATACAATCGCGATGCAAGCCCATACCGCATGGATTGGCGCGGCTATCGTGATCCCTGTCATCGTTTTGGCCGACGGCAGCGGCATCACAGCCATTGATCCTGTCATGCCAAACGGGGTTTATTGGTGGTATCTGATTGGCATGGGTATCGCAGCGACTATTGCACATTTATTCATGAGCTACGCGCTGAGCGTTGCGCCATCGTCAACGTTGGCCCCCCTGCATTATCTGGAAATCGTTTCGGCCGTGATCCTTGGATATATCATTTTCAGTGATATTCCCAACGCATCCGCTGTCGCGGGGATGTTGATCGTAATGTCATGTGGCTTGTACATCGTGTACCGTGAACAAAAAATCGCAAGACAGACGCAACTTTAAGTTGCCTGTTAACCTTTTTCTAAATAACGTCAGCCTATGACACAGGATCGGCCCGTTTTAGGGATATTTTTAATGGTCTTATTTTGCATCCTTGCCCCACTGGGGGATGCAATGGCCAAGATTTTAGGGGGCACCATTCCTTTGGTGCAGCTGGTTGTGATCCGCTTTGCCATACAGGCGATTGTGTTGATCCCGATGGCCTATGCCACAAAACGGCCGATGGCGTTATCATCGCGTGTAATGGGATTTGCGTGGTTGCGGGTTGTTTTACACATCATTGGATTGGCCGCGATGTTTTCGGCACTGCAATATCTGCCACTGGCGGATGCGATTGCGATTGCCTTTGTCATGCCATTTTTACTGTTACTGGCTGGATATTTGTGGATGAACGAACAGGTCGGCCCACAGCGGCTATGGGCCTGTGTCGTTGGGTTTATCGGTGTGACCTTGGTCATTCAACCATCGTTTCAACAGGTAGGCTATGCCGCATTGCTGCCCGTCATCGTGGCAGTGGCGTTTTCTGGATTTATTCTAACAACCCGCCACATTGCACAAGAAACCGACCCTATCAGTCTGCAGGCCGTAAATGGGGTCATGGCGATTGCCGTTTTGATCCCGTTATGGGCCATCGCAAGTGCCCTAACAGATATGCCTGTGTTCGATGTTGTTTGGCCCAATGCAATACAATGGTCTGAAATGGCCATTTGGGGCGTCATCAGCACCGCAGCGCATCTGGTCATGACATGGTCTCTGCGCTACGCGCCATCCGCCACATTGGCTCCCATTCAATATCTGGAAATTCCGATCGCCACCATTTTTGGCTGGCTGATTTTTGGGGATTTACCAAATGGTTTGGCCGCGATTGGCATTGCCGTCACCATTGCGGCGGGCCTGTATATCATTCACCGCGAACATTCCATGGCGTCGCAGTCGAAATCGCAGGCAAACACCGATCCAACTGCGCGCGCGGCAGAATAACCAGCGCCTTGGGACGATCAGCGTGTAACGTAACCGGCCCAGTGGCGCGATTTGATGTGCCTATGCGTCCATCGGGGGCCATAGTGATCCCATCCGTTGGCCATTGCAGCCCCTGACTGCGCAGCGATACGGCCCCCATCGGATATAGAGAAACACGCACACCTGCATCCAGTGGCAATTCAATGTGCGGCGGTGCCAAAAACACGATATCTTGTTCACCGATCAAAACGATCCGTTTGTCAGGAAACGATACCAACCCAGATTGCACCGCCATTTGATGATCCAGGCGATGCCCCAAAAACCCAATCCCTATGATCAACGGGGCCGCAACAGTGCGCAAAACTTTTTCAAAATCTGTGCTGTCTTGCTCGGCAATATGGATCAAACGATCGCCGCAGGTCTGTCGTGCATCTGATGATAGGCTGTCCAAATCGCCAACCACCAAATCGGGCAGCAGACCCTGTGCAATCACACGATCAGCACCACCATCCACAGCCACGACAGTTTTTATGTCATCCGGCACAGCCGCCCAAACCGCATCCGCGACAGGCGCGCCGCCGACAATTAAAACTGGATGATGATAATGCTTCATGATAGGATTTGCATATATTTACTAGATTTTATAGACTTATGCCATATTCTGGACATGAAATGATACTGCCATTTCATCTTGATGGTCTCGGTTTCGACAAAATTTGATATCATAAACGGCACAATGTCGGAAAGGTCAATAAAATGGATACGCGCAAAAATAACAAAGTTCTGTCAGTGTCCTATGGTCATTTTTCTTGCAGCGTCGAGGGATTTGACGATTCATTCGAGGTAATGACATCGGTTGTCGAATTTTTCCGCAATCTTGCACAAGAGGACCGGTATTTTGGCGCCGAGCCCGTCAAATTGACGCCCGACTTGATCGCCGAATTGTCCAAAAAAACGCAAACCTCTGATATTGAGGTCACCCAAGACGCCGACAACCTGACTGTTCGAAAATCATCCCCCACACAAATGGCCCCTGTTGCGACATCGGCTGCCTTTGCACTGAATGAACGGCTTAAGCGTTTGCGCGCGGCAGAAACGGATATGTCGGACAATGCGGACAGCGACGGCGAAACTGATTTGGTCGAAATCGTGGCCGACCCCAAGCCACAGACAATCGATCCTAAGCCCACCAAATCTGAAACGACCACCTCTGTAACCGCTGCGTCGGACGACACAGATGCGTCGGCAACAGCGCAGACAGAAACAGCGCAGCTAGAAACTGGGCAACCTGAAACTGCACAACCTAAAACCATGACGGAAACTGTGGCGGATACCACAGCAGCGGCGCAAAGCGAACCGCCTGCGGATGAAATCGACGACACAGAAACGGTTCCCACCCAACCCCAGGGACTGACGCAGCCAGACACTGCGCCAATGGATATCCCCGCTGCAGGTGCTGAATTGGAAATCGAACACAGCCCAGCCGCCGATGGCGATATGCCCGCGGAAACCGCGGCCGATGCGCCAACCGCATCAGAACCGCTAACAGCGGCACCGACACAAACCAGCCCCACGCCGCCGTCAACTGATACGCCCGCGATAACGCTGGAACAACGCTTGCGCCGTATTCAGGCGGTGACACAGAAAAAACGAGCCCAGCAAAATGCGTCTGCCGCACAAACACAGGCTGCGGCCGAATCCGCGGCGGCAAATGATCAACCTGATGCGACCCCCACGCCGGCACCTGCGCAGTCTGAACCGTTAATTTTGCAAAGCCAATCAGATGATGTCGAACATCACACGGACGGCACTGACGCACCTGTCACCAGCGAACAGACAGCTGAACAGGTCCCGAATGATACACCAGCACCTGAAAACCAAGACAGCAGCCCACAACGGACTGGCAAAACACATGTGGTTCAGGTCGCCGACACATCCCAAAATGACGCGGCCGATGACAGCGCCCGAGCCGATACAGATCCGCAAACGATTGATGTCGCGGCGGATAACACCACAGATACCGCAGCACAAGAACCCCAAGAGGCCACGATAAGCCTGCGGCAAGCGCCGGAACCGGACAAAATGGAGATCACCCCCAAACGTCCAGAACGCACATCAAAGCGCATCACACGCAACGCGGAAAATTTGGAACGTCCCTCAACTGATATGGTCCGCCTGTTAAAGGCCGCCAAAGAACAAATGGACGAACCAGAAACCCATCGCAAACGGAATGCATTGGAACATTTGCGTGCAGCCGTGGCGGCCACGCTGGCTGACAACAGCATTCTATCGCGTGACAAATCCAAACGCGAACGCGAAGACACATCTGAGGATAACATCGCCCCGAAACGTCCCGCGAAATCAAAATCAGCAGCGACAGGGGTTCCCGTAACGCCACTGGTTTTGCAAATGGATCAACGGGTTGATATGGATAAATCGGGTTCCTCGACGCCCGAGGCAGACAGTGCCTGACCGGCACCAAAACCACCAATTAAACAGCCAATTACTGGCCATTTAGACAAAAAAATACCTATGGAACCAAGGTCCCATAGGTATTTTTATATAGTGCAGAATTAATCGCGCGCTTCGCGGATCAGGCGCAGGATATCTTGGGCTGCGTCTGGAATGTTGGTCCCTGGACCAAAGATCGCTTTGACGCCGGCATTTTTCAAGAAATCATAATCCTGCTGTGGGATCACGCCGCCACAAATCACGATAATATCGCCCGCATCGCGCTCTTTTAGAACCTCGATCAATTTGGGGGCTAGGGTTTTGTGACCTGCCGCTTGCGACGAAATACCAATCACATGCACATCGTTGTCGATGGCGTCTTGGGCGGCCTCTTCGGGCGTTTGGAACAATGGTCCCACGTCCACATCAAAACCGATATCGGCAAATGCAGTCGCAATAACTTTGGCCCCACGATCATGGCCGTCTTGGCCCATTTTGACCACCAACATACGAGGACGGCGCCCCTCCTCCTGGGCAAAGTCCTCAACCGATTTCTGGATCGCTGCGAACCCTTCATCGCCCTCGTATGCTGCCCCGTAAACGCCAGCCAGCGTTTTAACCTCGGCCCGATGACGGCCAAACACTTTTTCCATTGCCATTGAAATCTCTCCTACGGATGCGCGGGCGCGCGCGGCCGCGACTGCGGCGTCAAGCAGGTTGCCGCCCTCGGTCGCGCGACGTGTCAATTCCGCCAAGGCAGCATCACAGGCCGCCTGATCGCGGGTCGCGCGAATGTGTTCCAAACGCTTGACCTGAGATTCACGCACGGCCACGTTGTCCACGTCCAGAATGTCGATGTCCTCTTCTTGGGCCAAACGGTATTTATTGGTGCCCACGATGACTTGTGTGCCACGGTCAATATTGGCTTGACGCTGTGCGGCGGTTTCCTCAATCCGCAATTTGGGCATGCCGGATGCGACCGCTTTGGTCATGCCGCCCATTTCGTCGACCTCTTGGATCAATTCCCATGCAGCATCCGCCAAATCCGCAGTCAGTTTTTCAACGTAATATGACCCAGCCAGTGGATCGACCACATTGGTGACGCCTGTTTCCTCTTGCAAAATCAACTGGGTATTGCGGGCAATGCGTGCGGAAAATTCGGTGGGCAATGCAATCGCTTCGTCCAGTGCATTTGTGTGCAGCGATTGTGTGCCGCCCAGAACCGCTGACATCGCTTCATAGGCGGTGCGGATCACGTTGTTATAGGGGTCTTGTTCTTGCAGCGACACGCCCGAGGTTTGGCAATGTGTGCGCAGCATTTTTGAACGCGGGTCTTTGGCGCCCAGATCATCCATAATGCGATGCCACAGCAGACGCGCGGCGCGCAGTTTTGCCGCCTCCATGAAAAAATTCATGCCGATGGCAAAGAAAAACGACAAGCGGCCCGCGAATTTATCAATATCCATGCCGCGTTCCATGGCGGTTTTGACGTATTCTTTGCCGTCGGCCAAGGTATAGGCCAATTCCTGCACCAAATTCGCGCCCGCTTCTTGCATGTGATAGCCAGAAATCGAGATCGAGTTGAATTTTGGCATTTCATTCGATGTATATTCGATAATATCCGCAATGATCCGCATCGACGGTTCGGGCGGATAGATATAGGTGTTGCGCACCATGAATTCTTTTAGAATATCGTTTTGGATCGTACCTGACAGAACAGAACGATCATGGCCCTGCTCTTCGCCTGTGACGATGAAATTGGCCAAAATCGGGATCACCGCCCCGTTCATGGTCATCGATACGGATACTTTGTCCAGCGGAATGTCGTTGAACAGAATTTTCATATCTTCGACGCTATCGATGGCAACGCCGGCCTTGCCCACGTCACCCACGACGCGTTCATGGTCACTGTCGTATCCGCGGTGTGTGGCCAGATCGAACGCCACGGACACACCCTGCTGCCCTGCGGCCAGCGCCTTGCGATAAAACGCATTCGATTCCTCGGCTGTGGAAAATCCGGCATATTGACGGATGGTCCATGGGCGGCCGGCATACATGGTTGCCTTGACCCCACGGGTGAACGGTTCTTGGCCCGGGATCGTGTTCATATGGGGCAGATTGGCCGTATCCTCAGCCGTATAAAGGGGCTGCACGGGAATGCCCTCTAGTGTGTTCCAAGTCAGATCCTCAACAGGCCGACCGCGCAATTCCTTTTCCGCGATCGTGCGCCATGTGGCTTTGTCGTTTGTCATTTTCGTCTCCTATTTCGGATGACGCGCAAGGGCGCGTATGAATATTTTAATTTTACCCTAGGTCTGTGAGGGTCCCGTACCTATATGTATCTATAAGGGAACAACCTAAGGGACAGATATGTTACGTTTACTCCGCACGGCAGCATTGGCTGGCGGCGCCGCTGTTGCATTGACCACGATTGCACAAGCCGATGACGCCATTTTTATGATCCCCAGCCCTGAACAAACGCTGGAGGATTTTACCTGGGACAAACGTCCGATTGTTGTCTTTGCCGACTCTGACCTTGATCCCCGTTTTATCGAACAAATGGCCATTTTGCGTGATGCGCCAGAGGCATTGATCGAACGCGATGTGATTGTGTTGATTGACACCGATCCCGCGCAAAAGTCGGCCATTCGTAAAAAATTGCGGCCCCGTGGATTTTCATTCGTCTTGATTGGCAAAGATGGACAAACCAAGCTGCGCAAACCGTTGCCATGGAATATCCGCGAAATCAGCCGTGCGATCGACAAAATGCCGATACGCCAACGCGAAATCAAAGCGTCCAAAGCCCGCTGATCGCCCCCCCCACGAACAGGGGGGACCATCACAGTTATGAACGCCGGCTGGATCATCGGATTATTCGAATTCCATGATCACATCATCAACCGCCAAGCTGTCGCCTGCGGTGGCGTTGATTTTGGACACCACACCTTTGCGTTCTGCGCGCAAGATGTTTTCCATTTTCATCGCCTCAACGGTGCATAGGGCCTGACCCTCTTGGACCTCTTGGCCCACCTCTACGTTGACCTTGACGATCAGACCGGGCATTGGGCACAGCAACATTTTCGACGTGTCTGGCGGCAGTTTTTCGATCATGTACTGGGCCAATTCCGCCTGACGCGGGCTGCGCACATGAACCCTTAGGTCCGCGCCACGGCTGCGGATACGGAACCCGCCAGAAATTTTACCCACCTTCATCACCAAGGGGCTGTTATCCACAGACATTGTGGCCAACTGATCGCCCGGTGTCCAATCGCCTTCGATGCGAATGGATGTGCCATCAGCAAAGGTAACCGTTGAACCATCATGATCTGCCGCAATCGTGACGGCATAGGATTGCCCCTGCAGGCTGACCACCCAATCATCCCCCACACGGCGTTCGTGGTTGTCCATACGGCCCGAAATCTGGGTGCGCCGAATTTCAGCCACACGGTTCATCGCCGCACAAGACGCCGCAATGCGCCGCAGATCGGTTTCAGCCAATTCGACGCCATTGAACCCCTCGGGGTATTCTTCTGCTATGAACGCGGTGGTCATATCACCCGACACGAATTTGGGGTGATCCATCACCGCAGACAGGAACGGCAGGTTGTGACCGATGCCTTCGACTTCGAACCCGTCCAGCGCGTCGCGCATATGTTCAATCGCATCCAAACGCGTTGGTCCCCAAGTACATAGCTTGGCGATCATCGGGTCGTAATACATGCTGATTTCGCCCCCTTCAAACACGCCGGTGTCGTTGCGCACAACATGGCTGTCAGATGCAATTTCCGCAGGTGGGCGATAGCGGGTCAAACGACCAATCGACGGCAAGAACCCGCGATAGGGATCTTCGGCGTATAGACGGTTTTCAATGGCCCAGCCGTTGATTTTCACGTCCTCTTGTTTGATCGACAGGGGTTCACCATTTGCGACGCGGATCATTTGTTCCACCAAATCAACACCGGTGATCAATTCCGTCACAGGGTGTTCCACCTGCAAACGCGTGTTCATTTCTAGGAAATAAAAATTGCGATCCCCATCCACGATGAATTCAACCGTACCGGCAGAGGCATATCCCACCGCCTTGGCCAAGGCGCAGGATTGTTCGCCCATCGCTTTGCGGGTTGCTTCGTCCAAGAACGGGCTTGGGGCCTCTTCTACCACCTTTTGGTTGCGGCGCTGGATCGAACATTCACGTTCGTTTAGATAAATGCAGTTACCATGTGCGTCGGCCAAAACCTGAATTTCGATGTGGCGCGGTTGGGTCACGAATTTTTCAATGAAAATACGGTCATCACCAAAGCTGCTTGCGGCTTCGTTTTTTGATGATTGGAACCCTTCGCGGGCCTCGTCATCGTTCCATGCGATCCGCATGCCTTTGCCGCCGCCGCCAGCTGATGCCTTGATCATCACAGGGTAGCCAATTTCGTTGGAAATCTTGACAGCTTCTTCGGCGTCTTCGATCAGGCCCATATAACCGGGTACGGTTGAAACATTGGCCTCTTGTGCGATTTTTTTCGACGTAATTTTATCGCCCATGCTTTCGATTGCGCCAACAGGTGGCCCGATAAAGGCAACGCCTGCGGCCTCTAGGGCCTCGGCGAATTTGCTGTTTTCGGACAGAAAACCGTATCCCGGATGCACGGCCTGTGCGCCGGTTTTCTTGACAGCCTCCATGATTTTATCGATCACGATATAGGACTGGTTTGCCGGCGCTGGACCAATGTGAACGGCCTCATCTGCCATTTCAACATGCAACGCATTGCGGTCGGCGTCAGAATACACCGCGACCGTTTTAATGCCCATTTTACGGGCCGTTTTGATCACGCGGCAGGCAATTTCGCCGCGGTTCGCAATCAGGATTTTATCGAACATTAATCTGTTCCTTTCTATTCATACACGTCAAAGGCATCAGGGAAATTGGCGTGGATCAAATCCATATCCAAAACCAAGAGCGCTTCGTAATCTTGGGGGTCGAAATTATCAGGGTCATGGGGTTTGACTTCGCGGCCAAACAACCAATTCAGGCGCCCTGCATCCAAATTGCCCCGTTCGAACGGTTCAGTTCCAAAATAGGCCGCCAATGCCGCAACAAAGGCAACATCCGCGCGCCGATCCGCAGGTTTGCGGTCACGATATCGTTCAAGCCGCTTTAATGGCGTGATCCCTTTGGGGTTGGGACGACGGATCACAAATTGATAATCCGTCCCCTGCATCCGCCCAGGAAATCCGCGGTGTTTGGTCATAGGAGGCAATGCCATAGTCTAACCCTGTCCCCGTCTTACAACGGAATATTGTCGTGCTTTTTCCACGGATTTGTTTGCTGTTTATTGCGCAGGCTGGCAAAGGCACGGCTGACGCGTTTGCGGGTGCTGCGCGGTTGGATAACCTCGTCAATAAAGCCACGTTCCGCCGCCACGAATGGGTTTGCAAAACGGTCTTCATAGTCCTGTGTATGCTGTGCAATTTTTGCCGCATCACCCAAATCAGCGCGGTGAATAATCTCGGTCGCGCCTTTGGCGCCCATCACCGCGATTTCCGCTGTGGGCCAGGCATAGTTGAAATCACCACGCAGGTGTTTGGATGACATCACGTCATAGGCCCCACCATAGGCTTTGCGCGTGATAACGGTCACTTTGGGCACAGTGGCTTCGCCATAGGCAAACAGCAATTTCGCACCATGCTTGATCACGCCACCATATTCCTGCGATGTGCCAGGCAAAAATCCGGGAACGTCAACCAAAGTCAGAATTGGAATTTCAAAGGCGTCACAGAACCGAACAAACCGCGCGGCTTTGCGTGAACTGTCGATATCCAAACACCCTGCCAAAACCATTGGCTGATTGGCCACGACACCCACGGTCTGTCCCTCAAGCCGGACAAAGCCCGTGATGATGTTTTTGGCGAAATCTTCTTGGATTTCATAAAAATCGCCCTCATCCGCCAATTTCAGGATCAATTCCTTCATATCATAGGGGGTGTTGGCATTGTCGGGGATCAATGTGTCCAGCGATGTTTCAATCCGACCTGGTTCATCGAAAAACGGACGAACGGGTGCTTTTTCGCGGTTGTTTAGGGGCAAGAAATCGACCAGACGACGGACCTCGGCCAAGGCCTCAACATCGTTTTCGAATGCGCCGTCGGCCACGGATGATTTTTTCGTATGGGTGGATGCGCCGCCCAGTTCCTCGGCTGTGACGACTTCGTTTGTGACGGTTTTGACAACATCAGGCCCCGTGACAAACATATAAGAGCTGTCTTTGACCATGAAAATAAAGTCAGTCATGGCAGGGGAATATACCGCGCCACCCGCACATGGCCCCATGATGACCGAAATCTGCGGGATCACACCGGACGCCATAATGTTGCGCTGGAATACTTCTGCGTATCCCGCAAGTGACGCGACACCCTCTTGGATACGCGCCCCGCCAGAATCATTGATGCCAATCACAGGCGCGCCATTTTGGATGGCCATATCCATGATTTTACAGATTTTTTGTGCATGTGTTTCGGACAGCGATCCACCAAAAACTGTGAAATCTTGGGAAAACACATAGACCATGCGACCATTGATTGTGCCCCACCCCGTAACAACACCGTCACCGGCTGGGCGTTGTTTTTCCATACCGAAATCGGTGCAGCGATGCGCGACAAACATGTCAAATTCTTCGAAACTGCCGTCATCTAACAACAATTCAATGCGTTCACGTGCGGTTAATTTCCCCTTGGAGTGTTGCGCATCAATGCGTTTTTGACCGCCACCCAAACGGGCATCGGCGCGGCGCGCTTCCAATTCTTGCAAAATGTCTTTCATAACAGCCCTCTTCTCTGATTGCGGCATTGATACACCCAATGCTGCGTTTGCAAAAGAAAAATTCGGCAAATTTGCAAATTTATGAATAATTTATTTTGCAAATTTGCAAATTCTGCAAACTTATGCTTTGCCACTAGACAGGGGGTACTGCAAATCCTAGGTATCGTGCATGTCACATCACGCGCCTGCTGTTTTATTCAGCAAGACCACCCAACCAACTATGTTCACCCTCATCGTTTTGGCCAGTGTCAGCGCCATTGCGATGAATACGTTTTTGCCCAGCCTGCCCAATATGGCACAGCATTACAACACCAGCGCGGCGATCATGGGCTTGGCGGTGGGCACCTATCTTGGGGCCAGTGCAATTATCCAAATCATTGCCGGCCCATTGGCGGATTTATATGGTCGTCGGCCAATTATTCTATGGTCAATCGCGATTTTTACGCTGGCCTCGTTTGCTATTATTCACACAACCTCGCTGGGCGCATTTTTTGCCCTGCGAGCGGTACAGGCGATTGCGGCCTCTGCCATGATCCTGTCACGCGCCATTGTGCGCGATACCACGGATGCCGTGACCGCAGGTTCCAAAATTGCCTATGTCACAATGGGCATGTCCGTGGCCCCCATGCTGACCCCTGCCTTGGGCGGCTATATCGATACGTTTTTTGGATGGCAGGGTAATTTTTGGGCACTGGGATTCATTGGGATGTTTGTCTGGATTCTGGCCTATCTTGATCAAGGCGAAACCGCGGCCGCCTCAACGAACAACGTTTGGGGGCAGTTCAAACAATACCCCACCTTGCTGACATCACGTCGTTTTTGGGGATATTGCTTGGCCTCGGCCTTTGGCTCGGGGGCGTTTTTTGCCTATTTGGGCGGCGCACCCTTTGTGGGCGGCGTCATATACGGCCTGCCACCCGAAGCATTGGGCATTTATTTTGGGGCACCCGCCTTGGGGTATTTCGCGGGCAATTTCCTATCGGGCCGTTACTCGGTTCGGGTCGGATCAGATAAAATGGTCGTCGTTGGCTTGATCATCACGCTATCAGGGTTGGTCATGTCAATTGCAGTCGATGCAGCACATCTGGACAGCGCGCTGACGTTTTTCGGTTTCATGACCTTTGTTGGCTTGGGCAATGGAATGACCATCCCAAATGCAACGGCAGGCATGTTGTCCGTACGCCCTGATTTGGCCGGCACCGCATCAGGATTGGGCAGTTCGGTCATGATTGGCGGCGGCGCTGCCCTATCGGCGCTGGCGGGCATTATGCTGCGCCCAGACAACGGGGCGCTGGTGCTGAATACAATCATGGCCACATCGGTCGCGATCGGGCTGATCTGTATTTTATATGTCATGCGGCGCAACAGAATCCTAAATACACCCTAGACCCGCGCCACAAAACTTTGCAAAGTCTGCAAAACACTTTGCAAAGGGGGCAAACCCATGGCGATCAAAAAACTATACGCTGGTGCCAAACTGCGCGACATGCGCCAACGGCTGACCCTAACACAGAAAGCATTTGCAGAAAAATTGGGCGTATCGCTGCCCTATTTGAACCAGATGGAAAACAACAATCGCCCCCTGTCCAGTTCGGTTATTTTGGCATTGGCACAGGAATTTGGATTTGACGTCACCGAATTGTCGTCAACTGACAGCGAACGTTTGATCAGCGATCTGAAAGAGGCCTTGGCCGATCCCGTTTTTGGTGACATCCCGCCCGCGTCAGATCTTAGGTTATCCGCATCAAATGCACCTGGCTTTGTGCACGCATTTTTGGAACTGCACCGCGCCTATCGCCAAACCCAAGAACGTCTGGCATCGCTGGACGAAGCACTGGGCCGCGATGATGCGCGTTTGGCCCCCAGCCCCTGGGAAGAGGTGCGCGATTTTTTCCATTACTGCGACAATTACATAGATGCCGTGGACCGCGCCGCAGAACGATTTGCCCAAGGCCGAGAAGGCCCAAATTGGGTCAAAACCAAAGTCGAAACCACCCTGCGCGCCCAAGGCTATCGTGTGTTATACCGCGATGACAAAGTGTTACGCCACTTTGATGCGGATACCAAAACGCTGTATTTATCAAACCGTGCATCAGCACAGACCATCGCGTTTCAATTGACGTTGCAATTCGCGCTGTTGTCACAGGAAAAATTGCTGGACGCCACATTGGATTTTGCAAAATTCCAATCAACACAAGCGCGATCCATCGCAAAAATCGGCTTGGCCAATTATTTTGCAGGCGCGGCCTTGATGCCCTATCGCGAATTTCTGACTGCGGCCCGCGAACAACGCCACGATTTGGAACGCCTTGCCAATCATTTTGGCACATCCATCGAACAGGTGGCCCATCGCTTGTCCACATTGCAGCGCCCGAACGAAAAAGGCATTCCTTTTTTCTTTGTGCGGGTGGATCAGGCGGGCACAATCACCAAACGCCATTCCGCAACACGGTTGCAATTTGCCCGTTTTGGCGGCGCCTGTCCGTTGTGGAACGTGCATCGCGCATTTGAAACACCAGGGCAGTTTTTGCGCCAGCTGGCGGAAACACCCGACGGGGTACGCTATATTTCACTGGCTACAGATATCACCAAACCGGGTGGATCCTATGATGCACCCGTTCGGCGGTTCGCCATTGCGCTGGGATGCGAGGTCAAGCACGCCAAAGATTTAGTCTATGCCGATACGCTGGATTTGAACAATCCCGATGCGTTTGAACCCATAGGGATTTCGTGCCGATTGTGTGAACGCCGCACCTGTCATCAACGCTCGGTTCCACCATTGGAACGTCAGCTGACCGTTGATGTGAACCGGCGTGATTTATTACCCTATTCCGTGAATTAGGGCGGGCGGGAGTTATGGACGCGTCGCGTAGCCCAAAATCGCGTTCAATTGCTGTGCGATTTGTTTCGCGTGGCGTTCTGCCAGCAAATCGCGCACTGGCGAACGCTGCATTTGGATCAGTTTTCCGTCAAAGATACGCTTGGTCTGAACAACACGCTGCAACGAATTATACCCCTGCGGTTCGCTGTGACCGTGGGACCGAATGCGTGACGCTAACGATATGATGTTTTGGCTCGACATGTCTAAACGCTACACGATGCCGCCCAGTAAAAACAGGTCAATTCAGGGCATTAGCCCGTAAAACCCAATTCCTATCCTATCGTTGTGCGGTTTTCCAATTTGGATGAATCCACGGAATATCATTGGCCCGTGGCAGCGGATCGCGACCCAAAATATGATCAGATGCTTTTTCGCCAACCATAATGGATGGGCCGTTCAGATTGCCATTGGTGATGCGTGGGAAAATGCTGCTGTCGGCCACGCGCAGTCCATCGACACCGATCACCCGACAGGTTGGATCAACAACGGCCATCGGATCATCGGCGCGCCCCATTTTACAGGTCCCACAGGGGTGATAGGCGCTTTCGACATGGTCGCGAATAAAATCATTCAGCGCATCATCACTTTGCACGGCCTCACCTGGTTGAATTTCGTGTTTTACAAAGGGCTTAAAGGCATCTTGCGCAAAAATTTCGCGCGTCAGGCGGATGCATTTTCTGAAGTCCGCCCAGTCTTTTTCATGCGACATATAGTTGAACAAAATCTTGGGATCTGCGGCCGGATCTGAGGATCGCAGCGTGACTGATCCACGCGATGGGCTGCGCATGGGGCCGACGTGGGCTTGGAACCCGTGACCTTCGGCGGCGGCGCGGCCATCATAGCGCACGGCGATGGGCAGAAAATGATATTGAATATCGGGATATTCAACGCCGGCATCCGAACGGATGAATGCGGCACTTTCGAATTGGTTGGATGCGCCGGGGCCGGTTTTATTGATCAGCCACTGCAATCCAACCCAAGCTTTGCCAAACAGATTCCAGTATTTGAACAGTGACACCGGCTGGCTGGCGGCCATTTGAATGTATAATTCCAGATGGTCTTGCAGATTCTGCCCCACGCCGGGGCGATCGGCAACGACATCGATTCCATGGTCACGCAAATGCGCCGCAGGGCCAATGCCGGACAGCATCAACAATTTGGGCGAATTGATCGCGGATGCAGCAACGATGACCTCTTGGGTTGCGTGCAGTTGCAGGGATTGACCGCGATGCTGATATATCACCCCCGTGGCGCGCCCATCGGTGATGGTGATTTTTTGGGCCAAGCCGCGCACCAGTTGGCAGTTGCCAGTTTTAAGGGCTGGGTTCAGATAGGCCTTGGCCGATGACCACCGTTGGCCTTTATAGGTTGTCTGCTCCATCGGGCTAAAGCCCTCTTGCTGTTGCCCGTTGTAATCGGCTGTCACGGGATAGCCCGCCTGCGCACCTGCCTGGACAAAGGCATGGACCAAAGGGTTTTCGCGTGTCCCGCGGGTCACATGCAATGGGCCATTGGTGCCGCGCCAATCGGGATCGCCGCCATGGCCGCGCGGATCCCAGCATTCTTGGCGTTTATAATAGGGCAAAACATCGGCATAGGCCCACCCATCGGCCCCCATTTCGGCCCAAGTGTCAAAATCACGCGCATGACCGCGCACATAGACCATGCCATTGATACTGGATGATCCTCCAATCACTTTGCCCCGCGGACAGGCCAACCGGCGCCCGCCCAAATGCGGTTCGGGGTCTGACCAATATCCCCAGTCATAGCGCGACATGTTCATCGGATAACTTAACGCCCCAGGCATTTGGATCAGCGGGCCGGCATCGCTGCCGCCATATTCCAACACGATCACAGATTTGCCAGCCTCGCTTAGACGATAGGCCATAGCACATCCGGCACTGCCTGCACCGATGATTACATAGTCCGCTTGCATGCGCTCTCCTCTTGGCTTTGGCCCAATCGGGCGACGGGGTGGGTGGGCGGCGTTCGATTGGGCCAAACACCGCCCACCGTCGTTGCATTCAGATCACGAAATACCCATCACAGCTGCACGATGTTTCATGATAATATAGACCACACATCCGACATATAGCCCGATGACAACTGTGCCCACCCATTCGATTTGCAGCCACTGTGACTGGAACAAAACGGTTAACACAGACAGCACCACGATATTGGCAATCAGATAGGTCATTTTACCCAAACGCTCGACCGTCAGGTTTAGGTTGTCGGTATACAGGCGGATCAGACTGTCGAATGAATTGATCACAAATACGATCCCCACAACAACCATCGCCCAGTTCATCAATCCTTCGGTCGCGATACCTGCGGTGAAATAATGGTACAAAACCCCAAACCACAGCGCCAATGGGATCGATGGGATAACCAGCAACGCCAGCAGGAATTGCCATGTTGTCAAACCACCCACAAACCGCGATGTGAACTGACCAATCATGATCGACCAAGCAAACCACCAGAACAGGAAAAATTCGTGATAATCCGTCATCGGTGTCACAAATTCATGGATATTTGCGAAATACCCCCCAATGTTTGAAACCGAGGCGGTGAAATCACCAATTCCCATGCCGGCCAAAATCCAGGCCAAGGCGATTAATCCGAAAAACATCACCGTGGACGCAACTGACAAAACCTTAACAAACTTTAAATCCGTCGATGAATAGGCCGCCGCCGCAATCACCAAAATCGTCAGCACATAGAACGCAGGGATAACCGTTTCACCATCACCCACCATAGGAATGTAATAGGGCAGATAGATCAGAAACAATGCCCCAGTAAAGGCACAGGTGCCAATGATCACAATGTTATTGATCCATTTCACAACTGGGATTTCGAAAAATTTGACCTTTGGTTCAATGACGCAGAAATAAAATCCGGTCAGGAAATAAAACGCCCAAATCAAAAACCCCCAATACCCAAATTCAATGGCCAGCGGGTTTGTCACACCATAGGCGGGTTCACTGGCAACATCAGCATATAATGGGAAATCCCATGCCAGTGGGAACATCACCAATCCCACATCCAATCCGGATGTAAACAAAATCGATATAAACACAAACAGCGACACAGGGTTTGTCCCCTCAAGCCGCAGGTTCCACCATTTTATGGTGACGAATATGACCAGAGCAAAGGCCATAAGCACACCAAAAGTTATAATTGACGTCATAATTTCCTCCCGTTTTTATTTGGCTTATGACGCGAAAGTATCACAGGATTTTCCAAAAATCGAGAAAATTAAATCGTGGTTTAGTTTTTCGAATTACGGATTAGTTATTGATCCAACTATAAAGTTCCCTAAATATATAGTCATGAAACGAAAATTAATCCGCGATATTCGCCACGATGAATTCATCCAAGCTACATTGAAAGCCACCTATGCCAAAGGCTTTCACGCTGTCACCATGTCCGAAATTGCACGACAGGTTGGCGCAACTGCTGCCAGTATCAATTATTATTTCGGATCCAAAGAACAGCTAATGGTGGCCACCATGCGCCATTTGCTAATCATGCTCTCGCAGGCCCATCGCACACGCTTGGCCACTGCCCAAACACCCAAAGATCGCCTGCGCGCCTTAATCGAGGCGAATTTTGACGAAGCATTATTTACGCCTGAACACTGCAGTTTCTGGGTACAGTTTTGGGCTGCTGCCCCCTACTCAGACAGTTTGGCGCGGTTGCAACGCATCAACCAAGCACGCGTTGCCAGCCATTTTCGCCACGAATTAAAACAACTGGCGCCAGCGCATATTCGGCGGGCGATTGAACGGATGTTGCAATCCTATATGGATGGGGTCTGGCTGAATGTGGCGCAAAACGAACGCCCCATCACAGCCACCCACGCCCGTCAAGAAAGCCGCGCCTTGCTGGATCTGGTGCTCTCACAGGCTCATTCACCACGCGGATAACGCTGGCTTTCCTCAAGCACGTTCAAATCCATATGGTTGCGCATATACCGCTCTGACGCTTTCTGCAGGGGCTGATAATCCCACGGGTAATAGCCGCCCTGCCGCAATGCCTCATAGACGACCCAGCGTTTGGCCTGAGATTGGCGCACATCTGCGTCAAACCGGTCCAAATCCCATCGCGCATCTGCCTGTGCCCGAAAATCAGCCAAAACATCTGCATATTCAGGATCACCTGCCAAATTTTCCAATTCGTTTGGATCGCGGGTCACATGGAACAACTGTTCAGGATCCAGCGCGCAGCGGGTATATTTCCAATCCCCCTGACGCAGGCAGACCATTGGCGCATAGGATCCTTCGGCCGCGTATTCCATGGCCACGGGTGTTTCGCGCGCCACGCCCTGCCCCAATGGCACCAAACTTTGCCCTGTGGTCCATGGCATCACATCCGCCATCGACACCCCCGCCAAATCGCACAGCGTGGGGCACACATCGATATTTGACACCGGATCGCTGACCAGACCAGCCGCCATTTGCGGGGCCGCAATCATCATGGGCACACGTGCCGAGCCTTCGAAAAATGACATTTTGAACCACAGTCCCCGTTCGCCCAGCATATCGCCGTGGTCGGATACGAACAGAATTATCGCCTCTTGGCGTGTGCTGTCCAACACTTCCAGCAATTCGCCCACCTTATCATCCAGATAGCTGATGTTGGCAAAGTAGGCGCGGCGCGAGCGTTGAACCATATCGTCGGTCAAATCATAACTGCGCCAATCATTTGCATCGAAAATGCGTTTTGAATGGGTGTCTTGGTCCTCATACGGGATTGGCCCGACGCTTGGCATCAGATGGTCGCAATCTTGGTATAGATCCCAATATTTTTTCCGCGCCACATAGGGATCATGCGGGTGGGTAAAACTGACGGTCATGCACCAGGGGCGATCATCCCCACCACGGGCCAGATCATATAATTTGCGCGTCGCGTGATAGGCCACTTCGTCGTCGTATTCCATTTGGTTGGTGATTTCGGCAACCCCTGCCCCCGTCACAGACCCCATATTGTGATACCACCAATCAATGCGTTCGCCTGGTTTGCGATAATCCGGCGTCCAGCCGAAATCAGCGGGATAAATATCGGTTGTTAAGCGGTCTTCGAACCCATGCAGCTGATCGGGACCCACAAAATGCATTTTACCCGACAAACAGGTATAATACCCTGCGCGGCGCAAATGATGGGCATAGGTCGGGATCGATGACGCAAATTCTGCCGCATTATCATAGACCCCATTTTGCGATGGCAACTGCCCCGACATAAAAGCCGCACGCCCCGGCGCGCACAGCGGGCTGGCAGTATAGGCATTGGCAAATCGCGTCGAACGCGCCGCCAATTTTTTCAAATGCGGTGCATGCAAAAAATCAGCGGGACCATCGGGAAACAGCGTTCCGTTTAACTGATCCACCATTATGATTAGAATGTTTGGCTGCTGTGTCATCTTGGTCCCCTGTTCGCCATTTTGCACAAGCAGTAGCAGGCAAATTCACAGGGGACAAAGAAAAATTATTCGTCGGACTGATCCGCGTCAGGGTCAGCCTGCCCTACGCCCTTGAACACAAACTTGAACGGCAGCACCCACACAAAGCCCAGCGCGACATAGATCGCGAATTCCACCCAAATCGGCGGACGATCAAACCACGACACGATGTTGACCGCCGCCACAATATACAGCGGCAAGCCAACCAGCAAAATGATCAACGACCATCTGCGACGGGATTTATAACTCAGTGCCATTAGTCTTGGAATGGGTCCGTTACCAAAATTGTGTCTTCGCGTTCGGGTGAGGTTGAAAGTAGCGCAACTGGGCATTCAATCAACTCTTCGACGCGGCGCACGTATTTGATGGCGTTTGCTGGCAAATCTGCCCAGCTGCGCGCGCCTTCGGTGCTTTCGCTCCAGCCTGGCATTTCTTCATAGATGGGTTTGCAGCGGGCTTGTTCATCGGCAGCCGTTGGCAGATAATCCATGCGTTTGCCGTCCAATTCATAACCCACGCAAATTTTCAGGGTTTCAAACCCATCCAGAACGTCCAGTTTTGTCAATGAAATGCCTGTGACCCCTGATGTGGCACAGGTCTGGCGCACCAAACAGGCATCAAACCAACCACAGCGGCGTTTGCGGCCGGTTGTGGTGCCGAATTCATGGCCGCGGGTCCCCAAGCGATCACCATCGTCATCGAACAATTCGGTTGGGAATGGACCTTCGCCCACGCGGGTGGTGTATGCTTTGACAATGCCCAAAACAAAATCGATGCCATTTGGGCCAATTCCTGTGCCTGTAGCGGCCTGACCTGCGATGACGTTCGATGACGTTACAAACGGATATGTGCCAAAATCCACGTCCAACAACGCGCCCTGGGCGCCTTCGAACAGGATGCGTTTGCCGGCTTTGCGTTTTTCGTTCAAAACTTTCCACACGGGGGCTGCGTATTTCAGAACCTCGGGTGCGATCTCTTGCAATTGTTTGACCAGATCATCGCGGTCTATTTCGACCATGCCCAAACCACGGCGCAGTGGGTTATGGTGTGCCAGCATGCGATCCACACGGGTTTGCAATGTCGCCAAATCCGCCAAATCGGCCACGCGAATGACACGGCGGCCCACTTTATCTTCATAGGCGGGGCCAATGCCGCGGCCTGTGGTGCCGATTTTAGCAACAGAATTTTGTTCTTCGCGGGCGCGGTCCAATTCGCCGTGAACGGGCAAAATCAATGGCGTGTTTTCCGCAATCATCAATGTTTCAGGGGAAATTTCGACATCCTGCGCGCGCAGTGTCTCGATTTCTTTGATCAAATGCCATGGGTCCAAAACAACGCCGTTGCCAATTACAGACAGCTTTCCACCGCGCACAACACCAGATGGTAGAACGTGCAATTTATACACCTTACCATCGATTACCAATGTGTGACCTGCATTGTGGCCCCCTTGGAAACGGGCAACAACGTCCGCGCGTTCGCTGAGCCAATCGACGATTTTGCCTTTGCCTTCATCGCCCCACTGAGCGCCGACAACAACCACGTTTGCCATATCTGGACCTTTCTAAGATGCAATCAAACCCGCGTCGATATAGCGGGGGTTTACAACAAATGGAACCATGAATCTGGGATATGTGACACAATGATCAAAAAAACCACATATGACAGATTTGTGCCGGTTCACAATTCACCCTTGCCCCCAAGCGAAATCTTGCATATCTAGCAGCCGATAATTTCGAAAACCGCGGGGCCCTATGGAAAACGTCGTACTTACCATTCACCTGATCTTGGCATTGTCCTTGGTTGGCATCGTATTGTTGCAACGATCCGAAGGCGGCGGTTTGGGAATGGGCAGCGGCGGCGATGCAATGTCCGGCCGCGCCGCAGCAACCGCGCTGACAAAAATGACATGGATTTTGGCGATTGGTTTCATCATCACGTCATTGTCACTGACAGTGATTGCTGCTGAAAAATCAGCAGGTTCGTCAATCTTTGACCGTTTGGGCGTCAGCGAACCGGCATCCAGCACAGCGCCTGAGTTGCCGAATGTAGATGATCTGCTACCGCCAACACTTGGCGACACTGCACCATTGGTGCCGAGCGCAGACTAACCACAATCTATTGATGTGTGAAAAAAGATCGCAACATTATGTTGCGGTCTTATTGCAAAAATTTTGCGAATCCTTTATGACTTAAATCCCGTGATACTGCGAAAATTTTTCGCGGTGGGATCGTTTTTTTGGGATTTGCCCAGCCAATTCACGGGAGCGCCTAATACATGGCTAGATACATTTTCATCACAGGTGGTGTCGTTTCATCCTTGGGTAAAGGATTGGCCTCGGCCGCGTTGGGCGCATTGTTGCAAGCCCGCGGTTATAGCGTGCGCCTGCGAAAATTGGACCCCTATCTAAACGTTGATCCCGGTACAATGTCGCCGTTTGAACATGGCGAAGTTTTTGTAACCGACGATGGTGCAGAAACCGATTTGGATTTGGGCCATTACGAACGGTTCACCGGTGTTGCAGCACGCACCACTGATTCTGTTTCCTCTGGTCGTATTTATTCCACCGTTTTGGAAAAAGAGCGCCGCGGCGATTATTTGGGCAAAACGATTCAGGTGATCCCCCATGTCACAAACGAAATTAAAGATTTCCTAAGTATCGGCGAAGACGAAGTTGATTTCATGTTGTGTGAAATTGGCGGCACCGTCGGCGACATCGAAGGATTGCCATTTTTCGAAGCGATCCGCCAATTTTCCCAAGATAAGCCACGCGGCCAGTGCATTTTCATGCATTTGACCCTGCTGCCCTTTGTCAAAGCCTCGGGCGAATTGAAAACAAAACCGACCCAGCACAGCGTCAAGGAACTGCGGTCCATCGGTATCGCACCTGATATTCTGGTCTGTCGCTCAGAAGGGGACATCCCCGCGAAAGAGCGTGAAAAACTTGCGTTGTTCTGTAACGTGCGCCCCGACAGCGTCATTGCAGCCAAAGATTTGAAATCCATCTATGAGGCCCCCTTGGCCTATCACCGCGAAGGATTGGATCAGGCTGTGCTAGACGCCTTTGGCATTGCACCGGCGCCCAAACCTGACTTGTCACGTTGGGAAGATGTGGCAGATCGCATTTACAACCCAGAAGGCGAAGTGAATGTTGCCATTGTTGGCAAATACACCCAGCTTGAGGATGCCTATAAATCCATCGCTGAAGCATTGACACATGGCGGCATGGCCAACCGCGTTAAGGTCAATGTTAAATGGGTCGACGCAGAAGTGTTCGACGAATCAGACCCAACCGCGCATCTGCATGGTTTTGATGCCATCTTGGTCCCAGGCGGTTTTGGCGAACGCGGAACCGAGGGCAAAATCAAGGCGGCCCAATTCGCCCGCGAACACAAAGTGCCCTATCTGGGCATCTGTTTGGGCATGCAAATGGCCGTGATCGAGGCGGCGCGCAATGTCGCTGGTCTGGAAACCGCAGGATCCGAAGAATTCGACCACGAAGCCGGCAAAAAACGCTTTGAGCCCGTGGTATACCATTTGAAAGAATGGGTCCAAGGCAATCAAACTGTTGAACGCTCTGTTGGTGACGACAAAGGCGGCACCATGCGTTTGGGCGCCTATTCTGCGACCCTTGATGCGGATTCGCGCGTGGCAAAGGTTTACGGCACCTGCGATATCGAAGAACGCCACCGCCACCGGTACGAAGTCGCCGTGAAATACCGCGAGCAATTGGAACAGGCTGGCCTGAAATTTACGGGCATGTCCCCAGATGGCCGTTTGCCAGAAATTGTTGAATGGGCAGATCATCCTTGGTTCATTGGGGTTCAGTTCCATCCAGAACTGAAATCAAAACCCTTTGACCCGCATCCCCTGTTCAAAGATTTCGTCCGCGCCGCAAAAGAGGAATCGCGCCTGGTCTGACCTGCGCGATCCCAGACATGCTGTCGTATCAACACATCTATCACGCAGGCAATCTGGCCGATGTCCACAAACATGCGGCATTGTCTTGGATCCTAGAGTATCTGACGCGAAAAGATAAACCCGTCAGCTATATCGAAACGCATGCGGGCCGCGCGTTATACGATTTGTCGGATGATGCCGCTGTCAAAACCGGCGAAGCCGTCCAAGGGATTGCCAAGGCGTTGGATCAGAAATGGTTTGACCCGCAACACCCATACATGCGCGCGTTGAACAAAGCACGCAGCATCCACGGGCCCACGGCCTATCCTGGGTCGCCCATGTTGGCCAAGTTGCTGTTGCGCGCAACCGACACTGTTCATCTGGCCGAATTGCACCCACAGGAAAAACACGCGCTTGAATTGGCCATAATGGGGGCCAATATTTACCAGCAAGATGGATTTGCCATGGCACAATCCATCACCCCGCCCACACCGCGCCGTGGGTTAATGGTGATTGATCCGTCATATGAAATAAAAACTGATTATGTGATGATCCCAACCTTTATCAGTAACATCGCTAAAAAATGGAATGTCGGCATAATTTTTTTATGGTACCCAATCTTGGCAGATCGGCCCCATGACGCGATGATCGGTCCACTGATTGAACAATTCCCTGACGCAATGGACCATCGTGTGACATTCCCCCCCGCCCGCGAAGGGCATCGTATGATAGGGTCTGGGTTATTTTGCCTTAACCCACCCTATGGGTTGTCAGACTGCCTGGATCATTTAGACAGCAAATTCAGGCAGTTAACGTAACGCACCTGCGCGACGTGTTAATCAAATTTCACATATTGATTATTGAATATGTTTGTGGTAGACATCTGACAACAAAGGATGACGACCATGTTTGGATTATTCAAATCAAAAAACGCGCCCACTGTCGCTGACATACTGGCCGATGCGGCCCAAGGGCAGACAACCCTAATTGATGTACGTGACATCACCGAAGTTAAGGCGTCTGGTAAAATTAAGGGCGCAAAACATATTCCATTGATGCAGCTTGCAAACATCGCTGATCGACGGTTTCCAGATTTCGATCAGGATTTAACTGCGGACCGTCCGATTGCAATTTATTGCGCATCAGGCGCACGCAGCCATATGGCCACGCGCGTATTGAAAAAGCTGGGATTTACAACTGTCCAAAACATCGGTGGTTTTGACAAGGTTGTTGCACATGGTGGTCAGGTCGAACGCATTTGATCTGCTTGGCGTGCCATGCGCACCCCTTGTTTTTGGGCCATAAATCGCTAATGTCCCTAGAAAAAAGGATCCAACATGGCCAAAGCATATTGGGTGGCGCATGTCACCGTCGACGACCCTGCGCAGTACGAACAATACAAGGCGGCAAATGCCATCGCCTTTGCCAAATATGGCGCAAAATTTATTGTCCGCGGCGGCGCACAAACCATTCAAGAAGGCAGCATGCGTGATCGTACTGTTGTGATTGAATTCCCCGATTTGGAAACAGCACAAGCCTGCTACCATAGCCCCGAATACCAACATGCCTTGTCACTGCGTCGTGATATATCGGTGGGTGATTTGGTAATTGTCGAAGGATACGATGCCTAATGTTTGGAAATTTTTTAAAATCACTTCTGGCCTCGGATCCAGCGCCCCTGCCCCAAGACCAAGCAAAAATCGCTATGGCAGCGCTGTTGGTGCGGGTCGCAAAATCCGATGGAAATTTTGATGATCAAGAACAGGCCCAAATCGACCGGGTTCTAGCCCAACGCTATGGCCTGGATCCAGCGGCGACGGCGGCCCTGCGCCATGACGGCGAAACCCTAGAGCAAGAAGCCCCAGACACGGTCCGCTTTACCCGCGCATTGAAAGAGGCGGTCGCCTATGATGACCGCCAAGCCATCGTTCAATCAATGTGGTCTGTGGCCCTAGCGGATGACCAGCGTGACGCGACCGAAGATGCCCTGATCCGTATGGTTTCAAGCTTGCTTGGGGTCAGCGATGTGGACAGCGCCAAAGCCCGGCACGCCGCGCAATCCAAATGATCGCCGGATTTCCAATGTATGATCGACCAGAATTGCGGGCAGCGCATGCCGCATTCTGGGATCAGATCAGATCCGAACTGGGATATGGTCCCCAGGAACTAAGCACACCAACCGATTTGCCAGCATTCTGGCGCGCGCCTGATTTGGTCTTGGGCCAAACCTGTGGGCTGCCATTCCGGTCCTACCTTTGGCCCGATGTAAACTATGTTTGTACACCCGACTATGGCTTGCCCGATTGTCCAAAGGGGTACTATAACAGCGTGATTTTGGTGCATAACACCGGACCACTGCACGAAATATCCGATCTGTCGCGCCGCACCTTTGCCTATAACGAAGCGTTATCACAATCCGGCTGGGCGGGGCCGATCACATACTTGAATATGCTAGGCATCCACCTTGGCGCAGGGCGCATGACAGGGGCCCATTTGAATTCCATCACTGCGGTGATTGATGGAACAGCAGATGTATGCGCCGTTGATGCACAGACCTATCGCCTGTTTCAGCGCTATGACCCTAGGGCAGACTTGGTCCGCGAAATTGGACGCACCACCCCCACGCCCGCTTTGCCGATGATCTGTTCGCTGCACTATGACCCAACGCCAATTGCGGCCGCATTGCGCAACGGTTTGAACAAACTGACATCACAGCATCGCCAAGATCTGGGGATTGAACGATATGTCATGCTGGACGTGGCAACATACCGTTACGTCAACACGCCCCCCAGCCCAGATGAAGTGTTTGATAAAAATTAACTTTTTCGCAGAGCTTGGAAATTTATCTGGTTTACGCATTGCAAAATGGGCCAATTTCCGTCCTATTATTAAAACAAAAGTAAGACTTCAGGGAATCACGTGTCACATCAAACTTCGGTCATAAACATCAAGGACCTGCACAAATCCTATGGCGCATTGGATGTGCTAAAGGGCGTTTCGATCCAAGCCAACAAAGGTGACGTTGTGTCCTTGATCGGATCATCTGGATCGGGAAAGTCGACATTGCTGCGGTGCTGTAATTTGCTTGAGGATAGCCAACAAGGCACGATTGAATTCAACGGCGAACCCGTTTTATGGAAAGGCCAAGGCCACAATCGCGTGCCTGCTGATCGGGCACAAGTGCTGCGGATACGCACGAATTTATCAATGGTGTTCCAGCAGTTTAACCTATGGGCGCATATGACCATTTTGGAAAACGTGATGGAGGCCCCGATCACCGTGCTAAAACGCCCACGCGACGAAGTTGAACAGGCGGCACGGATGTATCTGGACAAGGTTGGCATTGGCGATAAATGTGATGCCTTTCCCGCACAGCTGTCGGGTGGTCAACAACAGCGCGCCGCCATCGCCCGCGGCCTGTGTATGGAACCTGAGGCATTGCTGTTTGATGAACCCACATCCGCATTGGATCCCGAACTGGAACAAGAGGTTGTGCGCGTGATCAAAGACCTAGCCGCCGAAGGCCGCACCATGATCATCGTGACCCACGATATGAAAATGGCTGCAGATGTCTCTAGCGAAGTGATTTTCTTGCACCAAGGCTTGATAGAAGAGCAAGGTGCGCCAAATGAATTGTTTGGGAATCCGAAATCGGAGCGCCTAAGACAATTTCTAAGTTCGACACAACATTGACGGATCGAACGATAACATTCCTAACAACAAGGGGAAAAACAATGAAAAACCTAGTACTAACGACAGCAGCGATTGCGCTGAGTGCCGGAATGGCATTTGCTGGCAGCCATTCGGTTGTTCGCATGGGCACCGAGGGCGCCTACCCTCCCTATAACTACATCGACGACAACGGCGAAGTGGCCGGTTTCGAACGTGAATTGGGCGACGAGCTGTGCGCGCGCGCTGAATTGACATGCGAATGGGTCACAAATGATTGGGACAGCATCATTCCAAACCTTGTATCAGGCAACTACGATACAATCATCGCCGGCATGTCCATCACAGACGAGCGTAAAGAAAAAATCGACTTTACCACAAACTACACACAGCCAGACCCCTCTGCTTATCTAGCGATGTCTGCTGATGTAGACGTTGCAAACGGTGTGATCGCAGCACAAGCCAGCACCATTCAAGCCAGCTATATCGCAGAAACAGGCGCGACATTGCTAGAGTTTGCAACCCCAGAAGAAACAGTCGCAGCCGTTCGCAATGGCGAAGCTGATGCCGTATTGGCTGACAAAGCCTATTTGGGTCCAATCGCGGATGAAAGCGGTGATTTGGTCTTGCTAGAACAAACTGTTTTGATCGGTGGCGGCGTCGGAATGGGCGTGCGTAAATCGGATTCAGAATTGCGTGATAAATTCACCGCAGCCATTGAATCAATGAAAGCAGACGGTTCATTGAATGCATTGATCGCCAAATACGAAATCGGCGAACCATTCTAAGACACACAAAGGCAGGGCACATGCCCTGCCTTTTCCTCCAACGATATTGAGGTGTCCTATTTTTAGTTTCTGCGCAGATCCTGATACACTTGGCCAGCTTCAGTGGTTTTTATGTTATTTCACAACATCAAAACATGCCGGCATGTATATTGCGGTGGGTACAGTTTTGTTGTTACTGGCGGTAACGGGCCCCGTTGCGCTATCGTTCGGCTTTGCCGGCGCAGTTGCTGCACGGTCCTCTTTCTTTCCACTCTCAATATTTGGTCGCGGCTACATCGCCATTGTTCGCGGCGTTCCCGACATTGCGTTTTTTCTGTTTTTTATCATTGCATTAGATCAATTTCTGGAATGGATCAGGCACAGTATTAAATGTCCAGACTGGACCGACCCCATTCGACAAGGAAACGATTTCGTTGTGTGCCAGGCTGCAAAACTGCCGCTGGGCACCGCCCCGCAGTGGGTGCATGAAACCTATGGCTTTGCCTTGGCCGTCTTTACGTTTTCCATCGTTTTTGGCGCCTTTGCTGCCAATGTATTATTCGGTGCGATGCAGGCTGTGCCGCATGCGCAAACCGAAACAGCTGCGGCCTATGGGATGACCCAACGCCAGACATTTTGGCGAATTGTTGTGCCGCAAATGTGGGTTTATGCCCTGCCCGGCTTGGGGAATTTATGGATGGTCTTGATCAAAGCCACGCCATTATTGTTTCTGCTTGGGATCGAGGACATCGTATATTGGGCCCGCGAATTGGGCGGCACAAAAACGGCGCGATTTACCAGCTATCCGCACGGTGACTGGCGTATGTGGTATTTCTTGGCCCTTTTGGTATTCTACCTCGCCTTTACCAAGGTATCCGAAGTGTTTTTGGATCGCATGATGAGACGCCTCACACATGGTCAGGCCACCGCCGGTGGTGAAGCGCAACGAAAGGCCATGACATGAGCTGTTGGGACATCATTGCAGATTACGGATTGCGATCAGTCGGAATTGGTGAACGATTGCTGCCGCGATCAGATTTCACGCTTTGCCATCAATTCACCCTTATTGGGTCTGGGATGATCTGGAACATTTATTTTGGGGTCGTGGCCATGCTGACTGGCTTTGTTCTGGCGATCAGTTTGGCCGTTGGCAAAGCGTCCCATATCAAACCCGTTCGAAAAATTGCCGAATGGACGATTTTCATTTTCCGCGGATCACCACTGTTTATCCAGTTCTTTTTTGCGTATTTTCTGTTCTTGTCGCTTAAACAAAGCTTTCCAGTGTTTAGCCCGCTGACATCTGCCTGGGCAGGTGCATTGGTGGTGCTGTTCCTAAACACCGCAGCCTATAGCGGTGAAATATTTTATGGTGCTTTGCAATCTATCCCCAAAGGCGACATTGAGGCAGCAGATGCCTATGGATTGACAGGTCTGATGCGGTTTCGGCGCATAACATTTCCAACCATGCTGCGTTTGGCATGGCCTGCATACACAAACGAAGCGATTTTTTTGTTTCACGCGACAACCCTTGTGTTTTTCTCGGGGTTTCCGGCCATCGGTCAACAGGGTGATGCGCTATATTATGCAACATATTTTGCCGATAAAACCTATAACCCGTTTATTCCCTATCCAATTCTAGCGGGATATTTTATCTTGCTGACATTGGTGGTTATTGGCATTTTCGGCACCATAAACAAATATCTAAACCGCCATTTGCCCAGACAACAAATGTCTAAATTGCGGTTGAAAATGAATCTTATCCGTTAAACTGAACACCGAAAATCCTAGGCAAATCCGTGTTTTCGGGTATAGGTTATGTCAGCAACAAACACAGTGTGGTTCATGAAAATTGGAATTTTAATGGCAGGTCACGCGCCTGAACAAATCAAAGAGAAAACCGGCGATTATGATGCAATGTTTCGTCGCATATTGGCGGACCAGGATTTTTCCTTTGACGTGTATGATGTTGAAAATATGGAATTTCCCAAATCAGCGCGCGATGCGGATGGATGGCTGATCAGTGGGTCAAAACATGGCGCCTATGATCCCTTGCCATGGATCCCAAAGCTAGAATCCTTGATCCAAGATATCTATGCCATAAAACGCCCGCTTGTCGGGGTCTGTTTTGGACATCAGATCATTGCGCAGGCCTTGGGCGGTCAGGTAACCAAGTATAGCGGCGGCTGGGCAACCGGCACAACAGTTTATCAATTCAAGGGCCGCGAAGTAAAATTAAATGCATGGCACCAAGACCAAGTCGTCGCCCTGCCCCCCGGTGCATCGGTTTTGGGTGGGAACGATTTTTGTAAAAATGCAATGCTTAGCTATGGCGATCACGTTTTTACCGTTCAGCCCCATCCTGAATTCGATACAGGTGTGATCAACGGATTGTTAGAGTTTCGCGCAAAGGGCAATGTCCCCGATGACCAAATTGCACGAACTGCGCAGACATTATCCGACACTGACTGGACAATCATCGCCGCCGAAATGGCCCGCGTATTTCAAAGCGAAAAGGACGCGGCATGACACCGTTAGAAGAATTGGTAGCAACATTACCCCAAGCAGCACAATCCTACCTAGAGGGGCGCAAACTGGACGAAGTCGAATGCGTGATCGCCGACCTGCCCGGCATTGCGCGCGGCAAGGCAGTGCCAGCTGCAAAATATACACGTCAGGATTCATTCCATCTGCCGGATTCTATTTTTTATCAAACGATTACCGGCGAATGGGGCGAAGCGGCTGGTGCAGAGGGATTTATCGAACGCGATATGATTTTGCGCCCCGATATTTCAACTGCGACCGCGGCACCGTGGACAGGGGATTGGACATTGCAGGTGATCCATGACGCCTATGACCGCAAAGGCGTGGCAGTCCCCTTTGCCCCGCGCAATGTGTTAAAGCGCGTGGTGGATTTGTACAACAAAGAGGGTTGGAACCCTGTAGTAGCCCCAGAAATGGAATTTTATCTGGTTGCACGCAACATTGATCCCGCCAAACCGATCAGCGCCATGATGGGCCGCTCGGGCCGCCCCGCCGCGGCGCGTCAGGCCTACTCGATGACGGCGGTGGATGAATTTGGTCCCGTCATCGACGACATCTATGATTTCGCCGAAGCACAGGGTTTCGAAATTGATGGGATCACCCAAGAAGGCGGCGCAGGGCAGTTGGAAATTAACCTGCGCCATGGCCATCCTGTAAAATTAGCGGATGAGGTTTTTTATTTCAAACGCCTGATCCGCGAAGCGGCCCTGCGCCACGATTGCTTTGCCACCTTTATGGCCAAACCGATTGAGGACGAACCGGGCAGTGCGATGCACATTCACCATTCCATTTTGGATTTGGAAACGGGTAACAATGCGTTTTCCGGTCCACAGGGTGGCGAAACAGACATGTTTTTCCACTTTATCGGGGGATTGCAGAAATATTTACCGGCCGCCATCGCGATTATGGCCCCATATGTCAATTCTTATCGGCGGTATGTCAAAAATCATGCCGCACCGGTCAATTTGGAATGGGCGCGTGACAATCGTACCACCGGTATTCGCGTCCCATTATCCAGCCCATCCGCGCGGCGGGTGGAAAACCGTTTAGCCGGAATGGATAGCAACCCGTATTTGTGTATCGCGGCATCGTTGGCCTGTGGATATTTGGGGATAAAAAACGAAATTTGGCCCGACAAACAGTTCAAAGGCGACGCCTATGAAGGCGAGACCGAGATCCCCCGCGTGATGGGCGACGCATTGGACCTGTTCGAAGAGGCCACGGAACTGCATGAAATCTTGGGCCCTGAATTTGCCCGCGTGTATTCCATCGTTAAACGGTCAGAATACGAAGAGTTCCTGCAAGTGATCAGCCCATGGGAACGGGAACATTTGCTGTTAAACGTCTAATAACCGCACCCTTGGGTGCGGTTCCAATCGCATAACGCGGGGCTTATTTGCCCATTTTGCTTAGTTTGGACTGTAATTCCGCCAGCTGTGCCTTGATATCCGACAGATCATCACCCTCTGCGGCTGGTTCGTCTTGGGCCACGGGGCCACCCGTGGGCCACTGCCCCAAACCAGAGGTCAAGGCTTTCATAAATGCCTCTTGCTGCGCTTGCATCGCCTCGAACCCGGGCATGGATGACATGGGATTCATCGTGCCTAGCATCTTGGATTGTCCTTCGCGTAGCATATCAAATGACATCGCCAAAAATTGTGGAACAACAGAGGAAGCTTGGGTTGTATAGCTGCGTACCAAATCGTTTAGCACGTTGACCGGTAACACATTTTCACCACGGCTTTCGTGTTCGGCAATAATTTGCAACAAATACTGACGGGTCAGATCATCGCCTGATTTCAGATCGATGATCTGAACATCGCGACCGTCACGAATAAAGCCTGCAATATCCTCAAGTGTCACATAATCACTGGTTTCAGTGTTATATAACCGACGGCTTGCATAGCGTTTAATCAACAAAGGTTTGGTTGTTTCCGTCACGGGTAATCCCTCCAGAATCTGCGGCGCTGCGGAAAACCTTACGCGGTTGCAGAAAAAAAAGAAAGGGCAAGCAAAGGCTCGCCCTTAATTAAGCTTTCGGGAGGAGAAAACTTGGAAGCTTATTTCGCAGCTTTTTTAGTAGCAGCCGCAACATCTGCTGTTGCTTTTTTCACTGCAGCTGACGCTTCTTCTGACAATTCTTTGCCAGCAGACATCATCAATTCAACTGTGTCTGTTTGAACTTTCTTAGCGATTTCTGCAAACGCGGCCATGTTTTCCGCAGTTACTTCTGCTTGTGCAGATGCGAAATCTGTCATCGCTTTTGCGTAATCGGCTGGTTCTGTTTTCGCTTTGGAAACATCTGTCAATTTTGTCAGTGTGTCTTTGGTCCACTTTGTTGAAAGCTCAGCTGATTTTTCAGCTGCTTTCAGTGCAACACCAGCAAATTTTTCGTTCATTTCTGCTGTGTTTTTGAACATGTTTTCATACGCAGATGTATCGACAGGAAACGAACCCATCATGTCTTTAAACATTTTTGTCATATCTTGTGCAGTCGCCATTGGAAAAATCCTTGTTTTATATGGTCACTTATTCTGCAATCAATCTATATGCTGCACCGCAGAAAATCAAGTATTTTTTGCCGCAACGCAGCATATTTTATTTTTTGAAATAAATTCAAACACTTGACTTGCGTAAAACATAGGTTCCAGGGGCATCACACAATGCTGGATACTGACGATCCCCAGGGATGCGGGCGGGAATCTGTTTGCCAGAACGTGGTTTGACCCACTCTTGCCAACGGGGCCACCAACTGCCGGAATGGAATTCCGCATTCTCAGCCCAAGTCTTGGGATCTGTTTTCAAATCTGAATTTGTATAATGCCCATATTTCTTTTTGCTGGGTGGGTTCACGATGCCAGCAATATGCCCTGACTGTGACATGATGAACGTTTTGGATCGGCTCTTCATTTGCTGAACGCCACGATAGCAATCTTTCCATGCGGCAATGTGATCGGTTTCACAGGTGACCGCACAAATAGGGACATCAACATCGCCCAGCGACAATGTTTCGCCCATCAGTTCAAAGGTTCCCTGCGCAAATTGGTTGGCCTGACATAACCCGCGCAAATATTGTTTGGCCATTTTACCAGGCAAACTGGACCCGTCACCATTCCAATACAATAAATCAAAGGCAGGCGGGGCTTCACCCATCATATAGCTTTTGATTGCGGGGCCATAAACCAGATCATTCGACCGTAAAAAGCTGAAAGTCCGCGCCATGATAAAGCTTTCTAAGATACCTTTGGCATCAATTTCAGCATCAATCGCATCGATAAAATCATCTTGTAGAAAGGGCGTAAATTCACCCTGATCCGAAAAATCGGTCAAGGCCGTAAACAATGTGGCCGACTTAATGGATGTATCGCCACGTTTTTTCATCAATGACAACGTCAGTGAAAGCGTTGTACCCGCAATACAATATCCGATGGTATTTACCTGATCTTGGTCACAGATTTTCTTGGCGATATCCACTGCGGTCAGATACCCATCCTGAATGTAATCCTCTAGGCCCACATCAGCATAGTCATGATCTGGGTTAACCCAAGAAACAACGAACAGAGTGTAACCTTGGTCAACAATCCAGCGGATCAGGCTGTTTTCCTGCCTTAAATCCAAAATATAAAATTTGTTGATCCATGGTGGAAACATAACAATCGGCGTTTCGTGAACCGTTTTCGTCGTCGGCGTGTATTGGATTAACTCCATCATCCGGTTGCGATAGACCACCTTACCAGGCGCGGTCGCAATATTTTCGCCCACCTCGAATGCGGTTTCATCAACCAAACGTACGACCAATTCACCATCGTTTGCCTCAAGGTCACTGATCAGATTTTGCAACCCGTCGATCAATGACTGGCCTTGTGTTTCTGCGGCCCGTTCCAACGCATCCGGATTGGACGCCAGAAAATTTGTGGGCGACATCATATCGATAATCTGCTGCGTAAAAAACGATAAGCGTTTGTGTTCAACAGGGTCTAGGTCATCCAGATCAGCCACCGCTTGGCGCATGATTTCGGCATTTTGCAGGTACTGTTGTTTCAAAAAACTGAAATATGGGTTCGTATCCCACATCGCATTGCGAAACCGACGGTCCCCTTGGGACGATGTTTGCGCCGGTTGTGATGTTCCATTGGCAAAGGCCTGCTGTACCTCAAGGAAGTGATTAAACGACTTGCCCCAATATTCGACCTGTTGTTCCATCAATTTGACGGGGTTATCCATCATTTGCTGCCAATATTTGGCCGTTGCTTTCGCCATCAATTCTGGGCTGGGACCATTTAGCGCAGGATTAACCTTTTTTTTGTTTTGAATAACGGTGACAAACCTCTGTGTCAGCTCCTCTAAACGGGCCATATTTTGCTGCAACACCTCGCTTTGGGCGAGGTCGGGTGTGTCTTTAGTTGTCATTTTAATAAAATCCAAGTAACTTTCTGCCATGCAGCATAACAACGCTGTGATAAAACGCAAACATTCTTGTCGTTAATTATGGGATAAACCCCAGTAGGAGTTCGAAATGCATAATATGGCCAGCTACGATTTGATGGAGACTATGCGCAACACAAACCAATTTATGGGCGCAGCTGTCAAGGCTTGGGCTTCCTACCCGATGTTTTCTGCCGTCCCAAACCCAGCCATTGATTGGCTTGCCGCTTGGGGCGAAGTGACCGAACGTGCCTTTGAACGTATGGTTGTCAAACCAGATTGGGGCATCCATTCGATCACCTGCGCAGATGGGCGCGACCATTTGGTGACCATAGACAAAGTCATCGAACGCCCCTTTGGCGATTTAATTCGGTTTAACGTGCAAAACCGCGCAGAGTCAAAGCGCAAGGTTTTGGTCGTCGCGCCCATGTCTGGTCACTATGCAACGCTGCTGCGTTCAACCGTCAAAAGTTTGATCATCGACTGCGAAGTTTATGTGACAGATTGGCACAATGCGCGTGATATTCCCGTCTCTGCCGGCAAATTCGATGTCGAAGATTATACCATGTACCTGGTTGATTTTATGAAGGAAATGGGCCCAGATACGCATGTGATTGCCGTCTGTCAGCCCGCACCTTTGACATTGGCTGCGACGGCTTATTTGGCCCAAGAGGATCCAGATGCGCAACCGCGTTCAATGACATTAATTGGTGGTCCAATCGATCCAGATGCTGCGGCCACGGATGTAACCGATTTTGGGCGCCGTGTAACGATGGGACAGCTGGAACAGGCGATGATCCAGCGCGTCGGGTATAAATATGCCGGCGTCGGCCGCAAGGTATATCCAGGGCTACTGCAACTGTCGTCATTTATGTCCATGAATGCTGACCGCCATGGCAAAGCATTCCGTGATCAGATCATGCGCGTTGCCCAAAACCAAGCCTCAGACCATGATCCGCACAACCGTTTTTATGATGAATATCTGGCCGTTATGGATATGACTGCTGAATTTTACCTATCAACAGTTGAACGCGTATTCAAAAATCGTGAAATCGCGCGGAATGTGTTTACAGTTCATGGAACCCGTGTCGATATTGGCAAAATTACCGATGTCGCCGTTAAAACCGTAGAAGGTGCCAAAGACGATATTTCCGCACCAGGGCAATGTGTTGCGGCACTGGCCCTATGTACAGGATTGCCCGATTCGAAAAAGGCATCCCACGTCGAACCCGATGCGGGACACTATGGCATTTTCGCAGGCAAAAGCTGGCGCAATAATATTCGCCCATTGGTATTGGATTTCATCGACGCCAATGCGGCACGCCCCCGCAAATCACGGGCCAAGGCAGCAAAATAAACCGCTAGGCATCACTTGCGTCAAAGGCCATGTCCATCATACGCTGGGTGCCTTTGGAAAATTCTAAGGGGGTTGGGTAATCAGCCCCCGTTAGAATCGTGTTTCGAAAATTTTCAATCTGATTTTTATAATGATTGTCGGACGGAAACCGTTTGGTCACAACCTCCATATCATTTCGGTGCAAGATAACCTGCGCCTGATCATAAACAGATGGATTAAAAGGCGCGGTAAGACGTATAAACCCCTGATCGCCCTGAAATGTCATTTCTTGGCGCGCAGCCAGTCGCATGGATGTCACCGAGCTGAATTTAAACCCCTCAAATTGCGCGGTTACATGGGCCCAGACGTCAACATTATTTTCCATGACCAAATCGCTATGCAGAATTTCCAACGGTTCCTGCCCCGTTACAAAGCGCGTTGAGCCCATAGTATAGACACCAATATCCGGCAAACTGCCCCCACCATAGTCGGGATTATTGCGAATATTGCCAGGATCACCGACATTGTTGTAGGAAAACACACCATCCACTTGCATCAGTGTACCAATCGCGCCTTGGGCCAGTAATTCGCGTGCATAAATCCACTGCGGATGATGTGTGATCATAAATGCCTCGGCGATCAGCAGGCCGGTTTGATCGCGCAGTGCGATCAGGTCATCAATCTGGTCTGCCCGTAACGCGATCGGTTTTTCACACAAGACATGTTTTCCAGCTTGCGCCGCACGTTTGGACCATTCGACATGCATATGGTTTGGCAAAGGTATATAAACAGCGTCTATATTGGGATCCGCCAATAATTTTTCATAGCTGTCGTAAATTTTGATACCGGGGACAATGGCCTGAAATGGATCAGCCTTGGCTGCGGTTGCTGTGGCAAGCGCGACGCACTGATTATGCGCGGCGGAATGTATGGCCGGCGCCATATGAACGCGCGCAAATTTTGATGCCCCCAAAATACCCCAACGTAATACCTGTGTCATGCCCGACCTCCTGATTTTTGTAAAAGGTCGGGCAATTTATCAAGCAACGCAAGAGAAATTAAGCAGGCTCAGACAATAATCCCTGTTCGGTTGCCAATTCACGCATCTTGAGCTGTAATTTTTCAAACGCGCGAACTTCGATCTGGCGAATACGTTCGCGGCTGACTTCGTATTGTACGCTAAGATCCTCAAGTGTGGTGACATCATCGCTGAGACGCCGCTGGGTCAAAATATCACGTTCGCGTTCATTTAGTGTGGCCATCGCTTGCAGCAACAACGCACGACGCGTTTCCAGTTCGTCACGCTCTTCTAAATCTTGCGCTTGGTTTGCATCTTCATCTTCAAGCCAGTCTTGCCACTGCATGGTGCCTTCGCCATCGCTGGACACAACTGCGTTTAATGATGCATCGCCGCCCGACATACGACGGTTCATTGACACAACCTCGGCCTCGGTCACACCCAAGTCAGTGGCAATTTGTTTCACTTTGTCAGGATGCAGGTCGCCCTCTTCTAGCGCGCCGATCCGCGATTTTGCTTTGCGCAGGTTAAAGAACAGCTTTTTCTGCGCACTTGTTGTGCCCATTTTGACCAAAGACCAGCTGCGCAGGATATATTCTTGAATGCTGGCGCGGATCCACCACATGGCATAGGTTGCTAAACGAAATCCCTTTTCCGGATCAAAGCGTTTGACCGCCTGCATCAATCCCACATTTGCTTCGGAAATCACCTCGGCTTGTGGCAACCCGTAACCGCGATAGCCCATAGCAATTTTAGCGGCCAGTCGCAGGTGCGACGTGACCATTTTATGCGCCGCTTTGGTGTCTTGCTCTTCGACCCAGCGCTTGGCCAACATGTATTCTTCTTGCGGATCCAGCATCGGAAATTTGCGAATTTCCTGCAGATACCGGCTTAGGCCCCCTTCTGGGGATGGTGCGGGTAAGTTTGCATAATTGCTCATTTCTGATCCTTAATGTTTACGTTGTTAACATTCAGTTAGGAATTGCGACATCAGCTTTCAAGGCACTGGCGCAAATTGTCGCCGAAAAATTAAATTTTTATTAACGAAAGATAATCACGGCGCATGGCACCTGTACAGCAGCAAAATCGTAACCGTCACAGATTTGACAAAAGCGTGATCATATCTGTCGGCAAATCAGCCTCAAATCGCATCATTTCGCCGCTGACAGGGTGTTCAAACCCCAAAACTGCCGCATGCAGTGCTTGGCGATCAAAGTCCTGAATTGCCTGGACCGCATTAGGTGTCAACGATTTATGCGATATTTTGCGACGCCCACCATAGACGGGATCGCCCACCAAACCGTGGCCGGTATGCGCCATATGAACCCGAATTTGATGCGTGCGACCCGTTTCCAGCCAGCATTCGACCAATGACACCACGGGCGGCGTGCCAAAACGGTCCACGATCCGCACGCGCGTGACCGCATGCCGCCCGCCATCAAACAACACCGCCTGCCGCTGGCGATCCGTTTTATGCCGTGCCAGATGGGTCGTAATTTTCATAATATTGCCAGGTTCAAAATTGACCCCGCGCACCCCACGCACACGCGGATCATTTGCATCAGGCACCCCAAAACACAGCGCACGATAATACCGTTCCACGCTATGGCGTTCAAATTGTTGGGCCAATCCATGATGGGCCCGATCATTTTTGGCCACGACCAACAGGCCACTGGTGTCTTTGTCAATGCGATGCACGATCCCTGGTCGTTTTTCACCGCCAATACCCGACAAGCTGTCGGCGCAGTGGTGCAACAACGCGTTGACCAATGTATCCCGTGGTGACCCTGGCGCAGGATGGACAACCATGCCAGCGGGTTTATTGACAACAATCAGATCATCATCTTCGTAAATGACATCCAACGGAATATCCTGTGCGACGGTTTCCACATCTGTCGCATCGGGGACATTGATCGTCACGGTTTGGCCGGCTTGCGGCTTTGCCTTGGTATCTGTTAGCGTTTGACCATCTATGGCGATTGCCCCCTTGGCCATCAGCTGAACCATTTGAGAACGCGAAATATCAGCATCCTCTGGTACATCGCGCGAAAGCGCTTTATCAAGTCGCTTAGGCGGATCAGGCTGAATTAGGAAAGTGATTATGGACAACGATACATCCACCCCAGTGCAAGAGTTTGAATTGCCCCCAAGCCTGCGGTTTTTGCGTCAGCTGGTGACTGTGCTGACCGGGGTTATGATTGTGGGTGTTGTAATGATCATTGCGCTGCTTGTCATCCGATTAAATGCAGACCCTGCGCCCGCCCTGCCCGCGTCAATCACATTGCCGGACGGATCAACGCCAGTTGCATTCACGCAAACTGCGAACTGGTACGCAGTCGTGACGGCAGATGACAAAATCCTAATCTATGCGCTGGATGGTCAATTGCGTGACACGATTACCGTATCGCAGGCTGACTAGCGTGCCGTGATGCCCACGGAACGCTAGTACGTAAATCAATTATCGCATAGCAGATGCTTCTACGCCAATAAACCCGCCACCCACGGCTTCACTGTCTGTATGGCCATGGAATGCGCCGATCACAGCCTTGTCTGATTGCAGATTCTGCACAAATTCGCCTTTGACCTCTAGCGGTACATTTTTGTATTGCCCTGTGCCTGAAAGTTGCGATCCATCAAATTTGGTGTCTAAAGACAAATTAGCACCGGAACCACTAAGCGTGTTGTTGTCAATATCCAAGGACAACGTAAGCAGACCCGAAGCGGTTTTACTGGAGCCCGTCAAATAGTAGGTTGATTTGTTGATATCATATGAATGTGCCAATCTGTACCGCGTGACGAAGGACATGTTCTGATTTGGAACGTAATTCGTCGCCGTGTTCACCGGCGACGATGACGCAACAGTATATCCCCCGAACGCTTTGATCTTTTGGCCATCAATGCCGGAAACACCAGAAATCATCCCAATTCCTTCCAATTCATAGTCTGCCTCTACGTCTTGGTCCAGTTTCGCCTTGGTCGTGGTCGCCCCCAAATACGGGTCCAGTTCCATAAATGCGCTGCCAGATGCGGGCAGTTCGCAACCTGCCACCAAAACGCCCAGTCCGCATAGCCCAATCATCGCCTTAAATTTAAGCATTTTCCCTACCTATCGATATTGTTGTTTAATACACCACACTACAATCATAGCGCGAACGATATCAATGTAAAATAAAAAAGGCCGCGAAAACCGCGGCCTTGATCATAGATATCCAATGATTGGGTTAGTCAAGCAGCTGCGAAAATTCGCGCCATTCGCCTTTGGACATGCCCGAGTTTTCTTGGCTCACATCTTCGCCTTTGATCATCCGACGTACGCAATCCAGGGCCGTTTTCGACAGGGTTGCACCGCCCATGCGATAATCTTCGAATGCGGCATAGGCAAAGGGCACCCAATCGGCCACAATTTTGCAGATTTCATCCGCATACACGCGAATTTCGTATTGCGCATGCGCATCAGCCCGCAAGCGCAGGAAATGCAACAGATTGTGCAAATCCACTTTCCAATACCACTGGGTATAGATGTTGGTGGGCAAATTCATCCGCGCCAATTCGCGGGCCAAGCCCTGTTGGCCGTCTTGGGAAATCAGCGATTGATAATTGTCATAGGCGCGTGCGCTGTCAGCCTTAAGTATTTCCAAAACACGGGCCGCTTCGTCACCAGTTAAGATATCACCACGGCCCTGGTTATTGACCACCGATTGCGCGGCCACATGTTCAGGCGCAGGAATGTAAAATTCACGGTCCAAAATCGAATAACGTGCAGAATATTCGTTCACGTTGGCGGTGCGGTGGCGGATCCACTGGCGTGCAACGAAAACGGGCAACTTGACGTGCAGTTTGATTTCACACATCTCAAACGGTGTCGAATGCCAATGACGCATCAGGTAACGGATCAAGCCTTCATCGTTTTGGACGGATTTCGTGCCCTTGCCATAACTGACCCGTGCGGCCTGACATATTGCGGCATCGTCGCCCATATAGTCAATGACCCGAACAAAACCATGATCCAACACAGGATAGGCCGTATATAAATGACGCTCCATCCCTTCGCTAACGGCGCGCAAGGTCTGAGATGACTGGCTGCGGATCTGATCAATTTCAGCCTGTTGTTCGGGGGTCAGCGTCATGGCGAATCCTTTTATGGGTCAGTTTTCGAAACTATATCGCGTGTCGTTCCAAGTTGAAACTGGGTTATAAGGCCACACAATTTTAGTCGCCAAAAATATCATTGGCCTTTCATTCAACCCTATTGTATTGTTTGCATTGAGGAATAGTGCGGTGTTGAGATATTTGGCATTGATCAAAGCGAGAACGGGACTGTCGAAGGGTATTTTGCCGGAGAAATTCCAACTGAAAGTGTGGGCG
>CAZWFE010000006.1:0-18941 GCA_964633145.1 uncultured Phaeobacter sp. | reverse complement strand
AACGGGACTGTCGAAGGGTATTTTGCCGGAGAAATTCCAACTGAAAGTGTGGGCGTTTTACGCTTGACGGGGCAAGGTTATGTTGAAACGGGCGGATTTTTCGCCTATCGTGACTAAATGAGACGGAAAAATTATGCGTTATCTACATACAATGGTGCGCGTCTTGGATTTGGACAAATCCATCGCGTTTTATGAACTGTTGGGACTGAAACAAACCAAACGTCGTGATGACGAAAATGGGCGCTACAGCCTGATTTTCATGGCACCCGAAGGCCAAGAAGACTGCCCTGTCGAGCTGACCTATAATTGGGACGGCGACGATGGGTTGCCCAGTGATGGTCGCCACTTTGGGCATCTGGCCTATGAGGTCGAGGATATTTATGCCCTTTGCCAAAAACTGATGGATGCAGGCGTGACCATAAACCGCCCCCCACGTGACGGGCGCATGGCCTTTGTGCGGTCGCCTGATAACGTCTCCATTGAACTTCTGCAGCGTGGTGATGCCCTGCCAGCGGCTGAACCTTGGGCGTCAATGCCTAGCACGGGTCATTGGTAAAATACGGATATATTCTGCCCGCACTGATGATGGTTGCCCATGCGGCGCAGGCCACGCCCTGCCGGCAGGGGCTGATCATCGGGTTGGACGTGTCCGGTTCGGTCGATGAACGTGAATACGTTCTGCAAACCCATGGATTGGCCAGTGCGTTTACATCGCAACCCGTGCAGGACGCAATTTTTGCCGATCCCAGTTCGCATGTCGATATCACTGTATTTGAATGGAGTGGCCGCTACGCCCAGCGCGTGATCGTGCCGTGGACCGCCCTGCAATCGCCCGGCGATATCGCCGCAGTGACCCACACGATAAAATCCGCCCGGCGCGGTATCAGCGATCTAACCACCGCCATTGGCGCATCAATTCAATTTGCCCAAAACCTTGCCAGTGAACGCCCATCCTGTTGGCAAATGACCTATGACATTTCCGGCGACGGCAAATCAAACACCGGTCCCCATCCGCGGGACCTGCGCGATACCACGGGTGATTTGATTATCAACGCTTTGGTCATCGGTGCGCCATCAGGTCATACAGGCCCCCAAGCGGAAACCAGCGCAGAACTAAGCGCATATTTTCGCGCCTATGTCATATCGCCCGAACTAGGGTTCATCGAAACGGCGGACGGGTTTGACACCTATGCTGATGCGATGCAGCGCAAATTGATCAAAGAATTGCAAGTTTTGGCCATTGGCGCATTACACGATCAATAAATATAGCGGATTTGTTCTGTCCAAAATCGTTCCAGCCGCGCCAAGGTTTTGGTGGTTTCCATCACCGTAGCTGCATCTAGGCCCTGAACCGACTGCATTTTTTCACCATGCTGGCGAAACAGGTTTTTCATAATGGCCTGAACCTCGCGTCCCTTGGGTGTCAATTTCACGCGCACGCTGCGCCGGTCAATTTCACATCGTTGGTGGTGCATATAGCCCAGATCCACCAATTTTTTCAGATTATAACTGACGTTGCTGCCTTGATAATAGCCGCGCGATTTTAATTCGCCTGCGGTCACTTCTTTTTCACCGACATTGAACAACAACAATGCCTGTACAGGATTAATTTCCAAAACGCCCAAGCGTTCGAATTCATCCTTGATCACATCCAACAACAAACGATGCAAACGTTCGACCAAGGCCATACTGTCCAAATACAGCCCAAGCGCCATGGGGGGATCGGTTACATCAAATCGGGTTAAATCATTCATGCGTCACCTTTACTGAACATTTTCAGCCAAGGTGACGCAAATTTGCGAATATTCCGTTAAACAGGTGCTAAACCGTTTTCGGTTTTAATCATGTCGCGGATTTTTTGAACCAAATCCTGAAACGCAGGGTCGGCATTGGCCTGGCCTGAACACCATTGATAAAGGTCCTGATCGTTTTCCAGCAAAAACAGATCATAATGGTCCAATTCAGCATCAGACATTTCATCAAGGAACAGGTCGCTAAAGCGGATCAGGATCATATCCATTTCTTTGATACCGCGGCGCATCGAGCGCATTTTCAATCGCTTGCGTTTATGTTCCAGCAATTCGGTCATGTATTTTCCTTTAGCGTCAGGCGCAATTTCTTTTCCAAACGCCCCAACTGTTCGGCCGATGTAATCATCGATGCCTTTAGATCGCGGATCTCCATCAGCATCTGACCAACTTCAGGGGACAATGTGGTTTTGTCATCTGGATGTTCTATACCTTCGCCCTGCCCCGTCAATAACCACGGCAGCGATACATTCAAAATTCCCGACAACATCGTTAATTTATTGGCCCGTGGCTCAGATACATCATTTTCCCAGCCCTCTAACGTCGCCGTGCGCACCCCCAACCGGCGCGCCAGTTTTTGTTGCGTCATTCCAGCGTTTTCACGCGCTGCCGCCAAACGGTCGCCAAAGGTTGATGTTTCGGGTCCGTACCAATCGATATCTTGATCTGACATTACACTCTTTCAATTTCAAAATTTATTGTGATATTCACATAACCAGCCTATGACATTCGGACAAGATTATCAAATCGGGGCGACTCATGAAACTTTCCGACGCACTTAGCCGGTTCAAACCTTCTCCTACTATTGCGATGTCGGCACTGGCCGCGCAAATGCAACAGGAAAACCGCGATGTTATCAGCCTAAGCGCGGGCGAGCCAGATTTCGACACGCCTGACCACATCAAAGCCGCTGCAATTTCTGCCATTACGGCAGGTCACACAAAATACACGGCCCCCGATGGTATGCCCGCATTGAAACAGGTGATTTGCGATAAATTCGCACGTGAAAACGGCCTGCGGTACGAACCCAACCAAATTTCGGTCGGCACGGGCGGCAAGCAAATTTTGTTTAACGCACTGCTGGCAACCATCAATCCAGGGGATGAGGTCATCATACCGGCCCCCTACTGGGTATCCTATCCCGATATGGTCCAGTTGGCGGGCGGCACCCCCGTGATTGTCCCCACCAGCCCCGAGGATAATTATAAATTACAACCCGACGCATTACGGGCGGCAATTACCCCCAAAACCAAGTGGTTCATTTTCAACAGCCCATCAAATCCAACGGGTGCTGGATATACTTGGGATGAACTAAAACGCCTGACAGATGTTTTGGTGGATGCGCCGAATGTCTATGTCATGTCTGACGATATGTATGAACATTTGTCCTATGATGATTTCGAATTTGCCACACCTGCGCAGGTCGAACCAAAGCTGTATGATCGCACATTGACCTGTAATGGCGTGTCCAAAGCCTATGCCATGACAGGCTGGCGGATTGGATATGCAGGCGGTCCCGTTGAAATTATCACCGCCATGCGCCAAATCCAAAGTCAAAGCACATCAAACCCCTGCACCATTTCGCAACATGCCACCATTGCTGCGTTAACGGGACCCACTGATTTTCTGGCCGAAAATAACGCCAGCTTTGTGCGGCGACGGAATTTGGTTGTGTCGCGGCTGAACGCCATTGATGGTATCAGTTGCCCCATGCCCGAGGGCGCATTTTACGCCTATCCCTCGATTGCGCCATTGATGGGCAAAACCAGCGCAGGCGGCCGTAAAATCACGAATGACCAAGATTTCTGCATGGCTTTGCTAGAAGAAAACGGTGTAGCGGCCGTGTTTGGGGCGGCCTTTGGCCTGTCGCCGAATTTCCGCATCAGCTATGCCACATCTGATGAAAACCTGAACCAAGCCTGTGATCGCATTTCTGCATTTTGTGCAGGATTAACCGACAGCTGATTCTGCGGCATCGTTTTTCTGGGGGGCAAATTTGCCCTCTAGCTTTGCCAGCAATGACCGATAGCGCCATGTCATCGCCACCGCAGCGCAGGCCAGCGCACTGGTCAGCCCCAGCCAAACGCCAACCCCCTGCCAATTGACCACAAACCCTAGGATATAGGCCACCGGCAAACCAATCGCCCAATAACTGACAATGGTGATATACATAGGAACGGCCGTATCATGTATCCCACGCAGCAGGCTGATCGCAAGCACTTGGATCCCGTCCACGAATTGGAACAAGGCCGCAACAATCAACAGCACCACCCCATAGGAAATGATCTGATCGCGCGCAGGTTCATTGATATCCAAAAACAGGCTGACGATGGGCGCGCCAAAGACAACAAAAATTGTCGATGTAATAACTGACCACAACAAGATCATGACAGCCGCAGCAATGGAACCACTGCGCAATTCGGCCAAATCCTCGCGGCCATAGGCTTTGCCCGCCAAAATGGTCGCGGCGCTTGCCAACCCCAGATGGGCCATGAACGTCAGGCTGGCCACCTGTAGCGCAATTCCATGCGCGGCCAATTCAATGACACCGACCCAACCCATCAAAAATGATGCTGCAGAAAACAACCCAACCTCGGCCAAGGTGGATGTGCCGATCGGCAATCCCATTTTGGCAACCTGCCGTAATGCGCCCCAATCAGGTTTGTAAAATCGAACCAAGATTTGATGTTCGGGGAATTTGCGCAACGCATATACGGTAAAGGCAAGCGCCTGAAACAGATGGGACAACAATGACGAAATCGCCGCCCCACGTACGCCCATTTCTGGCATCCCAAACTTGCCAAAGATGAAAATATAATTCAGCACCCCATTCGACACTGCCGCCACCAGCGTGATCCATAGGGCGATTTTAGTCAGCTCCATACCCGACAGATAACTCTTGAATACGGTGGCCCACAGCATCGGGACCAAAGCAAAACCAGAAATCGCCAGATAATTCAGCGCCAATACAGAAATTTCAGGATCCTGCCCCAGAAAAATCAAAATACGATCCACGTATAGGAATACAGGGGTAATCAACGCGCCAAACCCAATCGACAGCCACAGCGCCATGCGCGTCACGCGGCGGATGGTTGTGGTGTCGGATTTGGCCGAAGCACTGGCCACCAACGGCACAGTGGCAAAGGCAAAGCCAGATCCGAAAATAATAAAGTTAAAGAAAAACGTCGTCCCCAAAATCAACGCCGCCAAGTCGGGAATCGAATACCACCCCATCATCACAGTATCGGTAATACCGATAATCATCATGGCCATATTGCTGCCCACGATCGGCAACCCTAACGCGAACAATTGCTTTAACTGCTGTCGATCTAGACGAAATTTTCCCATGAATCGATCTAGGCAGATTTAGAAAAATACACAAGAAAAAAACCGCATCATGAAATGATGCGGCCAGTCAGGGAGGAGAGAATGTCGTCGGCCCAGGCAGAAGGGAGTGGGGGGGGGATGCAATATCTGCCTGAGCGCGACGATTGAAAAAAATCGCAACACGATTTTTATGATCAGCAAGGCCAAGATGGGGTTGGGTAAGATTGGCCAAGCTTTGTTACCGATACCTGCAAACCACGTTAGATTTGGTTGGCATTTACCGGTGATGAATTCAGTGTGCGGGATGCAAAAACTTAATACAAGAATTATTCACGATTTTACCGCCACAAATTTCCACACGCATGTGTGAATTATTTTTATGTATTTATTTTCAGCTACTTAGGTCAATTTCAGCCATTTTATGAATATGTTACAAACTATTAACATGATACATTTTAGCAAGACAAAAGCGTGGAGTTTCAAATTGCAAATTATCAAAATTGATACACGGTTTGACAAATTGTAAATCCACGGCGAAATCATTTTCAAAACTGAAAATTGCGCCTTGCCAAGGATCAATCTGTGATTCGGCGTTTCGGGTCTTTCCCTTGGGATCGCAAACTGCCATAATATCAAAAATGAAGCGAGCAGACCGATGGATGATTTACTAGCGAACGCAGCCACTGACGATTACTCAGCCTCTTCGATTGAGGTGTTAGAAGGTCTAGAACCTGTACGCAAACGTCCAGGCATGTATATCGGCGGCACGGATGAACGCGCCTTGCACCACATGGTTGCTGAAATCCTTGATAACTCGATGGACGAAGCGGTCGCAGGCCACGCCAACCGGATCGAGGTCGAATTAAACGCCGACTATTCCCTGACCGTGCGTGATAATGGGCGCGGCATTCCGATTGATCCGCATCCGAAATTCCCAGACAAATCGGCGCTTGAGGTGATTTTATGCACCCTGCACGCAGGCGGCAAATTCAGCGGCAAAGCCTATCAGACCTCTGGCGGTTTGCACGGCGTTGGCGCATCGGTGGTCAATGCCCTGTCTGACAGCATGGTGGTTCAGGTCGCGCGCAACCGCGAACTGTATGAACAACGATTTTCACGGGGGGTCCCATTGGGTCCGGTGGAAAAGGTGGGCGCCGCCCCCAATCGCCGCGGCACATCGGTGACATTTCATGCCGATGCCGATATTTTCGGCAGCCATCGGTTCAAACCCGCCCGCTTGTTAAAATCCATTCGCTCCAAGGCGTATTTGTTTTCTGGCGTCGAAATTCGCTGGAAATCCGAAATTGATGATGGCGAAACCCCGACCGAGGCAACATTCCATTTCCCCGGCGGTCTGTCTGATTACCTGTCCGAAACATTGGACAAGGCATCGACCTATGCCGACCGCCCATTTGCTGGCGTGGTTGAATTTCAGGAACGCTTTGACGTTCCGGGCAAGGTGGAATGGGCCATCAACTGGACCCCATCGCGCGATGGGTTCATTCAATCCTACTGTAACACTGTCCCCACGCCCGAGGGCGGCACACATGAAACGGGATTTTGGGCCGCAATCCTGAAAGGGATCCGTGCCTATGGCGAACGCGTCAACAACCGCAAAGCCAAGGACATCACCCGCGAAGATTTGATCACAGGCGGCTGCGCCTTGGTCAGCTGTTTCATCCGCGAACCCGAATTCGTGGGCCAAACCAAGGATCGCCTGGCCACGAACGAAGCATCGCGTTTGGTTGAAAATTCGGTCCGCGACCATTTCGACAACTGGTTGGCATCGGACACGAAATCCGCCGGTGCGATTTTGGATTTTCTGGTCTTGCGCGCAGAAGAGCGCATGCGCCGCCGCCAAGAAAAAGAAACCCAGCGTAAATCCGCGACCAAAAAACTGCGCCTGCCGGGGAAATTGACAGACTGCACCGCCAAAAACCGCGCAGGCACCGAATTGTTCATCGTCGAGGGTGACAGTGCGGGCGGATCGGCCAAGGGCGCGCGCAATCGCGAAAATCAGGCCCTGTTGCCGCTAAAGGGTAAAATCCTGAACGTCTTAGGGGCAGCCGCCAGTAAACTGGGATCGAACAGTGAAATCAACGACCTGTGCGAAGCCTTGGGCGTTTCCATGGGGACAAAATTCAACGTCGATGATCTGCGCTATGATAAAATCATTATCATGACAGATGCCGATGTAGACGGCGCACATATCGCGGCCTTGCTGATGACATTTTTCTATACGCAAATGCGTCCCTTGATTGATCAGGGGCATTTATACCTTGCCTGCCCACCACTGTACCGTCTGACCCAAGGGGCCAAACGCCTATATGTGGCCAGTGATGCCGAGAAAGACGAATGGATGGCCAAGGGTCTGGGTGGCAAAGGCAAAATTGACGTCCAGCGGTTCAAAGGCTTGGGCGAAATGGACGCCAAGGACCTGAAAGAAACGACAATGGACCCGAATACCCGCAAGTTGATCCGCGTCACAATCGACGAAGATGAACCAGGCGAAACATCGGATCTGGTCGAGCGTTTAATGGGTAAAAAACCCGAGCTTAGGTTCCAGTACATTCAAGAAAATGCCCGCTTTGTACAAGAATTGGACGTCTAGGCCCAGTTTCAAAGGATCCCTGCAATGAACAGTTATGCCGTAACAATGTTATTTGCTGGGATCGGTATCCCAATTTTGGCTGCGCTGAATGCCGCCCTTGGACGATTTATCGGCTCGCCGATTGTCGCGGCCGCGATCCTGTTTAGTGTCGCGTTCAGCACCTGTGTAATTCTATCCCTTGTGACGGGCCCACAGGCCATTTTGCGCGCCAGCGATGCACCACGGCACCTGTTTTTAGCAGGATTTTTGGTGGCATTTTACGTTTTATCGATTACCTTTATCGCCCCGAAATTTGGTTTGGGAAATGCCGTTTTTTTCGTTCTGATCGGCCAATTGATCAGCGCGGCAACCATTGACCACTTTGGCCTGTTTGGCGCGGCTGTCACGCCGTTGTCATTGATGCGTGCGCTTGGGCTTTCGGTAATGGGCCTAGGGGTCTGGATCACGCAACGCGCTGTTTGATCGTGGCTTGACCATGGGGCGGGCAATGTGCTGAATGCAGGGCATGTAATTAAGGATATATGTTATGTCACTTGCTTCAGGTTTGGAATATCTTGCAATTCCGGGTCCCTCGGTCATGCCCGAGGCCGTTTTGCGCGCCATGCACCGCCCTGCCCCCAATATATACGAAGGTGAACTGGTCGAACTGACACAGCGTATTATTCCACGGCTGAAACATGTGGCCCAAACCGACGGTTATGCAACGATCTATATGTCCAACGGTCACGGCGCATGGGAAGCCGCATTGGCAAACATCGCCACACGCGACGACCGCATCTTGGTCGCGGCAACGGGGCGCTTTGCGCATGGATGGGCGGAAATGGCGCGCCGGATGGGGATTGAGGTCGATATTTTAGAATTCGGTGACACGACCCCAATTGATCCGCAACGGTTGCAAGACCACCTATCACAAAAACCAAGCGATCATTACCGCGCCGTTTTGATCACACATGTTGATACATCCACATCCATCAAAAATGACGTGGCCCGTGTTCGCGATGCCATAGCACAGTCCAAAACATCCGCCCTGCTGGCTGTTGATTGTATTGCGTCGTTGGGGTGTGATCGGTTTTTAATGGATGATTGGGGGGTCGATGTGATGGTCGCATCGTGCCAAAAGGGATTGATGGTTCCCCCCGGTTTGGCATTTGTATTTTTCAATGAACGTGCCGCGGAACGCCAACGCCGTTTGGAATACGTTAGCATGTACTGGGATTGGGCCCCGCGCGCCAATCCAGAACTGTTTTATCAACATTTTTGCGGGACAGCCCCGACCCATCATTTATTCGGGCTAGATGCCGCACTGACCTTAATCGAAACCGAAGGGCTGGACAATGTGATCCATCGCCATGAAACCTTGGCGCGTGCGATCTGGGCTGCCGCGGACGCGTGGGGGCAAAATGGCGCACTGCGCATGAACGTGGAACATCCAAATCATCGCAGCCATGCTGTGACGGCACTGCGCCTGAATGCGCCGGATGGAACACGCCTGCGCCACTGGACCCAAACACAAGCGGGGCTGACGTTGGGCATTGGTTTGGGCATGTCAACGCCCAGTGATCCCCAAGGGGACGGTTTTTTCCGATTTGGTCACATGGGGCATGTCAATGCCCATATGATTATGGGGTTATTGGGAACGGTCCAAGCCGGTTTTGTGGCCTTAGACATCGAACATGGTTGCGGCGCATTGGACGCCGCCGCCCGCGTCATCGCCCAAGGTTAATCGCGCGCCTGTGCAAGGGCCGCAGGCAATGCGGCGGCGAACACGTCCAGATCATGGGGCGTGCCAACACTGACGCGGATACAGCGGTTTTGCGGCGCGACAAAGGGCATACGAACAAAGACATCGCGATCGATCAGCCCCTGCAACACCCGCTGGGCAAACGCCCCATCACGGCCGCAATCCATGGTAACAAAATTTGTGGCCGATGGAATGCCAGCCAATCCATTGTCTTGGGCAATATGCATTAATCGGTCCCGCGCAGCGGCGACCTGTGTCACAGTTTGGGTCAACCAATCTTGGTCCTGCACGGCAGCGACAGCCCCGATCTGCGACAGGCGGTTCATACCGAAATGGTTGCGGATTTTTTCGAACTGCGCGATCAGCGCGGTGGCACCCATCGCATACCCCACACGCGCACCGGCCATGCCATAGGCCTTGGAAAAGGTGCGCAACCGGATCACACGGGGGTCATCAATCGCGATCTGCGGCACAGCATCGGCTGGCGCAAATTCGACATAAGCCTCATCCAGCACCAGCAGGCAGCCCTGTGGGATGCGATCCAGCTGTGCCACAATATCAACACCACGGGCATAGGTGCCCATTGGATTATCGGGGTTGGCGAAATACACCAGTTTTGCATCCACCTGACGGGCGCGGTCTAGCAAGGCAGGCAGATCCTCGGCATCATTTCGATAGGGCACTTTGTGCAGTGTCCCGCCGAACCCCTGCACGTGATAGTTAAAAGTGGGATAGGCACCATCGGACGTGACCACCGCATCACCCATTTGAACAAACAAACGCACCAAATATCCCAGCAGTCCATCAATCCCTTCGCCGACGACAATGGAATCGGTGGGAATGGCGTGATGCGTAGCCAAAGCATGGCGCAGATCATAGCTGGTGGGATCGGCATATTTCCAAACCTCGGTTACGGCGTCCTGCATAGCCTGAATGGCCCGCGGGGATGGGCCAAAGCCGTTTTCATTGGCCCCAAGCCGCGCGGCAAAGGCGCGCGCGCGCCCGCGTTCTTGGGTTTCGGGGCCAACAAAGGGAACAGTTGCCGGCAGCTGGTCGATCAAAGGGGTAAAACGCGTATGTGTCATGCGCGAAACCTAGCCACTCTGATCCCTGTGGTCCAGATGAAAACCACAATCGCCCTTGACCATTTGCGCCAGCCGTTCCACTTTGCCACAAACGAGATAGGAGTATCCCCCGTGTCCTCAGGCGCCCGCCCCTTTGCGCGATATGAAATAATGATTGCTTGGCGTTACCTGCGCGCGAAACGTGCAGATGGCGGGGTCAGTATTATGACTTGGATCAGTTTGATCGGCATCACCCTGGCGGTGTTCGCGCTGATTGCGACCATGGCCGTGCGCAGCGGATTTCGCGCGGAATTGGTTGATACGATTTTGGGGGCAAATGCCCATGTCACAGTCTATAATTTACCAGTTCGCACCCAATCGGGCGCGATAGACCGCAGTATTCGCGACTATGATGAACTGGCACAGGTGCTGCGCAACCATCCCGATGTCAAACGCGCCGCGCCGCTAATCCGTTCACAGGTCATGGCCAATCACCAAGGTTTAAACGCTGGGCTTGATGTGTATGGCATTCAGTATGCAGATCTGTTGGATCTGGAACGTATTGCGCAGCCCGAATCCTATTTCGGCCAAATCCAAGATTTCGAACAAGGGATCGCCATTGGCTCAGAAGTTGCCAAATCCTTGAATGTATCGGTTGGTGACACCATCAAGCTCATTTCGCCGGATGGTGTTAAAACCGCATTTGGCACCAGCCCGCGGGTAAAATCCTATCAGGTCGTTTATATCTTTTCGGCGGGGCGCATCGATATCGATAAAACACGGGCCTATTTGCCCTTTGACCAAGCGCAGGATTATTTCAACCGCGCTGCTGCTGCTGATGAAATTGAGGTGTTGGTCTATGACCCCGAAGACATCAGCCGGATTGTGGATGAATTGCAACCCTTGACCGGACCGCGTGTCCAGTTTTGGACATGGCGCAACGCGTCAGGTTCCTATCTGCGTGCGCTGACGGTCGAAGATAACGTAATGCTGATCATCATGGGCATTTTGGTCACGATCGCCACATTAAACATCACATCTGGACTGATCATGTTGGTCAAAAACAAAGGCCGCGACATTGGCATTTTGCGCACCATGGGGCTGACGCAGGCCGCTGTGTTGCGGGTGTTTTTCCTGTGCGGTGCGTTTACCGGGATTATTGGGACAATATTGGGGGTTGTTTTGGGATGCCTCTTTGCCATCTATATTGATCCGATATTTTCATTGGTGAATTACCTGTCAGGCGGCGGCGTTTGGGATCCAGAGATACGCGGGATTTATGCGGTTCCGGCACAACTGAACGCGGGCGATGTCATTTTTTCTGTCTGCCTGTCATTAGGGCTCAGTTTTGGCGTGACCTATTTCCCTGCGCGCCGTGCTGCACGGCTGAACCCTGTCGAGGCATTACGATATGAATAATCCCATCTTACAACTGCGCGACATTTACAAAAGCTACAATGCAGGACGACCAAATGAGGTCAATGTATTGCAGGGTATCAATCTGGAACTTGCCGCAGGCGAGACCTGTGCATTGGTGGCCCCATCGGGTGCTGGAAAATCAACCTTGCTGCATATTGCAGGGCTGCTGGATGTGCCAGATCGTGGGTCAATTTTACTAAACGGTGCTGAAATTGCCGCAAAAAATGATGCGCAGCGCACAACGCTGCGGCGGCGTGATATTGGATTTGTCTATCAATTTCACCACCTACTGCCAGAGTTTAACGCCATTGAAAACATTGTCCTGCCACAACTGGCAGACGGCAAAACGGATCGCGCTGCGCGCAAACGGGCAGGTGAATTGCTGGAAATGGTTGGCCTGTCGCATCGGGCAAACAACCGGCCATCACAGTTGTCCGGCGGCGAACAACAACGCGTCGCATTTTGCAGGGCATTGGCCAATAATCCACAAGTGCTGCTGGCAGACGAACCCACAGGTAATCTGGATCAAACCACATCAGATCATGTATTCGATGTATTGATGCAAGTTGTGCGTGACACGGGCCTAACCGCCTTAATTGCCACACATAACCCCGAAATGGTCAAACGCATGGACCGCTGTGTGCAGTTGGCAAACCGGACGCTTGTCGCAATTTAACTAGCGTCGGTAATACCGCTGATACAATTCCTGTGGATCTGCACCCATCAGATATTTCAGCAATAATGTAATATTGCGCATCCCTTGGCGGCCCCAACCGTGTTTGCGATATTTGTCAGCGCCTGTGACCACGGCTGATCCCAACGGGCGCAAACGACCCTTAAGCCGCTTGGCCAAGGCCACGTCCTCCATCAGGGGGATATCGGGGTATCCGCCGACCTGTTGCAACAATGCCTTTGGCACTAACATCGCCTGATCCCCATAGGGCAGACCAAACAGCCGCGCGCGAATATTTGCCCATCCGGCCGTCCAGCGCGCCGCAAACCCGCCCTGATCAAAGGATAAATCAAAATATCCTGCATCCTGATGGGTCAAATGCTGCATGCACAGATCAACCCAATCATTGGGCAATCGTGTATCGCTATGCAAAATCAACAGCCAATCCCCCTGTGCTGCGTCAACTGCACGGCGAATTTGGCCCCCACGCGATGCAGGCCCCGTCAGCCAGACCGCGCCCAGATCATCAGCAATGCGCGCCGTGTCATCACACGAACCGCCGTCTGACAAAATTAATTCCCGCACGACACCTTGGTGTAATCCATCGTACAACGGCGCAAGCGTGGCCGCCAAATTCGCTGCGGAATTAAAAGTTGGGATAATTACAGATACGGGCGCTGTCATGGGTTTTCCTTGGGCCAAGGGATGCCTATATTCCACCCAAGGCGTATATCAGGTGGCATAAAACATGAATGACAGATCTGTAATCGAAATCCAAGGTCAGGATCGGATCAAGTTCCTACAAAACCTTGTGACAAATGACGTCTCGAAACTGGCCCACGGGCCGGTCTATGCGGCGATCCTAACACCACAGGGGAAATTTCTGGCTGATTTTATCTTGGTTGAGGTGGGTGAAACCGTGATGATGGATGTCCATCGCGACTTGGCCCCAGGCCTGTTGAAACGATTGAATATGTATCGCCTGCGTGCGGATGTTCAGCTGGCAATGTCAAACATTGTTGTATCGTGTGGACAAACCAATCCGCCACAGGGCGCCATAACCGATCCACGCCATGCTAGGATGGGGTGGCGCTATTACGGCACAGATGACCTATCACAGCCGAACATCGACTGGGACGCGCTTAGAATTGGGCTGGGCATACCCCAATTCCCGAACGATCTGGGACCAGACAGCTATATTTTGGAAATGGGATTTGAACGGCTAAACGGCGTTGATTTCAAAAAAGGCTGTTACGTCGGCCAAGAGGTAACAGCACGTATGAAACATAAAACCGAATTGAAAAAAGGCCTAGCGCGTTTCGAATTTGATGAAACCGCCCCAAGCACGGGCGAAATTGTGACACAAGACGGTAAAGTTGCAGGCCAAATCACAACGGCATCAGGGGCGCGCGCCTTGGGGTATTTGCGATATGATCGCGCGGGCAATATTTCCTGCGATGGTCGAACCATCCTAAAAACAGAGCCGCTGATTACATAACCAGCGGCTTATGTTTTTACCAAGTGTACGCACCTAGGCGCGTTCGGAATATTCCATGGTTTCGGTATTGACGACGATCATTTCATCTTGTGCGATGAACGGCGGCACCATGACCTTAACCCCGTTGTCCAAAATTGCCGGCTTAAAGCTGTTTGCAGCCGTTTGACCTTTGACAACTGGCTCAGTCTCGACAACCTGGCAGGTCACTTTCTGTGGAACAGTGGCGTTTAGGGCCTCTTCGTCATAGAATTCGACAACGATCGTCATGCCGTCTTGTAAAAATGGGCGACGGTCGCCTAGCAAATCTGCCGGTAATTCGATTTGTTCATAGGTGGTTGAATCCATGAACACCAACATACCATCGCTTTCATACAAGAATTGCTGGTCCTTTTGTTCCAAACGAACACGCTCGACTTTATCAGCGCTGCGGAACCGTTCATTCAATTTGGAACCATTGCGCAAATTGCGCATTTCAACTTGGGCAAACGCGCCCCCTTTGCCAGGTTTAACGTGATCGACCTTGACCGCGGCCCATAGCCCGCCATCATGTTCCAAAACGTTGCCTGGACGAATTTCATTACCGTTGATTTTGGGCATTCCGAAAACCTAATCCTGATCATTGAATAGTGAGATATCGACCCTATATATTGGGTCAGGACACTTGGCAAGCCGCAGGTTGAAGGGCAGATAATCCGACGGTATGCAAAAATTGCATAAAAGCCATGCAAAATAAATCTACCCGAATCAGTTCTTTTCAGGCATAAGCACCTTCACGCCTAAAAGACAAGAACACAAAGGACGACGAGATGGCTGATTTCGTTGATGCGACAGCTTTTAATGCCGAACAAGGAAACCGCGCCCGCAAACTGTTTGCGGCTGTAGTTTTGGCGGCATTGGATGATGCAATCGCAGATGACAAAAAATATGGAAATGGACCCGAGCAGATCGCCCGCTGGGCACGATCCCGCGATGGACGCGAAGTTTTGTCCTGTGCAGGGATTGATCCCAACGAACGTGTTGTTTCAGGTCTAATGGAATTTGTATCCAAAGGGGTTCGCACCTCTGTTGCGCTATCGCGTGAAGAAAGCGAACGTCGCAATGCAGCAATGCAGGCAGAAGCGGCTTAAAATCCGAAACTCTGCTTTATAGAAAACAGCGCGGTTTTACCGCGCTTTTTTCTTTGGGGATCTTGGATTTAGTCGGCTTGCGATGCAAGCCCCTGCTGTGCCAGAATTGTTTGGATTTCACGACGAACCAATTGGCGCAGGTTTGCTGTAATGGCCTCACCGAAAGCGCCCGATAATTCTTCGTGAATGATGCCCGATATCATTTGGCGCAATACGGCCATTTCCTCGGGGCTAAGCGTATCAACAGGTTGTTCGTGGGCTGAATGCTGTGGGGGCGTGGGCGCCGTCGCATCGGCCACCTGTTCATGTGATAACGCCTGCGTGTTTGCCCCTGAAAATTCATCCTGCGTCACACCGTCAGGTTCCCACGCGCCATGTGTGCGCGACACGATATTTTCCAACATCGCAACCTTGGCGGTTAGCGATGTATCTGCAAAGGCTGATGCATCCAACCGCTGCTCTTGGGCCAAGATCAGCCGCGGTGTTGATGTTTCAATACTGCCGTTATCAACTTCGTCCAACACAAGACGCCTTAGCGCCTGAAGTGTGGTTTTTGATGTATCATTGTGCGACACGGTAAATCCCCCCAACACCCGCTCAGTCAGACATTTTTGCCTATTTGTTTAACGCCTTTAACACACGGTCCAATGCTTGGCCCTGTTTGCTGTGTTCACCTGGCGCATCTTTGACCAGATTATAGTATTCGGTCGGATCATATTTTTGAACGGGCAAATTCATCACATCCACGGTCAGCTGCCCCATAGCAGCCTTTAAACGATAGGCGGCAACCTGTTCATCCGCAATGGCCGCGATCAGCTGGGCCTTGGCGTCCAACAACTCTTGCTCGGCGTTTAAGACATCCAAGGTCGTGCGTGCGCCCAATGTGGCCTCTTCGCGGACCCCGTCAAAGGCGACCTGCGCGGCACGGATTTGCTGCTGTGTCGCTTCGCGACTAGACTGCGCAATATCTAGCAATGCATAGGCCGTCGCGGTCGATTGCTCGATCGCGTGACGGGTTACGTGCAATTGGGACCGACGCGCGGCCAAATTGGCTTTGGCTTGGCGGATCGCTGACGGAATTTGGCCACCAGTGGCAATTGCCCCGCGTGCCGTTACGCCAAATTGCCCATTGCGTGACAAAACATTTGCACTGGTATTGTCTGTCAAGCCATAGCTACCGTTTAGAGAAATCGTTGGCCCCTTGGCCGCTTCTGCCCGCGCGACGTTCAATTCTGCAACTTTCACTTCGTGCTGCAATTTGATCATATCTGGATTATTACGCAGCGCTATCGCTTGTGCGCTTGGCAGCGACTTGGGGTGTTTGGGCAATGCCGATGGACGATCTAACGCCCCTGGATTTGATCCAATCGCTTGTTTATATGACGCACGCGCCTGATCCAACGCCCCCTCTGCGGCGGCCAGTTGCGCAAGTGATGCTGCCAATCGTGCTTCGGCAAGGGCGACGTCCGTCTTGGTCACTTCACCCACATCGAACCGATCCTGCGAGGCACGCAATTCCTGTTCGATGACACGCAGGTTATTTTTACGCAAAGCAACAATTTCGGTCTGTTTCCGAACATCCATATAGGCCTGCACAGCAGACAATAGCACCTGCTGTTCAACCGCGATCAACGTTTGGCGGGTTGCTAAAACTGTTTCTTTGGCAACGTCGATTGCCATTTTGCTGGCACCACCATCATAGAGCAATAACTCGGCAGACAGTCCGATCGATAAATTCGTTGACGCATTGCGTGTGATGGTATTGTCGGCGGCTGTGCTCATGCCAATTTGCCGCGTTGCACTTGCAGACCAGCCGACAATCGGCCGCAACGCTGAAAGGGCTTGTGCCACACCTTCGTCGGCGGCGCGCAAAACGGCCCGGTTTTGATCAAGCAATCCGGAATGATTATAGGCAGAGGTCATAGCACCGCGCAGGTTTTCACCCGCACCAGGCGTGCCAAATGCTGCCCCAATCATCATAACAACTGCAAAGACGTTCCGCTTGATTGATTTAGACATTCTAACCCCTACCCTGTACCTAATTGATCATCATAAATTATAGTGCAAATATGTGTTGTTTCTGGAACCCTGGCAAGACAGGCGCGCCGGCGTCAAAAACATTTCGCCAGTCAACTTTGCCATCTAGTTTATACCCCATCATCACACGACCAAAGGCGCCATCAGCAAACAATGCGATGATCCGGCCACCATTCTTTAATTGGTCGATGATTGTCTGTGGGATTTGATCAACCGCACCTTCGACAACGATGACATCATATGGCCCGTGCTCGGGCGCACCGGCATCCAAGGGGCCGTTTTGGCAAATCACATTGTCTGCACCAAACTCGGCCAATGCTTCTTGCGAATCTTGGCAACGTTCGCTGTTATCTTCTAGCGCGACGACCGCTTCGGCCAAGCGCGCAAGAACAGCCGCAGAATAGCCCAATCCGGATCCGATATCCAACACCAGTTCATTTTGCTGCACGTCCAAGGCGTCCAACATTTTGGCGAATGTGCGTGGCTCTAGGATTACGCGGCCTCTGTCTAGGGGCATGTTTTCACCCACATAGGCCGCCTCGCGCAGGTCGCGTGGAACGAAATTTTCGCGCGGCACCGATAGCATAGCATCGATGATCGGGAATTTGGTGACATCTGATGGCCGAATTTGTGTGTCTACCATCATTGTGCGGCGGGTCGCATAATCAGTCATGTGCAAAATTCTCTTTATTCTTGGCTGATCCTGTCTTGCCACATTCCGCAACCGTGGGCAATCCACAACTGGGCGAAATCCATATAAACCAGTCCACGCATTTCCCCAACACTATGTGCAACTATGCACAATGCCTGTTTGTTTTCGCGGGTTGTAGGATAAATTTCCACAGATATATGGCAAACATAGATGTCCATAGAAAGGTCTCACATGACACTGAACGTATTGCGAATTGAATCCTCAATCAAACCCCAAGGCGCGGTTAGCACAAAATTGATGGATGAAATCATCGAAAAGCTGGGGGACACAACAGTGACCACACGCAACGTATCCACCACACCCGCGATTGATGCCAATTGGCTGGGCGCTGTCTTTGCACCCTCTGACGCACGCGATGAGGCGCAACAAGAAATCGCTGCCTACTCAGACAGCTTGATCAACGAAATCCAAGCGAATGACGTTTTGGTAATTGGTGTGCCTGTCTATAACTTTAACATCCCTGCACGGCTAAAAAATTGGATTGACCAAATCGCCCGCGCAGGTGTGACATTCCAGTATACCGAAACAGGACCACAAGGCCTGATCCAAGGCAAACGCGCGATTTTGGCATTTTCATCCGATGGCACGGCAGCAGGATCTGACATTGATTTCGCGGAACGCTATATGCGTCACATCCTAGGATTTATCGGGATTACAGATGTGACATCCGTCACCGCCCAACAAATCGCATTCGACGCAGACGCCGCATGGGACGCAGCGCGCAAACAAATCGCGGAATTGGCGGCGTAACTGACGATCATCGCGATAAATGGTTTAACGGGCGTAATCCGTCCGTTAAACCAACAAACCAAAGCCAATGCTTGGCCAGCGGACTTGGTTTCCCACCAGAGCTGACACAGATCACGCCGCCAACCATATCGTTTCGAAATAAATGCCCACTATGGACCCAGAAACGATGGGTAA
>CAZWFE010000005.1:22214-74149 GCA_964633145.1 uncultured Phaeobacter sp. | reverse complement strand
TTCCATACCGTCACGCATTTGCGCAGGTGTGATCGCGCTCACGCCGTGGATGCCTTGGGCTGTTTTTGCAGCCTCAGCCGCCAACATTGCCGCGTATAGACCACGGTTATACAGCGCTGTACCGATTTGATCGCCGGCACCGGCGGCTTTGCCTGTCGCTACGACGTGCTTTTGGATATCATCAAACACAGGGAAATCGTCGCCCACGTTGTGGAATGTCAGGGCTTTGTACCCATCGGCACCGTCACCCGCTGGCAACACGTCATTTTCAGAGCCTGACCACCAGATACCGATAAAGTTTTCCATGTTGAAACGGATGTTCACGGCTTCTTGGATGGCAACCTGGTTCATCACACCCCAGCCCCACATCAGGACATAGTCAGGGCGTTCACGACGAATTTGCAGCCACTGTGATTTTTGTTCTTGACCGGGGTGATCCACAGGCAACAACGACAGTTCAAAGCCATGCTTTTTCGCTGCTTCTTCCAAGGTGCGGATCGGCTCTTTGCCATAGGCCGAGTTATGATAGACCAGCGCAATTTTCTTGCCCGCTAGACTGCCGCCGTTTTCACCCAACAGGTATTTCACAGCAACAGATGCCCCATCCCAGTAGTTCGCAGGATAGTTAAAGATATTACGGAACACTTCGCCGTTTTTCGCGGATGTCCGACCATAGCCCATGGAATGGACAGGGATGCCGTCTGCGGTTGCTTTGGGGATCAGCTGATATGTGATACCGGTGGACAAAGGTTGATACACCAATGCGCCTTCGCCTTTGGTCGATTCATAGCATTCAACGCCTTTTTCAGTGTTGTAGCCTGTTTCACATTCAACCAGGTTGATTTTTTCACCACCGATGCCGCCATCGCGTTCGTTCAACAATGTGAAATAATCCTGATAGCCATCTGCAAATGGAATGCCATTCGCGGCATAGGGGCCTGTGCGATAGCTTAACGCTGAAAAGGTCAGATCCGCAAAGGCCGGTGCCGCGGCGACCATCCCTGCAACTGCAGCTGTAATTAATGTTTTTTTCATCGGTAAAAATCCTCCCATTTTGGTTGTCCGATGGTTCAAATTTGCCGAGGTTTGCCTCGATCAATCTCTTGGGCCTATCCTAATAGGGGAACGGCCAAAGTCTTAGTTTTTCTTTGGCCACGCGCCACAATTGCGCAAGGCCATGTGGTTCAGCGATCAAAAACGTAATGATCAAACCACCCACAATCATAAATTCCAAATGGGCCGCCAAGTCTGTGGGCCAACCCAATGTACCAACCAGTACGTTTTTCAAAAACACTGGCAACAGGACCAAGAATGCAGCACCCGCAAAGCTGCCAAAAATCGAACCCAATCCGCCAATGATAATCATGAACAAGACTAGGAATGATTTGTTGATCCCGAACACCTCGCCCACCTCAACGGCACCAAGGTAGACTGCGAAAAATAATGCACCGGCAATGCCCACGAAAAATGAACTTACCGCAAAGGCGCTTAGTTTAGCAGTCAATGGATTCACGCCGATGATTTCTGCGGCGATATCCATATCGCGAATGGCCATCCATCTGCGGCCCACGGCGCCACGTGTCAGGTTGCGTGCGATCAGGGCTGACAGGGTCACAAAGACCAAGCAAACCAGATAAGGCGCCCAAGCCTCGGTATTCGCGCCCGTCACAGGGATACCTGCCACCGTGCGCTCAGGTGCAGAAATCTGGCCTGATGCAGAATAGTTGTAAAACCATGGAACACGGTTGAACAACCAGACTAGGAAAAATTGGGCTGCCAATGTTGCCACCGCCAGATAAAATCCTTTGATGCGCAGGGATGGCAATCCAAACAGAACCCCCACAATCGCCGTAATGCCGCCGGCCAGAACGATATGCACCAAGATTGAAACTTCGGGGAATGTTGTCATCAGCTTATAGGCGGCATAGGCCCCAACAGCCATGAACCCCCCCGTACCCAGTGATACCTGGCCGGTGTAGCCGACCAAGATATTCAATCCAATCGCCGCAATCGCATAAATCAGAAACGGCAGGAAAATGGCATTCACCCAATAATCGTTGATCATAAATGGGATGACTGCAAAGGCAACGAACAGCACCAGATAATAACGATAACGATCAAATTTGATTGGGAACGTTTGGTTGTCTTCTTGATACGAGGTTTTGAAATCCCCGGCTTCGCGATAAAACATTAGCGACACTCCCGACATAGTTTTAGGTAGCTGGTCATACCAGCCATTATTCCACCAAAGGCCAAGATGGCCGCGACGATGATTTGCAGGTCATTAAGCGTCGGTACAAAGACTGCGATTGCACCAAACGTCCAAAACGAAAACCAGCCAATGACACAAGACAGGGCACAATATCTCATCTTTACACCCTTTCGATTATTTTTTCGCCAAACAGACCTTGGGGACGGAACACCAAGAAAATCAGCGCCAAGACATAGGCAAACCAGTTTTCGGTTGCCCCGCCGATCATCGGACCGACCAAGAATTCAAACAGCTTTTCGCCAACACCGATGATCAAACCGCCGACGATCGCACCAGGAATGGATGTAAACCCACCCAGCATCAGGACTGGCAATGCCTTTAACGCGATCAGGGACAGCGAAAATTGAACGCCCGACTTGGTGCCCCACATAATACCCGCGACCAAGGCCACGAAACCGGCAACAGACCACACCATCACCCAGATAAAGTTCAGGTTGATCCCGACCGACAGGGCCGCTTGGTGGTCATCAGCCACGGCGCGCATGGCGCGGCCCTGTTTGGTGTATTGCGAAAAAATCACCAACACGCCAACCAACAGCGCCGCAATGACAGTGGCAACAATGTCTAGGTTGTCGATAAAGAACCCGTATCCGAAAATACCATAGGTCACCTCATCAATGGCAATGTTGATCCCCTGTGGCAAACCGACATCCAGCTTTTTGATGTCGGATCCCCACATGATATCGCCCAGACCCTCCATGAAATAGGCCAAGCCAATGGTTGCCATAAACAAAATAATGGGCTCTTGCCCGACCAAATGGCGGAAAATGACTTTCTGAACGATCCACGCCAATATGACCATAACGCCCATGGACAAAATGATGCCGATAAAGGCCGGCACATGCCATCCAAAATGGTGGATATCCGTGCCCAGCGCCGCGTTGATCAAATGCGAAAACGGAACCTGCCCGTCCATGATACCAACCAAGGTCAGCGCCGCAAACAGTGCCATGACCCCTTGGGCATAGTTGAAAATGCCAGAGGCTTTGTAGATCAAAACAAATCCCAGGGCGACCAAGGCATATAAAACGCCCGCCATCAAACCGTTCAGGAACACTTCCATCGAGAAAATTAAGGTATCTGACATGGCTTATTTCTCCTTAAGAAATGTTTTTTCGATGCGGCGGGGTGGGTGGGTGGGCGACGTATCGAAAAAACATGACGCGATACAATTAATCATGGGACACCCCCAGATAGGCATCAATCACATCTTGGTTGTTGCGCACCTCATCCGGTGTGCCATCGCCAATTTTTTTGCCGTAATCCATCACAACCACACGATCTGACAGATCCATCACAACCCCCATATCGTGTTCGATCAACGCGATAGTGGTTCCGAATTCGTCATTCACCGACAGGATAAAGCGGCTCATATCCTCTTTTTCCTCGACGTTCATGCCGGCCATGGGTTCATCCAACAACAACAGCTTTGGCTCTGATGCCAATGCGCGCGCCAGTTCGACCCGCTTCTTCAAACCATATGGCAACCGCGACACAGGCGTTTTGCGGATGTGCTGAATCTCCAGAAAATCAATCACCTTTTCACAAATTTCACGGTTCTCAACCTCTTCGCGCTCGGCCGCGCCGCGCCAAAATGCCTGCTGCAGCAGATTTGTTTTCATATTGTTCAAACGCCCTGTCATGACGTTGTCCAATACGGTCATCCCCTCAAACAAGGCGATATTTTGAAACGTCCGTGCAATGCCTTGCTGCGCTACCTGATATGGTTTCATCTGGGGGCGTTTTGCACCATGAAACCAAACTTCGCCTTCTTGTGGTACATAAAACCCAGAAATTACATTTAGCATCGATGACTTACCGGCACCATTTGGGCCGATGATCGCACGGATTTCACCCTCGCGAATATCAAAGCTAATGTTTTTAATGGCCTCAACGCCCCCAAATCTTAGGGTAATGTTGCGCATATCCATAACGACGCCGCCGATTTTGCGGCCATCCGCCGTCACATATCCTTCTGTTTGGTCCAACATTCTAGCCCCCTATTGTGCTGCAATCTGTGCCGCACGTGGAAAAACCTCGGCGTCTAAAATTTCCAAAGTTGCGGTAATCTTGCCCTTGCGACCATCTTCATAGGTCACTTCGGTTTCGGTGTAGATGCTGCTTGACCCATCATACAACGCATCCACAAGATCCGAGAACTTCTCACCAATGATTTTGCGACGAACTTTTCGTGTGCGGGTCAATTCGCCGTCGTCCGCATCCAGTTCTTTGTGCAGGACCAAGAACCGGTGAATTTGGCAACCAGACAGCATTTCATCTTGGGCAACCGATGCATTTACTTCGTTCACATGCAACCGGATTTGTTCCAACACACGCGCATTGCCAGCCAATTCTTGGTAACTGGAATAGGCAATGTTATTACGTTCTGCCCAGTTGCCCACCGCCGACATATCGATATTGATAAAGGCCACGCAGGTATCACGCCCCGCGCCAAATACAACGGACTCAAGGATGCTGGGATAAAACTTTAACTTATTCTCAACAAACTTGGGCGCAAACATTCCCCCATCTGACATCTTGGCCACGTCTTTGGCACGGTCAATAATGCGCAAATGGCCAGTATCTGTTTCAAAAAACCCTGCGTCGCCGGTGGCAACCCAACCTTCGGGGTCTTTGGTGTCTGCGGTGCTTTCTGGGTTTTTATAATATTCAACAAATGTACCGGCGCTGCGATAATAAACTTCTCCGCTATCGCCAATGCGCACCTCAACCCCGGGGCTGGGCACGCCGACAGTATCGCTGCGAACTTCGCCGTCTGGTTGCTGTGTGATAAACACCGATGCCTCGGTCTGACCATAAAGCTGTTTTAGATTGATCCCCAACGACCGATAAAAATCGAAAATTTCGGGACCGATTGCCTCGCCCGCGGTATAGCCGACACGGACATTGGAAAACCCAAGTGTATTTTTTAGCGGGCCATAAATAAACATCTCGCCCAAAGCGTATTTTAGACGATCCAGCATCCCAACTGAATGGCCATCCAGGATCGCAGGGCCAACTTTGCGTGCATGGGCCATGAACGTGTCAAACAACCATTTCTTGAACTTACCCGCGTCCTCCATTCGGATCATGACATTGGTCAACTGTGTTTCAAACACGCGTGGCGGCGCAAAGAAATAGCTAGGGCCAATTTCGCGCAAATCAGTTGCCATCGTATCTTGGCTTTCTGGACAATTCACGCAAAAGCCCGTCCAATACGCCTGACCAATCGAGAAAATAAAATCACCCACCCAAGCCATTGGCAAATACGCCAAAACATTTTCACCCGCGGTCAATGCGTCAAATTCAGACGACGCGCGCGCAGTTTCGATGATATTTCGATTGGACAGGACAACGCCTTTGGGCTTACCGGTTGTGCCAGATGTGTACAGCATCACACAGGTGCTGTCATAGTCCAGCTGCCCCTCTCGCTCTGTTAGGGTTGGCAACAGGCTATCACGCTTGGTCTGGCCATTGTGCATGATCGCGTCATAGGCATGCAGATGTGTGTGGTCGTATTTCCGCAGGCCGCGCGGATCCAAATAAACCATGTGCTTTAATTCGCTCAGCTGGTCTTGGACCTCTAAAACTTTGTCCACTTGTTCTTGCGATTCCACAATCACATAGCGCGCACCACAATGTTGCAGCACATAGGCCATTTCTTCGGCAACCGCGTCTTGGTATAATGGCACAGGAACGCCACCGGCCATCTGAACCGACACCATCGACAAATAAAGGCTGGGCCGGTTTCGGCCGACAATGGCCACGAAATCACCCGGCTCTAATCCCAGATCGATCAACCCAAGCGCCAGGTTTTCAGCCTGTTCACAGGCTTGCGCCCATGTCCATGTTTGCCAAATACCGAATTCTTTTTCGCGATACGCGGGGGCTTGTGCCATGGTTTTTGCATTCCGGCGCAATAATGCTGGCACGCAACGCAGTCCGGCATCACCATTCACTGGCTGTGTCAACGATGTATCCTCCCAGATTTTCACGCTTAAGCGCGATTATTTTGACCCACGATCAATTTCAAACATTGCGGGATGATTTCAAGATTCTAACAAATTGTAACAGGCTTGGTTTTTCCTTTTTCTTGTGCGGACACGATGATAGCACTGTGCCCAAAGGACAGGCACGATGGATCGACGTACCAAAGAGTCAATGACGCAAGCTGGATTGAACCTGATTCAACAGGCTTTGACGATCTATGACCAAGATTTGAAACTGGTTTTGTCAAACCGACGGTTCCAAGACATGTTTGATCTGCCAAGCAAACTAACGACAGTTGGTGCCAGCTTTGCCGATACGATCAGACATTTGGCCCAACTTGGGGAATATGGCCAACTTGACGACATTGACGCATTTGTTGCCGAACGCGTCCAGGTGGCGCGCGATTTCGAACCCCATTACATGGAACGCACCCGCGCAAATGGGCAGGTCATCAGCGTCGAAGGCGCCCCCCTGCCCCAAGGCGGATGGGTCACCGTCTATACCGATATCACCCAAGTCAAACGCCAAGAAGGCATGTTGCGCGCCCGATCCGAGGAATTATCAGGCCAGCTGTCAGCTTATTCCGCTGAACTGGGGGAAACCAACAGAAAATTGGGATCGACAATCGCCGCCCTGGAACAGGCCAAACGCGAATTGACCGAGATCGAGGCCCGCACACGGTTGACCACCGAAATGATGCCCGCCCATATCGCCCATGTGGGGCTAGATCGGCGCTATACCTATTCCAACCGCCGGCTCAGTTCGATCATGCCAGAACGGCCATCAAATATCTTGGGTCGCCATATTGCCGAAGCCTTGGGCGCACAGGCCTATGCCGCGATTGAACAGAATTTGAATATGGCCCTACAGGGACAAGCCAGCGTTTTCGAATTTAATGATACGCTTAGTTCGCGGCGCATCCGCGCGGCCTTTACCCCCGATCGAAATGCGACCGATCATACGATCAACGGTGTCTATATCCTATCCATGGACGTGACAGAAGAAACCCAAGCCCGCGCCGCGTTACAACAACAAAGCCGACGTGAATTGGCGTCACAACTGACCAGCGGATTGGCCCATGATTTTTCCAATCTGCTGACCATTATCTTGGGCGCGCAAAGCCGGCTGAACCAGCTGGATTTACCACCCCAGGCCAAAACCCTGATCCAGGCCACCCATGACGCGGCCCGCCGTGGGGGCGATCTGTTGAATACCATCGCCGGCATGACAGGCACACGCGCCCCAATGCCCAAAGCCACGCGGCTGGGCGATTTGGTTGACAATCTGACCACAATGGCGAAATCGACCCTGCCGGATCAAATCCAGCTTAAGGTTACGGACAGCACCGACGATCGGTTGTGGTTTTTGGATCCTGGCATGGTTCAGGATGCGCTGTTGAACCTGATCCTGAATGCACGCGATGCCTGTGGCGGTGCGGGGGTGATCACGCTGATTGTCGATGTGATCAAGGATACATGGATCGAATTTACCGTCTGCGACACCGGCGCCGGATTTTCGCAAAGCGCCATCAAACAAGCATTTGAACCGTTTTACACGACCAAAGGCGACCAAGGCACGGGAATGGGCCTGACCATGGCCTATGACATCGCCAAAATGTCGGGCGGTGATTTACTGTTGCGCAATGGCTATCGCGGTGCGCGGGTGATCCTGCGGCTGCCCGCGCGCCGCGCCATGTCCCAAACAGCCCCCGGCTTGGCATTATTGATCGATGATCAATCTGATTTGCGCGATACAATGCGCACGATGTTGACGTCATTGGGTTACAGCGTGGTCGAAGCTGCATCCGCAAACGAAGCACAGGCCCTGTTACAGGGTTTGCCCGAGGTGACCTTGATCCTAAGTGATTTACAGCTGGAAGGGGATAAAACCGGTGTTGCCTTTGTCGATGGATTGCCCGAAAATCACCCTATGGTTATTTTCATGACATCCCTGCCTGCCCATCACGAATTGACCCAATCCGCACAACGGCGCGCGCCGGTTCTGACGAAACCCTTTACGCAGGCGCAGTTGGGCCAGCTATTGCAAGAAAGCGATATATAATGACGACGCCTTTGGTCACAATTTTGGATGACGAACCAACAATCCGATCCATTCTGGCCGCAACACTTGAGGATGCTGGGTTCCGCACCATGGGATTTTCCCGTGCGACTGAGTTCGAGGCGTTTTTGCAAACCACAACCCCAGACGTCTGTTTGGTGGATCTGGGATTGCCCGATCGCGACGGGTTGTCACTGGTCCATCGCTTGGCCTTGGAACAGGGGGCGGTGGTGATCATCATTTCGGGTCGTGCCCAGGTCCAAGACCGCGTTACAGGTTTGGAATTGGGGGCAGATGATTACATCATCAAACCCTTTGAACCGGCCGAGGTGGTCGCCCGCATCCGCGCACGCATGCGAAAGGAACGCACAAAAACCACCACCAGCGACACCGCCAGTTTCGAAGGATGGACCGCCTATTTCGATCGCTATACATTGGTCGATGCACATGGCCAAGAAACCCCATTCAGCCATGCCGAAGGCGAAGTCCTGCGTCTGTTTTTGGAAAGCCCCAAGCGTTTGATTACCCGTGCCTTTATGCAAGAGCGTTTGGGCGGCGGTGCGGGTGAAAGTTTTGATCGTGCGATGGACGTGCGTATTTCCCGCCTGCGCACAAAACTGAAAGAAGATCCAAAGGATCCCAAACTGATCAAAACAATTTATGGCGCGGGCTATATTTTTCTGGGCGATGTGGTCTGGGACCGCTAGGCGCACCTAGGGCGCATGATCACATGGCACGCCAACGATCCAACCCTCGGCCTGAATTTGGGGATCAGAAATGTGGTGGCCACTGTGTAACCCCTGCCACTGATCAGGCGTCATTTGGCGCAAATGATCTGCCGTGCGCCAGACCTGACAGGCATCTTTGATCTGAAAAATGGCATCACCATAGCGATGCTGCAGATCGGCGTCACTGGGATGTGAAAACAGGCTTGGATAAATTTCGGCAATCACGACCGCCGGACCGCATGACGGAATGTCCCCGTCAAAGGGCCAAAAATGTGCAGCTGCGCCATAGCGGTCCACCAATTGGGCCAAATAATGCATACCTAAAATGGCCTGCGATCCAACCGACCCAGTCGTAAATAATTTCCAACTGGACTGCGCAGTTTTCGATGCAATTTCAGTGGCCCGATATTCGGCAAGCCCATGATCACAACGCGCCGATCCTTTGTGGGGTAAATGATCAAACCGTTGATTTGCCGGGCATCCCCAAAATGGGCCAACACCGGCCAGCCGCGCATTGATCTGATCAGCAACAGCAAAGCGGTTGTTGCGATTATCCTGTCCATCTTGAACGTGACGCTTGAAATACTGCCAGATTGATTTGGCATCCGCCTGCCCCGTCACAGTGGGCACAAACCCCTTCGGATAGCCAAACGAAAAATCAAAGCCCACAAAAAATAATTCCCCCCGCGACAGGGCTGCATCAATCGCCGTGGTGCAGGCAGTAAAACAGGCGTGACGCGTGCGGAAATATTGCGGATGATCTACGGTGTCTTGGGTAAAGCCGCAGGCATAAATCGCATCGGCGACGGGCGTTTTGGGCGATGGGGTGGACCGCGCTGACCAGTCTATGACAAGCCCCGCATCAAACATTCAAGCCCAGATCGTTCAAAATGAAATCTGCAATCGCTACAGTATCATCCAGATCAAAAACAGGACAATCCACAGCCAGATCACAATTCGCCGCAACCGCGCGAATTGTTGGATCATTTCCAGCAATCAACGGCTGCGCGGTTTCATGGCGATGTGCTTCGATTTTGGGGTGGCTGTCGCGTTTGTATCCTTCGACCAGCACCAAATCAACGGGGCTAAGACGGGCCAGCAATTCCGATAGCGGCGGTTCGCCCCCTTGGTTTTCATGCATAATGGCATAGCGTGCGGCCGTGGCCAAAATCACCTCGGACGCGCCGGCAGTGCGGTGGCGATGGCTGTCCTTGCCAGGCTGGTCAATATCAACCGAATGATGGGCATGCTTGACCGAGGACACGCGCAAACCGCGGGCGACAAATTCGGCGATCAAGCGTTCCATCAACCCCGTTTTACCCGAATTTTTCCAACCCGTGACGCCATAAATCTGCATTGTCATTCCGCCAATTTTGTCATCGCCACGGCATAATCATCCGGCGTGTTGATATTAAAAAACGGGTCCCACGGATCCGCAGACCAATCCACACAAACCGCGCCATGTGATGCGGCCCAATCCCACAAACGCCGTTGTCCAGACATCAGATAGGTTTCAAGATCAGAAATCAAGGATACAGACCAAATCCCACAGGTCGGATGTACGCGCCCCGCAGATTGCGCCAAAGCAATGGGTGCCGCGACCTGTGTCATCCGCGACACAAAATCATCAGGGAAAAACGGTGTGTCCACGGCGACCGTTATCACACGATCTGCGCCCTGCTGCTGGGCAAATGTCATCGCAGCGTGAATGCCTGCCAATGGTCCCAAGGATCCAGATAAAATATCCTCGAAACACGAAAACGGACCGTTCAGGATGGCATCCGCTGACCCATTATAACTGATTGCAACGTGATCGCATGCGCGTGACAATCGCGTCGCCACATACTGGGCCAAGGGCACGCCGTTTGCATCCAAGGTTGCCTTATGCTGGCCCAGCATACGGCGCGATTCCCCGCCCGCCAAGATCACTGCGCAAGGGATACCCACCGCGCACTAACCCTGAAAGGCCTGTTCCGCGGCGCGTTTGTCCGCGCTGTCGGTTTCGCGCACGGTTGATGTGACAACATTGGGCAACGTCGCAAATTGTTCCATCAGGGTGCGGGGGAACATTGTTGTTGAAATGGTTTCAAACCCCGGCAGCTGTGCCAATAATTGTGATGTACTGCTGGCACAAAATGCCGATGATACGGGGCCATTGTTCAGCGCCAGCTGCAATGCCTGTTCTGCGACCTCGGGGGTGACGGGGATTTTCTGGATGACGACATGATGGGTAATTCGTGAATGCGCACGAATATAGAAATCAACCATCGTCGGTGTCATTCCAAACAAAACATCATCGCGTTCAATCAATAATTCATGCTGAACGGTTCCCGCAGGATCAAAAATAACACGCTGGGATCCATTAATCAGCAGGGCAGAATGCGCGCCCTCTCCGCTGCGGTTATTGACCATCGTCAACAGCGCAATTTCAGGGGGGCCATCATGGACGTATTCTGCAGCGCGCACCCTTTCAGGTGACGCATTGGGAACAGGGGCAGAGCAGGCAGCCAAAAGGGCAACCAGCCCAAGACAAATCCACCGCATACCTGCCCCTATTGCTTTAGCTGTTAAAGATCGCCAAAAACACCAAAACCGCGATGCTCGCGATTGCGACGCGCACGGACCATGAAATGAATCCGTCGAATGTTTTTTCCTGAACAGAGGTATCCATTGAACCGTGTTTATGATCTGCCATTGCCATAACCCTTCTAATGCTAGCTAAGGCTGATTACCGCAATTTTTCCGGCCTGTCACCCTATGAAATTTGGGATTTTGCAGTCAAATTGCCACATAGCGATAGGCATCGTCGTCATCCACAAACCGGCGCAGGCGGCCTGTTTGATGTAAATGGTTCAAATGCGCCACGGCCTCGACCAGCGCCAAACCATATTCACCGGCCCCAATTTTTCTATGATATAAACAGCTGAACACCTGTGTTGCAGATTTTGGTTCATTCAGATCAGCCAGCAACCGATCCAGTGCATGGTGATGGTTATCCACCAATTGCGTCATGCGATGCGGTAATCCGCGAAATGGTAATTTATGACCTGCCAGCACCAAGTGCGTGGCGCGTGCCAAGGGGCCCAAGCGGGTACATGATTCGATCCAATCACCAACAGGGTCCGCATCAGGTTCGGTGGCATAGACCCCCAAATTTGGGCTGATCGATGAAATGATCTGATCGCCGGCGATAACAATTTCCTGATCTTGCGACCATAGGGTTGCATGTTCCGGCGCATGGCCATTGCCAATATGGACATCCCAAATGCGCCCCGCCAGATGCAGGCAATCGCCCTGTTTGATCCGTCGATACCCCAACGGCATATGATGCACAGCATCCACAAAATTAAACGGTTTACCCGCCATACGTTCAGCTAAGATGTCGGGATCCATTCCCGCGCGTTTCCAAAACAGGATTGTTTCGGCAGGCGGCGCATCTTGGGCATCCAGATACAGCATCCGCGCCATCAACCACGCCGTACGGGTCATCATCAGTTCAGCCCCGAATTCCTGTTGGAACCATCCCGCCAGGCCCACATGGTCAGGATGGTGATGGGTCACCAAAACGCGTTTGACCGGCAAATGTGCCAAGGGGCCTGCCAACAATTCCTGCCAAATCGCGCGTGTTTTTTTGCTGGACATGCCTGTATCAACCAGCGTCCAGCCGTCATCATCGGCCAAGGCATAGCAATTCACATGATCCAGCGCCATGGGCAAAGGCAGCCGTATCCAATAGATGGCGGTAGCCACCTCAACCACCGCACCGCGGGCCGGCGGATCAGCAAAGGGATACTCTAGCACCGATGGTTTATGATCTTTGGCGGCCATCAGGCAACCAAATCATCATCAGATAATGCATATAGGTCCTCGGCCCCCTGACACGCCGCAGCAATCAAACCCGTGTGTTCGGGCAACAGGGTTTTGATGTAGAACCGGGCCAATGCAGTGCGTGCGCCCTGTCCCGCGTCACACAGGCTGGCGCGCAGATGGTAATATCCCCCCAAAACCCGTGCATAGGCGCGCAAAAATGGTGCCGCACCGGCAAAGCGATCGTTCAGATTTCCCTGTTCGACCATCCATTCTGTTGCCTCGCGCAGTGTTTCAACAGCCTGCCACACAGGTTCGGCCAGTTGCGATCCTTGGGCGCGCGCCGCCTCAATCGTGCTTTGCATTTCATCTAGCAGGGCAAAGGCCGCTTCGCCGCCATCCATCAATTTGCGGCCCACCAAATCCATCGCTTGAATGCCGTTTGTCCCTTCGTAAATGGCAGTGACGCGCACATCGCGCAGATATTGGGCCGCGCCCGTTTCTTCGATAAAGCCCATACCGCCATGAACCTGCACGCCCATTGACGCCACATCAATTCCGGTGTCGGTACCAAACGCCTTGGTGATTGGCGTTAAAAACGCGGCACGCGCGGCCCATTCGGGCGCAGCAGTTGCGGTTTGCATATCAATCGCCATCGCATTGGCCAGCGCAATCGCGCGGGCGGCAAAAATATCGGCCTTCATCGTCATCAGCATACGGCGCACGTCCGCGTGATCCATGATCGTGCCGCCGCCATTGGCGATGGGGCTGCGCCCCTGAACCCGCCCTTGGGCATAGGCAAGCGCATGTTGAAATGCGCCCTCGGCCGCACCAATGCCCTGACCACCAACACCCAGACGGGCGTTGTTCATCATGGTAAACATGGCGCGCATTCCATCATGGGGTTCACCGATCAACCACCCCGTTGCGCCATCATATTGCATAACAGCGGTTGGACTGCCGTGCAGGCCCATTTTATGTTCCAGCGATACAACCTTTAACGTATTGGCAACCCCAGGATTGCCCTGTTCGTCGGGAATGAACTTCGGCACCAAGAACAGCGAAATCCCCTTGGTCCCCGCAACCCCATCAGGCAAACGCGCCAAAACCAAATGGCACACATTGCCAGAAAAATCATTATCCCCCCACGAGATATAGATTTTCTGCCCCGAAATGGCATAGGTCCCGTCGCCATTTGGTTCGGCCTTGGATCGCAATGCGCCCACGTCTGATCCAGCTTGTGGTTCTGTCAGGTTCATCGTGCCACACCATTCGCCGGTAATCAGTTTGGGCAGATACAAATCCTTGATCGCGTCTGATGCGTGGTGTTCCAACGCTTCGATCTGGCCCTGGGTCATCAATGGATTTAGCTGCAATGACAAACAGGCTGACGCCATCATTTCATTGACCGCAGTGGTAACAGTCAGCGGCAACCCCATTCCGCCATAGTCGACCGAAGCGGATGTAGAGACCCATCCCCCATCGGCAATCGCGCGATAGCCATCTGCAAAACCGGGTGATGTACGCACCACCCCATTTTCCAAAACCGCCCCCTGAATGTCGCCATTGCGTTGCAAGGGGGCCATGACATCTTCGCACATTTTGGCTGCTTCTGTTAGGATGGCATCGACTGTGTCAGGGCCAGCGTCCTCAAATCGTGGTTGCGCACAAATCTGTTGATAATCCAAAACTTGGTTCAGCAAAAACGAATAATCTGAAACTGGCGCGCGGTATGGCATGTTGTTCCCCTATTGGCTGATGCCCCGTCACAGGGGCTTGGATTGCCCCAAATCATAGGGTATTGGGAACTGAAACAGCAACTGAAACGCAACGTCATAAATTTGTGAAATGTCCACCAAACGTCTAACTGACACACCTGCCGATATTGGAACCGCTGCCGCCATTTTGGCGCAGGGTGGGCTGGTGGCGTTTCCAACGGAAACTGTGTTTGGATTGGGTGCAGATGCCCATAATCCGCAGGCTGTGGCCAGCATTTATGCAGCCAAGGGCCGGCCCAGTTTCAACCCGCTGATTGTGCATGTGGCCGATGTCGCCATGGCCCAGCGCTATGTTCACTGGACAGATACCGCGCAGCAGGTGGCACAGGCGTTCTGGCCTGGACCGTTGACATTGGTGTTGCCAATGCGTGACGATGCGGGGCTGGCCCCTGCCGTCACCGCCGGATTGCCCAGCGTGGCCATTCGTGTTCCACGTCATCCCATTGCACAGACGGTGTTGCGCAGCTTGGGGCGGGGCATTGCAGCACCCTCGGCCAACCCATCGGGTAAAATCAGCCCGACACAGGCGGAACATGTGATCCAAGGGTTAGATGGGAAAATCGACGCCGTAATCGCAACCAGCCTGTGTGACGAAGGGTTGGAATCAACCATACTATCGCTGTTGGAGACCCCAACAATTTTGCGGCCAGGAACAATCACGCAAACCCAACTGGCCAATGTTTTGGGCACCCCACCCGACCACCAAAGCGTCACCGCCGACGATGACAGCAGCGCCGACATTCAGGCGCCCGGGCAATTATTATCACACTATGCCCCCAATGGCGTGGTGCGGCTGAATGCAACCACATGGCAAGATGATGAAAAACGGCTGGGGTTTGGCGATGTCACGTGTGATTTAAACCTGTCCCCCAAGGGCGATTTGCGCGAAGCGGCGGCAAATCTGTTTACCATGCTACATCAGATTGATAAATTAGCAGGCGACAAAATTGCCGTTTCGCCCATACCTCAGACCGGTCTGGGCCTTGCCATTAATGATCGCTTAATGCGCGCCGCAGCCCCCAAGCCATCATAGTACCCTAGGCATGGCCCACCGTGGTCGACAACAGGCGGGGATCAATTCCGGATTGCTTTAACGCCAGTTCCCATTTGTCATCATGGTCCGCCGAAAAAATCAGCGCAGGATCAGCATCCACAATCAACCAATCATTGCGGGCGATTTCCATTTCCAACTGGCCATCTGCCCATCCCGCAAATCCCATCGCAACAATGGCGTGACTGGGGCCCTGACCCTGTGCCAAATCTGTTATCACATTTTTTGTGGCACTTAGCGCCAAACCATGTGGCAAGGCTTTGCAATGTTGCGGATCGCTGTAATCATTGCTGTGCAACACAAATCCGCGCTGTTTTTCAACTGGCCCGCCAAACACCAGCGGGATGTTTCGGGTATCGTGCATATCGACATCCAGATACGAACACAGACGCGTAAAATTGTGGTTCTTTAAGGGTTTATTAACGATCAGCCCCATTGCGCCCTCTTGTGAATGATCGACCAGATACACCAACGAACGCCCAAACTGTTCATCTTGCATGGCGGGCATGGCAACCAAAAACTTGCCCCCGAAATAGGACCCTGTCTGTGCTGTATGAAATATATCTGTCATGCCAATCATTCCCCACTGTTTCAAAGGTATCGCTTATTTGTGACTTGGCAAGTTATAAATTTTGGACCACTAATCAGCTATGAAACAAAAAACGATCTTTGCCATAACCGTTGGGGCCACCATTCTCGGATCTGGACTGTCCCATGCAGCAGGGCTGGAATCGGCGCGTTTGATCACCGGTTGGCAGAACGCGGATGGAACCCATGTGGTGGGTTTGGGTCTGGAATTATCACAAGGCTGGAAAACATATTGGCGCAGCCCAGGCGACGCGGGTTTCCCGCCCGAATTTGATTTTAGCAACAGCCAAAACATAAAATCCGTGGAAATTATTTGGCCCGCCCCAGAACAATTCGGGTCCGAAGGATTTGAAACACTCGGCTATCGCGGCAGGGCCACATTGCCGATTAAAATCACCCCCATTCACAGCGGATCACCCATCACAGTGGCGCTAGACGCCAACATTGGTATCTGCGAAGATATCTGTGTGCCCGTGTCGGTGTCATTGTCAAACACCGCGCAGCCTGGACAAAACGACCGCGCCCCTGAAATATTGGCAGCGCTTGCGCAGGCACCCTTTGGAATGGATGAACTTGGGCATCCGCCCATCACCTGTGATTTCGCCCCAGACGCAGATCGAATGAATGTCACCATCACCGCGACACTGCCCCGTCTGGGCGATTGGGAACGCAGTGTGGTTGAATATATGGACACCGTCCTTTGGGCGCAAAACACGGCAACCACCCGCCAAGGCGACAGGTTGATTGGACAGGCGCAGTTGATCCCAATGACGGAAACGATGGCCGCAATTGACCGATCGCGCCTGCGCATATCAGTGTTGGGGCCGAATACTGTTATCGAACAAATCGGCTGTCACAGCCGCTAGGCTCGGCGCTGTCGGACCCATGTCATAGCCTGTGCGGCATGGGTCGCGATTGTCAAAACAATCACAACCAGAACCGCCCCTAGCAAAAACAAAACCAGCGCAGATCCAGCACCGGACGACAGCCCAAACATATCCGCATATTTTTGGATAACCGCAGGCAGCTGATCAGTCACGATGACTGAACCCAGTGTCGCCGCCAGCCACACCATGATCAGCGCAATGGCCGCCGTGAACATCCGTTTGACCCGAATGTGTTTCGCCGCAGACGCATGACGCAACGCAACAAAGTAGCGTTTCACATCGCTTTGGATCACGATCAGCGACGGCACAACGATCAGCACCAAAATCATGCCAAAGCCCAAGCCATAGACCAAGGTCACGACAGTCGGCTTTAGGAACTGTGCTTGGGACGATTGTTCGTACAGCAGCGGCCCCAAGCCAAACACCGTGGTCAATGTCGTCAACATCACAGGCCGCAGCCGATCAGCGGTTGCGTCAATCACGGACGGGATCAATCCACGATCCTTGGCGTATTCATCAATGGTTGTAATCAAAACGATTGAGTCATTGATAATAATCCCTGTCATCCCCAACAGGCCAACGACCGTAAACATCGACATCGGGATTTCCCAAACATAATGGCCCCAGATGGCACCCACCAAACCAAAGGGGATCACCGTCATAATCACAACCGGACGTGTCCAGCTGGCAAAGACCCAGGTGAGCGTCAGATAAATCCCCAACAGAACCAAAATCAGCCCTGTTTTTGCATCGGACAAAAATGCACCCTCTTGTTCGCTTAGCCCTGACATGCGCCATTCCACCTGACGGGTTGACGCAATTTCAGGCAAAATCTCTTCCTCCAACGCGCGCATCACTTCGTTGGCGGCATCTGCGTCATCTTCGGAAATGTCGCCCGTCACCGAAATCAGGCGAATGCCGTTTTCGCGCCGCACCGTCGAAAACCCAGATTTGCGTTCAACACTGACAATATCAGCCAAGGGGACATAGACACCGCTGGGCGCGCGCAGCTGCATGCGATCCAGAAAATCAGAGGTCACTTCGCCATCAGGTAATTCAACGCGAATTTCCGCACTGCGCACACCCATGGGGAATGATGCAGCCTCAATCCCGTTCAGACGATTGCGCAGCACTTGACCCAACCCATCAATGGTGAACCCCAATGCCTGTCCCTGTGCGGTCAGTTCCAAAACCAGCTCTTCTTTGTCATAGGCCAAATCATCTTCGACCGCGGATACGATTGAAAATTGCGCAACGGCGGTTTTCAAATCTTCGGCCGCACGTTTTAACGTATCAGACGAGGCACCATAGAACTGCACATCCAATGCATCCCCACCTGGGCCCGATCCCCAACGGCGGAAAGAAAAACTCTCTAACAAGGGGTGGTTTTGCACCTCGGCCTGCATATCGCCCAAGAATTTATAACTGGAATAGGGGCGTTCATCTGCCTCGATCAATTCAATTGAAATACCACCGAGCAAGTCGGCAGATTTCGTATCGGCCCCCGACAAACCGCGGCCTGCATTTCCGCCCACCTCGGTCAGAACATAGGTCACGGGGTTACGGCCATATTCGGCCTCATAGCGTGCGCCGACCGTGTCAACTGCGCGCTGCAGTTCGTTTGCCATTTCCACGGAATCGTCCCGTGTCGCCGTGTTCAGCATGGCAAAATTGCCGGTGATCGACGCCTGTTCTGGCGATGAAAAAAACCGCCAATTCACTGTCCCGCTGATCACCAAAACAGCCTGCGATGCCAGCAACACAACTGCCCCCGCAATCATGGCATATCGGGCCTGAACGATCCATCCGATGACATGCTTGAAAATACGATCACGGAACCATTCAAACCCAAGGTTTACATAGTAACTGGGCCGATCATACCATTTGACAGTCGTTCCATCGGAAATTGAATGGGCCATGTGATTGGGCAGGATCAAAAAACATTCTACCAATGACGCACAAAGCACCAAGATCACGGTATAGGGAATATCGGCAATCATATCGCCAAATCGGCCACCAATGGCGGTCAGACCCAAGAATGCGATCACCGTTGTGATTGTAGCAGCCAGAACCGGCATTGCCATGCGCTGCGCAGCGGTTTCTGCGGCAACAATCGGGGGCAAGCCCATTCGCGCACGTTGATCAGCATGTTCGCCCACCACAATGGCATCATCCACCACAATGCCCAGCGTTAATATCAACGCAAATAACGAAATCATATTAAAGGTAATACCCATCACATACATCAATGCGATCGCAGACAGCATCGCTGTCGGAATACCTGCGGCGACCCAAAACGCCGTCCGTGCATTCAGGAATAAAAACAGCAACCCCAATACCAACAATAATCCAGACGCGCCGTTTTGCAGCAAAATATTCAAGCGTCCCGAAATATATTCGGCGCGGGTACGGATCAATTCGACTGTGGTGTTCTGTGGCAGGGTCAGTTCCAGTTTCTGCGCCACCTCTTCGACAATGTGCTGAATGGCGATGGCGTCGCCTTTTTGGGAACGATCCACACGGATCGAAACCGCTGGATTGCCGCGCACGAAATAACTGCGCCCACGGTCCATGCCCAAATCCTGCACTGTTGCAATATCGGATATGGTCAATGTTGATCCATCGGGGCTGGACCCCAAAACAATCTGTTCAATATCCTTGGCGCTGCGTTTTTCAACGCCGGTACGAACGCGCGTGTTGGCACCCGTTACATCGCCCGCGGGATCGGTGTCGACCTCTTGGGCGATGGCGTTTGCGATGTCGCGCATAGTAACATCATACTGGATCAGGTTGACGGTTTGGACTTCGACCAACACTTGGGGGGCTGCCAAACCTTGGATCGTGGTGCGCGTAACACCTTGGTCAAACAGGCGCATGACAAATTCGTCGGCAAATTGGCCCAACTGCTGGATATCAAGCGGCCCTGATATAACAACATCCGTCACACGGTCGCTCCAAGAGGATTGCACGATGGTGGGGTCATCGGCATCTTGGGGCAGGCTGGAAATGGTGTCCAATGCACTTTCGACATCTGCCTTGGCGCGGGACATGTCCCAATCGGGTTCGAATTCTAGGCGAATGCGCGCGCTGCCTTCGCGCGATGTGCTGCTTGCTTCGGTCACGCCCTCGACGGCCAATAATGCAGGCTCTAGCGTCTGGACAATCGCGCTGTCAACGTCTTCGGCACCGGCGCCTTGCCATGTTACACTGATAGAAATAGAATCCGACACAATATCGGGGAAAAATTGCGCCCGCATACGTGGGGTTGCCATCAATCCCGCAACCAACAACACAACCAATAACAAATTGGCCGCCGTGCGGTGCCGCGCAAAGTAGGAAAATAATCCGCCTGCCGATTTTGGAAGATCACGCGCCATGGTTAACTCACATTCTGCTTTCTAAGCGTTCAACGACATCTGTTGGAACTTTTTCTTGATTGAGTTGCGCCAAGATGCGTGTCTTGGCATCCTGCGGCATGCGCGTGTTTCCTTCGACAAAGGCGATCAGTTTCGCACGCCGTTCGGGTGTCAGGGTCACTTCGGCGGGTTCTGGCGCGACCTCAAGTCCATCACCGCGCAACGCTTTGACCTTGATCCCTTTGCCCAGCAATGGGGTTTGCTGCATCACAACATCGCGTCCTGCCAAATCGCGCGAGCGTACGATGACATCATTGCCCTGACGGCGCAGCAAAGTCACAGCCACAGGGTCCAATCGGTTGTCATCCCCAACTGCCAATACGGTTTGATCAGGCGAAAGCGCCGTTGCTGGCAGACGGACAGCATAATTTATTTCGGGCTCTTGTACCGAAACGGTCACAAAATCACCGGGTTTCAGCCCAATGGGGTTTTCGATTCGCGCAAATAACAAACGCCCTGTCTGCCCCTGTGCCACCGATCCGCTATCACGGCTTAGCACCGCGTTTGATACCAAATTGCGCCCCGTTGACGACAATGTAATTTCGACAGGCAATGCCAGCAACTGACCCTGTGGATCCAGCAGGCGACTGTATTGTTCGGTTGAAACGCGGAATGCGACCTCAAGCGCGTTGGGATCAATCAGCTGCCCAATACGTTCATTGACGCTGACCAATCCGCCCTGAACCAATGTCACCCCCGACAAGGTACCCGCAAATTGCGCCGTCAGAACAGTATCACTTACCCGACGCTCGGCATCTTGGGTCGCCAATTCTGCCCGCGCCATTCGGGTTTGGGCCTGTGATTTACGCGCCTGTGATTGATCCACGGCACTGCGTCGCGCCAAAACAGACTGCGCCGCTGACGATGCGGCCAGTTCTGCCGTCTCGACGGCCGCTGCGGTGCCAACACCGCGTTTTTGCAAATCCAGCTGACGGGCCAGTGCCGTTTCGCGCAAACTGGCCTGCGCAAGCGCCGCATCCAATTCATCGGCGGCCAGACGGATGGCGCGCTCGGCCTCGGAAATTTCGGCCTGCGCATCCATCAAATCAGCACGCGCGCGCGCCAGTGCAGATTGTGCATCCGCATCATCCAACCGCACCAGCACTTGGCCCGCTTGAACTTGGCCACCTTCGATAAAGTTGGGTTCCAAGAACACAACCTGCCCTGCTGCGGCCATGCGCAAATCCAAGGTCCGGCGGCTTTGCACCTCGCCGAAGACGTCCAGTGTTGGCGATAATGTTGCAGGATCGGCCCGCATCACATTAACCGTAAACGTGCGTTCACGCGGTTGCGGCGCACGGGTTTCTTGGTTCATACGTTCCGAAATGGCCGTTTTGACCATTTGCGCGGAATAGGCCAATAATCCAAGCGTTACAGAAAACAGGAACAGGCCGATCAGGCTTTTTCTAATAAATCGCATTTAGCGACCTTTCTAAAATATTTCGCACAAAGCTACGAATGGGAATCTAGGCGAAATTCGCCGATTGCCAAGGGGGTCGGACAATTACACGCAGCGCGGCGTTATTTCCGTCGCAGATGTTCGTCCAAACGGGGCAGAATCTGAACAAAGTTACACGGGCGATGGCGGTAATCCAGCTGTTTGACCAAAATTTCATCCCACGCATCCTTACATGCACCCGTGGATCCTGGCAGGGCAAACAAATATGTCCCCCCCGCAACGCCGCCTGTCGCGCGCGATTGAATGGCCGATGTGCCAATTTTTTGCATACTGATGATGGTGAACACGGTGCCAAAGGCGTCAATTTCTTTTTCATAGACATCGCGGTGCGCCTCAACCGTGACATCGCGGCCGGTCAGACCCGTGCCGCCCGTGCTGATGACCACATCCACCGCCGGATCAGCGATCCAGCCGCGCAAGATAGCGGCAATATCGGCCCGATCATCGGTTACAATTTTGCGATCTGCCAAAATATGCCCTGCAGATTTCAATCGATCCACCAATGTCTGACCCGATGTATCTTGGTCCAAGGTCCGCGTGTCTGACACCGTCAACACGGCGATGCGCACAGGGATAAAGGGTTTGGCATCATCAATCTGTGTCATCACATCCCCAATTTCTGTTTTAATGCCAATAAATCTGCCCAAGTTTCACGTTTTGCAATCGGGTTTCGCAACAAATACGCAGGATGCAGCATCGGCAGCACGTCGCAGCCATGCGCCTGCATCCATGTTCCGCGCAATTTGGTGATCCCGCGTTGCCCCAACAATGCCTGCGCGCTGACGTTGCCCATGGCAACAATCACCGCAGGACGTACCAATGCGATGTGACGCTGGACAAAGGGCATCATCATATCAATTTCCATCGCGGACGGGTCACGATTTTGCGGCGGGCGCCAAGGCACGACATTGGTAATATAAATACCGTTCTGCGGCACATCAGCGGTCCGCGACAGGCCAATTGCGGCAAACATTTTATCCAGCATCTGACCCGCACGCCCGACAAAGGGGCGGCCTTGCATGTCTTCGTCGCGGCCGGGGGCCTCGCCTATGATCATCACGCGCGCCTGTGGATTCCCATCGGCAAAGACCAAGGATCGCGCCCCAGGCTTTAGGGGGCAATGTTCAAACTGGGCCATCGCCGCACGCAGATCGTCCAAAGTTTGGGCCTGTTGGGCCAATGATTTGGCAATACCCACTGCATCGGGTTCGGCCGCTACCACGGGCCCTGCCTGCTTTGCGGTGGCTGGTTTGGGCGATTTTTCCGCCAATTCGTAGCGGTTGATCGGCGCATCGCAAATCGCCTCGGTCGCGCCAAGGTCGATGTGCCAGTCCAGTGCTGCGCGCGCAGCGTGCCAATCATCATACGATTCCATGGGGGTACAATAGCTTGCCCACCCACCAAGGGAAAGCAAACAATACCCTTGTGCCATGCGCGCTGTGCGATTAAACCCCTTACAAATCAGCGAGGTCACATATGAGCTTTACGCAAAGACATCTTTTGGGAATTGAACCCCTGCGCCCTGATGCCATTACCGAAATTCTGGATGTGGCAGAAAACTATGTCACATTGAACCGCCAACCCACGAAACATTCGAATGCCTTGGCCGGTTTGACGCAAATCAATATGTTTTTTGAAAATTCAACCCGCACGCAGGCCAGTTTCGAATTGGCCGGCAAACGGTTGGGTGCAGATGTGATGAATATGGCCATGCAGGCCAGTTCCATCAAAAAAGGCGAAACCCTGATTGATACAGCCTTGACCCTGAATGCAATGCACCCCGATTTGCTGGTGGTGCGCCACCCGCATTCTGGTGCCGTCGATTTGTTAGCACAGAAAGTGAACTGCGCCGTGTTAAATGCGGGCGATGGCAAACATGAACATCCCACACAGGCATTGCTGGACGCACTGACCATTCGTCGCGCCAAGGGGCGGCTGCACCGTTTGAACATTGCGATTTGCGGCGATATCGCCCACAGCCGCGTGGCGCGATCAAACCTGATTTTGCTGGGCAAAATGGAAAACCGTGTGCGGCTGGTGGGCCCGCCCACGCTGATGCCATCGCAAATTTCCGAACTGGGGGTCGAGGTATACCACGACATGCGCCAAGGGTTGCAGGATGTCGATGTGGTCATGATGTTGCGTTTGCAACGCGAACGCATGGATGGGGGCTTTATCCCATCAGAACGCGAATATTATCACCGCTATGGCTTAGACGCTGAAAAACTGTCCTATGCAAAACCCGATGCAATCGTCATGCACCCCGGTCCGATGAACCGCGGTGTGGAAATCGACGGGGATATTGCAGATGATATCAACCGATCCGTGATCCAAGAACAGGTGGAAATGGGTGTTGCCGTGCGCATGGCCACAATGGATTTGCTGGCCCGCAATATGCGAAACGCACAATCAGGGGCAAAATCAGGGGGACAGGCATGAGCACGATCAAATTTACCAACGCCCATGTGATTGATCCCTTGGACGGGACGGTTTCGCAACGGGACCTGTATGTCGCTGATGGCCGCATCGTCGAAACGGTGGCCAATCCTGACGAAATCGTGGATTGCGGGGGCAAATATTTGGCCCCAGGTATTGTGGATATCGGGGTCAAGGTTGCAGAACCTGGCGAACGCCACAAAGAAAGCTATAAATCCGCAGGCGCCGCCGCCGCTGCGGGTGGTGTTACAACGATTGTCACACGGCCCGACACAAATCCCCCCATCGATACGCCCGAGGCATTGGAATTTATCCGCCGTCGTGCCGCCGATGCGGTTGGCGTCAATGTATTGCACATGGCTGCCCTGACCAAGGGACGCTTGGGTCTGGAAATGACCGAAATCGGGTTTTTACAAGATGCGGGTGCCGCCGCCTTTACCGATGGCGATAATGTGATCAGCAATACCAAAATCCTGTCGCGTGCGCTGACCTATGCCAAATCGCTGGATGCGCTGTGTATGTTGCATCCGCAAGAACCAATTTTATCGGCAGGCGCTGCCGTGACATCAGGCAAATTTGCATCCCTGCGCGGGTTGCCCGCCGTGTCACCTATGGCCGAACGCATGGGGATCGATCGCGATATCGCCATGATTGAAATGACGGGGGCCAAGGTGCATTTTGACCAAATCACCACCGCCCGCGCCCTGCCCGCATTGGAACGGGCCAAGGCCAATGGATTGGACGTGACCGCAGGTACATCGATCCATCACCTGACATTAAACGAATTCGATGTCGCCGATTACCGCAGTTTTTTCAAAGTAAAACCACCGCTGCGATCCGAAGACGACAGATTGGCAACCATCCAAGCCGTTGCCAGCGGATTGATCGATATCATTTCATCCATGCACACCCCCCAAGACGAAGAAAGCAAACGCCTGCCATTCGAAGAGGCCGCGGCAGGTGCGGTCGCCTTGGAAACATTGCTGCCCGCTGCATTGCGGTTGGTGCATGGCAATTATCTGGATTTGCCCACCTTGTTCCGCGCCTTGTCGTTGAACCCAGCAAACCGGTTGGGATTGGATTGCGGCCGCGTGTCGATTGGCGCACCCGCGGATTTGATTGTATTTGATCCAGATGTCCCCTTTGTCCTAGACCGCAAATCCCTGCGATCAAAATCGAAAAACACCCCCTTTGACGGGCAACGGATGCAGGGCAAGGTCATGGCAACCTATGTCGCTGGGCAAAAGGTGTTTGAACAATGACGTTGTTTCCTGAAATCGTAACGCAACCGATGGCATTGGCTCTATGGGCCGCGTTTGGGTACCTGTTGGGGTCTGTCCCCTTTGGCTTGGTCATAGCGCGTCTGTTCGGATTGGGCAATTTGCGCGACATCGGATCAGGCAACATCGGGGCCACCAATGTGTTGCGGACGGGCAATAAATTGGCTGCCTTTCTGACGCTGATCCTAGACAGTGGCAAAGGTGCAATTGCCGTTTTTGTCGCCCGCAGTTTGGCGGCCGAGGATGCCGTGCAACTGGCCGCGCTGGCGGCATTTTTGGGACATTGTTTTCCCGTCTATATCGGGTTTAAGGGCGGCAAAGGCGTTGCCACATTTTTGGGCGTTTTGCTGGCCATTTCGTTCCCCATTGGCTTGGCGGCCTGTGGAACATGGTTGGTCACAGCAGTGATCACACGCATATCATCGCTGTCTGCTTTGGTTGCGGCCGGCACATCGGCCCTGTGGGCCTATGGACTGGGTCAGCCACAATTGGCGGGTCTGTGCATTGGATTGGCGGTGCTAATTTTTTATCGCCACAACGCCAATATCAATCGCATTATCGCAGGCACCGAACCCCGCATTGGCAAAAAATAACCGCTAAAGCCCATTCCAGAATTGGCGCACCAAGGCGGCACAGTCGGCCGCATGCGTGATCGGCACCATATGCCCCGCGCCCTGCACCACGATCTGATCACATTGGGGGATGCGACGGGCCAATGCCGCATGGATCGGGTCCATCATAAAATGTGTCTGGTCGCCGCGTACCAACAAAACCGGCATGGGCAGCTGATCCAGACCGCCGTTGGATAACATCGCATGCGGATCAGCATGCAGGGCAACGCCCCCCGCCGCAATCAAATGAATGCGCCGCGTAATCGCCGATTGATGCGCCGCAGGCAAATGATCCCAATCCGTCCCATCGCCCCAACGCTGCATAAAATGACGTGCGGCCGCTGCCAAATCACCCGCCTGCAACAACGCTGCAAATTCCGTATATTCGGCATCATACCGCGGCCGCATGTCAGGAAAATCGGTTGTCCCTGCATAAAAATAAACCGGTTCAAATAACACCAGCGATCGTACCCGCTGCGGATGGGCCAAGGCCAACCGTAAGGCAACCGTCGCACCAAAGGAATGCCCCACCACATCCAGCGGCCGATCCAGATAGCTGGCTGCAATATCAACACAGGCATCTTGGTAATCATGGTCAGGCGTCCAATCTTGGCTATGGCCATGACCCGGCAAATCAAAGGCAAGGGCTGAAAAATCAGGGCCCAACTGCCCCGCCAAAGGGGCCCAAGACCGCGCATTTGACAGCGAACAATGCACCATCAAAGCCTGTGCATCACTGGATCCGAATTGAATGTCGTTGATGGAATATCCTGCCCGCATTGTGCGTCCTGCCCTGTCATCTTTAATTTCGTCACAGATAACACACCTAGGCCCAATGTCACGTCGCGCAATACAAACCGTTGCAGTGCGAATTTCGCCCTTGGGTGGAAATGTCGTCGAAATTCTGACGGAAATGCCACTTAAATCAGGCTTTTGGCCGCAGGGGGGCTGCCAATGCTTTGCCTGTGGCTTGGGCCGTGCTAAGCGAAGGTTATTCATGATTCTGTCACAATCACCTGGGGAAAGACCGAACAATGCCTGCAATCGAACCAAAGCTGATTTCCGGTAACGCAAACCTAACACTTGCCAAAGGAATTTCGCGCCGCATGTCTCTGCATCGCGGATTAAGTGTATCATTGGTCAATGCGCGTATCGAACGCTTCAACGACCAAGAAATTTTTGTCGAAGTATATGACAACGTGCGTGGCGAGGATATGTTCATTATTCAGTCCACATCAAACCCAGCCAACGACAACCTGATGGAATTGTTGATCATGACCGATGCGTTGCGCCGGTCGTCTGCGGGGCGGATTACAGCTGTGATCCCCTATTTCGGCTATGCCCGTCAGGACCGCCGCGCCAAGGCACGCACACCGATTTCTGCAAAACTGGTGGCCAACATGCTGGTCGAGGCAGGCGTTGAACGGATCCTGACAATGGACCTGCACGCAGCCCAAATCCAAGGCTTTTTCGATATTCCGGTCGATAACCTTTATGCATCACCCATCTTTGCGCTAGACATTCAAAAACAGTTCGCAGGCCGTATGCAAGATATTATGGTTGTATCCCCTGACGTGGGTGGTGTGGCACGCGCGCGTGAATTGGCTAAACGCATCAACGCGCCCCTGTCCATCGTTGATAAACGCCGCGAAAAACCGGGCGAAATTGCGGAAATGACCGTAATCGGTGAAGTTAAGGACAAAATCTGTATCATCGTTGACGACATGTGCGACACCGCCGGCACATTGTGCAAAGCAGCCGAAGTGTTGATGGACAATGGCGCCGCCGAAGTACACGCCTATATCACCCATGGTGTCATGTCGGGTCCTGCCGTGGAACGTGTGTCAAAATCTGTCATGAAAAATCTGGTCCTGACCGACACGATTGAGGCGACAGAGGCCGTCCGCAATACTGCCAACATTCGCATTTTGCCCACCGCCCCAATGTTCGCACAGTCGATTTTGAACATTTGGAATGGCACATCCGTGTCGTCCCTGTTCGAATTAGAAACACTAGAGCCGATTTACGACGGCCAAATCTAACGCGATTAATCCGTCAGGGCCCAGTGATCTGGGTCCTGACTGAACGCCAGCCAGTCATCATCTTGGGGCAGTTCACCAATCGCCTGCCATGACATTTTCACCTGCGCCAAACGTGTGTCTGACCACGTTTTGAACACCAGCGTAAAGCCCGCGCAGGTCACATCTGTCGCATCGTAAGACATGCGCAGAAAATGATCGGAATGGGAATCCAGCATTGCAATCTGAAGCGTGACCGCCGGTGGCCGCGCAAAGGGTTCGCTGAACATGATGCGTTTTGCGACCTCGCGTTCGCCGGTGTGCGACCACATTGGACCACCTGTGTCATAGTCAGAAAACAAATGCACTGATCCCTGATCAACGCCGACAAAGGCTGATTTTATTTTACGCATTTTCAATCCTGACACCGATCACCGCGATACAAGCACAGTAATCCGCTTTATTGCCAACGTTCAAGCGTGTCTTTCAAATCCTTGATCTTGACAGGCTTGGATAGGTAATCATCCATTCCTGACGCATAGCAGCGTTCTGCTTCGCCAATTTGGGCATTGGCCGTGATGGCAATAATTGGGGTGCGCTTGGATCGGTTTTTCACCTCAAATTCGCGGATTTTTTCGGCCAGTCCAAACCCGTCCAATCGCGGCATATGACAGTCGCATAACACGATATCAAATTCACCTGTCGACCAATGCGTAAATGCCTCGATGCCATCGTCAGTGATGACCGGGTCATACCCTAAATGACGCAATTGTTTTTCGATTACGATTTTATTGATTTCGTTGTCTTCTGCCACCAAAATTCGGGTGGATTTGACCTGATCCATCGGCACCGGCTCGACCGTATCAGCAGTATGACCATCAGACAGTTTATCACCAAATCCGCCCAAATCCGACAAGGTGCGCCAAAATTCAGTGGGCAACAACGGCTTCCACTGCACAACGCGATGATTATCAGATTGCTCAGTACTTAAATCGGTCCGATGCGCGCTAAAGGTGATCATGCGCTGATCGGGGAAATCTTCGTATATTTGGCGCGCAAACTCTTTCATCACAGATGAATTTTCGCCGGCCAATCCGATTAACAAAATACTGTTGTCGGGCGCGTCGGGCAGCAATGCCTTTAATTCCGTGTTTTCCGAAATGGGCATATATTTCGCGCCAGTATGGGAAACATAGTGTTCCAAGGTTTCAGCCGTACGTGGACGCATAACGAACGCATAGACAGTCAGCCCTGTCAGATCGGGCGCATTTGTCATTCCTTTGGGTTCATTCAATGGCAAATCGATGGTGAATTTTGCGCCCTTGCCAATGTCAGAGTCCAGCGAAATTTCGCCCCGCATGCTTTCGACCAATTGGCGTACGATTGTCAGACCCAATCCGGTTCCACCAAAACGCGCCTGTTCCTGTCCCGCGGTTTGCATGAACGGTTGAAATATGCCCGCCTGTTGGTCGGGCGCAATCCCAATACCATTATCGGTCACGATAATTTGAAAACGATCATGGGGCTGTTTTTTCACCTCGATCAAAACGCTCCCGCGTGCACGCGGGTCGTCAGGTGAGGAAAATTTGATACCATTCGACACCAAATTCAACAGGATTTGTCGCAACCGCCCACTGTCACAATTGATCCATTGCGGCAAATTTGGATCAAATCGGAATGATAACAAAACGCGGCGATTATCAGCAAAGGGGACCATACTTTCGACCACGCTTTCCAGCAAGGATACCATTTCGGTCGGCCGCTCGGTCAGTGTCAACTGGCCTGCTTCAATCTTTGACGTGTCTAAAATATCATCGATGATACGCAACAATGAATATGAACTTTCGCGCATTGTTTTTAACATGCGTTTTTGTTCCTTGGTCAGATCACTGTTGTCCATGATATCAATCATGCCCACAACACCGTTCATAGGTGTGCGAATTTCATGGCTCATATTGGCCAAAAACCGCGACTTGGCCTGCAGCGCGGAACTGGCATCTAGGGACGCGCGATACACCCGAATGGCGTAATCATTGGCAATCATGCCAAAATATCCCAATTGCACCATGATCACGGTCAAGGTTGTAATCGACACAGGCACTAACACATAGGCCTCGGCCTCGGCAGGGCCGATGACAACGGTCCCAAAATAATCGGAGCCAAGGGACCATTGGATGATCCAATACACCAGATTACTTAGCACGAAAAATGCCAAAAATTTGCGTTCAAAATTAATCGAAAATACCAGGAATGGCGCACCAATCATGCCCGCAAACAGGAAATCAACGCGCCCAGCTTCGTCAATGATAAAACACCCAATCATCACCGAAATTTGCGCCGATAATATCCATAAAAACCGCGCCAATACATCAAAACGGGTGTTTACCAAAAACAGCGCCTGAACCGACCCCAATACTGATACCAACGCGGCCAGAACCATGCCCCATGATCCCAGCGTAATGCCCAGCCCGCACCACAGCAGGCCCAAAAATATGACAAACCACGACGTCGACGACACCGTTTGCACACGCCGTTGGTGCGCGATCTCTTCGACGCCACGCAGCGCCGCAGAATATGATTCAGTCTGACGGTCCAAAACAAAACACCAAATAAAGTATGATTGCCATATATAGTTAACACGACAATATCCACTTTCTTCCTTGGACAAAAGAGAAATTGATATTTTTTATTTTCTATGAATCGGTTTACCCCTGTGCCATGCTGAATTAAAACTGCGCTGACAAACAGGATAATAAGATGACCAAACCTGCCCTTGATATTTATTTGGCTGCGCCGCGTGGTTTTTGTGCCGGTGTCGACCGCGCCATCAAAATTGTAGAATTAGCGTTGGAAAAATGGGGGCCACCCGTTTATGTGCGCCACGAAATCGTTCACAATAAATTTGTGGTTGATGGTTTGCGCGACAAAGGGGCCATTTTTGTCGAGGAATTGTCGGAATGCCCCGATGATCGACCCGTGATTTTTTCCGCACATGGTGTACCCAAATCGGTTCCGGCCGAGGCACAGGCCAAGAATATGGTTTATGTCGATGCCACCTGCCCCCTGGTCAGCAAAGTGCACATCGAGGCCGAACGCCACCATGACAACGGTTTGCAGATCATCATGATCGGACACAAAGGCCACCCAGAAACCATCGGCACAATGGGCCAACTGCCCCAAGGCGAGGTGATCTTGGTCGAAGACGCCGCCGATGTTGCCCGCATTGATGTGCGCGATCCTGCCAAACTGGCCTTTGTCACGCAAACAACCCTGTCCATCGACGACACCGCCGAAACGGTTGCCGCATTGCAGCAGCGGTTTCCCGCCATTGTCGGCCCCCACAAAGAGGACATCTGCTACGCCACCACCAACCGGCAATTGGCCGTAAAAGAGGTAGCACCCAAGGTCGATGCCCTGTTGGTTGTGGGCGCGCCCAATTCATCCAATTCCAAACGTCTGGTCGAAGTGGCCGCCAAAGCAGGCTGCCAGTATTCACAATTGGTTCAACGCGCCGACGAATTGGATTGGCGGGCCCTGTATGGTATCCGCTCGATCGGCATTACGGCAGGCGCATCCGCACCTGAGGTTTTGGTAAACGAAGTCATCGACGCATTTCGCGACAAATATGATGTGACCGTGCAACAGATAGAAACCGCCCAAGAAAATGTGAACTTCAAGGTGCCGCGCGTCCTGCGAGAGGTATCATGACATCCATTCCCCGATCTGCATTAATCTTGGGCCTTGCGGGGCTAATCCCCTTTGTCTGGGGCGTTGTGACGCTGTATCATGATGGCATGGCCGAACTAACCGCGTCCATGCTTGGGCCACGATTTGTTGGGCCCTATGTGCAGTTATTTTACGGCACGGTGATATTATCATTTATGTCTGGCGTATTGTGGGGATTTGCCACCAAAACAACCGGGGCGGCGGCAGCAGCGGGCTATGCCCTGTCTGTGATCCCCGCGCTGTGGGCGTTTTTTATGACGGGCGGCGGTCCGGTCAGCACGGGGCTAAACCTGATCACCGGATTTTTGGGATTGTTGATCTTGGATTTTTATTTCTTTAGGGCCGGTCTGACACCGCGGTGGTGGATGAAACTGCGCATATTGCTGACCAGCGGCGTCGTTGCCTGCCTGATCCCTGTGGTTTTGTAATATGCCAGACTTATTCGCATATACAGATGGGGCCTGTTCGGGCAATCCCGGCCCTGGTGGATGGGGCGTGTTGTTACAAGCCAAGCAAGCCGACCAAGTCATCAAAGAACGAAAATTATGTGGCGGCGAAGCGGACACCACGAACAACCGCATGGAATTGCTGGCCGCCATCACGGCCCTAGAAACCCTCGAACGGCCCAGCACAATCACCATCGTAACCGACAGCGCCTATGTCAAAAACGGGGTCACAGGTTGGATTTACGGGTGGAAACGCAATGGATGGAAAACATCCAACAAAAAGCCTGTGAAAAATATTGAACTGTGGCAGCGTCTGGATTCAGCCCAAGAACGCCACACGGTGACATGGCAATGGGTCAAAGGACATGCAGGCCATCCCGAAAACGAACAGGCCGACGAATTGGCCCGCCAAGGCATGGCCCCGTTCAAAAAATCAGGCTAGCGCAGTGAAAAATCGGCGGCCATGCCTGCGCCTTGGTCAGCGGTAAAACGCAGTTTTTCACCCACCTTGTCAACGGCCTGACAGTTATAGGATAATTCCCGCGATCCCCAAAACATCGTGCGACAGAAATATCCATCATTCCATGACCAATCGCCCGTGACAGTGCGCCCTGCGCCTTTGCCATTGATTTTACCATCTGGTAACACCTGCAATGACACGAATGGCCGCGCCAGGGTTTTGTCACCGACAATATTCAAAAATGTGTTTTTGTCCGTAATTCGCTGTGTTTCGGCACTGACAGATCCTGCCATGCACATACACAAAATGATCCAAACACCTTTGCCCATATTGAACACCTTGTTTTCCCTATACGATAGATACGCACTGGATCACAAAATGGATCAATTTTGGGCGCCAGCTATAGCCCCCGCTATAGCCCTAACACATCCAGCATGGAATATTCACCTGCGGGCTTGCCGATGGCCCATAACGCCGCCTTAACCGCGCCACGGGCAAAAATCGCACGGTCCGTGGCCACATGACGCAAAATCACGCGTTCGCCAGCTGCGGCAAACATGACATCATGTTCGCCCACAATATCGCCACCACGCACAGCCACCAAACCAATATCGCCGCGCTTGCGCGCCCCTGTTATCCCATCACGACCACTGTCGCGCACATCTGCCAAGGATACGCCACGCCCGTCTGCTGCGGCATCAGCGAACATCAGTGCCGTGCCCGAGGGCGCGTCCACTTTCTGATTGTGGTGATATTCGATCACTTCGATATCGAAATCTTCGTCTAGGGCGGCGGCCACCTTGCGGGTCAGCAGTGTCAACAAATTCACACCCAAGGACATATTGCCCGCACGCACAATCGCCGTTTGCTGGGCCGACCCTGCAATCGCTGCCAATTCCGCGTCGGTCATGCCGGTTGTGCCAATGATATGCGCTGTTCCCGATTGCGCGGCTAGGTCCGCGTGCACAACCGTTGCCGCAGGTGAGGTAAAATCAATCACCGCATCCGCCGCCGCTATCGTGGCCTTGGCGTCATCTGAGACGACCAATCCCATATCAGCTGCCCCCAGACAGGCCCCCAAATCGCGCCCGACCCAATCTGATCCCACGCGATCAGCCACCGCCACCAAGGTTGCCGCATCGCTGCTGCGTATCGTTTGGATCAGCATCTGCCCCATTCGACCCGAGGCACCCAAAATCGCGATTTTAGGGGAATGTGCCATTGTCTTACTCCTATTTCTTGTTGGTTATGTTCTTAACCAAGCTGGGACATCTTGGCAAAGGGCAAAGAACAGCGTAGAGAGAATTTATGGCAAAAAACAAATTTCATGACGGGCCTGGGCCCTCTCAGCGACAACTTAGGGTCGGCGAACTTGTCCGCCGGTCTTTGTCTGATATTTTGACACGCGGTGATATCCATGATCCTGATTTGGCACGGATGTCGATCACCGTGGGCGAAGTAACGGTATCGCCCGACTTAAAAATCGCAACGGCCTATGTCTGCCCCTTGGGCGGCAAGGGCAGCGGCGATGTCACAACATTGCTGGCCCGCAACAAAGCGGAACTGCGTCATCAAATCGGCAAAACACTGGCGTTGAAATTTACGCCCGATTTGCGGTTCCGACTGGATGAAACATTCGATCGCATGGATGAAACGCGTCGCCTGTTTGCCCAAGATACCGTGCAACGCGACCTAGACACAGAATAATGATCCGCCTTTGGGCATTGTTGATTTTGTTTACCACGCCTGTTCTGGGCGCAGAGTGTCGTGATATAACCTATCGCGACACGTCTTATACGGTTTGTCAGGCCGAACAGGGCCGCGATGATCTGCGTCTGTTTTATCTGGATGATCAGGGCCAACCCTATGGCCAGTTTTTCGACCTGCTGTCTGATTTGGATGATCGGGGGCAAACGCTTGCGTTTGGCATGAATGCGGGGATGTATCACCGCGATTTATCGCCTGTGGGGCATTACACAGAAAATGGCGAAACCCATCAATCCGTCATAACATCTGCAGGCCCCGGTAATTTCGGGATGCTGCCCAATGGGGTGTTTTGCGTTGCAGAAAATAAATGGAACATTATTGAAACGCTGCAATTTCAGTCCAAGTCACCAGCGTGCCAATTTGCAACGCAGTCTGGGCCAATGCTGGTCATTGATGGAAAACTGCATCCCCGTTTCATTCCAAACAGTACGTCACGCTATATCCGAAACGGTGTCGGGGTGTCGGACAACCGGGCCTATTTTGTGATTTCAAATCAAACCGTTAATTTCTATGACTTTGCCACATTTTTCCGGGACCATTTGGGCACCGATATGGCGTTATATTTTGATGGGAATGTGTCACGTTTATATGTCGCAGATCCATTCCGACATGATCTGGGACGATCCGTTGGTCCCATGGTGGGCGTGGTGGTCAACAAACGCTGACCACCGCAATATGGATTAGTTTACCGTATCAGCTGCCAACACACGTGTGTTTGGCGTGGCAATATCAATGCGGCGTGGTTTGACCGATTCTGGCAGTTCGCGCACCAGATCGATGTGCAACATACCGTCGATATGGCTGGCGCCTGTGACACGTACGTGATCTGCCAATTGGAATTTCCGTTCAAAGGCACGCGTCGCGATGCCACGATGCAGATAGGATTTTTCCTGATCCTCTTTGGGTTTTTGACCCGCGACGATCAATGCGTTTTCGCGCACCTCAACCGTTAGGTCCTGATCAGAAAACCCCGCAACAGCGACCGAAATACGATAGGCGTCATCCGCCGTTTTTTCGATGTTATAGGGGGGATAGGAATTTTGGGTCGCAGGATCATTGGAAAGAACCCGATCCATCATATCCGCAATCTGATCAAAACCAACAGAGGCGCGGTATAGGGGTGTAAAATCAAAATGTCTCATGTCGTCATCCTTTCAAAGCGATAACAGGGGCCTGCCCATCTTGGCGCAAGCGATTTCAATAACATGGGCCCGCCCGGCGGCACCCATACCTGTTAGCTAGGGATCAGATCATTCCGTTTCAAGAGGCGCCGCTTTACGTTTCGCCACGCTGCCGAATTTCGCACCAGTGTCGCGCCGCTGATTGACCGAGGAAAACTCGGTCTTTGGGGCCATCAACGGTAATATATCTGGAACAGTCGAACGCAAAGACGTACCGAGCGACACCAGCCTGCCATTCATTTCCGCCATAGCAGACACAACCCCCGTTATCTGGGGCTGCCCATTTGAACTGACCAAAACCGGTGATCCAGATGCGCCATAGTCAACGGAACAGGTCATAACTAAAACACCAGAATATTCAGATTGCACCACGCAGGTGTCTTGGATACTGGGGGCATTCACGCGTCCGCGCGCATATGACACCACCCCAACAGAATCGCCCGGCTTTGGCAATTCAGACATCGCAACAGGCGGAATGTTTGATTTTCGAATTGGCGTATCCAGACGCAACAATGCCACGTCGTATTTCAGACGGTTCACATCGGATTTATTCGCCAACAGATATTTCGGATGCGCCGCAGCTGCGCGAATGCGTCTATAGGATTCAGCGCGCCCATTTCGCCAACCGGCCTGAAATTCAAACCCTTCCAGTTCGTATTTTCGTCCAGTATCAGGATCATACAAGCAATGCGCCGCAGTTAAAATTAAGTCATTTGAAATGAGGGTTGCAGTGCAAAACCCAACCCCATAATTCAGTATAAGTCGCCCAACAGAAACCCACTCTCGTCCGATTTGCAATGTTTCAAGACTGCGCAGATTTGACGTTTGTGCCCCAGCCGAGCCCCCAAAAATCACTGCAATTACCACTGATATAACGCGTAACACCAACACCCCTCCACCTTGTAACAGGTACCCTTACGCCACTGTCACACTTTCACAGGGCGTACGTCAACGCAAAATTGGTACGGCATCCTTGGGTGCGGCATAGTCCGGCGACAGGCTTGCGGGTTTGGGACCACCTGTGGCCCAGTCCAGTAATTCAACAGTGTGGGCAATTGGAATATGTGTACCTGATCCAATCTGCATCATGCAGCCAATGTTTCCCGCCGCAATCACGTCCGGCTGAATGGCCTGCAATGTTTGTACTTTGCGGGTTTTTAATTGTTCCGAAATCTCAGGTTGCAACAGATTATAGGTACCAGCCGATCCGCAGCAAAGATGTGGATCGCGTGGCTCGGCCACCTGAAACCCAGCACGGCGCAGCAGTGTTTTTGGGTGATCTTTGATTTGTTGACCATGTTGCAAGGAACAGGCCGCGTGATAGGCAACGGTTAACCCTTGGGCGTCACATTCGGGGAAATCCAGATCAATCAGGACCTCGGACACATCCTTGGCTAGGGCTGAAATTGTTTGGGCATCCTGTGCCAGTGGTGTGTCGCGGAACATATGGCCGTAGTCCTTGACCGTGGTGCCGCATCCGCTGGTATTGATCACAATCGCATCTAACCCTTGGCCACGGACCTCGGCCATCCATGCGCGGATATTGGCCGCAGCCGAGGCATGGGATTGATCGGTCTTGCCCATATGATGGGTCAGCGCGCCACAGCACCCCTGCCCCTGCGGGATCACAATTTCACAACCCAGCCGCTGCAACAGTCGCAGCGTGGCATCATTGATATCCGTGTTTAGCGCCCGCTGTGCGCATCCGGTCATCAATGCCACGCGTTTGCGTTGTGCGCCCTTGGGTTGGAACGTTTGTGGATCATCGTTGCGGCTGACAGGTGGGACACGTTTGGGTGCCATAGCGATCATGGCGCGCAGACGTTTATCGGGAACAAAGCGCGCGAATGGGCGCGCCATCTTTGCACCTAGCAACGCCAACCGGAATCGATATGGATAGGGAATAATCTGTGCCAAAACCCATCGCAACGCGCGATCAGACCAAGGTCGGTCATAGTGTTCATCAATATATGCGCGGGCATGATCGATCAAATGCATATAATGAACACCCGATGGGCATGTCGACATACAGGCCAGACACGACAAACACCGATCAATATGCTTGACCGTGCGTTCGTCTGGGACACGGTTATTTTCCAGCATATCCTTGATCAAATATATCCGGCCGCGCGGGCTGTCTAGTTCATCCCCTAAAACTTGGTAGGTTGGGCATGTTGCTGTGCAAAACCCACAATGCACGCAGGCCCGCAGGATTTCATTGGACCGTTCAAAATCAGGGTCCGTCAGTTGTTCGGGTCGGAAAAACGTTTGCATGCTATGCGACCTTGCTGTGCATTGGAAACAAATGGTTGGGGTCAAATTTTGCGTGAATGCCGTGCAAAATATCATCAACACCCTTTGGTTGCGGCTGTAACATCGGATGCCCTGACCCAAAACAGGTTGCATGCCCTGAAATGTGCTGAAGGTCAGCGCGGACATCGCGACCATTTGGCAAAATCGCCCAAATCACACCCCCTGACCAATCCATGAAATAATCACTGACACCCAAGGCTGCGACAACAGCGGGGCCATCTGTCGGCTTAGCAGACACCCGCCATAAGCTACCAGAGCGCCCAACAAGTGGGGCCAGTCGGCGCAGTCCCAACCACAGGTCATGCGACGCTGCCGCGTTTATCCGGTCAACATCACCAAATTTGCACAGCAGCTTGGTGATTTCATCGGCGCGATAGGACACTGACTTATCAAAACCTTCGATGCGTACATAGGCGCAGCCACATGCGGGATCATACGCGACCCCTGTTACATCAAAGGGCGTCGCCATTGCGCCCGTCAAAACCGCAACAGCCCCTTCGGGGTCTGTGACGGATACCGCTAAGGTCGTTTCGGTTTCGCAAATCGGTAAAACCTTGAACGACACTTCGGTCAACACGCCCAGTTGCCCCCAGCTGCCTGCAAGCAATTTCACCAAGTCATATCCAGTCACGTTTTTCATCACGCGACCACCGTTTTTGATGATCGTTCCAGTGCCATCGACACAGCGCACACCCAACAAAAAATCGCGTGCCGCGCCTGCTTGGATCCGGCGCGCACCGCTGGCGTTTGCGGCAAATACGCCACCAATGGTACTGGTGCCTGTTGTGCCCAAAACGTCATTCATCAGCACGGGTTCAAAGGCCAATCGCTGATTTTCTTGCGCCAAAGTCTGTTCAATCTCAGATAGGGGCGTGCCCGCACGCGCAACCATCGTCAAAGCGCCGGGTTCATAATCCACAACACCGGCCAATTTTTGCAGCGATAACACTGCACCCACAGGGGTTTGAACCGTCCGTGTCCCGCCCCCTTGGATGACAACCGAACCTTTGGCCGATTGCAGATAGGACGATACATCATTTTCACAGGTCGCATAATGGATCATATCACAATCCCCCATCACGACGAGATGCCGAGGCCGCCAATGGAAACACTTTGGCCGGGTTTAACAGCCAAGCAGGGTCAAATACGTCCTTGATGTTCATCTGTGCATTCAAATCATCGCGCGTGAATTGATGATCCATCAAATCGCGTTTTTCGATGCCGACCCCATGTTCGCCGGTCAAACAACCGCCAACTTCTACACACAGCTTTAGGATTTCCGCTCCAAAGGCTTCGCATTTTTCCAATTCACCGGGTTCATTGGCATTGTACAAAATCAGCGGATGCATATTGCCATCCCCTGCGTGGAACACATTACCCACGCCTAGGCCGAATTCACGGCTCATTTCGCCGATGCGTTTTAGGACATAGGGCAGTTTCGACACAGGGATGGTGCCATCCAAACACATGTAATCATTGATCTGCCCCATCGCACCAAAGGCCGATTTGCGGCCCAGCCAAATACGCGCGGCCTCTTGCATGTCATTTGCGCGGCGCATTTCGACGGGATTATGCGTGGCCGCAATCGCCAATATTTTTTCCAACTGCTCTTCGATTTCGATGGGGCTGCCTTCGACTTCGACGATTAATAATGCCTCACAGTCGGGGTATCCCGCCTTGGCGAAATCTTCGGTCGCGCGGATACAGGGGCGATCCATAAATTCGATGGCCACCGGCAACACGCCCGCACGGATAATATCAGACACGCATTGTCCCGCCACTTCGTTGCTGTCAAAGCCCAGCAAGACAGGCAATGCGCCCTCTGGTTTGTGGATGATGCGCAATGTGGCCTCGGTCACGATGCCCAACTGACCCTCGGATCCGCAGATCACACCCAACAGGTCCAAATCAGGGGCATCCAAATGTGCGCCGCCGATGTCCAAAATTTCACCCTGCATCGTGACAATACGCACACCCATCAGATTGTTTGACGTCACGCCATATTTCAAACAATGCGCGCCGCCAGAGTTCATAGCGATATTGCCCGCGATCGCGCAGGCCAATTGGCTGGACGGATCTGGGGCATAGAAAAAACCATCTGCCTCAACCGCGCCTGTCACGCTTAGGTTGGTGCGCCCTGTCTGGACGCGGATCACGCGGTTATCATAATCCGTGTCCAAGACATCATTCATCCGTGATACGCCCAGAATAATACTGTCCGACGTGGGCATCGCCCCACCTGCCAGTGACGTACCAGATCCGCGTGGGACCACTGGAATATTCAGATCGCTACAAATTTTCAGCGTTTGTGCGACCTGTTCCGTCGTATAGGGCAGCACCACCGCCATCGGCGGACAGCGATACGCAGACAACGCGTCGCATTCATAGGCGCGCGTTTCCATAGGATCATCGATCACACAATCGGACGGCAAAATCGCGCGCAACCGCAGCACAAGTTCTGATTTTCGATCCAGACGATCCTGGCTTGGGACTGGCATTTCCATGGGGCACCTCACTATTGGTAAGATAATATAACCAATTTTGTGAATTGGCAAGTCCGTCTTTAGATATTAAGTCTGTTACATGACTTGGCTTGACCGACTACACCTGTTTTCAACCTACGACTTTGTGGCACTTGGTATATTGCTGCTGTCGTGGCTTATTATTGGCTATATCATCGAAAACGCGCCCGAGCACCGGCAATCGACCACACAAATCATGGTAAAATATCGTCGCGACTGGATGGTATATATGGCTGAACGTGACAATCGAATTTTCGATAGCCAAATCATGAACAGCCTACGCCAAGGAACATCATTTTTCGCATCCGCAACGATGATTTCGATTGGCGGTTTGGTGGCGATGCTTGGTAACGCAGATCGTTTTGCAGGAATTGCAAATGAATTAACCATGGCCAAGGATCCACACCTTGTTTGGGAAATCAAATTGTTTGTCGTTTTGTTTTTCGTCACAAACGCATTTTTGAAATTCGTGTGGTCACATCGTTTGTTCGGATATTGTGCGATTGTCATTGCCGCCGTTCCCAACAAGCAAAGCAATCCCCTGGCCGATCATCGCGCATACCAAGCTGGCGAAATCAACATAACCGCCGCGCGCAGCTATAACCGCGGACTGCGGTCGGTGTATTTCGCAATCTGCGCATTGTCATGGTTGGCTGGCGACTGGGCGTTGATTTTGGGCACAATAATCACAGTTGCCGTGCTATGGCGCCGCGAATTTTTATCTGCGTCGCGAACTGTATTGCTGAAAACACCCCAACTTTAGGCATTTCGCCCCTCGCGCAGCCAAGCCCCAACAGCTGCGCCAATCGCGCATAGCAGCATCAACCAAACAGGCAAAATTGGTTTGGTCGTGATGTCTAGCAACGATTTTGATTGATTGCGCACAACCCCCATCCAGCCATTTCCCGATGCGGGCCGTCCCCGCGCAATATCACGCAAAACCGGAAATTCCGATCGTGCCCAAACCGCGCCACCAGCTGCGTTGCCTGCCCAATTTACCAGCAGGTCATTGGTCGCAAGGGGGGATTGAAATTCGACAGGCGACACAGCGCCTTTGGCAAAAACAATCGCTTGGGTATCATCACGCAAATCATAAATCCCATTTTCGGTCGCAGTGATTTGTGCCTGAAACACGCCTGGACGGATTGGGCGCGGCAGAATTTCGGTGGTATCACCTGAGGGCGCGGTCAAGGTCAGCGGCGCCACCTGATCGGCCAAACTACGCCGCGTTATCACAATATCCGAGCCCTGTTGGACCGCGCTCAGCGCATCTTCTTCAAGGTCGGGTTCCTGCATCAACCAATGCGACACGCGGCGCAGTAATTCCTGTTGTGGTCCGCCCTGTTCAAATTCACGATACCACAGCCAAACTTGGTCTGATGCAATCATCGCAACGCGTCCCTGATCCACGCGGTCTAGTACCAACAGCGGTTTGCCCTGCGCGCCTGTCATAACCGTTTGACCACGGGTCACATTCAAATCCACCTGTCGGAACCAATGACCCCACTCGGGGTAGTTTGGCAAATCTTGGGTCACGGGGTGGCGTGCGCCCAAATCGGACACCTGCGGAACATAAGAATCGGTGATAATCCGCGAATTTGAAACCGCCGGTAAAATATCGCCCAATGGCGACCGTGAAATCGAATTGGCAGACGCAAAATCTGGCCCAGCCGACACCAACGCCGCGCCGCCATTGCGGACATAATCCACGATATTTTGCAAATAAGCCGAGGGCAAAATACCCCGCCGTTTATAGCGATCAAATATGATCAGGTCGAAATCATCAATTTTTTCCAAAAACAATTCACGCGTGGGAAAGGCAATCAGCGATAATTCCGACACAGGTACGTCATCCTGTTTTCCGGGGGGGCGCAAAATGGTAAAATGGACCAAATCAACCGAGCTGTCAGATTTCAGCAGGTTGCGCCACACGCGCGCACCTGGATGCGGCATGCCCGATACCAACAACACACGCAGGCGGTCACGAATAACATTGACCTGCGCAATCGCGCGATTGTTCTGGTCGGTAATTTCACCCGCCAGCGTTGGAACCGTCAATTCAAACACGGTTCGACCTGCATGGGGTGGATCAAGTTGCAATGTCACATCCTGCCCAAGGGGGACATTAAATTCCACAGGGTCAGACGCGCCAACGCGGGCCGTCACCGTGACGGTGGATTGTTCAACGGGCAGCGCACCTGCGTCTTGGACCATCAGGGTGATTTCCATTTTTTCGCCCAAAATGGCATAAACAGGCGCCTGTTTGATCAGGATTTGGCGATCAAAATCGGACGGATCACCCGTTATGATGTGATGAACAGGCACCTCTGACCCCAAGGGGTCTGTATCATGAATTTGCCCGTCAGAGATCACAAAGATGGATGATAATTGCTGTGGCGGAATTTCAGCGCGTACCTTGTTTAACGCCTGCGTGATGCGTGTACCTGTGTTGTCAGGACCATCGTCCAGCGCGATTTGACGCACACGCACGCCTTGGCGGGTGCCCAAGCGGGCCAGCAAGTCATCCAAGGCCTGTTGGACCTGTTCAGGTCGATCCCCCAACCTGTTTGAAGATGACCTGTCAACGATGACGACGGCGATATCCTCTAAATCAGCGGATTTAGTATCGCGGATCATGGGGTTGGCCAGCATCGCCATGACCACCGCATAGGCCATGCCACGCAGCCACCACCCCGATAGCCCCCGCCACCATGCCAAACCAGTCGCCATACCGCCGACCAGCGCCAGACCAATCAATACACCCAAAGGAACCAATGGGACAAATATCACATCAAACATCGTCATTGCCCCAAGCGATCCAATAATGCAGGCACATGCACCTGATCGGATTTATAGTTGCCGGTCAAAACATGCATGACCAAATTCACACCAAACCGCAGTGCAATTTCGCGCTGACGCTCGCCCGCGCGGCCCCGCCCCACAGGCACCAACGGTTCGCCCCGACTGTCCATCGCCCAAGCCGCGGCCCAGTCATTTGATCCAATAAAAACGGGGCTGACACCATCATTTAGCGGACGAAATGGCAACCCATCCACTGTTTGCGTATCGGTCGGTGCCTCGGCCCATAATTGCCCTGATCGATAGCGCCCAGGGAATTCCTGTAATAAATAAAATGCGCGGGTCAAAACATGATCCGCGGCGACAGGTTCTAGTGGCGGAATATCCAAATCCTGCAACAAACGCATTAATTTGGGGTTTTGCGCTGAATTTCCACGGCGTAATTCAGCATCCATAGTATCAAATAAAATCACCCCGCCTGAGCGCAAAAACGCATTCAGCGATGACACGGCACGCGCAGATAGGCTGGGCTGCGTGTCGATTATGGGCCAATAGATCAGCGGATAAAATGCCAATGTGTCGCGTTCAATATCCAAACTAACCGGGGCAGAGGGTTCCACAGATGTACGGAAAAATAACGTATCACTGAGCCCCACCATCGCGGCATGGGCCAGCGCGTCGACCCGCGCATCACCCGTTTTGATATGTGCCAACGCAATTTCATCGGGCGCACGCTGCGTATCGGCACGCACATGATCAGACGTGATCCCCAGCGCGACAACCATGACCGCAATCGTTGCAAACACACGCCGACCCGACACCATCAAACTGGCCAGAACATCGGCACACAATAAAACCAAGGCCGCAATCAACAAAAATGGCATCCACTCTACCGAATTCTGTGGTTGGGCATCGGTGATCACATTCAGGTTTGATGGCCAGACAACCGGTTCAAGGGCAGGATACACATCCACCAAATTTCGCGTCATCACCGAATTTTGCGACTGATATATCCCCAACGGTGCGTCTTGGGTGATCCCAGATTGGGACAGAACTTGTTGGGTTAATACCGTTTTGTAATCCGGATCTTGCAATAGGCCGCGCGCATCCAGCGTTTGCAAAACGGTCCATTCCGTGTCGGGGTTTTGCGCCATCGCAGCCCCAGCCGTGGTTGGTCGCACAAGGCGTTGCAGCATTTCGACGAACAATCCGGACAGTGGCAAATTTGACCACTGTGGTGTGGCGGTGACGTGAAACAGGCTGATCCGCCCCGCCCCAAGTTGATCCTGGGTGACCAAAGGTGTGCCATCTTGTAAACGGGCCAAAACCTTGTCCGCTAAGTCCGGCGATGGTTCTGCCAAAACTTGGGCGCGAATGGTCACATCAGATGGTATATCTAGCTGATAAAATGGCGATAGCGGATCAAAATCTGCCAATGTTTTTGGCGTCTGCCAGCTCATCGTGCCGCCCAAGTTGCGGCCCCCTTGACGCATTTGCACGGGCAACAATGGATCATCGGCAAACTGTGACGCCACATTTGCCATGGCAGGTCCGGCAAAGCGCAACAAATGCCCCCCTTGTGTGACCCATTCTTGAATGGCATCGGTTTGCGGCAAACGTGCGGTATCTGCGGCGATCATGACATCGGGTTGAACCAGCATCAGCTGATCCACAGATCCACGTACAATATCACCGTAAGGTGCAATCGCTTGTTCGACATAGTTTAGCGGATCCAGAACATCTAATTGTTCGTTTTGCGCCGTATCGATAACGATACCCACTTGGGGGCGGCGCAACTGATCTGCAATGATGTATTGCGCACCAACATAGGGATGTTGGACAATCCTAAATCGCGTGATCCGTGCCTGCAATTCGCGCGGTATGTCCAGGGACACGCGTCCGGCAGGGGAAATCGGGCGTGTTGCTATTGTAATCGGCTGACCGCTGGGATCCACACCCTCGACACGCAATTCCAATGACGACAGGTCAGCACCCTGTGCTGCGACCATGACGGTCAAAACCGTGTCGGATTGATCCACGCCCAAGATCATGGGAAAGCTTTGATCCCGTTGATATATCTGTAAATCACCACGGGACTGAAACGCTTGGATCAGATCGGCACGCGCACCGGCATAATCCAAACCATCCGACGCCCAGAACACGTCAAAGTTGCCCTGCGTGTCACGCAGGATGTCCAAACTGCCTTGCCAATCAGGATCCCATGCGGCTGCCTGCCAATCACGCAAATTTTGTGCCGCTTGTAGTGCGGGTTGCCATAGAACAGGCGCAGGCTCGGCCGCATTCAAAATCGCTATGCGTTTGTCTGCAAACGTAGGGGATGCAATCAATTGGGCCATTTGTTGTTGAACCAATGCGGGGGCATTGGCCTGCGCCCACCCGCCATCAATAAATATCAATATTCGGTCCTGGGTCCGCTGCGGACCATCGGGCGCCCAGCGCGGCTGGGCCAGTCCAACAACAATCAAAACCACAATCAAACTGCGCAAGACGATTAACCACAGGGGTGTTTTGTTTTTATCAACCTCTTGGTCGTGCAATCCCAACAACAGCGGCACCGCAGCAAAGACATGGGTTTTGGGGCGCGGCGGCAAGGCACGCAAAATTACCCATAATACTGGCAAACCGATTAAGGCCAACAACACATAGGGATATACAAAAACAATTGGACCTAGTGCCATTATGCAACCTGCCCTTGTGACAACAAACTGTGCAAGCGCGTCACAGCATTTAGCAGCGATTGATCCGTGACAACCCGTTCAACCCGCCATCCAGCTGCAACGGCCATCTGATCCAGCAGGTCGAACCGTTCCGCCAACCGCTGCAAATACCGATCGCGCAAATCATGCGCCCCTTGCGTTTCATGGTGCAGCATCCCCTGCGGATCGGCAAAAACCACCGGCCCGCGAAAGGCAAAGCCCACTTCGTCACGATTTAAAACCTGCACCAAAATGCCGCTAACTTGGCGATCATGTGCCATTTCCAATGCCCTATGCGTTGACGCCAGATCCCCCAAGAAATCGGAAAAAATCGCTGCCTTGGATTTGGGAACCAATCTAGGCCCATGGCTGTCTGCTGTATCGGGCGTATCAGAAAATGACATCATCATGCGTGCAATTTGACCATGGCCATAGCCCACCGGCACGCTGTTATCCAAACTGCCCACCCGTTCGCCTGCGCGAACAGCCGCCCCTGCCAAGGCCGTAGCCAATACGACAGATACCGCCCATTTGCTGGGGCTGTCCCGATCATGCATATTTGCGCTGTTGTCCACCGACAGCGCCAGCGATTGCGCCGTTTTCCATTCAAAGGTGCGCACATACAGTTGCTCAGCGCGCGCAGAGCGCCGCCAGTCAACGGATTTTTGCGTATCTACCCCAGCGGTAAAGGGGCGAAATTGCCAAAAATCATCCCCGACCCCAGGCCGCCGCCGCCCATGTTCACCCGCCGCCACCGCTTGCGACAGCTGTTCGGCCTGCAACAACAGCGGGGCCAGACCTGCATCCAGTTGGGCCGCGTCGGTTGCTAGGGGCGACACATCTGTCATGCAGCCTGGCCTTGGGCATCTAAATCGGCGACGATTTGCGCAATGACATCTGCCATGGACACACCGGCCGCCTGTGCAGAAAATTTTAACGACATCCGATGCGACAGCACCGCAGGGGCCAAATCAACAACGTCACGCATCGTGGGCGCGGACACACCGCGGATCACGGCATGCGCGCGCACCGCCAGAACAAAGGCCTGTGACGCCCGTGGCCCCGGCCCCCATGACAGATGTTGGTTCGCCAAGGGATGTGCGTCAGCAGTCCCCGGACGACAGGCCCGCACCAATCGCAACACAAAATCCATCAAGCCCTGCCCAACAGGCACCTGTGCCAACAGCCGCTGTGCGGCGACGATATCGGCTGGGGAAAATACCGGATCAGGCAGATCATCAGACAGGCCGGTGGTGGCCAAAACGATATTTCGTTCCGTGTCCAAATCAGGATAACCTACATCAATACGCAGCAAAAACCGGTCTAACTGCGCCTCAGGCAGGGGATATGTGCCCTCTTGCTCTAGGGGGTTTTGGGTGGCCAGAACCAAAAATGGTGCCCCCAAATCACGGGTTTGGCCCGCTGTGGTGACCTGTTTTTCCTGCATTGCTTGTAACAGGGCAGATTGTGTACGCGGGCTGGCGCGGTTGATTTCATCAGCCATCAGCAATTCACAAAAAATTGGCCCCGGAATGAACCGAAAGGATCGTGCTGTGTCTGGGCCTTCTAACACTTCGGACCCTAAAATATCGCTGGGCATTAAATCGGGCGTAAATTGAATGCGGGACGTATTTAACCCCAAAACATGCCCTAGCGTGGACACCAGCCGCGTTTTACCCAAACCCGGAACACCGATTAACACCGCATGGCCCCCAGCAAAAACGGCAGTCAACGCCTGATCCACCACGCGCGTTTGTCCAATAAATCTGGTATTGATCGCTGTTTTTGCCGCGGATAGGCGTGCAGACAGGTCGTCGATAGATTGTACCAGATTTTCAGGATCAGACATTTTGCACTCCAATAAGTTTGTTCTATATATTAGGTGTAATGCAAATTAGGGAAATGGCAAAACGAATGTGTGGCAAAATTTCACCGAAACCCAACGCAGAGAATTTGGCAACCGCCGCCCGTGCAGCCCAAAAAACCAAAGGTTTGCCGCCCGTGCATCTATGGAACCCGCCATTTTGCGGGGATTTGGATATGCGCATTGCCCGTGATGGGACATGGTTTTATCTGGGCACCCCGATTGGGCGCTTTGAATTGGTCAAACTGTTTTCATCGATCCTGCGCAAAGATGGTGACAAATATTTTCTGGTCACACCCGTAGAAAAGGTGGGCATAACCGTCGATGACGCCCCCTTTGTTGCGATTGATTTTACGGTCAAAAATGCAGGCCCAGACCAAGAGATTTGTTTCGAAACCCATGTGGGCGATGTCACAATCGCCAATTCAGACAACCCCATTCGCGTCATGCGCGATCCGCAAACGGATGAACCCGCCCCCTATGTTCATGTGCGCGCAGGGCTAGAAGCATTGATCGATCGCAAAAGTTTTTACAGGCTGATTGATATTGGCACCCATGACACATACCAAGATGTATCTTGGTTTGGTCTGCGCTCTGGCGGGCAATTTTTCCCAATCGTTCCATCCGCCGAATTAGAGGGTTAGTGCGCGGTTGTGGGCTGGCGCACCTTGGGCTTTACATTCGACATATTGAATATTAAGATTTAAAGACAATTGAACAGGAGCCCCCCATGATTCACCCCCGCTTTGCCCCAATTATGTTTGGCTTTCTTGTCTCGGGGCTGATGTCATTGATCGTGTCTGGCATCGCAACCCTGCGCGCCATCGGATGGGATGTGGGATTTGGCGCGTCATGGATGAACGCGTGGATCATCAGTTGGGCGATTGCATTTCCAACAATCCTGATCGTATCCCCCATCGTACGCCGGTTCGTTGCCGCAATCACAAAACAACCGTCCTAAGGGGCGCGACACACCTAATGCGCCACGGCCCAGTTGTCGCCCTGCCCTGCATCCACAATCAGCGGTACATCCAAACGCACAACAGGATCGGCTGCATTTTCCATCACATCCTTGGCCCGTGCGATCAGCGTATCGACCGCCTCTGCATCGACTTCAAACAGTAATTCATCGTGGACCTGCAACAACATCGTTGCGGGTAAATCCGCAATCGCGGCCGGCATGCGCACCATTGCACGGCGAATGATATCCGCTGCGGTCCCTTGGATCGGGGCGTTGATGGCCGCACGTTTGGCAAAGCCTGCGGTCGGTCCCTTGGCGTTGATTTCAGGTGTATGGATGGTACGCCCAAACAGGGTTTTTACACATAGGTGTTCCTTGGCATAGGCGACGGTGGCGTCCATGTAATCCTTGATCCCGGGGAACCGTTCGAAATAGCGATCGATAAAGGCCTGTGCCTCGGCCCGGGGGATACGCAAGTTACGCGCCAAACCAAACCCAGAAATGCCGTAAATGACGCCAAAGTTAATCGCCTTGGCCTGACGGCGGATATCGGATGTCATCTGATCCAATGGCACGTCAAACATTTCCGATGCCGTCATGGCGTGGATGTCATGTCCATCACGGAACGCCTGTTTCAAACTGCCAATACCGGCCACATGGGCCAAGATACGCAATTCAATTTGGCTGTAGTCCAGACTGACCAATACCTTGCCCTGTGGGGCGATGAATGCCTCGCGGATGCGGCGGCCCTCTTCTGATCGGATGGGGATATTTTGCAGGTTTGGATCGGTCGATGCCAATCGGCCCGTATTGGCCCCCGCAATAGAATACGATGTATGCACCCGCCCCGTGGTCGGATTGATATGATCTTGCAAGGCATCGGTATAGGTGGATTTCAGTTTCGACAACTGCCGCCAATCCAACACGCGCGCAGGCAATACATGTTGGGTCGCCAAATCCTCAAGGATGTCGGCACCGGTGGCATAGGCGCCTGTTTTGCCTTTCTTGCCGCCCTCATACCCCAATTTGTCGAACATGATTTCACCCAGCTGTTTGGGTGAACCCACGTTAAATGACTGGCCTGCCAATTCGTGAATTTCCGCCTCAAGCGCGGCCATTTTTTGGGCGAATGCATTGGACATACGGCTGAGTGTATCGCGATCCACCAAAACGCCTGCGCGTTCCATTTTGGCCAAAACCGGCACTAGGCTGCGTTCCATCGTTTCATAAACGGTGGTCACGCTGGCCTGATGCAATTGGGGTTTAAACAATTGCCAAAGGCGTAGGGTGATGTCCGCATCTTCGGCTGCATAAGGCGTGGCCTGATCGATGGGCACACGATCAAAGGTGATTGCCGATTTTCCTGACCCCAACAGTTCTTTGATCGGGATGGGGGTGTGGTTTAGATACCGATCGCTGAGCGTATCCATCCCATGCCCATGCAAACCACCATGCAGGGCATAAGACAGCAACATCGTATCATCAAAGGGTGCAATATCCTGCCCCAAATTCGCAAAAATCTTGGCATCGTATTTGATGTTTTGACCAATTTTTAAAATCGCAGGGTCGGTCAATATTGGCCCCAAACGGTCAAACACTTGGTCCATGGTTAGCTGGTTTTCCACCAAGCTTTCGGTGGCAAACAGATCATCCGCCGCGCCATCTTTGTGCGCAATGGGAATATAGGCCGCGACACCTGGTGCCGTGGCCAATGAAATACCCACCAATTCTGCGCGCATTTCATTCAGTGACGTGGTCTCGGTGTCCACAGCGACATAGCCCAATTCAGTGATCTGCGCGCACCATGCGTCCAATGTTTCCACGTCACGAATGCAAACATATTGATCCGCGTCAAACCCAACCGTTGTTGCCGCAATGGGTTCTGATGCCATTTGCTGTGGGGTATCATTGATTTCCGGCGCAGTGCGGTTAAATTTTTCGGCGACCTTTTTCGTGATGGTGCGAAATTCCATTTGCGCCAGAAAATCCAACAAAACCTCAGGTTCGGGATCGCGCAGTTCCAGATCATCCAGCGTGAAATCCAGCGGTGTGTTGGCATCCAATTCGACCAACCGCTTGCTCAGACGGATTTGGTCGGCGTGATTTATCAATGTTTCGCGGCGCTTGTTCTGTTTGATTTCGCCCGCCCGTTCCAGCAGCGTTTCCAAATCACCATATTCATTGATCAACAAAGCCGCAGTTTTTATGCCGATCCCGGGCGCACCGGGCACATTATCAACGCTGTCACCGGCCAAGGCCTGAACATCAACCACGCGTTCGGGAAACACGCCGAATTTTTCAAACACCCCGTCACGATCAATCCGTCGGTTTTTCATGGCGTCAAACATTTCGACACCGCCGCCGACCAGCTGCATCAAATCTTTGTCAGAACTGACAATCGTCACACGCCCGCCCGCGTCACGCGCCTGATGGGCCAGTGTCGCGATGATGTCGTCGGCCTCATATCCCTGAATTTCTTCGCATGCGATATTAAAGGCGCGGGTTGCGTCACGGGTCAGGGGGATTTGGGGGCGCAAATCCTCGGGCATGGCATCGCGGTTTGCTTTGTACTGATCATACATGTCATTGCGAAATGTATGGCTGCCCTTGTCAAAAATGACCGCCAAATGGGTGGCCGCATCGGGGCCTGTGTTGCCCTCAATATACCGCAGCAGCATATTGCAAAACCCGCTGACTGCGCCCACGGGCAACCCATCGGATTTCCGCGTCAAAGGGGGCAACGCATGAAAGGCGCGAAAAATAAACGCCGACCCATCAATTAAATGCAAATGATGTCCTG
>CAZWFE010000005.1:19504-22114 GCA_964633145.1 uncultured Phaeobacter sp. | reverse complement strand
GATTCACATTTGGGCTAAAATGTGACACGTCCGTGGTAAAAGGATGTATTCAAACAACCATCACTGGTCTTGATGATCGCGATGAACCAGTTTGGCATCGCAATATGGGCATTCCACCCAACCTTTGTCCGTAGGGATTTGTAACCAAACGCGGGGGTGGCCCAAGGCGCCTTCGCCACCGTCACAGGCAACGCGATAGGTTTCCACGACACGGGTTTCAGGAGCTTGCATTGACATTGGCATTTCCTTTTGCATTTTGGTTCCAATATGTTATGCGCGATTACATCCAAGGGGGCAAGTACCGCAATGACCCAAGCAGCCATAGAAATCAAAAATTTGGTGAAAACCTATGCGGCACAGCACAATCAGCCGGAAAAATTTGCACTAAAGGGCGTAGACCTGTCGATCCCGCGCGGATCCATCTTTGGTCTGTTGGGACCGAACGGTGCGGGAAAATCCACAATGATAAATATTTTGGCGGGCTTGGTGAATAAAACCAGTGGATCGATTCGTATCTGGGGCTTTGACCAAGATCAATCGCCCCGCCAATCGCGCGCGGCCATCGGCGTCATGCCACAGGAATTGAACCTTGACCCGTTTTTCACCCCACGCGGCGCATTAGAGGTCCAAGCAGGACTGTACGGTATTCCCACCAAAGACCGCCAAAGTGATGCCATTTTAGAAATGGTTGGCCTGACAGACAAAGCACATGCCTATGCGCGCACCCTGTCAGGGGGCATGCGCCGGCGGTTGTTATTGGCCAAGGCATTGGTGCATCACCCGCAGATATTGGTTTTGGACGAACCCACTGCAGGTGTGGATATCGAATTGCGTCAAATGCTGTGGCAAAATGTACGCCGATTGAATCGTGAACGCGGCATGACAATTATCCTGACCACCCACTATCTGGAAGAGGCCGAAGAAATGTGCGACGAAATCGCCATTCTATCACAAGGCCAGATTGTCACGCAGGATACGACCAAAAACCTGTTGGGAAAATTGGATGCAAAATCGCTGGTCATACAGCCAGCGCAACCCGTTGCCCAATTGCCGCAATCTGATCACATCACCACCCAGCGGCGTGATGATGGATCGATCGTATTCAGCTATCGTGCGCAGGACATAACGGCCGATGATGTTTTGCAATTTGTAAAATCATCCGGCATTACAATCGCCGATGTGCGCACGGAACAGGCCGACCTGGAAGACGTGTTTTTATCCCTGACCAAGTCAACCTAGCGGATTATTCAGCGCGTTGCAGCATACGCCCTAGCATACGCCCGCCCAAGATATGGACATGCAGGTGCGGGACCTCTTGTACACCATGGGCGCCAGTATTTGCGATGGCGCGAAACCCATCACCGTGCGGCGGCTGCACGCCCAATTTTTCACAAACCTTGCCGATCATGCGTGTGAAATCCACGATTTCTGCATCACTGGCGGATTGGGCGAAATGATCATAGCTGACATATGGCCCCTTGGGGATCACCAACACATGGATTGGGGCTTGGGGGGCGATATCTTCGAACGCTAGGGAATGTTCGGTTTCCAAAACGGTTTTATTTGGGATTTCGCCGCGCAGGATCTTGGCGAAAATATTTGTGTCATCATAGTGATAGGCCATCTGTATCCTCTGTCTGGTTTAACCGCGCCAATATCCATGCGCGGGCATCTGTGCGTGACAGGGTGTTTGGTACATCAAACACCTGCCCGTTATGATCGCATTTAACCTGTCTGATAATATCAGCAAGTCCATTTTGCCATTGGGTGTCTAATTCGCCCAATCGCGGGGGATATTCGGATGCATGGGAATTGGATAGAGCGCTGTCAATAATCACGCGCACCTGCCCCCGCAACTGCGCTAGCTTGGTCAACGCCGCCGCATCTGCAGGATGAACAAACATTGTCGTATGTTGCGCGGATTGACCAAAGCAAAGAACAGCCAAAACCAAACATGGATTTTCCAATCGTGCCGCACGATCCATAAATGGAATTTGATCCGCCACCGCCCCATTTCGCCCCGTAACTGGCCCGGCAAAGACAAACCCATGGTGCGGCTGGTTGCAGTGCGATGGCAGATCATCATCTGCTGTTACGACCAAAGTCACGCTTTGATCAGGGCGCAGTGTTTGGGCTGGATCAAAAAACCGCCCCCCAAACCGTCTGCCTGTCCGACCTGCGGCTTGGATATCTGTAATCAATTCTTTGCCATTTTGCACCACCTGCGTTGACACCAGATCACTGGCATAAAGGTCCCACAATTTTTGAATAAACGATGGTGACCCGCGGCCGATTTTGCGGGCAAAAAACACGTCCTGATCCACCAGAAAATCATAATGCTCGGGATAAAATGATATCGGCAAGCCATAGTTTGAAAAATGCAAAAATGTGGGGGGCCGGTTTTCAATTTCATCCGCTGGAATCAGGCGCGGTACGATTGTTTGGAAAAATATCTCGTCAGGGATCCATGTGGTTTTGAAAAACTGGATGATGCGCCGATTACGGCGTGTGAATTTCAAAACACGTTGAACGGTCGACCGGCGCAGGCACCACCATTGGCTGCCAATGCGCACGTTTAACCCCGTTGGGATATCGCGGGCCATGCCCAAT
>CAZWFE010000005.1:0-19404 GCA_964633145.1 uncultured Phaeobacter sp. | reverse complement strand
CAACAGACCGGCGGCGGCAAACAATTCGGCGACCGGCGTTTCAGGGCGTGGTCCGATATGGCGGATCACCTCGCCCGCGGCGATGCAGCCCATTTTACAACTGGTCGCCAAATCGCGATCGGTGGCCAAACCATAAAGGAATCCAGCCGCGAATTGATCCCCTGCGCCCGTTGTGTCAATGGCAACAATCTTATCAACAGGCACATCCACGCGTTGGCCATTGCGAATGGCGCTGACCCCATCACTTGAACGTGTGCAAACAACCAAAGGCGCAATTTTTGCCAAACGGTCCAAGGCACTGTCCAAATCATCGGTCTGAAACAGGGATTTCACCTCATCTTCGTTGCCGATGACAAAATCCAATTCATGTTCGATCAGATGCAAAAAATCGTCGCGGTGGCGTTCGACGCAGAATGGATCGGAAATCGAAATGCCGGCCTGTCCACCCGCGGCACGACACAGGCGCGCCAGTTTTTTGAATGCCTCTTTGCCGGGATCTTTGTCAAACAAATATCCTTCAAGGAACACGATCTCTGCATCCTGTGCAACAGCGTCCACCACATCATCAGGGCCCAGATCGGCAGAAATGCCCAAATATGTATTCATCGACCGTTCCCCATCAGGCGACACAAAAATCATTGAACGCGATGTTGGTAAATCAGCTGCTGCCACCGGCGGGTTTACAAAATCGGTGCCCTCTTGGTCCATGGCCTGCGCATAGAAGCGGCCCAGTTCATCATCAGCCACACGCCCGATAAACCCTGTGCGCAGCTTCAATTCACCCAAACCCGCCAGCGTATTGGCCACCGATCCACCCGGCGCCTGAACACGGTTTGTCATGGCATCGTATAAAAATTCGCCACGCTCTTGGTCGACCAACTGCATGATCCCTTTGTCGATGGCATTGTCTGACAAAAATGTATCGTCACTGCGTGAAATGACGTCAACAATCGCGTTCCCGATACCAAGCACCTGATATTTTTTCATAACTCTTTTTCCTCATATCCGCACAGATCGCGGATCAAACATGTTGAACACATCGGCTTGCGGGCCTTGCAATGATAGCGACCATGCAAGATCAACCAATGATGGGCATGCAGTTGAAAATCCGCTGGGATGTGATCTTCTATCGCGCGTTCGACCGCATCTACATCTTTGCCCGGGGCGATGCCAGTGCGATTGCCGACACGGAAAATATGGGTATCCACCGCCTGCGCGGGCTGACGCCACCACATATTCAACACGACATTCGCCGTTTTGCGGCCAACGCCTGGCAAGGATTGCAATGCCGCGCGGGAATTTGGCACCTCGCCACCGTAGTGATCGACCAAGATCTGGCTAAGCTTGATGACATTTTTCGCCTTATTCCGATAAAGCCCGATGGTTTTGATATGTTCAATCAACCCCTCTTCGCCCAGATCCAGCATTTTTTGCGGCGTATCCGCGATTTTGAACAGCTCTTTGGTGGCTTTGTTTACGCCAACATCCGTGGCCTGCGCCGACAGCGCCACCGCAACCACCAATGTATAGACATTGACATGGTCCAATTCCCCCTTGGGTTCGGGGCTGACGTCCTGAAACCGTGTAAAGATTTCACGAATGGTATGATAATCAAGCTGTTTTGACATGGATCCGTGTTTGCCCCGATTTTCCGTCTGTTACAAGCAATATAGCAAGTTTCGGGTCGAAAACACATCTCGCCTAGCCTAAACTATGCAAAAGTTGGAAAAAATGCAGATGACACAAGACACATCCTATTCCTATCGCGTGATCGAACGTGCAATTCAGCTGATTGACGCGGCCCCACAGGGGATGGACCTGACCACATTGGCCCGGGCCTTGGATATGAGCCCATCACATTTTCAAAAATTATTCTCAAAGTGGGTGGGGGTATCGCCCAAAGCCTATCAACAATATTTGGCCCTAGACCTGTCAAAACAGATGCTGCGCAATCATCACACAACATTGGATACCGCATTGAACGCGGGCCTGTCGGGTACTGCGCGGCTGTATGATTTGTTCCTAAAGTGGGAGGCGATGACACCGGGCACCTATGCCGCGGGTGGGCTGGGATTAGACATTTATCATGGTTGGTATGACAGCCCCTTTGGTCAGGCATTGTTAATGGCAACCGATCGGGGCATTTGCGGTCTGGCCTTTGCATCCGATGCGGATCAATCCGACACATGGGACGACATGGCCGCCCGCTGGCCCAAGGCGCGGTTTCAGCCCAAAAACCAGCAACTTGACGAATGGGCCGCGGCAATTTTCAATCTGCGCGGCACAGCGCCCCTATCGCTGATGGGTGCGCCATTTCAAATCAAGGTTTGGCAGGCCTTGCTGGATATCAAATCAGGCTATGTCACCACATATTCCGATATTGCACAGGCGATTGGCCACCCAAAGGCTGTGCGCGCCGTCGGCACGGCCGTGGGACGCAATCCAATCGGATTGTTAATCCCCTGTCACCGCGCCCTGCGCAAGGATGGCAGTTTGGGCGGCTATCACTGGGGCTTGGCCGTAAAACGCGCGATTTTAGCCCATGAAAGCGCGCGCCGTGATGCAGCAGCCGATATATGATCTGGCAAATTCCTGCCGTTTTGAATATTCTTATTGGTGTTTGGTCCAAGACAGTGGATACTGAAAGTGATCAAACCAATTTGAAATCGACCACAATATCTGAGGACGTTATGAGCACCAAAACAATTAAGTCAGTAACAATTATTGCATCCCTCGTGGCATTGACCGCCTGTGGCGGTGCGCAGCAATATGATCCCAACATGGACCGCACCAAAACGAAACAGGGCGCAATGATTGGTAGCCTGATCGGCGCAGTCGGCGCCTATGCAACCAGTGACGGCAGCAAATCAAACCGCCGCGGTGCCGCGATTAAGGGTGCAATTATCGGGGGCGGTTTAGGCGCAGCCATCGGTGACCAGTTGGACAAACAGGCCGCAGAGCTGCGCAATGATTTGAACAATGACCAAGTGGTCATCACAAATACAGGCGATCGATTGATCGTCACCCTGCCCCAAGACATTCTGTTCGATGTAGACAGCACCTATGTCGCGCCCGGATTACGCAGCGATTTGGCAACGCTGGCCGCAAACCTGCAGAATTATCCAAATTCTGACGTTCAGATTGTGGGCCACACAGATAACACGGGCGATGCCGCCTATAACGTCGATTTATCGACCCGCCGTGCCGGTGCGGTTGCGGATGTTGTGCGTGCAAATGGGGTCGACCCCTATCGCATCCGTACCTATGGCGCAGGCGAAGACCAGCCATTGGCATCCAACCTGACCCCCGAGGGGCGCGCACAAAACCGTCGTGTCGAGGTGATCATCGTTCCCCGCAACGGATAAACGCAGAACTGTTAAACCGGTCTCTCCCTTACCCCAAAGCGGCACTTGCGGCTTTGGGGTAAAATATTTGAACGCTATCGTGGGTCAGTTAGGCCTGTGAAAACACGGCCGACAGCAACGATTGCAACTGGTCTGCATCATTTTGGTCGAATGCCGCAGGTTGATCGCTGTCGATATCGAACACACCGATCAGCGACCCTTGGGCATCGTAAAACGGGATGACCAATTCGGATCGTGTCGATGATGCACAGGCGATATGACCTGGAAAGGCATCGACATCATCGACCAATTGCACCTGCCCCGTGCGCGCCGCCGCGCCACAAACCCCCCGATCAAAGGTGATCTGCAAACACCCATGTCCCCCCTGATAGGGACCAATTTTCAACAAATTGGGGGCCGTGACGCGGTAAAACCCTGTCCAGTCAAAACGGGCGTCGCTATGATGCACTTCACACGCGACAGTCGCCATCAGGGCCACCTGATCGGTTTCCCCATCACATACCGCCAAGACACGTTGGCGCAAATCTGTATAATCAACGGTCATGGCTATTCACGCTCTAATGCGATGGCGGTTCCTTCGCCGCCACCGATACAAATCGCAGCCACGCCACGTTTGACATCCAGACGCTCCATCGCGTTTAGCAATGTCACGATAATCCGCGCGCCAGATGCGCCAATGGGATGACCCAAGGCGCAGGCCCCGCCATGAATGTTCATTTTGTCCCGTGAAATCCCCATATCCCGCATGAACGCCATGGGGACCACGGCAAAGGCTTCGTTGACCTCCCACAGGTCGACATCATCCACCTGCCAGCCCAAACGATCCAACAGTTTTCGCGCCGCAGGGATCGGGGCCGTGGAAAACCACGCGGGATCCTGCGCATGGCTGGCATGTCCACGAATGACCGCGCGCTGGGGCAATCCCTGCGCCTGTGCATAATCGCCATCCGCCAAAATCAATGCCGCCGCACCATCAGAAATTGAGGATGCGTTCGCGGGCGTTACAGTCCCATTTTCCCGAAACGCAGGCTTTAACGTCGGAATTTTTTCTGGCCGCGCCTTGGCAGGTTGTTCGTCACTGGCGATCACCCGATCCCCTTTGCGCGATGTCACCGTAAAGGGCGCGATTTCAGCGTCAAAGGCACCCGTTCCCTGCGCCTGCAACGCATTTGACAACGACCGCAGTGCGTATTCATCCTGTTCAGTCCGAGTAAATTGATATTTTTCGGCGCAATCCTCGGCAAAGGTACCCATCAAGCGCCCCTTGTCATAGGCATCCTCAAGACCGTCTAGGAACATGTGGTCAACCACCTGACCATGCCCCAAACGCGCACCACCGCGCATTTTAGGCAGCATATAGGGGGCATTCGACATGCTTTCCATCCCGCCGGCGGCCACCACATTGGCATGGCCCAACGCGATTTGATCATAGGCCACCATCGCAGCCTTCATCCCAGACCCACACATTTTGTTCAATGTGGTCGCTGGCACATGATCGCCCAGACCTGCGGCAAATCCGGCCTGACGTGCCGGGGCCTGACCCTGACCTGCGGGCAGAACACAGCCCATGATCAATTCGTCAACATCCGTGACGCCCGCCCCTGACATTGCAGCCGCCAATGCAGCACCGCCCAATTTAGACGCAGCCACGCCATCAAAATCGCCCTGAAATCCGCCCATCGGGGTCCGTGCCGCCCCAGTGATGACAACTTTATTCATCAAATCCTCCTGATATTTGGGGCGAGCATACCGAATGGTAACGATTGCCGTCTAGTGTTCACAGACAACTAATTTGCGAGGATCACATGGACCTAAGTTTATCAACCGAAACAAATGGACTGTCTGTCACAGTCAACGCCAACCGCATTGACGCACAGGCGGCCCTGAAATTCAAAGATGCGATCCACGATGCCCTGACATCCCACGACGCGTCGCGGATTATTTTGAACCTAACCCAAGTCGATTTTATCGATTCAAGCGGATTAGGTGCCATCGTATCAATTAAGAAAAACATGGGATCACACCGCCGGATTGACCTATGCGCCCTAAATCCCGCCGTGGACAAAGTGTTCCGTCTGACGCGAATGGACAGTATTTTCACAATCCATCCCGATTTGGACAGTGCATTACGCGTGGGGTGATGATTTGATGGCGAAATCTTATCAATTTACTTTGCAAACACCTTTGGACGTGCGCCAATCGCTGGATACGATCATGACCGATGCCCCCGCTGATATCTGGGCACGCTATGATCCAGATACCTGTGAATTGGTTTTGGCCGAGGCCTTAAACAATATTGTCGAGCATGGGCAAATTCCGCCCGATGCGCCCGTGTCGGTGCGCTGGGCCGAACATGAAACGCTGCATATCACAATCACAGATCGCGGACGACCCTGTCCGCAGTCGGTGATCGAGCATGCATCGCTACCCAACCCTGACGACCTGCCCGAAGGGGGCTTTGGTTGGGCGATGATCCGCATGTTGTGTCACAACCTAACCTATCATCACAAACAGGGACAAAATACATTGGGGTTTTCCATACAGCCCCGCGAATAACGGTTAAGGTGCTTGTTTTTTGAAATCCGCATCCTAAAGTTACAAAAAACAGGATAATTTAACATGCGTGATTTTCATTTCCCCGGGCGATCGGCCGTATTCGCCGAAAATGGTATCTGTGCAACGTCGCACCCACTGGCCAGTATGGTTGCGATTGATACATTGAAATCAGGTGGAAACGCTGTTGACGCGGCCATAGCGGGGGCGCTGATGCTGACCCTATGCGAACCGCATATGTGCGGGATTGGTGGTGATTGCTTTGCGCTGTTTTCACCTGCGGGCAGCGATGACATTCTGGCCCTAAATGGGTCGGGTCGCGCACCTGCGGCATTATCCGCAGACGCGTTGCGCGCGGCAGGACACGATACAATCCCCCTTCGTTCAGCCGCGGCGGTTACAATTCCTGGTGCGATTGATGCTTTTTGCACGTTGGCCAATGATTACGGGGTATTGGGCATCGACCGTTTGTGCGCGCCCACCATCGACTATGCCAAACGCGGCGTGCCTGTGGCACCCCGTGTGGCGACGGACTGGGCGGCGATGTTGGGGGATTTGCATGAAACGGCGCTGCCATTTTATACACATACGGGCCAGGCGCCAAAACTGGGTGCTATATTTACAAACCCGACATTGGCAGATGTGCTGACCAAAGTCGCGCAGCAAGGGCGCGATGGGTTTTATGCATCAGACGTGGCCCAAGATATGGTCGATACCCTATCGGAATTGGGGGGCGTGCATGGGATGGACGATTTCCAAAACAATCGCGCTGACTATACTGATCCGATTTCGGCACCTTTGGGCGACAAAACCCTGTTCGAACACCCACCAAATGGACAGGGTGCAACCGCGTTTCTGATTTCGAACATCTTGGCGAATTTTGATCTGGCCAATATGGATCCAATCGGCGCTGATCGCGTCCATATTGAAGCAGAGGCCGCAAAACTGGCCTATGATGCGCGCAACCGCATTTTGGCAGACCCCGACCACACAACACGGTTGGACCGGATGGTATCGCAAAAACTGGCGGATGAATTGGCCGCATTGATTGATCCGAAAACAGCGCGCACCGATATTCCACAACTGACCGAAGCGGTCCACAAAGATACCGTTTATATCACTGTGGTCGACCGCGATCGAATGGCCGTGTCCCTGATATTTTCCATTTTCCACGGCTTTGGATCAGGGATTGCCAGTCGTAAATATGGGATTTTAATGCAAAACCGTGGCGCTGGGTTTAACCTGATCCCAGATCACCCCAATATGGCCGCAGGCGGCAAACGCCCCATGCACACAATTATCCCAGGCATGTTGGCGCAAAATGGAAAACCCTATATGCCGTTTGGTGTGATGGGCGGGCAATACCAGCCAATGGGCCACATCCGTGTGCTGGGCAATATGATGACCTATGGTATGGACATTCAATCCGCCATTGATGCGCCCCGATCCTTTCCCGAAGGTGGCGTATTGAAATTAGAGCGCGGATTTAGCGATGTGGTTGCCAGCGATTTGGCCGCACGCGGTCACGTGGTGGATCACAACACGACACCGATTGGCGGCGCGCAGGCGATTATCATGCATGACACCGGCGTGTTAGAGGGGGCATCAGACCCCCGCAAAGACGGCTGTGCCCTAGGGTATTAAACAGCGGGAATTAACATCAGTTCATGTTATAGGGCATAACGTAATGCCCATCATGGAAATCGGCGAACATTTCTGGCACGTCAGGATGTTCGACCGGTTCACCTGAACGATCCTCGACCAGGTTTTGTTCGGACACATAAGCGACATAGTAACTGTGTTCGTTTTCAGCAAGTAGGTGATAGTAAGGCTGCTCTTTCGAGGGGCGGCTATCTTCTGGAATGGATTCGTACCATTCCTCTGAATTAGAAAATTCGGGATCCACATCGAACACGACACCCCGAAACGGATGTTTTTTGTGCCGAACGACCTGACCTAGCCGATATTTTGCGATTCTGTTGTGCATGTCCAACTACTCCCAGCTGGTGTGGTACAACGCCATTAAAACGTTGTCCATGGGGTGTCGATATCACAATCGCTACAAAATTGATCTAAATTTTTCGAACCAGTATCATTTCGATAAACAACGTTGACCATAAATCATTGCCAAATTCGATACCAATTTGATTTGTCCCTTTCGCAAAAGGGATTATTTTAGTAAGCTAAACAAACAAACAAAAAGCGAGAGAGAAATGAGCAGAACTCTTCGCACATTATTTATTGTGCTGGTATTATCATCGTGTGGCGTGGCCAGTTTCAGCCCGCCGCGTAATTTAGACAACGCCTGTTCGATATTGTCGCAACGCCCCGCATTTCATCGCGCATTCCAAGCGACCAAGCGCAAATGGGGCGTGCCCGTCCACGTACAAATGGCCACCATCCACCAAGAAAGCCGTTTCAAATCCAATGCCAAAACACCGATGAAATACGCGCTGGGTATTATTCCCCTGGGCCGTGTCAGTTCGGCCTATGGCTATGCGCAGGCGCTGGATGGCACATGGGATGATTATCGCAAATCGACAGGTCGTTTTTTTGCAAAACGGAATGACATTTACGACGCTACGGATTTCATGGGCTGGTATATGAACAATTCCAAACAGAAATTGGGGCTTTCCCTATCCGATACGCGCAATCAATATCTGGCCTATCACGAAGGCCAGACAGGATATTCCCGCGGCACCTATAAAGGCAAACGCTGGTTGTTAGATGTATCAAACAAAGTGGCCAAACGCGGTGAAATGTATCGCGGACAACTGGAACGCTGTAATAAAACCTAAACGAAAAACGCCCTGCTTGGGGCGTTTATTTTTTCTTGCGCTGATCAATTTCGCGTAGCACGTTGAACAGGTAATCGCGAATGGCAACATCGCGTTGTACGTCATTCAGCACAACAATCGTCTGTTCCCCATTTTCATTATGGACCACCCATTGCCGCAGCTCTGGTGTTGGACCAGTAAAGACCAAATCCATACGCCCCCGCTCAGGGTGTTCTGGGTCTTGCACCGACACCTGCGTGGCCGTTCCGTCATAGACATGGCCCACCACCATATTGGCGCGTTGCAGATCAATATTTTTGTCCAACAACAATCCCAGTGGGGTTTTGTTTAACGGATAGCTTTCGGGTTGCGGATTGCCCTTGGGGTCAAAAATCGCCAAGGCCCCCGCCGATGCCATGACCAAAGCGTTGTTGGGCGGGTCATATTCAAACCGGATTTTACCGGGACGTTTGATCAATATCTTGCCCGTTGACAATGTGCCATCGGGGTTGATTTGGGTAAACTGCGCCTGCACGGTGGTCAAACCATTCAAATATTTTGACAAGACAGGCAGTGAAAGCTTGTCAGCCCATCCCTGCCCCGTGGTTGCGACCAAAACCGCGCATGCGAATGTGAATTGTTTTATCATAATCTGAATATACTGTTTGAAACGATGCTTTGCATCCCCCATCAACAAAATGTGTAAATGGGGGATCATGAATTATTGTTGTTCGGGAACCAAAATTTCGCGTTTGCCCACATGGTTGGCCGCCGAAATCAAACCCTGTTCTTCCATCTGTTCGACCAAACGCGCCGCTTTGTTGTACCCAATGGCCAGTTTACGTTGGATATAGCTGGTGGACACTTTACGATCCTTTAACACGATCGCCACCGCTTGATCATAAAGCGCGTCTTCGCCATCCGTGTTACCACCCAAGCCCAGCACCATATCAATGCTATCGGCCTTTTCTTCGTCGGGGCCTTCGACCACGCCGGATTTGTAATCAGGCGGACCAAAGGCTTTCAGATGGTTGACGATTTCTTCGACCTCTTCGTCGGAAACGAACGGACCGTGGCAGCGGATGATTTTTGAACCACCCGCCATATACAACATATCACCCATACCCAACAGCTGTTCAGCACCCATTTCACCCAAAATTGTGCGGCTGTCGATTTTCGATGTTACTTGGAACGAAATCCGCGTAGGGAAGTTCGCCTTGATCGTGCCGGTAATCACATCGACAGATGGACGTTGTGTCGCCATGATCAGGTGAATGCCCGAGGCACGCGCCATTTGCGCCAAACGTTGGATGCAGGCCTCGATCTCTTTGCCGGCGACCATCATTAGGTCGGCCATTTCGTCGACGATCACGACGATATAGGGCATTTTTTCGGGTTTGAATTCTTCGGTTTCAAACACCGGATCGCCCGTTTCGTCGTCAAACCCCGTTTGAATCGTCCGGCTAAACATTTCGTTTTTGGCCAAGGCATCGGCCACACGACCGTTATATCCGTCGATATTACGAACACCCATTTTCGACATCTTGCGATAGCGTTCTTCCATTTCGCCGACCACCCATTTCAGGGCGACAACCGCCTTTTTCGGGTCGGTCACAACGGGCGATAACAGATGCGGAATGCCGTCATACACGGACAGTTCCAACATTTTGGGGTCGATCATAATCAACCGACATTCATCAGGCGTCAGTTTATACAGCAACGACAGGATCATCGTGTTGATCGCAACTGATTTCCCTGAACCGGTGGTCCCTGCAATCAGCAAGTGGGGCATTTTGGCCAAATTCGCCACGATGGGTTCGCCGCCAATGTCCTTGCCCAGCGCCAGTGGCAATTTTTGATTACCATCGCCAAAGGAACGTGCTGACAGAATTTCACGCAGCACAACCTTTTCACGGTTTTCATTGGGCAATTCAATGCCAATGACAGACCGTCCAGGTACAGTGGACACACGCGCAGACAGCGCAGACATTGACCGCGCGATATCATCGGCCAGACCAATGACGCGGCTGGCCTTAAGGCCCGGCGCAGGTTCCAATTCATACATGGTCACCACAGGGCCCGGGCGAACCGATACGATTTCACCTTTGACGCCATAATCATCCAGCACCGATTCCAACAGTCTGGCGTTTTCTTCTAACGCTTCATCGGACAAATGATGGCGTTGAATACTGTCTGGGTTTTGCAACAACCCCAAGGGTGGCAATTCAAATTCCGTTACAGGACTGTCGTCAAAGTTCAGCTTTGGCTGTGCCTCGGCCCTTGCGCGGGTCGATTGCGGGATCGGTTTGCGCACAGGGGGTTGGACCACCTTTTTGGGTTCAAAACTGGGGCTGGCGATGGCCGACTGTGGTTGATCTTGGGGATCATAGACATCGGGTTCCCAGCCAGTGTCCCAATCTGTTTCAGTGTCGAAATCTGTTTCAGGTGTAGCAAAGGCATCCTGCGCCATCGCTTCGGCACCATCCGCGGTGAATTGCGGCTCGTCACGGCGGGTCAATGGGGGTTCAGACGACACGACCAAGGCATCCGGCCCGCGGCCGCGTCCCTTGGTCAGGGGCAGCATTTCGGCGGGGTCTGGCGCGCGCCGTGATCGGATCACTTGGGAAATGCGGGATTTGATCCGATCTTCGCCCGGCATCGCGTCAATGCTGCTATCGGCCACATCCTCGACCAATTCGGGTTCTGGCAGTGTCAGGGCAGGTTTGGAAAACACGGGCAGGCGGGCAAATAATTTGCGCGGTGCGGGCTGGTCATCTGCGTCATGGTCGGTCTCGGCCACATCTGCGGCCATGGTGCGTTTTTCGTGCATATCACGCGCTGCGGTGACCGCCTGTGTAGCACCCTTGCCCAAGGCACGGGCAATCATGGCATATGTCATCACAACGCCAATATATAAAAACCGTGCCGCGGTCCGCAGCTCTTCTTTAGAGCAGCCCAGAACAAAGGCACCCAACACCAAGGCCCCAAGGGCCGAGGCCACAGAAATCAGAATAATCGCGGACCCAGCTGACAGGGGCAGCAATGATAGCAGCGACCCGACGATGGTGTCGCCAAACAATCCCCCCATTCCGAAATTATGCGTCCACAGTGCATCAGGCACCAGTGACGCCGCATAAACGGATACCAAGGCCACAAAAATCGGCGCAAACACCAAACGCGATGTCGCCCGATCTGCGCCGGCATGCAGAAACAGGCGCACGCCCCAGGCGATCAACAGGGCAGAGATGCTCCAACTGCCAAGGCCAAGGATCAACATCAGGGGCGATGCAATCTTCGCGCCCGTCAACCCCAGCCAATTCTGGATCGGGACATCCGTTGCAGCCGCAAAACCAGGGTCCAAGGGCGAATAGCTGAAAATAATCATAGCTGCCAAAACACCACAGGTCAGAACCACCAGACCCAGCAATTCGGCCCCGCGTTTTTGTAGCGTTTCTTGCATTTTTGTATCTATCAGCGGATCGCGCCCTTTTGCCTGATGATATGCCATGATTACCTCTTATTTATACAAACAGTTTTTGATGGCCGTTAAGCCCTGTTCTGTTTCATCTTTGGGTGCGACCAGGGCCACGCGGATATAGGCGGCGCCTGGTGTACCATGTTCGGTTTCCTTGGACAGATAGCGGCCTGGCAAAACGCGCACGCCGGTTTGTGTCCATAATTTCAATGCTGCCGCTTCGCCGTCTGCAACGGGCAGCCACAGAAAAAATCCAGCCTGCGGACTGGTATATCCCGCGACATCAGAAAAAATCTGATCCGCACTATCGAATTTTTCGGCATAAAGCGCACGGTTTTCGACGACATGCGCTTCGTCGTTCCATGCGGCAACGGATGCGGCCTGAATGGGTCCAGGCAGCGGTGCACCGCTATAGGATCGCAATTGTTTCAAATGCGCCAATGTCTGCGGACCACCTGCGACAAAGCCTGAGCGCAGCCCCGGCAAATTGGACCGTTTGGACAGCGAATGAAACACAACAACGCGTTCGGGATCGGCCCCCATATCTTGGGCCACCTGCATCGCACCCACAGGCACGCCGTTGCGGTAAATTTCGCTGTAACATTCGTCTGCGAAAATCTGGAAATCATACTGTTCGGCCAAGGCGATCAGGTTTTTCCAATAATCATAGCTGGCAATTGCCCCTTGCGGATTGGACGGCGAACACAGATAGGCGATGGTTGTGCGGTTCAAAACATCCGCAGGCAACGCAGCATAGTCGGGCAAATATCCTGTGTCCTTGGTCGCGGGCACAAAAACGGGTTCGGCCCCCACCGAAATGGCCGCAATCATATAGACCTGATAAAACGGATTGGGTGTCAAAACCACAGGGCGCTGCCCATTTTTGGTTTCAGGACACAGCGCCATAGCCGCGTTGTATAACGCCTCGCGCGTGCCATTGGCAGCCATGATTTGGGTGTCTGGGTCTAGCGCAACAGAAAACCGTCGCTGGAACCACCCCGAAATCGCAGCCCGCAATTCAGGCGTGCCATCATTCGCGGGATAGGCGTTAAACTGGTCCGCAGTCTGTGCAATGATGTCGCTGATCCAAGCAGGGAATTTATGCTTGGGCTCGCCAATGGTCATATGCCGCACTGGTCCACCCGCTGGATGACCATCCAACAGCGCGCGCAGACGCGGAAACGCATAGGGCGGAAGGTTCGCAAACCGCTCAGGAAACGCCATATTAAACTGCCTCAAACTTGGGGTCTTGTGCCCCTTTTATCTGGTAAAGATACCCAAGCTTTGCCGTCACGTCCAGCAAAACCGACCAGATTTTGCGATATGTGTCCTGAAATCCGCAGTTTAGGCCATTCTAGCCCTGCATTGCGCGTTCAATGGACAACCCCATTCGCAGCAACCGTTCATCACGGCCTGGGTCACATTGTACCATCAAACCACAGCTGGGATGCCCCGTTGGCAGCGTTAGCGCGCAACTGCCCATCAAATTTCCAATACGCGTATTGCGCAGCGCCAACAGGTTTTCACTGACGTAATAGGTGTCATCTGACATCAAACGCTGGGCATTGGGTGGTAAAATCGGCGCAGATGGCAAGATCACGGCATCAAATCCCGCAACCCGTGCGTGATACCTTTGGCGCAATTGATCCAGCTGTTGGCAGCCCGCGATGTAATCAGTGGCCGTTACCCCTGCCCCACCACGGAACCGTTCCAAAATTTTGTCAAACATCAAATCTGGCTGTGCCTCAATCGCGTCGCGCCATGTGGCATAGGCCTCGGGCGCATAAAGGACGCCGGCCAAATCCATGGCCTGTGCCACCTCGGGTGCCTGAATACGGGTGATCGTCACGCCCGCGCGTTCCAATTTTGCAACCGTGTCAGTAAACGCAGCCGCAGGTTCTGCACGCAGATCATCCAAGGCCACCGTTTCCAAAATGGCCAGATGCAGCGATGTTGGATCAGGGGGTGTTAAATCAACACAACGCGTCCCTTGGATCAGGGCAAACACCGCTGCCGCATCAGCCACCGTTTGGGTCAGCGGCCCGACCGTGTCGAATTTGGCGCAGAGCGGCACGACGCCTTGCACCGATACCACACCCGCCGTGGTTTTGAACCCCACCAGATCGTTCCATGCGGCCGGTATACGGACCGATCCCCCCGTATCTGACCCAATCGCCGCTGGGGCCAAGCCGAACGCAACACTGGCCGCCGCCCCTGATGACGACCCACCCGATACGGCCGCATGGTCATTGACGCAGGGTGGTGTTTGCGTCACAGGATTCAGCCCCAATCCGGAAAAGGCCAATTCTGACATATGGGTTTTACCCAAACAGACCGACCCGCCCAATGTGGCATTGGTTAATACCTGTGCGTCCTGACTTGGCGTGCGCCCCTGCAACAATGCAGATCCCGCCTCGGTCGCGCAACCGGCAGTATCAAACAGGTCCTTCCAACTGATTGGCACACCATCCAAGGGGCCCAACCGCATTCCACGTTTGGCCCGATCCTGCGCGGCTCGTGCCTCGGCCAAGGCGCGATCGGGCGTCAGTCGGGCATAGATACGATCGCCAAACTCGTGGGACCCAATATCTGACAACAGACCCTGTGCCAGTTCAACCGGATCACAGGACCCTGTTTCAATGTGTTCACCCAATTCTAGCGCGGTCAATGTTTGCATTTTTGCCCCCTGTTTTGATAAAAATAACCCTAGCGACGATCTGCGGACTGGACAATCCTGTTTTGGATTGCAATTCATCATCTATGAACACGCAGTTTGATATCATTATCGTTGGCGGCGGCCTGAATGGGGCAACCTTGGCATTGGGCATGGCGCGCATTGGCCTGCGCAGCCTGATCATTGATGCCCAGTCCCAATCCGCACAGACAAACGGATCATTTGACGGGCGATCCTATGCCATGGCGCTGACATCGGTCCGATTGATGCAATCGCTTGGTATTTGGGATGCACTGGCCGATCAAGCCCAACCCATGTTGGATATCAAGGTGTTTGACGGCAACCTGACCAACGGACCATCGCCATTTTACATGCATTTCGATCACACCGAAATCGAAGAGGGCCCAATGGGCCACATGGTCGAAGATCGCCACCTGCGCCCCGTATTGCAATCCGCCGTGGCTGCGCAGGACCTGATCACCTATCTGCCCCAAACCCGCGTCGTGGACCAAACCATCACAGATACACAGGCCAGTGTGACCTGTGACGATGGCACCACATATCAGGCAGAATTGATCATAGGTGCAGATGGGCGCGCCAGCCAAACGGCCCAGCGCGCAGGGATTAAACGGACAGGGTGGCAATATCCGCAAACGGCCTTGGTCTGCGCGATTGAACATGATTTGCCGCATCACGGCACCGCCTATCAATATTTCTTGCCCCCCGGACCGCTGGCCATTTTGCCACTGCGGGGCAATCGGTCATCAATCGTATGGTCAGAAACACCCAGCCAAGCGGATACGATCCTGTCGTTATCCGACGATGATTTTTTGGACATCCTACGCCCGCGGTTTGGATCATTTCTGGGCGATATTCGGCTGGCGGGCGAACGGTTCAGCTATCCCTTGGGGATCAGCATGACCAAAACCTATATCAGTGATCGTCTGGCATTGGTGGGTGATGCCGCCCATGGGGTCCATCCCATCGCGGGCCAAGGGTTAAACGCGGGCCTACGCGACATCGCGGCACTGTGCGACGTCATTGACCAAGCACGCACGCGCGGCGAAGATTTCGCATCGGTCAATGTATTAACACGCTATCAAGAATGGCGCAGATTTGATAATCAAAGCCTAGGCTTGGCCACAGATTTTTTCAACAAACTGTTTTCCAATGACAACCCTATCCTAAGACTGGGACGCACGGTTGGTATGGGCGTCATCAACGCCAGCCCCAGCATGCGGCGCGGGTTTATCCGCGAAGCGGCGGGGCTGACCGGGGATTTACCCCGCTGGATGCAATAGGTCGCCTGCCCGCGTGATTTTATTCCTCTAGGCGGCGCGCCTCGTCCACCAGCATGATTGGAATGCCATCACGTATGGGAAATGCCAAACCTGCAGGACGCGAAATCAGTTCTTGCCTGTCGGCATCGAATGCCAAGGTCGAATGCGTCAAGGGGCAAATCAGCGCCTCTAACATTTTGCGATCAAACATTTGATGTGACACGCTGTGATCGGTCATTGAATTGTACCCTGTTCCTGTCCGCCGCGCAGACTGTATTCGATTAACGTCACCAAAGTTTCGCGACGCGTCATCAGGGATGGCGCCTCTAGCAACGCTTGTTTGTCCTCGGGTTCAAAATCGAGCAACATTGACAACGAATTGATCAACAATTCATCCTCTGCCTCGCGCAGGGTATCCCAATCTGTCGACAAACCGCGGCCCTGCAAATAGCGTTCGAGCAGCACAAAAAACCCATCTCGATCAAATTTAGTATCTTTATCGGTTGGGCCCAAATCCTGATCAAACCCATCCCAAGATACATCAAATCGACGATAGGGCGTAAAACCGGATTGTTCCAACCCCAAACGAAACCGGCTGACACCAGTCAGGGTGATCATATATCTGCCATCTTCTGTTTCGGACAACTGCGTCAATCGACCTGCACAACCAATTGTATGCAGGCGATCGTCGCCGTTGGGCTGGATCATACCGATTAAACGATCTGGTGTTTTCATCGCATCTTCGATCATAGCCAGGTAGCGCGGTTCGAAGATGTGCAACGGCAATCTTGAACGTGGCAATAGCACAGCCCCCGGCAAAGGGAATACAGCTATTGAGTTAGGTAGGTCGAATGAATATCCCATGATACCAAAGTAGTTTTATTTTCGAATTAGGCAAAGATCAAAGAGCTTAATTTACGCCGACCGCTTAGCACCACAGGGTCATTGGGCTTTAACGCATCAAATATGGTCATTAATTGCGCTTTGGCTGCGCCATCATTCCATTCCCGATCCCGCCGAAACAATTCCAACAATTGATCAACGGCGTCTTGAACATTGCCAGCCGCGTGCAAAGCTTGGGCGTAATCAAAGCGCGCTTGTGCATTTGTTGGGTCTGCGTCAACCGCATTGGCCAAATCTGTCAGTGGCCCAGCATTTGCTGCCTGACGCGCCAGTTGCAACTGCGCATGGGCTGCCTCTAGTTCTGGCGCATCCGAAATTTCGGCAGGCGCACCGTTTAGGACGGCCTCGGCCTGGTCCAAATCGTCCATCGCAATCAAGCTGCGCACAATGCCACCGATGGCGGCTGCTGAATTGGGGTCTTCGCCTGCGATCGCCTGAAAGGTTTGCAAAGCATCTGCAATCGCGCCCTCTTCTAACATTTGTTCAGCCGCCTCTAGCGCCTCGGCCAGACCGCCGTCTGCTTGGCCACCTGCGGCTGTAATGACACGATCAACGAACGCCTTGATTTCCGATCCAGGTAACGCACCCTGAAACCCGTCAATGGGCTGTCCTTGCCAAAACGCATAGACTGTGGGGATCGATTGCACACGCAATTGACCGGCAATCATTTGGTTTTCGTCCACGTTGATTTTGGCCATCTTAACGGCGCCATTTGCCTCGGTCACGGCGGCCTCAAGGGCTGGGCCCAACTGACGACAGGGGCCACACCATGGTGCCCAGAAATCAACAATCACTGGGACTGTTTTACTGGCCTCAACGACATCGGTCATAAAGTTCGCCTCGGACGCATCAAAAATCAGGTCAGTGGCAGCGGCGGATGTTTGTCCTAGTTCCATGTCGGAAACTCCATTTTTATCTTAGCTCACATATGGATGCGGCACATTAAATTTAAAGGTCAAAGGTCGCAAAAACTGGGGCATGATCGCTAGGTTGTTGCCAGCCACGCACAGCGCGCAATATTCGGCTGCCAGACGCAGCCGGCGCAATATCGGCCGTGGCCCAGATATGATCCAAACGGCGGCCTTTGTCGGCGGCATCCCAATCCTTGGCCCGATAGGACCACCAGCTGTACAGCAGACCATCGGGAATATCCTGCCGTGTGACGTCAACCCAATCGCCTGCATCCTGAACCGCGCTTAAATGATCGACCTCAATCGGGGTATGGCTGACAATTTTCAGCATTTTTTTGTGATCCCAAACATCATCTGGCCGTGGCGCGATGTTCAGATCCCCAACTAGGATGGATTTTTGTGGACGATTGGCCGCAAAATAATCGCGCATTTCGGTCAGATAATCCAATTTCTGACCAAATTTTTCGTTTTTGTCCCGATCCGGAATATCGCCGCCGGCAGGCACATAGAAATTGTGGATGGTGACACCATTGTCCAGCCGCCCTGCGATATGGCGCGCATGCCCAAGGTTTGCGAAATCATGGGCGTCAACCTCGGCAATCGGGATTTTGGACAGGATAGCCACGCCGTTATATCCCTTTTGCCCGCGGGCAACCATGTGCGTATAGCCCAAGTTTGCAAAGACGTCGGTTGGGATTTTATCGACGGGGGATTTGCATTCTTGCAGGCACAATACATCCGGTGCCTCGTCCGTCATTAACTGGGCCACCAGATCCTGACGCAAGCGTACTGAATTTATGTTCCAAGTTGCCAAAGTAAATGTCACGGGCCGCGATCCTTATGCTGGGCGAATACCCGCCCAACATAGTGATTTCAGGGCGGGGTGCAACGCCTAGCGATAGCTTACCACCTCATATTCGATATTATCGTGGTCGCGGAAATAAAACCTGCGACCAGGTTCGTAATCTTGGTGGCTGTAGGTGGTGTATCCTGCGGCTGTAATGTTTTGATCAGCCTGTTCCAGATCAGGCACAATTACCCCGATATGATTAACACTGGACAGGCTGTGATATGTGTCGACGCCGACCACCAAATCACCCAAAGGACGATAGAGCGCGATATAGTGTGCGTCGGTCCCCACATGAACCGTGTACCCCCCATTTTTTGCCGCACCCGACCAGCGGATATGCCAGCCAAATAACTCAACCAACATCTTTGCGGTGTGATCTGGATCAGCGCAGGTCACATTGACATGTTCTAAGTGTGCGTCAGTCATGATTATTCCTTTCTTGATTTGCACGACTGAAGACCCTTATAATTTCTCAAGTTAACTTGAGATCAAGGAAAAAATGCAAAACATTTCGATTGGCACAATCGCACGGCGCACAGGGTTGGCCGTGTCTGCAATCCGCTATTACGATGATATCGGATTACTGCAATCTAACCGTAATCGCGGCGGGCATCGT
>CAZWFE010000004.1:0-90330 GCA_964633145.1 uncultured Phaeobacter sp. | reverse complement strand
CGACCCCAACATCAGATCCAGACACTTTGAACATGTGTCACGATAGTCTTGGGATGTTGCCTGCGCCACCCGCGATTTCATGTAATCAATTGCCTGATCTATTGCGCCGAAATCTTTGATGTGTTTGCCAAAGGATTGCAAGATTTCGCTTGGTTGCATGCAAGATGCAATATGCGTTATGACCTCGTGATCCAATTCGCTCATAGGCCCTTGCTCGGCCTTCTCAAGCAGGTCTGGCTGAACCACCTGTACCACTTTCAAACAAATTTGCCGGATAACATCGTTGGCCGAGAAATATCCGTGAGCATTCAATGCCTCGCGCAGTTCAGGCGGAAAATCTATATCCAATTTAACCATTCGTATCACCTTTATTCAAAATCAACGGACGCCTCTATGATCAAAAGGATGCCGGTTTGATGTCATCTGTTAATTTTAGGGCGTATTTAATTTTGACGCTATTTTTATGCGTGCATCACAAACAGCGCGTCGCACCTGGCACTAGCGTCACAATAAGGCCGCGCTGAAAACTGACCCAAGATATTGTGTGGATAAGCGGCATGCGACCATGACTGCGTAGCTGCCGGTTAGCAGGTTCTAGCCCCAGCTAAATTAACGCAAATCATTTCAGTGCGATCTATGATTTCATGCATAACTGGCTGTTCATTCACGTCATACCACGCCGTTCATACCGCAAAAGATACTTTGACTAACCTTAAGTATTAACGTATAGTTAATTAGGATATTTTATCTGTGTATTAACTAGTTTTTTGTTGGAGTTTTTGTTATGGCCTTAGATGCCTTAAATAATATTGTAGATAACAACGCCCCAGTTTTAGGATCGCCGTTGGTCTATCTTACAACTGCAAATCAAAAATTAGGCCACGATTTGGCCCAATTTTTCACCGATCATGACCTCGATGACGATGGGAAAACGCTAGATTATCGCGTCATCGCCCTACAAGACGCCGATGGAAATACCCCACATGGCGACGTATTGGTCATGCAAGGCACAAACTTGACCTTTGATCCAAACGGGTTTTATGACGATTTAGAAATCGGCGAAAGCGTTAACCTATGGGCCACAGTTATTGCAACCGACAGCCACGGTGCATCGGTCGAAGAGCAGATTAAGATCGAGATCCTTGGAACAGCCGAACCCGAAAACTATGTGGGGAACGCACCACATATGACCCTTGATGCGCTTGGATTGGCAGCGCGGGCAGATTCATTCGTCTATTATGACCTTGATAGAATTTTCGATGATATCGACCCAGAAGATGATGGTTCGACCTTGGAATATTCGATTATCACAGCGACGAATAATGACGATGGGTCCTTTGCGCATGGCACATTTACAATGTCCCAAAATCGCATGATTTTTGATACAGCAAACATGTACAATCATCTGGGCGACGGCGAAATGGCGGAAATTACCATCGTGGTACAGGCCCAAGATTCGACTGGCTTGACCGTGCAAGAGGACATTTTCTTAACGGTCTATGGCGACGAAAGTCCATTGAATGAAATCGGACAGGCAATTTCCGACATATTCATGGTATAGTCGCAAAATGCGAAATGGACCGCACTTGGTTATCACAGAGCCGGCATTTGGGCGATCGCCCAATGGCATGCACCGAAAATAAACGGGCAACTCGGCATTCGGATAAATTCACCAAGCAAGCGGTTCGCATTTCCAGAGCACTGACACACGCATCTGAACGAATGGATGTCTATAATGTCAGTGCTCTGAACCTTAAATTTACGACGTGCAGCTTTGTAAATTGCGCAAGCACCGAAAGCCAAGGCTTGGAATAAATATTGGCGAAACAAACGCCAAGAAACACAATACCCAACAAAAATCGCAACGTTTTTGCACACGCGCCCCATGCAAACAACATTGATCCGCGGTGTACGACCTGTACCCAATACACTGATGAAACAGCGCAATCAGCAATTCACGGTCACAGTTCATTGATCATAGTCTGATCCTATCTGTCCGAAACGATGCCTGTCCTAGCCGTTATCAGAAACTGCAATTCAATCAGAAATCATTGACAAAAACGAAACCCGCCCCCGCACAATCACCCACAAAATATAGACAGCAATTGGCTTTCACCACAATATCTGCTAAGATGTGGCCACGCGCGACTTATCCACAGATTTATACAGTTTGCGCCAGTGGTATGAGTTCGCTAAAACCGTCCATGACGACACAAGGGGCCAAAATGAATCAGCTAGCAGCGATCAATCCGACCGGCGCAGACATCCAAATGCCAGACACCATGCCTCATTCCATTGAGGCAGAACAGCAACTGCTGGGCGCTATTTTAACAAATAACGAAGTCTACGACCGTGTTGCATCAATCATCCGCTCTGAACATTTCTATGAACCCGTGCATGCGCGCATCTATGATGTTGCCGCCGCACGGATCGCTAAAAACAATTTGGCCTCGCCTGTCACCCTGTCAACATTCTTGCAAGAGGATGAAGGGTTAAAGGAACTTGGCGGTGCCGCCTATCTAGCGCGTCTTGCAGGGTCCGCGATCGCAGGCTTTGCCGTACGCGATTACGCACAGCTGATCTATGATCTGGCAGTTCGGCGTGAACTGATCCGCTTGGGCCAAGACATCGCCACCCGCGCCCAAAAAATGGAAGTAGACCAAGAGCCCAAAGAACAAATTATTGCAGCCGAACAGGCGCTCTATAAACTGGGCGAACAGGGACAGGCTGACAGCGGTTTTCAATCGTTCCTGCGCGCGGTTACCTCGGCGGTGGATACGGCCAATGCGGCCTATCAACGCGATGGTGGCTTGGCAGGTATTTCAACCGGTTTGGTCGATCTCGACAAAAAAATGGGCGGTCTGCATCCATCTGACCTTATTATTTTGGCCGGTCGTCCCTCCATGGGCAAAACATCGCTTGCAACAAATGTCGCCTTTAACATCGCCAAGGCGTTCAAGCGCGGCCCCAAACCCGATGGGACCGAGGGCACCATAAACGGCGGCGTCGTCGGCTTTTATTCCTTGGAAATGAGCGCGGAACAACTTGCCGCACGGATCCTTTCCGAAGCGGCCGAGGTCCCCTCCGAACAAATCCGCAAAGGGGACATGACCGAAACCGAATTCCGCCGCTTTGTCGAGGCTGCAAAATCACTCGAAAGCTGCCCGCTTTATATCGACGACACACCGGCCCTGCCCATTTCCCAATTGGCCGCCCGCGCGCGACGCCTAAAACGCACCCATGGCCTCGATGTGCTTATTATCGACTACCTACAACTCGTTCGCCCCGCCTCCGCCAAGGATAGCCGCGTGAACGAAGTCTCCGAAATCACCCAAGGCATGAAAGCAATCGCCAAAGAACTGAATATCCCCGTGATCGCGCTGTCCCAGCTCAGCCGTCAAGTCGAAAATCGCGAAGATAAACGCCCACAACTCTCTGACCTGCGCGAATCTGGCTCAATCGAACAGGACGCCGACGTTGTGATGTTCGTGTTTCGCGAAGAATACTACAAAGAACGCGAAAAACCGGGCGATCACGACCTCGAAAAAATGGCCAAATGGCAAGAAGAAATGGACCGCCTCCATGGCCGTGCCGAGGTTATCATCGGCAAACAACGCCATGGCCCAATCGGGTCGGTCGACCTCTCGTTCGAAGGCCGCTTTACACGTTTTGGCAACATCATCAAACCGTGGCAACAACAAGACGACTATTAATCTTTCAGTTTTGAAAAAATACTCTGGGGGAACCGCCGCAGGCGGTGGGGGCAACGCCCCCATGCCCTTCATTAAAGCAACTTTTGAACACTATCCCCTTGACCTTTACCCATAGCATGTCAAAACAGAGGGTATGACAACAGCGCATCTTACAATCGATCTGGACGCAATTTGCAACAATTGGCGCGCGCTTGACGCGAAAACGGCGGGCGAAACTGCGGCCGTGGTCAAGGCAAATTCCTATGGTCTAAACGCCGACCGCGTGGCCCCTGCCTTGGCCGCGATTGGTGTTCGTAAATTTTTTGTGGCCGCCGCCGAAGAAGGCGCGGCCATTCGCCAAGCTTTGGGCCCAGGCCCCGAAATCATGGTGTTTTCGGGCCATATGGACACAGACACCCCATTGACCCAAGATCACGATCTGACCCCCCTGCTGAATTCGGTTGACCAACTGATCCGTCACGCCGAACGTCTGCCACATCACAGCTTTGGCATCCAACTGGACACCGGCATGAATCGTTTAGGGATGGAGCCTGCAGAATGGGCGGCCGTCCGCGATATTGCTTTGCGCCTTGGGCCCAAAATGATCATGTCACATTTGGCCTGCTCAGATGACCCAGCCCACGACATGAATGAACGTCAGCTTGATGCCTTTCGCGACATGACAGCGGGCGTGAATTGTATCAAATCGCTAGCCGCGACAGGTGGCATTTTATTGGGTCCCAAATACCACTTTGATCTGACCCGACCTGGCATTGGGCTTTATGGTGGATTTCCATTTAGCGCGGCCAAGCCGGTCGTACGTTTGGATTTGCCCGTCATTCAAATCCGCGATGTCGCGGCGGGGGAAACGGTCGGGTATTCAAACACCTGGACGGCCCCAGAACCACGAAAAATCGCGACAGTTGCCGCGGGATATGCCGATGGCATCATTCGCGCGATGGGACCGCAAACTGCGCTGATGTATGGAACCCGGGCCTGCCCAATCGTGGGGCGTATTTCGATGGACCTTATCGGTGTTGATGTCACCGCACTGGACAACGCGCCAGATCATTTGACATTGTTAAACGCCGATCAAACAGTCGATACCTTGGCCGAGAATGCCGCAACGATCGGATATGAAATTTTAACATCGCTGGGCAACAGGTACCAACGCACCTATCTAGGTGCAGAAAAAATGGAACAAGCATGACGCATTTTTTGGCAATGATTGGCCGTTGGGTTTTGAACATGCTGGCCGCGATTGGCCGTTTGGCATGGTTCACGCTGGACACTGTGCGCCACATCGTAACGCCGCCGTTTTACCTGCGTGAACTGGGACAACAACTGTTGCAAATTGGCTGGTTGTCACTGCCAGTTGTGGGCATGACCGCGTTTTTCACGGGCGGCGCACTTGCATTGCAAATCTACGCCGGTGGTGCGCGTTTCAACGCCGAGGCCGTGGTCCCATCCATCGTGGCAATCGGTATGGTACGCGAATTGGGTCCCGTATTGGGCGGCCTGATGGTTGCCGCCCGTGTTGCCAGTTCCATCGCCGCGGAAATCGGCACGATGAAGGTCACAGAACAGATTGACGCGCTGGTCACATTGTCCACCAACCCGATGAAATATCTGACCGTGCCGCGTGTCATCGCCGCGACCCTAGCTGTACCTGTGTTGGTTGCAGTGGGCGATTCCATCGGGATTTTCGGCGGGTATTTGGTGGGCGTAAACCGTTTGGATTTCAACGCCGCCGCCTATATGTCCAATACCGTCAATTTCCTTGAGGCGGGTGATATCCTAAGTGGTTTGGCCAAGGGGGCTGCCTTTGGATTTATCGTGGCAATCATGGGGTGTTATTGGGGTATGCAATCAGGCCGCGGGGCCCAAGGCGTGGGCGCGGCGACCAAATCGGCAGTTGTGTCAGCCTCGGTTCTGATCTTGGCCGCGAATTACGTTTTAACAGAAGTTTTCTTTTCCACATGATACAACTTGATAATGTTCATAAATCCTTTGGGACAAATGCCGTTTTGCGGGGGGTGAACCTGTCTGTGGAGCGCGGTAAATCCATGGTGATTATTGGCGGATCGGGGACAGGAAAATCCGTAGCACTGAAATCTGTCTTGGGCTTGGTCAAACCAGACCAAGGCACCATAACAGTAGACGGCCAAGACGTCCAAACCGCTGAACGTGAAACATTTCTGGCCCGCTTTGGCATGCTGTTTCAGGGCGGTGCATTGTTCGACAGTTTGCCCGTCTGGCAAAATGTGGCCTTTCGCCTGCAGCGCGGACACCTGAAACGCCCCAAGGACGAAGCCCGCGCCATTGCCATCGAAAAACTGCGCCGCGTTGGATTAAAGCCCGAGGTTGCCGATAAATTTCCCGCCGAACTATCGGGCGGCATGCAAAAACGCGTGGGCTTGGCGCGCGCCATTGCGGCCGAACCGGAAATCATTTTCTTTGACGAACCGACCACTGGGCTGGACCCGATTATGTCAGGCGTGATCAATGATTTAATCCGTGAAATCGTTGTGGAAATGGGTGCCACGGCCATGACCATTACCCACGACATGTCATCTGTGCGCGCCATTGCTGATGATATCGCAATGCTGCATGATGGGGTGATCCAATGGACGGGCCCGGTGTCTGATCTGGATCACTCTGGCGATCCTTACTTGGATCAGTTCATCCATGGACGCGCCACTGGCCCGATTGAGGCCGTGCGATGATTGAACTGTTGCGACCATCGCCCTATGTCGTGACCTATCTCTTTGCGCTTAATTATCTGATATATCCGGCACTGTTTTTTTTGGGCGGGGTCAATATTGTGCTGGCACGCACAGGAACAGCGCGCCTGATCGGATTAATCGCCATTCTGCTGACGTTGGCGGGGCTGTTGGGGGTGACGGGGGCCAGTTTGCATCGCGTTTTTGTTGACCTAAAATTCGCCTTGGCCCCCATTTTGCGCCCCCTTGGTGGGATGGGCTGGATTGGTGTTTGTGCTGCTGCAATCAGTCTGTGTGGCGCTTTGGGGCAACGCTGGAACAGCGCGGGCGGTGTTTTGCCAATCTTATGCGCCATTGCGATGTATGTGTCATGGACCGTCGCCTATTGATCATGGCGCATGTGGCGCTCTTGGCACTTTATCCTGTGGCTTGGGGCGCGCCGATATTAACGGCCGGACTGTTGCCATGGTTTGGCCAAGATAACATATCCATTCTGTCCGGCATCTTGGCCCTGTTGGGCAGTGATCCGATTTTGGGACTGTTGATTGCGGTTTTGGCAATCATCGCGCCATTTGGCAAAACTGTGCTTGGTTTGGCGTCCCTTGTGTTGGATCGTGACATATTGGGCGCGTCTGTGGCGTGGTTGATGTCACGCTTGGCTATGGCAGATATTTTTCTTGTTTCCCTTTATATCGTAATTGCCAAGGGGGTGGGTGTGGGACACATCCAAACCCGCTGGGGATTATATGTCTTTACGCTGTGTGTTTTACTCTCCATGGTGCTGTCACTAATAAAACGACCCAAGCCATGAAAACCACCTTGTCAGCGCGCTCAGGCTTTGGCACTTAGGGGTTATGGCAAAAAATACTGCATCATATTCCTGCACGGCTTGCGGCAATGTCACGACCAAATGGTCGGGGCGCTGTGATGCCTGCGCTGAATGGAACACCATCATCGAAGACAAAGGCATATCGACCGGCCCCAAAAAGGGCAGCATCGGCGGCATGCGTGGCAAAACGATAGAAATGAGCGATCTGCGCACGCAAGAGGCGCCATTGCCCCGCACCAACAGCGGTATGGACGAATTGGACCGCGTTTTGGGCGGCGGGCTGGTTCCTGCCTCGGCCATTTTGGTGGGCGGTGATCCAGGGATCGGTAAATCAACCCTGCTGTTACAGGCTGCTGCACAATTTGCCCGTGCGGGCCAAAAAACAATCTATATTTCTGGCGAAGAGGCCCGTGCCCAAGTGCGCATGCGCGCCCTGCGGTTGGGCTTGGCCGATGCGCCCGTGCAACTGGGTGCCGAAACAAATTTGCGCGACATCCTGACCACGCTAGAGGTGGAAAAACCCGATCTGGTCATCATCGATTCCATCCAAACGATGTGGGCTGATACAGTCGACAGCGCGCCCGGCAGCGTCAGCCAAGTGCGCGCCGCAGCCCATGAATTAACCACATTTGCCAAACGCAACGGCGTGTCCGTAATCATGGTGGGCCATGTGACCAAAGATGGTCAAATCGCAGGCCCCCGCGTTGTGGAACATATGGTCGATACGGTTTTGTATTTCGAAGGCGAACGCGGTCATCAGTTCCGCATTTTGCGGTCGGTCAAAAACCGATTTGGCGCGGCCGATGAAATCGGTGTGTTTGAAATGTCTGGCGGTGGGTTGGTTGAGGTCACAAATCCCTCTGCCCTATTTTTATCCGACCGCGGCACACCCAGTGCAGGATCAGTGGTTTTTGCAGGGATTGAGGGCACGCGCCCCGTCTTGGTCGAATTTCAGGCATTGGTTGCCCCCAGTTCGCTCAGCCAACCGCGCCGCACAGTGGTGGGGTGGGACAGCGGTCGATTATCGATGATATTGGCCGTGCTTGAGGCGCGCTGTGGCATCCCATTTTCCGGGTTGGATGTGTACCTAAACGTGGCCGGCGGAATGAAGGTGAACGAACCGGCTGCCGACCTAGCTGTGGCGGCGGCGCTACTGTCCGCGCGCGAGGATGTGATAATCCCAACTGACACTGTTATTTTCGGAGAAATTAGCCTATCAGGTGCCCTGAGACCCGTTTCACAGATGGAAAACCGCCTAAAGGAAGCGCAAAAGCTGGGGTTTGCAAATGCTTTTGGTCCGCAAGGCGGCAAAGATGTGGTGATTGAGGGAATCAAATTGGTGCGACTGGGGGATTTAACCACCTTTGTCGGGGATGTATTCGGGGCCGGCTAGGCCAAAGGGAAAGATTGGGACGAAGATGGAAGGTTTTAATGTTGTCGATGGGGTTGTGTTAGCAATCGTAATCCTGTCATCATTGTTGGCGTATGCGCGTGGTTTAGTGCGCGAAATTATGGCAATTCTAGGTTGGGTTGCGGCGGCCCTGGTGGCCTTTGTGTTTGCACCGCAAGTGATGCCGCTGATCAATGAAATCCCTATGGTGGGATCATTACTGGCCGACAGCTGTGAATTATCAATCATGGCGTCATTTTCAGCCGTATTTGCAGTGACTTTGATGGTCGTCTCGTTCTTTACACCATTGCTATCGTCTTTTATCAACAAATCTTTTCTCGGACGTATTGACCAAGCCGCAGGGTTTGTTTTCGGCGTGTTTCGTGGAATCGCATTGGTGGCGGTTGCACTCTTTGCCTATAAAATGGTGATGAGCAGCGATGCTATCCCCATGATCGCGGAAAGCAAATCAGCCAACTTGTTCGGATCCGTTGTCACCTCAATCGAGGAACGCAATCCAGAACAGGCCTTGGGTTGGATTACGTTGCAATACGAACAGTTGGTATCGGTCTGCGAAGAATGATCGCGAATTAGAACAATTAAATTGTGATAGTTTCGTGACACATCGCAGTTTGTTGTTTAAGAGGGAGAGGACTGACACGACCGGATTCGGAGTTGCATATTTTGTCCAACAAACACATGCCCCCTGCTCACCCCTTTGATGATGATAAATTACGCGAAGAATGTGGCGTATTCGGCGTGGTTGGTGTCACAGATGCCGCCAACTTCGTAGCTTTGGGGCTACACGCCTTGCAGCACCGCGGCCAAGAGGCAGGCGGGATCGTCACCTATGACGACGCCGCCGGTTTCAATTCGGCCCGACGGTTTGGTTATGTTCGTGATAATTTCACATCACAATCGGTTATGGCCACCCTGCCCGGGTCCATTGGGATTGGACATGTGCGATATTCCACTGCCGGTTCCAAAGCAGCCGCCATTCGTGATGTTCAGCCATTTTTTGGTGAATTCGCCATGGGTGGTGCGGCGATTGCCCACAACGGCAACCTAACCAACGCTGATGCATTACGCCGTGAATTGGTGGAACGCGGATCCATTTTCCAAAGCTCATCTGACAGTGAATGTATCATTCACCTGATGGCACGATCCATGGGCCGCAATATCCCCGAACGGATGGAGGACGCCCTGCGCCGTGTCGAGGGCGCGTTTTCCGTGGTGGCCATGACGCGCACCAAACTGATTGGTGTTCGCGACCCATTGGGCGTGCGACCCTTGGTTTTGGGGCGTGTCGGCGATGGCTGGGCATTGTCATCGGAAACCTGTGCGCTGGATATCATCGGCGCCGAATTCGTGCGCGAAATCGAACCGGGCGAAATGGTTGTCATCACCAAGGATGGTGTGGACAGCAATTTCCCATTCCGTGAACAATCATCGCGGTTCTGTATTTTCGAACATGTTTATTTTTCGCGCCCCGACAGCATCATTGGGGGCCGTTCCGTTTATGAAACCCGCCGTCAAATCGGTGTTGAACTGGCCAAAGAGAGCCCCGTTGACGCAGATTTGGTTTGCGCCGTACCCGACAGCGGAACACCCGCAGCCATCGGATATTCACAAGAAAGCGGGATTCCCTTTGCCATGGGTATTATCCGTAACCAATATATGGGCCGGACGTTCATCGAACCAACTGAACAAATCCGTAACATGGGTGTGCGCCTAAAATTAAACGTCAATCGGGCGTTGATAAGAGGCAAGCGCATCATTTTGGTGGACGATTCCGTGGTCAGAGGTACGACATCACGCAAAATAAAAGAAATGATCTTGGACGCAGGCGCGGCCGAGGTGCATTTCCGTATTGCATCGCCCCCCACCGCGTGGCCCTGTTTTTATGGTGTGGACACCCCGCAACGTGAAAAATTATTGGCCGCGACAATGACAGAAGACGAAATGCGCGACCATCTGGCTGTTGATAGCCTGAAATTCATATCGCTAGACGGTTTGTACCGCGCCGCTGGCGAAGCCAAAGGGCGCAACGCATCTTGTCCACAGTATTGTGATGCCTGTTTTTCTGGGGAATATCCAGTCAAACCATCTGATATGATCAACAAGGGGTTTGTGGTACAAGGTAGCGAATGAAATGGTTTTCACCTGTTTCCAAAACCCAACCCAGATCTGATCAACACGCCGGCGTATTCCACGAAACCCCACCTATCGACGGCAGATGGGCGCTGATACACGCGGCAGACACGTTGTGTCGTTGTTGCGATACATCTCTGCAATCGCTGCTTAGCCTTGCCTATACCGCGCCTGAGGAATGGCGAGGCAGCGCCATAGCGCAGGACAACAGCGCGATTTTGGATGCTGTACAAGGGGATATTTTAACCCATGATCTATGTCGCATAGGCGACAAACATTTTATTCGCAGTGTCATGATCATTCCGCTGGTCGGATGTGCCGATCCGGTCATTTTGGGGATTTGGGTCCGTGTCGATGACAAAACCTTTGGCACCTATCTGACCACCATGCCGCTGGGAACCCAGGGCAGTATGCCGTTATTGTTTGGCACCCTTGCCAATGTAATCCCCGGATTTGGAACAGATCATCCCTGCGTGATGCAGCCTAGGGATAATTTCCAACGCCCCATAACCCATGCCGCATTGGAAGAGGACCCATTGTACATCGCACAAATTGACGGGTTCGATTTCGATCAACTGTTGGCATTTTTGGCGGGCTATGGGCATAAATTTCCGTTGCCCGACGCGGCTTGCGCAAAATAACTTGACCTTGCGCGGAAAAACGATCAACAGACGGGTATGACTGAAAAACTTGCTCTTATTACAGGTGCATCCCGCGGATTGGGTGCTGCAATCGCCACAGAACTGGCGCCGGACTATCATGTTATTGCTGTCGCGCGCACAACAGGCGCGCTTGAGGAATTGGATGATCGGATCAAGGCCAAATCAGGTCAGGCCACCTTGGCCCCCATGGATATAACAAACGCCGATGCTATGGCGCATTTGTGTCGGTCAATTTATGATCGCTGGGGAAAAATTGATCTGTGGGTTCACACCGCAATCCACGCAGCCCCTTTGATGCTGACATCGACACTGGATATGAAGGATTTCGGAAAATCCGTTGACCTGAACGTGACAGCGACGGCCACCTTGATTACATATGTGGCCCCCTTGTTGGGCGACGCTGGGCAGGCCGTGTTTTTTGACGACGTCCACACAGGTGAAAAATTCTTTGGGGCATATGGCGCGACCAAGGCCGCCCAAATGTCGTTGGTCAACAGCTGGGCAGCAGAAACGGCAAACACTGGGCCCATGGTCCGCGTGTTAAACCCCGCCCCTATGCCAACGGCCGTTCGGGCACGGTTTTATCCAGGTGAAAACCGCGATGAATTGGCTGACCCAATGGCTGAGGCAGCACGCCTTTTGGCAACACTTAATCTTTGATTTCGCGCAGGGCTTGCAGCGCGCTGTGCCCTAATCTATGTCAGAAACAGGCACAGGTTAGCACAGGGGTACAATATGCGCATTTTGATTACCAATGATGATGGAATAAATGCACCAGGCCTGATCGCAATGACCGCCATCGCCCATGAACTGGCGGGCCCCACAGGCGAGGTTTGGACAATCGCCCCCGCGCAGGAACGATCCGGCGTTGGGCATTGCATCAGCTATACAAACCCAATGTTGATTACCAAACTGTCTGATCGTCGTTACGCGATCGAAGGAAATCCGGCCGACTGTGTCTTGGCGGGCCTGTATCACGTTATGGCCGATCAAAAACCTGATCTGATTTTGTCCGGTGTAAATCGCGGCAATAATTCGGCTGAAAATGTGCTGTATTCAGGAACCATCGGCGCCGCGATGGAGGGGGCATTGCAAGGTGTTCCATCCTTTGCCCTGTCGCAATATTTCGGTCCAAAAAATGCAAAACTGGACGATCCCTTTGGCGCCAGTATCATTCATGGGGCCAATGTTGTGCGATCCATCCTAAGCGCGCAGCCACCGGAACGCGACGATTATCGCCTGTTCTATAACATCAACTTCCCCCCGGTTGCTGCGGACCAAGTGTTGGGCCGACGCGTTGTGCGCCAAGGGCGCAGGCAGGGATCCAATTTTTCAGCCCAACCGCATAAAACTGCGTCGGGCCGTGAATTTCTGTTCATCCAAGGGGGCGACCAGCATGTCCCTGCGGCACCCGACACAGATGTGCAATCAAATTTAGAAGGCTATATTTCCGTTACCCCACTGCGTGCCGATATGACAGCCTATGACGCCCTAGATCATCTTAGAACGGACACATGACACAAGACGCTGAACGCAAAATGCAGTTCATCTTTGGCATCCGGTCCAAAGGTGTAACAGACACCCATGTTTTGACAGCCATGGAACGCATTGATCGCGGCCAATTTGTAACTGGTGTCTTTGCAGCGCGCGCCTATGACGATGTGCCCCTGCCGATTGCCTGCGGGCAAACAATCAGCCAACCATCGGTCGTGGGGTTAATGACGCAAGCGTTAAAAATCAGCCCCCGTGACAAAGTATTAGAGGTGGGCACTGGATCAGGATATCAGGCAGCCATCCTCAGCCAGCTGGCGCGGCGCGTCTATACGGTCGAACGCCACCGCCCCTTGGTCAGGCAAGCGGCTAAGACATTTCAAAAACTGAACCTTAGCAATATTACGCCGATTTTGGCGGATGGGTGCCATGGGTTGCCCGATCAGGCACCCTTTGATCGTATTATCGTCACCGCAGCCGCCGAAGACCCCCCTAGCACATTGTTATCACAGCTAAAACCAGGGGGGATTATGGTGATCCCAGTCGGACAATCCGACCACGTACAACACCTGATCCGCGTCACGCGCACGGATGCGGGCTTTGACTATGACGAACTTAGGTCGGTTCGTTTTGTCCCGCTCGTTGAAGGATTAGAAAAAGAACGCTAATATACCCCAAAAAGGTCAATTCCAAGACCCTAGGAGCATTTGAGATGGCAGTAACTTTGCAAAAATTCACCCGTTTTTCTGCAGTCAGTTTGACTGCAATCATTCTATCTGGGTGCCAACTGGGATCATTAAATGATTTCGATTTGGATTTCCGAAATAATAAATTCGACACATCTGAGGCGGTGAACCAAGCGTTGAAAAATCGGCCCCAGCCAGACAGTCGTGGGGTCATTTCATATCCAACCTATCAGGTTGTCGTCGCAAAACGCGGTGAAACCGTAGGGTCAATCGCAAGCCGCCTAAACCAAAACCCGGCGGAATTGGCCGAATATAACGGGTTAAAGATTGATGAAAAACTGCGCGATGGGGCAATTGTTGCCCTGCCAAAACCTGTTGCCGGCGGGGCCGCACAATCTGTTGATCCAGACACAGCCCCCACATCGGGCGCAGCAAACAACGGCACAATTGACGTGACCAGCTTGGCGCAAACAGCGATTGAACAAGCGCCGCAAACCCCGACAGCGGCGCCACAAAAAACAGGGCCATCGGATCCAAAAATTGAACCCATCCGCCACAAAGTGGTCCGTGGGGAATCTGCCTTTACCATTTCGCGGCTGTACAATGTATCGGTTCGGTCGTTGGCCGAATGGAACAGTTTGGACGCAAACTTCACAATTCGCGAAGGCCAAGTCCTGTTGGTTCCTTTGGCAAAGGGACAGTCAGCCCCGAAACCGGCACCACAAGAGCCCATCAGCGCACCCGGTGCAGGCAGTGTGACCCCTGTCCCGCCAAGCGCCAGCACCCCCCTGCCCGCGGCAGTGACGCCGGTCCCGACACCCGCAGCACAGCCTGCGCAAACCGCGCCAAAGCCAGTTGCCACCCCATCTGGGGGACGTTTTGCATATCCGGTCAAAGGGAAAATTATTCGCGAATACGTCAAGGGGAAAACAGACGGCATTGACATTTCAGCCCCTGCAGGCACATCCGTTGTTGCCGCTGAGGCGGGAACCGTTGCGGCCATTACTGCGGATGCAAACCAGGTTCCAATCATTGTCGTCAAACATGCAGATAACCTGCTGACGGTATATGCCAATGTGGGGAATATCGCCGTATCGAAAGGTGCAACCGTAAAACGCGGTGCTGTGTTGGGTAAGGTCCGCGATGGAAATCCAACCTATGTACATTTCGAAGTGCGCAAAGGATTTGAAAGCGTCGATCCGATGCAATATCTGGCGAAATAAAGTTGGGGGGGCGTTACACACGCACCCCTTGGCGCCCAGCAAGATCTGTAAAATACTGCCAAGCCACACGACCAGACCGTGATCCCCGGGTCGCGGTCCATTCTATTGCCTCAGCCCGGATCGTGTCGCGATCTACGTCAATTCCATAGGCGTCACAATATCCATAAATCATGGTTAGGTAATCATCCTGCGAACAGGGATGGAACCCCAGCCACAGGCCAAAGCGATCCGACAACGAAACTTTTTCTTCGACCGCTTCTGCGGGATTAATTGCGCTAGAGCGTTCGTTTTCGATCATATCGCGCGGCATCAAGTGACGACGGTTCGATGTTGCATACAGCAACACATTTTCTGGTCGGCCTTCTATTCCGCCATCTAAAATCGCCTTTAGGGATTTATAATGCTGGTCATCGTGACTAAAGCTTAGATCGTCACAAAACAGTAAAAACCGATAGGGTGCCGCGCGCAGATGATCCATCAAACGGGTAACGCTTGGCAGGTCTTCGCGCTGTAATTCAACGATTTTCAATGGCAATCCCTGTGACACAATATGTCCATGGATTGCTTTGACCAACGATGATTTACCCATCCCCCTTGCACCCCATAAGAGCGCATTATTTGCGGCAAATCCTTTTGCAAACTGCAGCGTATTGGCCAACAATGTATCGCGTGAACGGTTCACACCAACCAGTAACGCCAGTTCGACACGCGATACCTGATGCACGGGGACCAATCGATCTGGCGCGGTATGCCATACGAATGCATCTGCGCTATCAAAGTCCGGTGCAGGCGCCGGCACGGGCGACATCCGCTCTAGCGCGTCTGCAATTCGCGACAAATCGCGGTGATCAGTCATCTTTGTCCTCGTCGAACTCTTTCATCAACGGATCATCAAATTCTTCTTCTTCGTCGTACAGGCCTTCTTCACGCAACCGCTGTTCACGCTTGGTTTCGACACGTGCGACCAGGAAAATAGAAATTTCATAAAGCCCATAGACCACGACAAACAAGATCGCTTGGGTAATCACATCAGGCGGTGTCACCAGCGCGGCCAACACCAAAATCGCAACAACTGCATATTTGCGCACATTGCCCAAACCTTCGGCACTGACCAACCCTGCTTTGCCAAGTAGTGTCAGCAATACAGGCAACTGAAAACATAGGCCAAAGGCTACGATGAATTTGATCGTCAAACTTAGGTATTCTTGGGCCGAGCCCTGAAACGCAATACCCGCAACTGCATTTTCGCCTGTTGCACCTTCGCCCAATACTGATCCGGCTTGCTGGAATCCCAAGAAGAAGTCGAAGGCCAGCGGCGTGACAACATAATAGGCAAACGAGGCGCCCAGAAAAAACATGAAAGGCGACGCAATCAAGAAGGGTAGAAATGCGCCCTTTTCTGATTTGTACAAACCCGGCGCCACAAAGCGCCACATCTGGAATGCAATAAACGGGAATGACAGCACCAAACCGCCAAGCAACGAAATCGAAATCGCGACAAAGAAACCTTCTTGCAGTTTGATCAAAATCAGACCGCAGTCAGAATGTCCTTTCAACGCCATGGCAGAGCACAAGGGGTGTGTCAGGAAATCAAAAATCGGATTCCAAACAGTGAAACAAATCACCATGCCCACGATAAAAGCCGAGGCAGAATAAATCAAACGCTGGCGCAATTCAGCCAGATGTTCGATCAAAGGCGCAGACGATTCGTCTAAATTGTCCGTTGTCATTTAGTGTCCTTAGCGGGCTGTGTTTCCGGTTCGGGCGCGCTGTCACCTGTTTCGGACTTGGCCTGGGCGTCAGCGGCGGCCTGTGCCGCGGCCTGTTCAGCTGCACGACGTTCCTCGGCCCGCTTAACTGTTGCGTCATGAATTTTTTTTCGGGCTGCTTCGCGATCGGCCGCCAATTTCCCCGTTTCGCTTTCGGGATCATATTTGGCAAAATCGGTCGCTGCTGATTTTACGCTGTCCAACCCCGTTTGCACCGGGTTTGTTGCAGCTTGCAGCGATTTTTTGACCTCAGCCATTCCGGTTTCATCAGCTGCCTGATTCATAGCCGAGCTAAATTCGCGTGCCATGCCCTTGGCTTTGCCAACAAATTGACCAACGCGTCGAAACAGAATTGGCAAATCTTTGGGACCGACGACAATCAATGCGACCACGCCGATAACCAACAGTTCCGACCACCCCATATCAAACATGGATTAGACCTTGTCTTTGTCCGATGATGGTGTGACGTCCTTTGCGATTTCTGATGCGTCTTCTTCTAATTCTTTGGTGCCGTCATTCACACCCTTTTTGAATGCAGTTATGCCTTTGCCCACTTCGCCCATCAAAGAACTGATTTTTCCGCGGCCAAATAAAACCAACACGACAACTGCAATTAACAGTAATCCGGGCAAACCAATATTGTTCAGCATCCATACTCTCCTGTAGTGTCGGGCCCACGCCCTTTTGTGCTATGGTACCTATTTATTCATTTACGTCACGTGATTAAAGCCGATAATGCACCTTTGCCAAGATAAAAGTGAAAAAAGCCGTATTTGGGCGACTTTGAACCGATGCAAATTGGCCATCCAATCGGGTTAGACCGCATCGCAATCACCTGCCCCAAATCATGGCGAAATTTTAATTCATTTTGATAATTTTAGTTAAATGTTCCGTAATGCATTCGTTTTATGTGATATGAAAGTAGGAAACAGCCAATTGCAAAATTTCATCAAAGGTTAGCCAATTGCAAAAACTGATTTTCATCGCGTGCATTTCAATTGCCTTGATCAGCGCCACTGATCCCAATAATATCAATGCGAAAGCTGGTTTCAAACCTTATCCCATTGCAAATTGGGGACAGCCCGCCGACCAAGAATGTTCATTCCCCAAGAAGGCGGAATTTGTTTTATCCGGCCCAACTGACCTTGATCGCATTTGGGTCAAGCTTAAATATCCCAACGTAGGCTCAGGTACAAATGCGGCCACACTTTTTATCAGATTGACAGGTTACGATCACAACGGTGAATTGATAAATTCACAGATAAATGCCATATCAGCGTCAAATCGCCGCCAACCCCTGATTTTTCCAGCATCTTGGGTGGTTCAACCACCAGCCAAAATCGCAATTGAATATGTGCCGTTTAACATGACCGATAAAAACTGTATTTCGGAAATTGGCCTGCAGGATATCTAGACCGATGGAAACACGAAACATCGGTCGCGTGGAATCGTCAGCCACAGCGGCTGTCCAGTTTTGGGCAAAAACACATTTGGCACCGTTGCTTTAATCACGGATCCATCAAAATCCATTCTAAATTCAACCAAACTTTCGCTGCCCATGAAACGTGCGCGTTCAACCAGACCACGGGCGGCAACACCTTGTGATTTTGTTGGATTGGGCCCGCGGCCCGCGCGATCAAAATCAATGCGGATATGTTGCGGGCGAAACACAATATCCACCTGCGTGCCGTCTTGATAGCCTGGTGCAAAAAACTGCCCAAAGGGGGTTTGCGCCAAGGCCCCATGCACCTGCGACTGGATCACGTTTACATCGGAAAAAAATGCGACTGCGGCGCGATCAACCGGTGCATTATAGATATTATAGGGCGCGCCCTGCTGCACAATGCGCCCTGCCCGCATCAGCGCGATTTCATCTGCCATGCGCATCGCCTCTTCTGGTTCGTGGGTGACCAGCAAAACGGCAGCATCCTCAGCCTTGAGAATGGCCAATGTTTCATCGCGAATACCGTCGCGCAGGCGATTATCCAGACCGGAAAACGGTTCGTCCATCAGCATGATGCGCGGACTTGGGGCCAAGGCACGGGCCAATGCCACCCGCTGTTGTTCACCACCAGACAGTGAATGGGGATATTGGTCAATCAGACGCCGCAGGCCCACCTTGTCCAACAGCGCCTCGACGCGGGTGCGTTTTTGATCGCGCGTTCCCTTTAGGCCAAAGGCCACATTTTCCGCGACCGACAAATGGGGAAACAGGGCGAAATCCTGAAACATCAACCCGATACTGCGCCGTTCGGGCGGCACACGAAATACAGTATCGCAGATCAATTGACCATCGACCCAGATTTCACCGCTGTCTTGCATATCGACACCGGCGATCATTCGCAGCGTGGTGGATTTGCCGCACCCTGACGGCCCCAACAGGCACGTCACCTGACCCGGCTGAATGGCCAATGAAATGTTGTTTACGATTTCAACGCCGTTGATCACACGGGTCAGATTTTTGATCTGCAACCGCGGCGGTGTCGTGATGGAACGATCCGTCATCTTATGTCCGATAAAAGTTATCAGGTTTATTTAGATCTGGTATCAGCCCCGATCCTGTGACGCAACCCGCGATGACCCAAAAACACACGCCACAGTGCCGCAGATCAAAACACCCACACAGATCGCAAGCAGTTGTTCGTATTTGTGCCCCTCGACCAAGAAACCGCTGGCCCATGCCGACGCGCGCGCAAAATACAGCACGCCGCCAAAAATTGCCGCAGCAAAGGATACAATGAATGCCCATGCTGCAACGTGACGGTTCATCAAAACAGATACCACAATAAGTGGCGTCAGAAACATCGATGCGGTGCCTGATACGGCCACAGCATCAAATAACGTGGCATTCCCCCACAGTGTCAGCGCGGCCCCAAGGATCAAAAATACCACCATGACCAAACGCCCACCCATCAGGTTGCGGGGCGCGATGCGCCATTCTTCGACCATCAATCGTGCAGCGGATGCCAATGCACTGTCCAATGTGGACACGCCCGACACCAACAAAGATACCAACAGCGCGGCAAAGATAGGTGCGGGAAACATCACAGCCCATGTACCCAACAAATCATTTGCAATATCTTGTTGCATCAGAGCGGCATGGATCCCGAAAAACCCAAATCCGATGATACAGGCAACCGATATGACAAAGGCCCAGTAAAATGATTTCTGCGTGGTCCGTTCATCCGCCAAAAATCCACGATCCATCATAACAGGGTCATGCAGCGGATAGGATGGCACCTGCAGGAATGCCACCAATAACAAAATCCAGCCATTATAGCCGCCCGCGGTGCCATCAGCCGTTAAAACAGCCGCAGTGCTGAAATCGGGTGATAGGATCAGGTATACAAAGGCCACGCCAAAGATGCCCAAAAACAACAGCATTTGCAAAACATCGGTTCGTAGTGATGCACGCAATCCCCCCCAAGCGGAATAAATCAGCGTAAAGACGGACAGCACAATTACCGACACAATTGATGCTGCCCCAAATTCAGGAAAGACCACCCGAAAAATCAGACCAATCACCAACAGATTGGCAAAAACTTCGGACAACAGGCGCAGCGCGACCACCGCATTATACCCATGGGTTCCAACCGCGCCAAAGCGGGTGTTTAACCAATCTTGGACCGAATGATACCCATCGCGTCGCAAACGGCCCACGAAAAACCCACCCGTTAAAAATGACAAATAATAGGCCGCATAGGCAAGCGTTCCTGCGATGCCATAATAATAACCCAAAATCGCGGAATTCAGTAAGGACCGTGCAAAAATCCATGTTGTCACTTGGCTAAGGATTAGCGTCCACAGGTCTGGCGCATGCCCTTGCCCGTCACGGCCCGCAAAAAACCCATCAACCGTCACCGCCTGGCGCACGCTATAGGCAGACAGCCCCAGTGCAATAGCGGTACCCAATAAAACATAGATTGCAATCATTGCTTAGTCCCTTCGTAATTTATGTAATCGCTAACCCGCAAAAACGCATAGCGCCACTATGAAATGGCGCTATGACGAAATGGTGATAGGATTGCAATCAAAGGGTGCTGTTCATCGCGCCGCCATCCAGCAATACGTTTTGCCCAATCATAAATCCCGCGTGTTGCGAACACATAAACGCACAAGTTGATCCAAATTCTTGGATGGTACCGTACCGACGCACGGGGATTGTGGCGCAGCGGTTTTCTTTGGCCTGTTCGATTGAAATATCTTGGGCTTGGGCAACCCCTGTATCCAGTGACAAGGCACGGTTTGTATCGTGGATCCCGGGCAACAGGTTATTGATCACCACGCCATGCGGGGCCACTTGGCGTGCGGTCCCGGCTACATAGCCTGTCAGACCTGCGCGCGCCGAATTTGACAACCCCAATTGCGCGATGGGTGCCTTGACCGAACCCGATGTAATATTGACGACACGCCCCCAACTGCGATCAATCATACCTGGCAGACAGCGTTTCATCAGATCAATCGGCGTTAGCATATTCGCGTCTAGCGCTTTGATAAAATCTTCGCGGTCCCAATCGCTCCAGACACCGGGGGGTGGGCCGCCAGCGTTGGTGACCAAAATATCAATTTGCCCCGCCGCCTCTAATACAGCATCGCGTCCGTCAGGTGTTGTGATATCTGCGGCAACCGCAGTGACAGATACCTGATACTTTGATCGAATTTCATCCGCCGTTTGTTCCAAAATGTCTGCGCGACGACCATTCAGGACCAAATCGACCCCCGCTTCGGCCAGTGCAATCGCACACCCTTTGCCCAAACCTTGTGATGATGCGCAGACCAACCCACGTTTGCCTTTAATGCCTAGATCCATGATGTTTCCCTTTTCTCACTTTGCCGGTTCTTGCTTAGCCGGTGATTATATGCCCGCAATAAATTGATATACACCAATATGATACGGGACATTTTTCACATGCAAATCTTTATACAGGTCATGGACAACAGCGCCAATACGGTTTCAAATGCGAATGTGGGCGAAACGTTGCCTTAGACCAAAGCATGAAAATGTATCTATACCGACTGAAACCAGTTTCAAAACCAAAGTTTTTAAATTTACGATTTCAAGGCAAATAACCGATCAGAAAACACCACGACTGTGCGCACATTTGAGATCGCGAAACCAGATTTTCTGTGATTGCCAAGCCATATTGCATTGGATATAGCAACGCCCATGACACAGACATCAAATCATCCCGAATTGCCCGCAGAAATCGCGCGTCGCCGCACATTTGCGATTATTTCGCATCCTGACGCCGGAAAAACCACCCTGACCGAAAAATTTCTGTTGTTCGGCGGGGCCATCCAAATGGCAGGCCAAGTCCGCGCCAAAGGCGAAGCGCGGCGCACACGGTCCGATTTTATGCAGATGGAAAAAGACCGCGGCATTTCCGTCAGTGCATCCGCCATGTCATTTGATTTTCTGGATTATCGGTTCAATCTGGTCGACACCCCCGGTCACAGTGATTTTTCCGAAGACACATACCGCACCCTGACCGCTGTGGATGCCGCCGTGATGGTCATTGATGGCGCCAAAGGTGTCGAAAGCCAGACACGCAAACTGTTCGAAGTGTGCCGCCTGCGCGACCTGCCCATTTTGACATTTTGTAACAAAATGGACCGCGAAAGCCGTGATACATTCGAAATTATCGATGAAATCCAAGAAAACCTAGCGATTGATGTCACACCCGCCAGCTGGCCAATTGGCGTTGGCGCCGATTTTATTGGGTGTTATGATATGCTGCGCGATCGGTTGGAATTGGTAGACCGCGCAGACCGCAATCGCGTCGCTGATAGCATCGAAATCAATGGGTTGGACGACCCGAAACTTGCCGAACATGTTCCACCACATTTGCTGGAAAAACTGCAAGAAGAAATTGAAATGGCCCGCGAATTGCTGCCAACACTAGACCCGCAATCGGTTCTTGAGGGGCATATGACACCCATTTGGTTCGGCTCTGCCATCAATTCCTTTGGCGTCAAAGAATTGATGCATGGCATTGGCACCTATGGCCCAGTTCCACAGCCCCAATCTGCCACCCCGCGCCAGATCAGTCCTGACGAAACCAAAGTCACGGGCTTTGTGTTCAAAGTGCAGGCAAACATGGATCCAAAACACCGTGACCGCGTGGCCTTTGTCCGATTGGCATCAGGGCATTTCAAACGCGGAATGAAATTGACCCATGTTCGGTCGAAAAAACCAATGGCGATTTCAAATCCGGTTCTGTTCCTAGCCTCGGATCGGGAATTGGCCGAAGAGGCCTGGGCCGGCGACATCATCGGCATTCCAAACCATGGTCAGTTGCGCATTGGCGACACCCTGACCGAAGGCGAAGCGCTGCGTGCAACCGGTATCCCGTCCTTTGCGCCGGAATTGTTGCAAACCTGTCGTGCGGGCGACCCGATGAAAGCAAAGCACTTGGAAAAGGCGTTGATGCAGTTCGCCGAAGAAGGTGCCGCTAAGGTGTTCAAACCCACCTTTGGATCGGGCTTTATCGTTGGCGTTGTCGGTGCGTTGCAATTTGAAGTGTTAGCCAGCCGAATTGAACTGGAATATGGCCTGCCCGTCCGATTTGAACCATCGCAATTTACATCTGCACGGTGGATCAACGGCGACAAAGTGGCCTGTGAAAAATTCGCGGCCGCGAACAAACAACATATCGCAACCGACAATGACGGTGACATGGTTTTCCTGACACGTTTGCAGTGGGATATCGATCGTGTCGAACGGGACTATTCTGATATTACGCTGTCAGCGACCAAAGAAATGATGGTCTAAGCCGTCTGCGCCACCACCCAAAGGCGCAGAGCCAGACGTACATAAGGCATTGGTTGACCTCGTGCATATTTTTCTATATGCACACCACACAACAGGCATGGCCTGACCATAGGTAATTCTCGGGCGTCACCAGTCCGGTTGTAACGGATAAAAATGACAAAGTTCACAGACCTAAATCTGAACCCGAAAATACTAAAAGCGATCGAAGACGCGGGATACGAAACCCCTACCCCCATCCAAGCTGGTGCAATACCTGCCGCGATTGAGGGCAAAGATGTTTTGGGCATCGCACAGACCGGCACCGGCAAAACCGCCAGCTTTACACTGCCAATGATCCATATGTTGGCGCGCGGACGTGCGCGCGCACGGATGCCGCGGTCCTTGGTATTGTGCCCGACACGCGAATTGGCCGCACAGGTCGCAGAAAATTTCGACACCTACACCAAGCATCTTAAGCTGACCAAAGCGTTGCTGATCGGTGGTGTCAGCTTTAAAGAGCAAGACATGCTGATCGACAAGGGTGTCGACGTATTGATCGCGACCCCTGGACGTTTGCTAGACCATTTTGAGCGTGGCAAATTGCTGTTGACGGGCGTTCAGATTATGGTCGTCGACGAAGCCGACCGTATGCTGGATATGGGTTTTATTCCCGATATTGAACGTATTTTTGGCCTTACGCCGTTCACGCGTCAAACGCTGTTTTTCTCGGCAACGATGGCGCCTGAAATTGAACGGATCACCAATACATTCCTATCCGCACCAACACGTGTCGAAGTGGCCCGCCAAGCCACAGCATCAGAAAATATCGCCCAAGGCGTTATCATGCTGCAAGCATCACGAAGAGATCGTGAAGCCAGCGAAAAACGCAAAACGCTGCGTGCCTTAATCGATATGGAAGGGGATGCCTGCACAAATGCGATCATTTTCTGTAATCGTAAAACAGATGTCGACATCTGCGCAAAGTCGCTGAACAAATACGGCTATCAAGCTGCGCCAATTCATGGCGATTTGGATCAATCGTTGCGGACCAAAACCCTAGATGATTTTCGAGAAGGCAAATTGCGTTTTCTGGTGGCTTCGGACGTGGCCGCACGGGGGCTAGATGTTCCATCGGTTAGCCATGTGTTTAACTTTGACGTTCCCGGCCATGCCGAGGACTATGTGCACCGGATCGGTCGCACAGGCCGTGCAGGCCGTTCAGGCAAGGCATTTATGATATGTTCAAAGCGCGACGAAAAGGCATTGGCCGCTGTCGAGGCGTTGATTAACAAAGAAATCCCACGCGTCGAGAACCCGAACAAAAGCGAACCAGAGCCGCAAAAGCAGCCTGAGCAGCAAACGCAAAAACAACACAAGCACGAGCCAAAGCCAGACGCGACACAGGATAAACCCAAAGAGCGTTCAGCGCGTACGCGCAATCCATCGGCGGCACGCGACAGAAAACCCAATCATGGTGACAATAAAATTGTGGGTATGGGCGATCATCTGCCAAGCTTTATTGCACTAAGTTTCGACGAACGGCGCGCCGGTTAATACAAAAGGCACGGATTTTGCATAACTTTGCACCATGACAGGTGCAAAGGATAATGGTTTATGCAAAATACTGCCAAGTTACAGATGGATACGGCGCTAAAGCTGGCTGCGGAATTGGGTCTAATGACCCAAATTTACAATAATAGACTGGCCCAATTGCTGCGTGGACATGATGTAACCTATCCACAATATGTCATTTTGAACCATATTCTATCATGCGGCCCCAAAGGAGCATCAATCAGTCAAATTGCAGACGCTGTCGAGGTTTTGCAACCTGCTGTCACGAAAACTGTCAAAAAATTCACAGCTGTGAGCTATGTTCAAATTCAAGGCGTTGAGGCTGATAAGCGTTCAAAGCGCGTTTTTATAACACCACAGGGGGCCGGTTTCATCGGTCGCCTACAGGCCGAATTAATGCCCGATGTGTTGACATGTTTTCAGGACTGGGACGAAAGCCGGCTAAACAACTTTGCCCATGACCTAACTGCATTTAGAATGTTTTTGGAAACAAACCGCGTCTAGCCGATTGATGCCTTACATCAAGCGGCTGATAATGACGGTAACTTCTGGTTTTTTCCCGATTTCTGTCTGACAGGTTTGACGCGTCTGGCGCTTCAAGCGGTCTTCCAACTTGTCATCATCTGTAATCGTGGCAGACCCTGCGCGCCCGATTGCCTGGCTCAGGTCTTCTTCTAATGCGTCAACCAGCGATGCGTTGGACCGCCCTGTTTCCGGCAATCCCATCGTATCACACCACGGTTCACCCAACAGTTCATCATCTTCGTCCAAAATGATCGAAACTGTCACATGCCCATTTAATGCCATACGAATACGATCGCGAACAATCCCATCGAACGCGCCATATTGCGTGGATCCGTCCAGATAACGGCGCCCAGTATCGACATATTCGGCGACCTTGGTACCGCCATCTAAAATTTCAATCATCATTCCGTTGACGCAGACAACGGATGGAATGCCTGCTTCGTTCGCCAGTTTGGCATGTTCACGCAAATGGCGATGTTCCCCATGCATCGGGATAATCAAATCTGGTTTGACCAAAGCATGCATTTGTTGCAAATCCGGACGGTTTGCATGGCCCGATACGTGATAACGGCCATTGCTGTCATCAACAATATCGACGCCTTTTTCAGACAGCTGGTTCATGATGCGGATAACACCACGTTCATTGCCCGGGATCGTTTTTGACGAAAACAGAAACAAATCGTTTTCTTTCAACGTCATGCCCATGAATTTACCATTTGCCAACTGCGCGGTTGCAGCGCGGCGTTCGCCTTGGCTGCCTGTCACCAACAGCATCAGGTTTTCGCGCGGAATATTGACCGCATCTTCGGGACTGACAACATTTGGGAAATCAGATAAAACACCCGTTGCGATCGATGCCTCAATCATGCGGCGCATTGCGCGACCCATCAAACAGATTGACCGCCCTGCCCGCGCACCGGCATCCGCCAGTGTTTTGACGCGTGCGACGTTTGATGCAAATGTCGTTGCCACGACCATCGCAGGCGCGCTGGCAACCAACGCTTCGATGTCAGGCCCCAAAACAGATTCCGAACGTCCCGCATGCGGGGTAAAGATATTCGTGCTGTCACAAATCAAGGCTTTCACGCCGCCCTGCGCAACCGAAGCCCACAGATCAGGATCAAAGGGTTCGCCAACAATCGGCGACGGATCAAGTTTGAAATCGCCTGTGTGTATCAACCGCCCTTTGGGGGTATCGATCACCAATGCGCTGCTTTCGGGAATGGAATGCGACATTGGCAAGAAACCAACGGAAAATGGCCCCGCTTTCGTCACAGCAGGCCATGCTGATACAGTTTTAAAGGCTTGTTCCGAATGCCCAGCGTCCGCAAGTTTGTGGCGCCCCAAATGCGCTGTGAAAGCACGTCCATAAATCGGCGCACCAAGTTCGCCCCATAGATGGCCAATGGCACCAATGTGGTCTTCGTGTGCGTGGGTGATGAATATCGCCTCAATCTGATTGCGGCGTTCTTTTAGCCATGAAATATCGGGCAGGATCAGATCAACACCAGGCGTGGTGTCCATGTCTGGAAATGTGACGCCTAAATCAACCACGATCAGACGTTCCTTGCCTGCAGGTCCATAGCCGTAAACATAGGCATTCATCCCAATTTCACCGGCACCACCCAGGGGCAAATAAATTAGTCGATCAGCGGTCATTCTTTATCCGTTCAATTTGTTATAATCATGGATCAAACGCAATCCATGCATGGTCAGGTCATCCTGATAGGCGTCAAATACGTTATCAGCCGCGTCAAACAATGGGGCCAATCCCCCAGTTGCAATCACGCGCATCGGTTTATCGTGTTCTGCCTTGATACGGGTGCATATCTCTTTAATCAAGCCGATATAGCCCCAAAACACACCTGATTGCATACAGGCGACAGTATTCGTACCAATTACGTTTAGGGGTTTGCCGATATCAACGTGCGGCAACGCGGCCGCGGCCTGATGTAGGGCAGATAATGACAAATTCACACCAGGGGCAATAACGCCGCCAATATAGGCGCCATCTTGATCAACCACGTCAAATGTCGTCGCCGTGCCAAAGTCAACGACAACCAAATTGCCGCCGAATAAATCAAAACCTGATACCGTATTTACCAAGCGATCTGGCCCCACTGACGTGCCATCGTCGACGCGAACATCACAGGGCAGCAAACAATCAGGTTTGCCCACCACCAAGGGGCGCGTGCCAAAATATCGATCTGCAAGAACGCGCAAGTTAAACACAACCCGTGGAACCGTCGATGAAATCACAACATCCGTGATCTGCGCAGATATCTTGTTCAATGACATCAGCGTGCTAAGCCAGACAAAATATTGATCCGCCGTGCGTTGATGTTCCGTCGCCGTACGCCAGGTCGCAATAAATTCCTGTCCGTCCCAGATCGAAAAAACTGTGTTTGTGTTCCCACAATCAATTGCCAACAGCATCAGTGTCGTCCTTAAAAAATACATCCGCAGCAGCAATGACGTGCCGCCCTTGTGCATTGTGTAAAACCAATTGCCCGTCCAAATCAATGGTATCAAAGCGACCGGTGATTGTCTGCTTAACAGTTTTTGCCGTAATTTGTTCACCCAAACGTGCTGCACGCGCCAACCATGCATCGCGTATCGCAGAAAATCCATGGGTTACAAATTGGGTTTCAAAATATGCGTAGCTTGTTGCCAAAGCATCAAGAAAATCTTGTGGCGAAAGGGTCATGCCCAATTCAGACAGAACGGAAACAGGCCGCAATGCCTGTGGTTCCAATCGGTCGGTCGCAGGTGTGTTTAACAAATTCACCCCGATGCCAATTGCTAACCCTGGGGATTGCCCGTTGCGTGGCAAGGTTTCCAGCAAAATACCAGCCAACTTAGACCCATTTAGCAAAACATCATTTGGCCATTTCAATGTAAACACATCGGACCGACGCGTTAACAGCGTCAGCGCATCATATAACGCCAACGATGCGACAAACGACCGTAGGGCCAATTGATGCGCCGGCTGATCGGGTATCAATACCAAAGTTGCGGCAAAATTCCCGTCAGGGTCTGACCACGGGCGGCCACGACGGCCCCGCCCCTGTGTTTGACGCAGACCTAAAATCCAGGTGGGTCGTGTGATTGAACCTATGATACGACCAGCTTCGGCGTTGGTGCTGTCCACTTGAGGCAGCACCCGCCGATCATAGGTCTGTGGAAATTTATTGGACAAGTGTTGCTGCCGCCGCCATCGCGGCATTATCGACACCAAACAGTTTCACGGCAATACCAGCAATCATAATAACGGCCGTCGCCATTAGCATCGTGGTCAAAACGGGCGTACTGCGATGATCCAATGCGTCCTCTTGGGACTGACCAAAAAACATCAAAAATACAATACGCAGATAGTAGTACGCACCAATCACCGAAGCAATGACACCCGCAATCGCAAGCCAAGCCAAGTCAGCATCTAATGCAGCTTGCAATACTTTAAGCTTACCAAAGAAGCCAACGGCAGGTGGTAGTCCCGCAAGGCTGACAAGCAAAACCAGCATTGCAATCGCTTTGGCCGGTGCGGTGCGTGACAACATATTAAACGCCGAAATTGAGGTCACGGGCTGCCCGTCCTTTTCCATGCTTAGGATAAAGGCAAAGGTACCAATGTTCATTGTCACATAGATCGCCATATACAACAGCATTGCTTGGACACCAAACATAGTGCCAGATGCCAATCCCATCAACGCATACCCCATATGCGCAATGGACGAATACGCCATCAATCGTTTGATATCCGTTTGTCCAATCGCAGCAAAGGCGCCCAAGAACATAGACAAGACCGACAGCAAAATCACGACCTGTTGCCATTGTGCTGTGACACTGCCGAATGCGTCATGCACGACACGGGCAAACAATGCCATTGCCGCCACTTTCGGTGCTGTCGCAAAGAATGCTGTGACAGGTGTGGGCGATCCTTCGTAGACGTCAGGTGTCCACATGTGGAACGGCACGGCCGACACTTTGAATGCCAGGCCAGAAACGACCAATACCAAACCGATCAACATTCCAATCGATCCGCCATCATGCGCGGCGGCTGCGATGCCTGCAAAATCTGTGGTTCCAGAGAAACCGTAAACCAAGGACGCACCATATAACAGCAAACCAGATGACAGCGCACCAAGGACAAAATACTTCATCCCTGCTTCGGTCGACTTGACGCTGTCACGACGGAACGACGCGACCACGTATAGTGCCAAAGACTGCAGTTCCAATCCCATGTACAATGACATCAAGTTGCCCGCAGACACCATCATCATCATTCCGACAGCTGCCAATGCAATCAAAATGGGATATTCGAATTTCAACAATCCACGGCGCGTCATGTATTCTTGTGACATGATCAAGACAGCGGCGGCGGATAGCAAAATTGTAACCTTGGCAAAACGTGCAAAACCGTCGTTTACAAACATTCCGTTAAAGGCAGTCGTGTTTCCTGTTATTCCAGACACCCAAAGACCAACCACCAAAAACAGGCCCGCGGTGACCCACGTCAAGATTGGGGCCAACTTATCTTGGCGGGTATACACTGCCACCAACAAGGCAACCATTGCGTAAACTGAAATAACGATTTCCGGCAGAATAATATTCAAATCGGCTTGGACCATTGTCCCAGTCTCCCGTTAATGTGCTGCAGCCTGAGCTGCTGGCAGGATGTCAGCAGCCGCAAGGGCGGTGTTATAGTTTTGGACCAACGCTTCTACGGATGGGCCAATGATATCTAAGGCAAGTGCAGGATAGATCCCAAGGATCAGTGTCATCGCCACCAAAGGTGCAAATATTGCACGTTCGCGGCCTGTCATATCTGTGATCGAACGCAAGGATTCCTTGATCAAATCCCCCATGACCACACGGCGATACAACCATAGCGCATAGGCCGCGGACAAGATAACGCCAGATGTCGCAAATGCCGCAACCCATGTGTTGACTTGGAAAATCCCCATCAGGGTCAAAAATTCACCAATAAACCCAGACGTCCCAGGAAGTCCGACGTTTGCCATGGTAAAGAACATGAAAATCATCGCATAGGCTGGCATACGATTGACCAATCCGCCATAGGCATCGATTTCACGGGTATGCATGCGATCGTAAATCACACCCACACACAAAAACAAAGCGCCGGAAATAAAGCCGTGGCTTAGCATTTGGAAAATTGCACCATCGATACCTTGCTGGTTTGCAGCAAAGATACCCATTGTCACATAGCCCATATGCGCAACCGATGAATAGGCGATCAGTTTTTTCATGTCCTCTTGGACCAAGGCGACCAAGGATGTGTAAACAATCGCAATCGCCGACATCCAGAACACCAGATCCGCCATAACAGCCGAGCCAACAGGGAACATCGGCAGGCTAAAGCGCAAGAAACCATAGCCGCCCATTTTCAACAGGATCGCAGCCAGAACCACTGACCCCGCCGTTGGCGCCTGAACGTGCGCATCGGGCAGCCAGGTATGGACGGGCCACATTGGCATTTTTACAGCAAAACTTGCAAAAAACGCCAAGAACAACAGTGTCTGCAATCCGCCGACCACATGGATCCCCAAGACCTCAAAGGAATCTGATGCGAAATTTGTCGTCATCAATGTCGGAATGTCGGATGTCTGTGCAATGAAATACATCGTAATCATCGCAATCAGCATCAAAACGGACCCAAGCAGTGTGTACAAGAAGAATTTGAACGACGCATAGATTCTGTTCTTGCCGCCCCAGATCCCAATAATCAGGAACATCGGGATCAAACCTGCTTCAAAGAACAGATAGAACAAGAACAGATCCAAGGCCATGAACACGCCCAATATCAGCGTTTCAAGCACAAGGAAGGCGATCATATATTCTTTGACACGGTGCGACACATCCCAAGACGCATAAATGACCAAAGGCATCATGAATGTTGTGAGCAGCACAAACAAAACGCTGATGCCGTCTACACCCATTTTATATTGCAACCCAAGGATCCAGTCCGCCGTTTCGACCATCTGGAACCCTGTATTTTGGGAATCGAATTGCGCCAAGATAAACAAAGACAGCAAAAATGTTGCACTGGTTGCAATCAATGCAAACCGTTTTGCGACCAAATCAGCAGCCGCGTCCTGACCACGCGCCAAAACCATCAAGATCAGCGCAGCCAGAGCAGGCACAAATGTGACAATGGAAAGAAGATGGTTATCCATATCAGTGTGCTCCTCCGCTGAAGCTCATCCAAGTGATTAGAACGACAATGCCAATGACCATGGCAAAGGCATAGGTAAAGATATAGCCAGACTGCGCACGGCCGGCCAAACGTGTCAGGAACGGAACGATGCCCATTGCAATTCCGTTAATGGAACCGTCAATGGTTTGTGTATCGCCGCGTTTCCATAAAAACCGTCCCAGCGCCATTGCAGGTTTGACAAATATCGCATCATAGATTTCGTCGAAATACCATTTGTTCAACAAAAACAGATACAATGGCCGCTGCGTTTCCGCCAATTTCTTGGGCATTTCCGGATTCCAGATATAGAACCAAAGCGCCATGACAAACCCGATTACCATTGCAATGAACGGGCTGACTTTGACCCATTTAGGGGCGTGGTGCGCATCATCCATAACGTGGTTGTCGGGGTGCATGAAAATCGCGCCCTTTGGGGCAACGCCAATGGCGGCATGATCGTCGCCATGCGATGCTGTATCCGTTCCATGCCCTTCGGCCACAGCCTCGGCATGGGTGGGGATCCCAAAGAATTTGTTTACGCTGTCATGATCCCCAAAGAAGCTGTTGAACCAGATCATCCCTGAAAATACTGCGCCCAAACCCAATACACCCAAGGGGATCAACATAACCATTGGGCTTTCATGCGCATGTTCATGCGTATGTTTGTCGCCACGCGGTGCGCCGTAGAAGGTCAGGAAAATCAAACGCCAGCTGTAAAATGATGTAAACAGCGCGGCGATCACCAACATCCAGAACGCATAACCACCTGCGGTGCCTGCCCATGCGCTTTCGATCACGGCGTCTTTGGACAAGAAACCGGCGAAACCGAAATGTGTCAGCGGAATACCAACACCTGTAATGGCCAAGGTGCCAATCATCATCGCCCAATAGGTATAGGGGATTTTATGGCGCAGACCGCCGTAATTTCGCATATCCTGTTCATGGTGCATCGCATGGATCACAGACCCTGCACCAAGGAACAACATCGCCTTGAAAAATGCGTGTGTAAACAGGTGGAACATGGCCACGGAATACACACCAACACCGGCTGCGACAAACATATAGCCCAGCTGCGAACAGGTCGAATAGGCAATCACACGTTTGATATCGTTTTGCACCAACCCAACGGTGGCCGCAAAAAACGCCGTTGTTGCGCCCAAGAACGTGACAAAGGCCATCGCCTCTGGCGCATATTCCATCAGGGGCGACATACGGCTGACCAAAAATACCCCCGCAGTCACCATGGTTGCGGCGTGGATCAACGCCGATACCGGTGTCGGACCCTCCATCGCGTCAGGCAACCATGTGTGCAGGATCAACTGGGCTGATTTACCCATCGCACCCACGAACAGCAAAAATGCCAACAGGTTCGCAGCGTTCCATTCCGTCCATAGGAAATGCAGCTGCATATCCGCCAGTTTCGGTGCATAGGCAAAGATATCATCAAATTTGACGCTGCCCGTCAGATAGAACAGACCAAAAATCCCCAAGGCAAAGCCGAAATCACCCACGCGGTTGACAACGAACGCTTTGATCGCCGCGGCGTTTGCAGATGGTTTTTTATAGTAAAACCCAATCAACAGATAGGATGCAACGCCCACGCCTTCCCATCCGAAAAACATTTGAACCAAATTGTCGGATGTCACCAACATCAACATGGCAAATGTAAAGAATGACAGATACGCGAAAAATCGGGCGCGATAGCTTTCATCATGGGTCCAATTGTCGTCATGCGCCATATAGCCAAAGCTATAGAGGTGGACCAAGGCCGACACCGACGTCACAACAATCAGCATAATGGCGGTCATACGGTCCAAACGGATCGACCAATCGGTGGACAAAGCGCCCGATTCAATCCAGCGCAGGATCTGAATGTGCTGTGTTTCGCCGTCAAACCCAAGAAACACAATCCAGCTAAGCGCGGCGGCCAAAAACAACAGGCTGGTGGTCAGGATCTGTGCGCCCCGTTCACCGATAATGCGCCAACCAAAGCCGCCAATAATTGCGCCAACCAATGGGGCAAATAGGATGATCTTTTCCATGTCTTTACCCCTTCATCACGTTGACGTCTTCGACGGCAATCGTACCACGGTTCCGGAAGAAGCTGACCAAAATCGCCAGACCAATCGCGGCCTCGGCGGCAGCAACGGTCAAGACGAACAGCGTGAACACCTGCCCCACCAAGTCGCCCAGATAACTGGAAAATGCGACCAAGTTGATGTTCACTGCCAGCAACATCAGTTCAATCGACATCAGCAGGATGATGACGTTCTTCCGGTTCAGGAAGAGCCCAAAGATACCAATGACAAACAGCGTTGCCGCGACTGTCAGGTAGTGTTCTAAACCAATCATTTTAACCTCGGTTCCCGTGTTATATCCGATAGGTGGCTTACAGCCCCTGCCCCGGTTTTACGTCTTTCAATTCCATCGCTTTGGCTGGATCGCGATACATTTGTGCCAAAATATTTTGACGTTTTACATCTTTGCGGTGACGCAATGTCAGAACAATTGCACCCACCATCGCAACCAGCAAAATCAATCCTGCCAGTTGGAACAATAGGAAATACTGATCATACAAAATCAATCCTAATGCAGCCGTGTTATGTTCATCAGCAGGCGTGATCGCCGCACGCGCCGATTGCGCCGTATCCGCAAATTCCCATGCGCCAAAGGCCATGGCCAGCTGCATCAACAACACCACACCAATCAACAGTGCCAGCGGCATATATTGCGCCATTTCTGCCTTAAGCTCTGCAAAGTCGACATCAAGCATCATGACCACAAACAAGAACAAAACCGCAACCGCACCGACATAAACAATGACCAGCAACATTGCGACGAATTCTGCACCCAGCAAGACGAACAAACCGGCCGATGACAAAAAGGCCAAAATCAACCACAGCACAGAATGGACCGGATTGCGGCTGATTACCGTAAACAGGCCCCCAGTAATGGTGCACAGCGCGAACAAATAGAACGCAAAGGTTACAACGCTCATGTGTCTTTTTCCTCTTTGTCTTCCATGACTTCCTGGGCCAACTGCATGGACCGTGTCATAGCGGGTAAACCTGCAAACATCGACATTTGGCCGATTGTTTCGATAATCTCTTGTTTGTGTGCCCCAGCCTCTAACAGGTGTTTCACTGTTTGACGCAGGGCGGCATCATTTTGCGCACCTTGGATGGTCAAACCCGCCAAGGTCAGCAAAAGACGTGTTTTTGCATCCAACCCATCTTTGTTAAAGGCATTGCCGAAATACATTTCCATGACCTCTTTGGGCATGGTCGGCCACATTGCTTCGAAACCTTTGGGGGAAAATGTTTCAAGCGCAGGATTAATGGATTTCACCATATCCTGTGCCGCTTGAATCATATCCTGAAATGGGTTTTTTGCGTCGCTCATCGGTAGGGTGCATCCATTTCCAAATTGCGGGCAATTTCCGATTCCCAGCGATCGCCATTCTCTAACAACTTTTCTTTGTTATAAAACAGCTCTTCGCGGGTTTCGGTCGAAAATTCGAAATTCGGACCTTCGACAATCGCATCAACAGGGCATGCCTCTTGGCAGAAGCCGCAGTAGATACATTTCGTCATATCAATGTCATACCGTGTGGTCCGGCGGCTGCCGTCTTCACGCGGTTCGGCGTCGATTGTGATCGCTTGGGCTGGACAGACCGCTTCGCACAACTTGCAGGCAATGCAGCGTTCTTCGCCATTGGGATAGCGACGCAGCGCATGTTCACCGCGAAAACGTGGGCTGATTGGGCCCTTTTCATGGGGATAGTTCAACGTAGCTTTGGGGGCAAAGAAATACTTTAATCCCAATTTCATACCGACCCAGAAATCCTGTAACAGGAAATATTTGGCGGCACGTGTGTAATCGATCTGCGCCATATTACCCTCCGATCATCCAACGGGCATAGGCGCCGCCGAACAGTTCAAATTTCGCCATAAAGGCCACGAATACGACCCAGATCAATGAAAATGGCAAGAATACTTTCCATCCCAATCGCATCAACTGGTCATAGCGATAGCGTGGTGTAATCGCCTTAACCATCGCAAAGATAAAGAAGAAGAACGCCATTTTGCCGACCATCCACAACGCCCCGTCTGGGATGCCAGGAATTGGTGACAACCAACCGCCGAAAAACAGCAGTGATGTCAGCGCACACATCAGGAAAATTGCGATGTATTCCCCCGCCATGAACAGCAAGAATGGGGTGGATGAATATTCCACTTGGTATCCAGCCACCAGTTCAGATTCCGCCTCGGGCAAATCGAACGGTGGGCGGTTCGTTTCAGCCAAAGCCGAAATAAAGAACAAAAACACCATTGGGAAATGTGGCAACCAATACCAGCTAAAGAAACCGTAATCCCCATCCTGCGCACGAACGATATCGCCAAAGTTCATAGATCCTGTGGAAATAATTACGCCGATAATGATCAAGCCAATCGAAACTTCGTAAGAAATCATTTGCGCAGCAGAGCGCAGCGATCCCAAAAACGGGTATTTCGAATTCGATGCCCAACCGCCCATGATCACGCCATAAACCTCAAGCGAGGAAACGGCAAAGACATACAAAATGGCCACGTTAATGTCTGACAATACCCAGCTGTCATTGAATGGAATAACTGCCCAAGCGATCATTGCCAAAACAAACGATGTCATCGGCGCCAACATAAAGACTGTTTTGTCAGCCCCCGCCGGTACGACAACTTCTTTCACGATATATTTCAAGGCATCAGCAACGGTCTGTAGCAGACCAAAGGCCCCCACCACGTTTGGTCCACGGCGCATTTGGACAGCAGCCCAAACTTTGCGGTCGCCATAGACCAAAAACAGCAGGCTAATCATTACGAATGCGACCACAGCTAAAACCTGTGCCACGATAATCAGGGCCATTCCGCCCGTTGTATTTAGGAAATCAGCCATCGGTCCTCACACCATTGGTATTTCGTTTAATTTGCAGCTGTCTGCGACAACCTCTGCATCTAATGTTTTCAGGCCATTCGGTAGACCTGCAGACACTGTGTAAACAGCATCGGCATTCCAGCGAACACCGTCACGTCCAACACGGGTTCGTACATGACGTGCGAACCCAAAACCGCGGATCAGTGTATATTGCGCAGCGGCACATTTTGCATAATCTTCGACCGCTTTTGCATTGTCAGTACCGCTAAGCGTGACGTGAAATTGCACCAAATCCGATGTCAACAGCTTGGTCTGTAGGCCAAGATATCGGATCGTTTCAGCACGTGCCGTTTCAGATTGCATAGCTTGACAGCCCGCAACAAACAATGTCGCGGCGCAGGCCAAACATGCTATCAAAAACGTATCGGTCATCACTCTGCTGCCACCTTGTGCCCACGCGATTTGGCATTTGCCGACAGTTCGGCCATCAGGCTAGAGGCCCGAGCAATCGGATTGGTCAGATAAAAGTCAGTCACAGCATTCTTAAAGGATGCATCACCCAATTTATCTGTGGCTTCTAAAACCCACGCGTTTTCTGCGATCTCGTCGATCTGGGCCAGATGCGGAACCTCTGCGACCAAGGCCTGACGCAGTTGTGCCAAACTGTCATAGGCCAAGGTTGCGTCCAATTCAGCTGACAACGCCCGCAAGATGGCCCAGTTTTCCTTGGCCTCACCAGGGGCAAAGCCTGCACGCATGGCCAGTTGTGGGCGACCTTCGGTATTTACAAACAGACCGTTTTCTTCGGTATAGGCGGCACCTGGCAGTATGATATCTGCGCGATGCGCCCCACGGTCACCGTGTGAGCCCTGATAAATCACGAATGCGCCAGCATCGATTTCAACTTCGTCAGCGCCAAGGTTATAGATGACATCAGCCCCGTCAATCGCAGCATGCAAACCGCCAGTCGTCACAGCACCAATGTCCATTGCACCGACGCGGGACGCAGCCGTGTGCAAGATCATCAATTTGGATTTGGTCTCCTCAGCCAATTGCATCGCTGCGGCCAGTACGGCGGCACCGTCTGCTTCGCGCAGCGCGCCTTGGCCAACGATCACGATGGATGGTGCGTCCAGCACGGCATCGTGTGTTTTGCCCAGCAGCCCAGCCAAAGCGGCACGATCAGTGCCCACATGCGCATAGTCATAGGTCAGATCTGCGGCCTCGCCAACCAAACCGACCTGCGCGCCATTGGCCCAAGCACGGCGGATGCGTGCGTTCAAAACAGGCGCTTCATCACGGGGGTTTGTGCCGATCAGTTGGATGAATTTCGCGCTGTCAATATCTTCGATCGTTGCGGTTCCGACATAGCCCGAACGGTTGCCAGCGGGCAAACGCGCGTTGTCTACGCGGCATTCCACATTGCCACCCAATCCAGTGACCAATTGTTTCAACGCAAATGCAGCCTCGACCGACACCAGATCACCAATCAAACCAGCAACCTTTTTGCCCTTGATCGCGGCAGCGGCGGCGGCCAATGCCTCGCCCCATGACGCTTTGCGCAGTTTGCCGTTTTCACGGATGTAAGGCGTGTCCAAGCGCTGGCGGCGCAGGCCATCCCAAACGAAACGCGTTTTGTCAGAAATCCATTCTTCGTTCACGCCATCATGATTGCGTGGCAAAATGCGCATGACTTCGCGGCCTTTGGTATCTACGCGGATGTTGGATCCCAGCGCATCCATCACATCGATTGTTTCCGTCTTGGTCAATTCCCATGGACGCGCGGTAAAGGCATAGGGTTTCGATGTCAGCGCCCCAACAGGACACAGATCAATAATGTTGCCCTGCAGGTTACTGTCCAGCGTTTCGTTCAGATAGCTGGTGATTTCGGAATCCTCGCCACGGCCCGTTTGACCCATCTGGGTGATGCCCGCAACCTCGGTCGTGAAACGCACACAACGTGTACATGAAATACACCGTGTCATTGTGGTGGCAACTAGTGGTCCCAAATCCAAATCGGTGCTGGCCCGCTTGATTTCGTTGTAGCGGCTATCCGCCATCCCATAGGCCATGGCCTGATCCTGCAGATCGCATTCACCGCCCTGGTCACAAATCGGACAATCCAACGGGTGGTTGATCAGCAGAAATTCCATCACGCCTTCGCGCGCCTTTTTCACCATGGGTGAATTGGTTTTGACGACGGGCGGCTGGCCTTCGGGGCCGGGGCGCAGATCGCGCACCTGCATTGCACAGGATGCAGCAGGCTTGGGCGGGCCGCCCACAACTTCGACCAGACACATGCGACAGTTGCCCGCAATGGACAGACGTTCATGGTAACAAAAACGCGGCACTTCTATACCGGCCTCTTCGCAGGCTTGGATCAGGGTCATGGCCCCGTCTACTTCGACTTCGTGCCCGTCGATGATGATTTTGCGTAGGTCTGTCATCGCTCTCACTTTGTTTTGCGCCGCAGCTGTGTGCGGGGTGTTGTGTGTTCAACTTTAATTCGGATCGGGCGCAATTCGGCCCGCACTGGCAGCAATGCTGCCAAAATGTTTGAAATGATCATGCTTAGCGTTTTCATGTGCGGCAGGCTCCTGTCAGGATCAGGTCGCCGTTTTCAATCACGGGCGCATCTGCATCGGGGCTGATCACCCAATCCACGTCTGATGTACCGTAGGTCCGCACGCAATAAACCGTTGACCGCCAGCGCCCCGCTTCGCGTGCGCCTGCCAGTGATTTTGCTGCGTTTGCGACCACGATATCAAACGCCTTGGGGTTCGTTTTTGAAATCGTAATCTTGGATGAAAAGCGCATGCCATCAAACAGCGGATCGTTTTCAGTTTCGATCCGTCCACAGGCCGTTACCGCAGCCAAAATGGATATGAGGCCAACAAATTTCATCACTATTCCGCCGCCATCGCGCCACTGCGCCCTGACTGTGTTGCTTTGATCCGGTCCTCGATCTCTTCTCGGAAATTGCGGATCAAACCCTGGATCGGCCAAGCGGCCGCATCACCCAAGGCACAGATTGTGTGGCCTTCGACCTGCTTGGTCACATCCCACAGCATGTCAATTTCTTCCAACGATGCCTCGCCTTTGACCAGACGATCCATGACGCGCATCATCCAACCGGTGCCTTCGCGGCACGGGGTACATTGACCGCAGCTTTCGTGTTTATAGAATTTGGACAAACGCCAGATTGCTTTGATCATATCGACGGAATTATCCATCACAATCACCGCAGCGGTGCCCAGACCGGATCCCAAATCACCGCGCAGGTAATCGAAATCCATAATCGCATCGCGCATTTTGTCGCCACGCACACAAGGAACCGATGACCCCCCCGGAATGACCGCCTGCAAATTATCCCAACCGCCGCGGATACCACCGCAGTGTTTTTCGATCAGCTCTTCGAATGTGATCGACATTGCCTCTTCTACAACGCAGGGGTTGTTGACGTGGCCAGAAATCGCAAACAGCTTTGTACCAGCGTTGTTTTGACGACCAAAGGATGAAAACCATTCCGGACCACGACGCAAAATGGTTGGCGCAACGGCGATGGATTCCACGTTGTTCACAGTCGTTGGGCACCCATATAAACCCGCACCTGCAGGGAACGGTGGCTTCATGCGTGGCATGCCCTTTTTGCCCTCAAGGCTTTCGATCAATGCGGTTTCTTCGCCGCAGATATAGGCGCCCGCACCGTGATGCAGGTACAGATCAAAATCCCAACCGGATTTGGCAGCGTTTTTGCCCAACAGGCCCGCATCGTAACATTCGTCAATCGCGGCCTGCAGCGCCTCTTTTTCGCGGATGTATTCGCCACGGATATAGATATAGCACGCATGCGCATTCATGGCAAATGATGCAATTAACGCGCCCTCAATCAGGGTATGCGGATCATGGCGCATGATTTCGCGGTCTTTACATGTGCCGGGTTCAGATTCATCGGCATTGATCACCAAATATGCTGGGCGACCATCGCTTTCTTTGGGCATGAACGACCATTTCAGACCAGTTGGAAAGCCCGCGCCACCACGGCCACGCAGGCCTGATGCTTTCATCTGGTCCACAATCCAATCACGTCCATTCTGGATGATCTTGGCTGTGCCATCCCAATGGCCACGCGCCATCGCACCCTTAAGGGAGCGGTCATGCATCCCGTAGATATTGGTAAAGATCCGATCCTGATCCTTTAACATCTTGCGATCATCCTTTGTCCGACTGGCGTTTGCGCCAGATTTGAAATGTTACAACCAGCGCCCAAAAGAACGCCGCCAGCGCCAGCAGATCGATCAAAATCGCATAGCGACCTGACAAACCCAGTTCTGGCCCAATCCATTGGGCCGCGATCCATATGCACATCGCACCTGCAATAACCAAGCCTACTAATCGGCCCTGCTTTGCTGTGTTCTGTTCTGAATCGCGACCCATTTTTTATCCCCTAGTACACGTCGCCGTCGTCGACGCGTTTGGAAAATTCAGTGTCGCCACCGGCAGCCAATGTTTTGGCTTGGTCGACCCAATTATCGCGACTAACCCGCCCCTTGAACCCTTTCAGGTTTTCATCAACCCATGCGATTTCTGATGCAGTCCACGCTGCAATTTGATCGAAATGGAAAAACCCTAGCGAATTAAGCAACTGTTCCAGCTTTGGCCCAACGCCCTTGATGCGTTTTAGGTCATCGGCCTGCCCATTTCGTGCAGCATCCAGACCAGTTGGCTGCGCAGCGGCCGTTGGTTCAGCTGATACTGGTTCCTCGGCAACGGGTGCAGCCGCGGCTGGTGCGACCACTGGCGCGGCTTCAACCGGCGCAGGTTGTGTTTCAGGTGCAGGTGCAACAGCGGCAGGTTGCACAGGCGATTGCTGTGATGTTTGCGACGGTGTTGTGTGTTCAACGCTGTTTGCGCCCTGCCCATTCAATGGTGCAAGGGGACGACAGAACAACCAGCTCAGCAAGAACCCCAAAACAACAAACACCACGATTGCAAAAAACAGCGATGCAATCCAACCCATTCCCCCAATGACCAGACATAGAATGACAGTCAACAGCGCAGCAAGGGCGGCAAGCCCCCAGCACCAGAATGTACATTTCATTGTTTCGTTTTCATCGGTCATATTATTTCTCCCATGTTTAAAAAGACGTTAGTAAACGTCTCCCTTCTTAACACGAGAAGAGAATTCAGTCATTTCACCTGATGCGAGTACTGTGGCTTGCCCGACCCAATCATCACGCGTTGCGCGTCCTTTGAACCCTTCAAGGTTGTCATCGACCCAGGCTAACTCTTCTGCAGTCCACTTGGCAACTTGATCAAAATGGAAAAAGCCCAAGCTATTCAATAGCTTTTCTAATTTCGGGCCAACGCCCTTAATTTGTTTCAAGTCATCTGCACCCGCTTTGCGTGGTGCTTTCATTGTGCGTGGCTTTTTGGCCGCAGCTGGTGCGACTTCTGCGTTTTGCTTCGGGGAAGCCGCAGTTTTTTTCTGCGCATGTGCCGGTTTTGATGCGGCACGGTCTGCTGATTCTGTCGATTTGGGCGGCGTTGCAGCACGCGCGCCTTTGTCGATCCAAGGGGTCAGCAACGGTACTTCGGTGCCATCAATGCGCTTGACTGTATCACCGATATCAGTGGCCAATTGTACGGACGCGTTGTATTTGGTTTTACCGCTGTCATATTCGGTCAGCGATGTCAGACCCTTTAACGGCTCGGCCGCGTAGCGACCGTTTTGCGGACCGGGTGTTGGCACCTTGCCTGCGGCCAATTCGTCCAAAATCTCGGCAAAGCGTGCAGCGGTCAGATCTTCGTAGTAATCTTTGCCAATTTGAACCATGGGCGCATTGGAACATGATCCCAGACACTCAACCTCTTCCCAGCTGAATTTGCCGTCTGCGGACAATTGATGCGCTTTGTCTGCGATTTTCTCTTTGCAAACGCCAATCAAATCTTCTGCTCCGCAGATCATGCAGGACAATGTACCACAGACCTGAACATGGGCGATGGACCCGACAGGCTGCAATTGGAACATAAAGTAAAATGTCGCAACCTCAAGCACGCGGATATAGGCCATGCCCAGCATGTCGGCTACAGCTTCAATAGCGGGCTTTGACAGCCAACCTTCTTGTTCTTGTGCGCGCCACAGCAATGGGATCACGGCGGATGCTTCACGCCCTTGGGGGTATTTTTTAATCTGCCCTTCGGCCCATGCCAAATTCGCAGGGCTAAAGGCGAAAGTTTCAGGTTGTTCGTGGTGTAGACGGCGCAGCATTAGCGATCAATCTCCCCAAATACGATATCCATTGTCCCGATAATTGCAGCAACGTCAGCCAGCTGATGCCCTTTGGCCATGTGATCCATAGCCTGCAGATGCAGATAGCCCGGCGCGCGCAATTTAGCGCGGTAGGGTTTATTTGTGCCATCGGCAACAAGGTAGACACCGAACTCACCTTTGGGTGCTTCAACGGCGGCATAGACTTCGCCCGCAGGGACATGGAACCCTTCGGTGTATAGTTTGAAATGATGGATCAATGCCTCCATCGAGGTTTTCATATCGCTCCGCTTGGGCGGTGTCAGTTTGCCACGGGCCAAAATATCGCCGGGGCAATCGCGTAGTTTGGCAACCGCTTGGCGAATGATGGATGTGGATTGACGCATCTCCTCCATCCGGACCAGATAACGGTCATAACAGTCGCCGTTTTTGCCAACCGGAATTTGGAAATCAAATTCGTCATAGCATTCATAGGGCTGTGCGCGGCGCAAATCCCATGCCAGACCAGAGCCACGCACCATCACACCGGAAAAGCCGTAGTTCAAAATATCATCTTCGGTCACGACACCAATATCGGCGTTACGCTGTTTGAAAATGCGGTTTTCGGTCAGCAGGTCATCGATATCTTGCAAAATTGCAGGGAATTCGACGGCCCATTGGTCGATGTCATCGATCAAATCATCTGGCAGGTCCTGATGCACCCCACCAGGACGGAAATAGGCTGCGTGCAAACGCGCACCACAGGCACGTTCGTAAAACCCCATTAATTTTTCACGTTCTTCAAATCCCCATAGCGGCGGGGTCAAGGCACCTACGTCCATCGCTTGGGTTGTGACGTTCAACAGGTGGCTTAAAATGCGCCCGATTTCGGAATACAACACGCGGATCAAGGATGCACGGCGCGGAACCTCAACCCCTGTTAGACGTTCAATCGCCAAACACCAAGCATGTTCTTGGTTCATCGGCGCCACGTAATCCAAGCGGTCAAAGTAGGGCAAGTTTTGCAGATAGGTTCTGCTTTCCATCAACTTTTCCGTGCCACGGTGCAGCAGACCAACATGCGGATCGCATCGTTCGACGATTTCACCGTCTAGTTCCAATACCAAACGCAACACACCGTGCGCGGCAGGGTGCTGTGGGCCAAAGTTAATGTTAAAATTACGAATTTTTTGTTCGCCTGTCAGGGCGTCTTCGAAACCTTTTCCACCGTCCATTATTTGGCCCCCTCTTTTTCATCGCCCTTTTCATCGCCGGGCAGGATGTAATTGGCACCTTCCCATGGGCTCATGAAATCGAACTGACGATACTCTTGCACCAACTTGACGGGTTCATAAACGACACGCTTTTGCGCTTCGTCATAGCGAACCTCTGTGTAACCTGTGGTCGGAAAATCCTTGCGCAAAGGATGCCCGCGGAACCCGTAATCGGTCAGGATCCGGCGCAAATCCGGATGCCCCGTAAAGATCACGCCAAACATATCAAACACTTCGCGTTCAAACCAATTGGCGGATGGATGCACATCAACAATCGACGGCAGCATTTCATTTTCACGGATCGAAACACGCAAACGAATGCGCTGATTTTGGTACATCGACAAAAAATGATACACCACATCAAAGCGTTTTGCCCGATCAGGGTAATCCACGGCCGTAATATCAACCAAGGTCGAGAATTTGCATCCGCTGTCAGTTTTCAGAAATTCAACAAATTCCACGATATTGGATGGGGCAACATCCACGGTCAATTCATCGAAATCAACGGACCAACCCAAAACACAATCATCGCGTTTCAGTTCCAGCGTTGCGCCCAATTCTTGCAAAGCCTGTGTCATCTTGCCAATGTCCCCGTGCGGCGAATTTTGCGTTGCAGTGCCATAATTCCATATAGCAATGCCTCGGCGGTTGGCGGGCACCCTGGAACATAGACATCAACCGGAACAATCCGGTCACAGCCGCGAACGACCGAATAAGAATAGTGATAGTACCCGCCACCGTTTGCACATGACCCCATAGAAATCACATAGCGTGGTTCGGGCATCTGATCGTAGACCTTGCGCAGCGCTGGGGCCATTTTGTTGGTCAGCGTTCCCGCAACAATCATCAAATCGGATTGACGTGGGGACGCGCGCGGCGCAGTCCCGAAACGTTCCATATCATACCGCGCCATCGCGCCGTGCATCATTTCAACCGCGCAGCACGCCAGACCAAAGGTCATCCAATGCAGCGACCCTGTGCGGGCCCAGTTAATGATATCCTCGGTCGAGGTCAGCAGAAAACCTTTGTCCTGCAGTTCGCGGTTTAATTCTTGTGTGGCCACTTCGCGGTCGAAACCGGCGGTGTTTGCGCCTGTCATCACTCCCATTCTAGTGCCCCTTTCTTCCACTCATATGCGAAACCAATGGTCAACACGCCTAGGAAAACCATCATCGACCAAAAGGCCGTCATTGAAATATCTTGGAACGCGACCGCCCAAGGAAACAGGAACGCAATTTCAAGGTCAAAAATAATGAACAAAATCGAGACCAAGTAAAACCGAACATCGAATTTCATCCGCGCGTCATCGAATGCGTTAAATCCACATTCGTAGGCTGATACTTTTTCCGGATCTGGATTCCGGATCGCTACGATCACAGCAGCTAGAATAAGTACAATGCCCAGGCCAATAGCTATGGCCAAAAACACAAGAATTGGGAGGTATTCCCGTAGCATCTCTTCCACAGATGGCTCCTTTCATGCGTTTTACGGGGCTGACCCCGTAAATCCTGTTGGCTTGAGGGTGGTTTACTCTTGCAACGCATTGGGGTCAACATGTTCGAAACACATTCTTTTTCCCGAATAAGTTTGCATTTTTTCGATAAAATACTGGCAAAACAACCCTCTTTGGTATGCGTTTGTACACAGCGCTGCAAAAAATTAACACTGCAGCGCTATCACAACCACATTTAACTTGGTTGAATAAACGGCAAAATTATCCGTCATGATAAAATTTTGTCTTAATTTGCCTTAATTCGACTCGGGGTTGGGCTGTAGTGACAGCAAAACATCACCCGCGGCGACCTGATCGCCTGTCGCGCAAAATATTTGGTCAATCACACTGTCGCGGCTGGCACTGAGACGATGTTCCATTTTCATGGCCTCTAGCACCACCAACGTGGTGCCTGCGGTGACTGCTTGACCTTCGGCGACCAAAACGTCGCGAATTGCACCGGGCATAGGGGCGATGATTTGGGCGTCATCAGTGTTCTGCGATGTCCCCCGCGCCAGCAAATCAACAGGGTAAAACACGCTGCGATCTGCATTCATAACCGTCACTGATGACTGCCCTGCAATAACATTTGGCAAGGGACGATCATCACACATCAAACGCGCGCCCTGTTTTGTAACCCGTGACAGGGTTCCAGTGTAATTTACATCAAACCCATCAGGGTTGCAGGCAATGCGTACGGTATGAACGTCGCCAGCACTGGATTCGATATGGACGTCATGCCAGATCGGGCCCCAATGTGCATAGCCCATCGCAGCGCCAGAATCTGATGGGGGTATTGTGGCCAAGGCCGCGGCAATGATTGCCGATGTTTGATCCGGCTGCGGCGCGGTCAATTTATCCAAATCGCGTGCAATTAAACCGGTATCGACCTGCCCCACAGAAAACCCATCGTGCCGTGCCAAAGCCCCCAAAAATGCAATATTTGTTACAGTGCCCGTGACCACGGTTTCATCCAAGGCTTGGCGTAATTTGGCCAAGGCCGTTGTTCGATCGGGGCCATGTGTGATGACCTTGGCAATCATCGGGTCATAAAACGGCGAAATTTCATCACCTGCGCGCACGGCGCTGTCGTTGCGGGCCCTTGGACTGAATTGCAGGTGCTCTAATTTGCCAGTGGCAGGCAAAAACCCAGCAGGCACATCTTCGGCGTATAGGCGCGCTTCGAATGCGTGGCCGGTTATGCGGATATCGTCCTGCGTGCAGGGGATCGTCCCGCCCGCGGCAACACGCAGCTGCCAGTCGACCAAATCAATACCCGTGATCAATTCGGTCACCGGATGTTCGACCTGCAAACGGGTATTCATTTCCATAAACCAAAACCCATCTGCGCGCAGACCCTTTGATCCATCAACAATAAATTCGATGGTCCCTGCCCCTTTGTACCCAATCGCTTTGGCCGCGCGGACGGCCGCATCACACATGGCTTGGCGGACGTCATCGGGCATGTCTGGTGCGGGGGCCTCTTCGATCACTTTTTGATGGCGGCGCTGCAGGGAACAGTCGCGTTCAAACAAATGTACCGCATCGACGCCATCGCCAAAAACTTGCACCTCGATATGACGTGGGGATGTGATATATTTTTCGACCAAAACGTCACTGTTGCCAAAGGCGGTTTTTGCCTCGGATCGGGCTGATGCCAGCGCGTCGGCAAAGTGATCGGCATGATCAACCAATCGCATCCCCTTGCCACCGCCGCCGGCGACGGCCTTGATCAACACAGGGTATCCGATCTGTTCGGCGGCCTGTGCCAAGACATCATCCGATTGATCAGCCCCGTGATATCCGGGCACAACCGGCACACCGGCCTGTTCCATAATCGCTTTGGCCGCGTCTTTCAGTCCCATCGCGCGAATGGCATCCGCCGATGGCCCGACAAAAACCAAGCCAGCCGCAGTTACACCATCCACAAAATCGGGGTTTTCCGACAAAAACCCATAGCCTGGATGAATTGCTTGTGCGCCCGTATCCAGTGCGGCCTGAATAATCCGGTCGCCGCGCAGATAACTGTCAGCCGGGGCAGATCCACCGATGTGAACCGCCTGATCCGCCATTTGCACATGGGCCGCCTGCGCATCTGCATCGGAATAGACCGCGACCGATGCCACGCCCAAATTCTGCAAAGTTCGCATAACACGACAGGCAATTTCACCACGGTTTGCGATCAGCACTTTGTTAAACATTGACACGATCCTCGCTATAGCAGGCAATCATTTGTTCGATCTGGCCTGCGGCATTGAATACAATTGTATCGCTGACCCGCATTCCGCTTTCACGCAGGTACAATACGGTCGCCGCATTGTGCCCCAATCGGACGTCCTCAAACGTAAACTGCAGCGCAGCGTTGGTCATTCCGATTTCAAAGTAGGCGCGTAGTTCCGGCACCCCACGCAGCCAACCATCGCTGTTGGGAAAGCGTTTTTTCACCAGCGGCGAACAGACCCGAACATCATCGGCATAGTGTGACATGACAGCATCCAAATCGCGACGGTTCCATGCATCGCACCATGCTTGTGCCTGCGATCTGGCCCAGTCGTATGTTAAAACCCAGCCCATGTTACATCCGAAACACGCCAAAACGCGTGTCCTCAATCGGGGCATTCAGGGCAGCCATCAATGACAGGTGCAGCACTTGGCGGGATTTACGGGGATCGATGATCCCATCATCCCACAATCGTGCGCTGGCATAAAGCGGATGCGATTGGCGTTCGAACATATCCAATGTGGGTTGTTTGAACGCGGCCTCTTCCTCGGCGCTCCAACGGCCGCCGGCGCGTTCGATGCCGTCGCGTTTGACCGTTGCCAACACACCTGCGGCCTGCGGCCCGCCCATCACCGAAATCCGCGAATTGGGCCAGGTCCACAAAAATCGCGGCTGATAGGCCCGCCCTGCCATGCCATAATTGCCCGCGCCAAAGGATCCGCCCACCAGCATCGTAATTTTGGGCACAGATGTGGTGGCAACCGCTGTGACCAGCTTGGCACCATGTCGCGCGATCCCTTCGTTTTCGTATTTCTGCCCCACCATAAACCCAGTGATATTTTGCAAAAACACCAGTGGGATTTTACGTTGCGAACACAGTTCGACGAAATGCGCGCCTTTCTGTGCGGCCTCGGAAAATAAAACGCCGTTATTAGCAATGATCCCAACGGGACAGCCCATGACATGTGCAAACCCCGTGACCAAGGTTTCGCCAAAGCGGGGTTTGAATTCGTCAAATCGCGACCCATCAACCAAACGCATGATCACTTCGCGGATGTCATAGGGGGTTTTCAAATCCGCAGGAACCACACCCAGCAATTCAGCGGGATCATAGGCAGGATCCTCGGGCGTGGCCCATGCGACCGTATCAGCGCGGCGCCGGTTCAGCGATTGCACCGCCTGTCGTGCCAGCGCCAGCGCATGTGCGTCATCCTCGGCCAGATAATCGGCCACACCGGATAGGCGCGTATGCACATCGCCGCCGCCCAAATCCTCGGCGCTGACAACCTCGCCTGTGGCGGCCTTGACCAAGGGGGGACCTGCCAAGAATATCGTACCCTGTTCTTTGACAATAATGGTCACATCCGACATCGCAGGTACATAGGCCCCACCTGCGGTGCATGACCCCATTACAACAGCGATCTGGGGAATGCCTGCGGCGCTCATGCGGGCTTGGTTGTAAAAAATGCGGCCAAAATGGTCACGGTCTGGAAATACCTCGTCCTGATTGGGCAGGTTCGCGCCACCACTGTCGACCAGATAAATGCAGGGCAGCCGGCATTCCGCTGCAATTTCCTGGGCGCGCAGATGTTTTTTGACCGTCATGGGGTAATATGTGCCCCCTTTGACCGTGGCATCATTGCACACGATCATACAATCCGTGCCATGCACGCGTCCGATCCCTGCAACAACACCAGCTGCGGGGGCGGCGTTGTCATACATATCATGCGCCGCCGTTGCCCCGATTTCCAAAAAGGGTGACCCCACATCCAACAGATTTGCAACCCGATCGCGCGGCAACATTTTCCCGCGCGAAATATGCCGTTCGCGCGATTTTTCACCGCCCCCCAGTGCCGCCGCCTGCGCCACCTGTTGGACCAAGTCCAGCGCCTGTTGGTTGCGCGTTTGATTGTCCCGAAATTCCTGTGAATTTGGAATGATGCGCGATGTTAATTTCATGGCGCGTGTCCTTTCAGTTCAGCGATTGCGCGGGCGCGCAATTCTTTGCGGATGACTTTGCCCGTCACGGTCATGGGCAAGGCGTCTAGAAATGCGATTTCACGGGGATAGGCATGTTGCGCGGCAAAGCGTTTGACATGTGCGACCAAATCTTGGGCCAAGGCGTCGGTGGCAGTGACGTCTGGTTTCAACACCACATAGGCTTTGACAATTTCGGTGCGCAGCGGATCAGGCTTGCCCACAACACCAACGGTTGCCACGGCGGGATGGGTCAACAGGCAATCTTCGATTTCGGATGGGCCGACGCGGTAACCGGCAGTGGTGATCACATCATCATCACGGCCAATAAACTGGATATACCCATCGCGCCAAATGCCGCGATCGCCCGTTAACATCCAATCGCCACGGAATTTTTCGCGCGTGGCCTTGGGCTGGTTCCAATATTCCAGCATCATGCTGGCCGATCCACGGGCCACGGCAATGTCGCCTTCGTCCTTGGTGGGGATGCCGTGGTCGTCGATGATTTCGACAACATGACCCGGCACGGGTTTTCCAATTGCGCCAGGGGCATTGTCAAACCACGCCCCACAGCTGGACACGGTCATATTGCATTCGGTCTGACCATAGAATTCGTTGATCGTCACGCCCAGCGCATCGCGGCCCCATTGCAACATTTCAGCCCCCAGCGGTTCGCCGCCACTGGCGACCGAACGCAGGCCAGACATTGTCGCATCTGCCGCGCGCAGCATGCGCAATGCGGTGGGTGGAAAAAACACATTGCGCACCTGTGCGGCCGATATAATGTCGCGCGCATGATCTGGGGTAAATTTGGCCAATCTGGCCGCCACCACAGGCACGCCCAGCGCAAGACCGGGCATCAGCACATCAAACAGCCCACCGATCCATGCCCAATCCGCAGGTGTCCAAAGACAATCATCAGGCTGCCCCAAAAAATCGTGACTGACAACAACGCCCGGAATATGGCCCATCAAAACGCGATGCCCATGCAACGCGCCCTTGGGCGCGCCCGTGGTCCCCGAGGTATAGATCAATACCGCTGGTGTGTCTGGGGTGGTCTGTACAGGATCGATCACCTGATCTGACAGCGTCAGATCATCAGGTCGCAAACGCTGAATATCCATGCCTTGCAGACCGGCGTGGTCGTCTGCGTCCACGATAACGACCCGCGCGCCTGCATCACGCAAACGTGTGGCCAGCGCGTCCGATCCAAATAATTTGAACAATGGGATCGATACAGCGCCCAGTTTCCAAATCGCTATATGTGCGGCAGCGGTCCAAATATCTTGGGACCGTAACACACCGACACGATCGCCCGCGCGTACCCCCCGCGCCATCAATTCCTGCGCCAGTGTATCGGCATGCCGGCGCAGGTCGCGATACGTATAGGGCCGCAAATTGCCGCAATCGGTTGCATCAATAATGGCGATACGGTCCGGATCGCGCACGCACCACGCATCGCAGACCTGATCGGCCATATTTAACGTCGCGGGCAAATCCCACGTAAACGCGTCATAGGCGGTTTGATAGGGGATATCAGCACAAAGCATCATGTGGCCCCCACAATCAATTCGGGACGACCGCCCAGCAATTGCCCCCAATGACCAATGGAATAAATATAGATGGCATCACTTGGCGTTCGACAGACGACCCTTAGCCGTTCCCATCTGCGCACCCCGGGTTCCGCATGGCAAAATCCGCTATCAACCACCAATCCAGAGGATTGCATCGTATCCAAAAAGGCACCAACATAATGATCGATTATATCTGTTTCCGTCAAACTGGCCGTTTTGTACCCAAGCCGCAGCCCAAAAAAGACCGCGATCAGCGCAAGGATTGATACAATTGCCCATGGAAAGCGGATCATGTTAGCTAGATCCCATTTTCAAACAGGTGCTTCCAACCAAACCGTGTCACCGCATCGTTCCCATCAATTCGCGGCCGATCAACATACGGCGAATTTCCGATGTGCCGGCACCAATTTCCATCAGTTTGGCATCGCGGAAAATGCGGCTGACGGGACTGTCGGATAAAAACCCTGCGCCGCCCATCGCTTGGACCGCTTGGTGCGCAACTTTCATCGCCTCTTCTGACGCATAGAGAACACAGGCCGCCGCATCTTGGCGGGTGACTTGGCCGCGATCACAGGCGCGCGCGACCTCATAGACATAGGCACGTGACGTATTCATGGCGGTGTACATATCGGCAATTTTGCCTTGCATCAGTTGGAAATCACCGATGCTTTGACCAAATTGTTTGCGTTCGACCATATAGGGCATGACTTCGTCCAGACAGGCGGCCATGATGCCCGTGCCAATTCCGGACAGAACCACGCGTTCGTAATCCAGCCCCGACATCAAGACGCGCACGCCTTTCCCCTCAGACCCCAGAACATTTTCAAACGGCACCTCGACATTTTCGAAAATCAATTCGGCCGTATTGGACCCGCGCATCCCCAGTTTGTCAAAATGGGGCGACGTGGAAAACCCTGTCATTGATTTTTCAACGATAAAGGCCGTGATCCCCTTGGATCCGGCATCCATATCCGTTTTGGCATAAACGACCAGCGTATCCGCATCTGGTCCATTGGTGATCCAGTATTTATTGCCGTTCAACACATAGTACCCATTGCGTTTTTCCGCACGCAGCTGCATCGATACAACATCGGACCCGGCAGAGGGTTCCGACATGGCCAGCGCACCCACATGTTCGCCCGAAATCAGTTTCGGCAAATAGGTCCGGCGCTGTTCATCGGTGCCATTCAGTTTGATTTGGTTCACACATAGGTTTGAATGCGCCCCATAGGACAGACTGACCGACGCGCTGGCGCGGGCAATCTCTTCGGTTGCGATGACATGCGCCAGATACGACATACCGGCCCCGCCCCATTCGGGATCAACAGTAATACCCAACAGCCCCAGTTCGCCCATTTCGCGCCACAGCTCGGCCGGGAAATCGTTGGTACGATCAATATCGCCAGCCATAGGCTTGACCCGATCTTGGGCCCAACGATGCACTAAATCGCGCAGGGCATTTACATCATCCCCTAGATCAAATGTCATGGACGATAAAAACATAGCGAACCCCTTTTATTGAACAGTTGTTCAATATTAACCACTAGTCGTATCCATTGGTCAAGTCCCCAGGTGGCATTGATCACAGATTTTGGCTTGCAGCATCTGGTCGCATACTGTTATCAGCCACCGCATTAGATTAGGACACCGCCATGCCCCGCGCCCAACGCATTGCAATTTTCAGCTTAGTTATTGGATTTATCGTTTTAGGCCTGAAAACCATAGCCTATAGCGTGACTGGCTCTGTCGCACTTTTGTCCGAAGCCTTGGAAAGCATTGTAAATGTCGCCACCGCCGCGGCAGCACTATGGGCCATTCGCATGGCGGCAATGCCAGCGGACGAAAATCACCACTATGGCCACCACAAAGCCGAAATCATCAGCGCCGTCATCGAAGGCGTGTTGATCATTCTGGCCGCAATATTGATCTTGTGGAACGCAGTTGATGCCTTTTTGTCCCCAAGAGACTGGCAAAACCTAGACATCGGCGTCGGCCTAAACATTGCCGCGGGTATCCTAAATGCGATCTGGAGCACCGTATTAATACGACAAGGCCGCGCACTTAGGTCACAAGCCTTGATCGCAGATGGGATCCATCTGCGTACGGATGTTATATCATCGGCCGGCGTCATTATCGGGATCGCAGCGGCCGTTTGGTTTGGGTTGCCTTGGCTTGACCCACTGTTGGCGTGTATCGTTGGGCTGCATATTCTATGGTCAGGATGGCGTGTCATGCGCGCGTCCTTTGGTGTCCTGCTGGACGAAGCGGTAGATGAGGACACGCAACAAACCATCAAATCAATTATCGCACAATTTGGAACAGGTGCCTTGCAAGCACATGATTTGCGCACCCGTTTCGATGGTCACAACACATATGTTGATTTCCATTTGATCGTACCCAGTGACATGACTGTTTACGATGCCCATCAGTTGTGCGACCAAATTGAACACGCGCTAAAGGCCTACGATCCACAGATTAAGCCCCATATTCACCTAGAGCCTGCGCACAAAGCCGAAGACGGCGCGATCGAAATATCCGAATCCCCTAGCCAGTGACAGATTGGCATACGGCGCCGACCTCTTGGCGGATGATGTCAGCGATCAAATCGCAATCATCCAAATCAAACGTCAATGGCAACCGCATATCCAAAATGGCATGTAATATCGGATCACTGTCCGGCAGCGATTGTTCCGGCGCATATTTCCAACTGTCGTAACGCGACGTGAACCCAACCGGCTCTGGCGCACCAAACCATTTTAATTCAACGCCACGGTCTGCACAGCGTTGCACGACCTGCTGAATATCAGACGCGGACCAATCCATCAGCAAAAACTGAATAGACGAGCCAACGTAAAACTCAGCCTGCGGGCGTTTGATAACAGTCAAACCGGGGCAATCTGATATACCCTGCTCTACCCTGCGATAGCGATCGTTCCAGCGCGCGATTTGACGATCCAGATCCGCCAGCTGGGGGCGCAAAATCGCCGCACGCAGATGATCCATACGCCCCGACATATTTGGGGTTTCATAACGAATTTGGTCAAACACATCGACAGACGGGCCCGCAGGGTGTTTGCCAAACATCATATACGACCCTGACATCATAGTGGCACGGGCCATAACTTCGGGATCATTGGTGACCAACAGGCCACCTTCGCCAGAGTTTATGTGTTTATATGTTTGGGTCGAATAACATCCAACCAAGCCATCTGTCCCAGACATGCGGCCATTCCATTTGGCCCCCATGGTGTGGGCGCAGTCTTCGATTACGATAACACCGTGTGCACAGCACAGTTCCAGCAATGCATCCATATCGCACAAATGACCGCGCATATGCGACAACAACAATACCTTGGCTTGGCTAATTTTGGCGGCCAAATCCTGCAGATCAATCGTTAATGATGATGTCACACCCACAAAAACCGGCTTTGCCCCGACAGCCGCAATCGCACCAGGCACCGGCGCCAAGGTAAAGGCATTGGTCAACACCGCATCACCGGCCTGAACACCGACCGCACGCATTGCCGTGGCCAAGGCATACCCCCCTGATGCAACGGCCAAGCAGTACTTGGATCCGACATATTCCGCGAATTCCAATTCAAGGCTGGCTGTTTCCCCGATATCGTCGCCTACGACATTATACCGATGGATGCGGCCAGATTGCATTACCGCGATAGCCGCTTCGATCCCTTGGGTGGGGATCGGCTCTTGCTGGGTGAAATTACCTGTAAAATTCTGTTTCATGCCCAATGTTTTAGCGATTTGGTTAAATGGGTCAATGACAACCAACGACATATAAATACTATTCCTGTCGCAAATTAAAAACTTTGCTTGCAATAATTGGAAAACCATAGATCATCGAACCAAACATAATGTTCACAGGCCGCCAATGTTACCGATTGAATTCATATACGGTTTGCAATTTGACCAAGCCCCAAGCAAGGTCCAAGAGCAATGCAAATTAAGTTTGCTGGACTTACTGGGCGTCGCTGCGGCGGGGACCGAAACAAAAATGTCGCGCATTATTCGATCGCATGCGGCACTGGAATTTGGTGGCACCATCCCAATGTTATTTGATCGCAGAACCGCATCCGCATCAGGGGCGGCCCTGTCTGCGGGCATTACGATTGACAGCGTTGATGCCCACGACGGGTTTAATCCTGCCAAAGGCCACATAGGATGCCCGTTACTGCCCGCGGTTTTGGCACTGGGCTATAATGAACAAATATCGGGGCGCGAATTCATGTCAGCACTGCTGATGGGCTACGAATTTGGCGCGCGTGCATCGATCGCACAGCACACAACGGTTCCCGATTTTCACACATCCGGCAGCTGGGGCGCCGTAACAGCCGCTGCCGCTGGCGCGCGGATCACCCACCTGACCCACGACGAAACACGCCACGCATTGGGCATTGCCGAATATCATGGCCCACGCAGCCAAATGATGCGCTGCATTGATCATCCAACAATGGTCAAAGATGGCTCGGGCTGGGGGGCAATGGCGGGCGTATCAGCCGTGCGACTGGCCCAAAGTGGATTTACTGGCGCACCAGCGATTACCGTAGAAGACACCCCCGAACCTTGGGCGGACCTTGGCACGCGCTGGTATATGTTGGAACAATATTACAAACCATACCCCGTCTGCCGTTGGGCGCAGGCCCCAATCGAAGCGGCGCTGGCTTTGCGACGCCAGCATGGTTTGGTCCCAGAAATGATCACAGGCATCGAAATCGAAACATTTCACGAATCTGTTCGCCTTGCGACCAACGAACCCACCAACACCGAAGAGGCGCAGTATTCAACATCCTTTCCAGTTGCAGTTGCCTTGGTACGCGGTGATGTATCGCCTTATGACATTTCGGATGATGCCCTAGATTGCGCGCAGGTCATGCGTCTGTCCAAGTCCATCAAAATGGTTGAAAACAGTTTTGCCAATTCAGAATTTCCATTAAAGCGTTACGCCAAAGTTACAATCGCATTGTCAAATGGGAACCGGATCACCAGTGATTGGTGTGAACCCAAATGGGATCATACCGCACCGCCCAGCGCCAAAGAGCTGCGCGAAAAATTTCACCGCTTGACCGATCCCATTTTGGGAACTGACCGCGCCCACAGGATCGAGGACGCCGTTGAAAATTTGGACCATTCGGAATTAAGCTTGCTGACCAACCAAATACTTCTGCCTGTGCCAGCCTGACAATCTGACGGGGGCGGCCAAATATTACGCCCCTAATAACCGATCAACAATGGTGGTTAAATCATTGAAATGGCGCAAGATAGCGTCAGGTTTTAATGCATGAACATCTTCGTCGCCTGGTCCGAAATCAACCAATATGCTTGGAACGCCAGCATTGCGGGCCGTGTCATGGTCGGTCTTGGTATCCCCAATCATACACGAACGTTCGACTTGGCCACCGGCACGTTTGACCGCCTCGATATAAGGGGCGATATCAGGTTTACGCGTGGACAAAGTATCGGCACCAATCAAGGCATCAAACAAATCACGAACACCAAGGTTTTGCATCAACTGTTCTGCCAAAGCATGAGGTTTGTTTGTGCAAATAACCACACGATCCCCACCTGCACGCAGTGCGCGCACACATTCAATCGCCCCGTCGAAAAAATGCGTATGCGTATTTAGGTCCGTCGCATATGCGTCCAACAATACTGGGTAATAGGCGTCTACCCGCGCCTCATCAACACCAGCTGGGCTGCGCGACATGCCCAAGCGCAGCATCGCGCGCCCCCCGCGCAGGGCGGTTGCCTTGTCCCTTTGGGGGCAAAGTTCGGCCAACCCCATATCGCGCAAACAGACATTGGCTGCAGAAATCAGATCACCACTGGTATCCGCTAGGGTTCCGTCCAAATCAAAAACCACTGTCCGCATGTCTGCTCCAATTCCGCTGGTTGGCAATTTCTTGCCATGCCTTGAAACAATTCGCAACCTTAGTTGACCCCATCACGCCTTGCGCCCAGCGAATTAAGCGTTAAAACGGTCCAAAATTTCAAGAGGATTTCACCATGGGCACCGCCGTTGTTATTTTGGCTGCAGGAAAAGGCACACGCATGCAATCAGATCTGCCCAAGGTGTTGCACCCCTTGGCACAGGTGCCCATGCTGGCGCATGCCATGCGAACAGCACAATCCATCGACCCAGATCACATAGTGGTTGTCGCAGGACATGGATTTGACGCCGTCGCAAAGACCGTGCGCGATTATCACGACACAGCCATCATTGTGGAACAGGCCGAACAATTGGGCACGGGCCACGCGGTTGCGCAAGCGCGCGATGCGCTGGGCGATTATGATGGTGATATCTTGGTGCTATACGGGGATACGCCCTTTATCAGTGATGAGACAATCGAAAAAATTGCACTCGCCCGTCAATCGTCGGATTTGGTGGTTTTGGGGTTCGATGCCGCCGATCCCGCGCGCTATGGCCGGTTGATCACCAATGGCGACCACCTGTCCCGTATCGTCGAATTCAAAGATGCCACTGACGCTGAACGCGCGATCACCCTATGCAACAGCGGTGTGATGTGTGCAAAGGCATCGGATATGTTTGCATGGATCGATCAAACAGGAAACGCAAACGCATCGGGCGAATATTACCTGACCGACTGCGTCGAAATTGCGACCAAACATGGCAAAACGGCCCGCGTCGTTATTTGTGACGAGGCTGAAACAATGGGCGTGAATTCACGCGTTGATTTGGCACAGGCCGAGGCCGCATTCCAAACGCGCGCCCGTCGGGACATGTTGGAAAATGGCATCACCCTCTTTGCGCCGGAAACGGTGTTTTTCGCCTATGACACGGTCATTGGGCGCGACTGCGTGATTGAACAAAATGTTGTCTTTGGTCCAGATGTCACCATTGAAAGCGGCGCGACCATTCGCGCGTTCAGCCACCTTGAGGGATGCCATGTTTCGCGCGATAGCGTTGTGGGCCCCTATGCCCGCCTGCGTCCAGGTGCCGAATTGGCCGAAGGTGTGAAAATCGGCAATTTCGTCGAAGTGAAAAACGCCCAAATCGGCGAAGGCAGCAAGGTAAATCACCTCAGCTATATTGGCGATGCGGAACTGGGCAAACATACAAACATCGGCGCAGGCACGATTACCTGCAACTATGACGGCGTGATGAAACACAAAACAACCATCGGCGATCATGTCTTTGTGGGGTCAAACACCATGCTGGTTGCCCCTGTGACCTTGGGTGATCAATCCATGACCGGCAGCGGTTCGGTCATTACCAAAGATGTGGCACAGGGTGATTTGGCCCTATCGCGCGCACCACAGGAAAACAAATCAGGGACCGCGATCAAATTAGTTGAAATGTTAAAACAGCGCAAAGCGAAACGCGATCAAAAGGATCAGTAATATGTGTGGTATTGTCGGTATATTGGGTCAACACCAAGTGGCCCCAATTTTGGTGGATGCGCTGAAACGTCTGGAATATCGCGGCTATGACAGCGCGGGGATTGCAACCGTGAACAACGGTCATCTGGATCGCCGTCGGGCCGTTGGAAAATTGGTCAACCTGTCAGATATGCTGGTCCATAATCCCTTGGCGGGATTGGCAGGCATCGGGCATACACGCTGGGCCACACATGGTGCAGCCAACGAACAAAACGCGCATCCCCATTCCTGTGGCCCTGTGACGGTTGTGCATAACGGCATTATCGAAAATTTCCGCGATCTGCGCGACAAATTAACCCCGCATGGATATGCGGCGGAAACGGATACCGATACCGAAACGGTTGCCATGCTCTGCGCCCATTACATGACCCAAGGACATGACCCCAAATCCGCCGTGACCGCGACAGTGGCCGATTTGGACGGGGCCTTTGCCCTGTTGTTTCTGTTTGAGGGGCACGAAAACCTGATGATTGCGGCGCGCAAAGGCAGCCCATTGGCCATCGGACATGGCGATGGTGAAATGTATGTGGGCAGCGACGCAATCGCATTGGCCCCCATGACAGATCAAATCACCTATCTGGACGAAGGCGACATTGCATTCATCACACGCGATGGGGCCGATATCATTGATGCAACAGGGGCCAGCGTCCACCGCGACATTCAACGCATCGAGGCGCAGGCCACCGTTATTGACAAAGCCGGCCACAAACATTTCATGACCAAGGAAATCTACGAACAACCCGTGGTCATGTCCGAAGCCTTGGCACGATACGCCCCCAACGGTGTTCCCACCCTGCCCGAGGCATTGGATTTTTCAAAATTTGATCGCATTTTGATGGTGGCCTGTGGGACAGGGTATTATTCCTGTTTGACGGCGAAATATTGGTTCGAACAAATTGCCCGCATTCCCTGTGAGGTGGATGTTGCATCAGAATTTCGGTATCGCGAACCGCCCATTGGGCCGCGCACCTTGGCCATTTTTGTCAGCCAATCGGGCGAAACCGCTGATACATTGGCGGCCTTGCGCTATGCCAAGGGTCAGGCTGACATGATTTTGTCGCTGGTCAATGTGGGCACATCCTCAATCGCGCGCGAGGCGGATTTGGCATTGGCCATTTTGGCAGGTGTCGAGGTATCGGTTGCCTCAACCAAGGCCTATACAAACCAGCTGACCGTTCTGGCCGTGTTGGCACTGGCCGCCGCCCAGACCAAGGGCGCGATTGATGCACAAGCACTGGCCGCCCATATGAATGACCTGCGCAAAGTGCCAGACCTAATGCGCCAAACGCTGGAATTGGATTCTGAAATTGCAACGCTTGCGAAATCATTGGCCCCTGCGCCTTCGGTTTTATTCTTGGGCCGCGGCGTCATGTTTGCCACAGCACTTGAGGCGGCGCTGAAACTCAAAGAGCTGTCTTATATCCATGCCGAGGCCTATGCATCAGGCGAATTGAAACATGGGCCCATTGCCTTGATCGAACCCGCTTTGCCCGTTGTCGTCTTTGCCCCGCATGATCGGTTGTTTGATAAAACAGTCTCCAACATGCAAGAGGTCATGGCGCGCCACGGCCAAGTCATGTTGATCACCGACGCCCAAGGACAGGCCAGCGCATCTGACGGCACGCACAGCCTGTTGAAATTGCCCGCGACTGGTGATCTGTCTGGACCAATCGTCTATGCCTTGCCCGCGCAGCTTTTGGCCTATCACACGGCGATGACCAAGGGGACGGATATCGACCAACCGCGCAATTTGGCCAAGTCGGTGACCGTGGAATGACACTTGACCAAGCTTTGGACGCGCTGCGACAGCACGCTGATCCAACAACAGTTGCGGCAAAGCAGACCTATCACAAAATTGACCGCCCCTATCTAGGGGTTGGAAATGATGCGATTAACGACCTGACCAAACTGTGGCGTCAACAGCTATCTGTGACCGAACGCGTTACATTGGCCGCAGAGCTATGGACCACAAACATATTCGAGGCCCGCGTTGCCGCCGCCAAACTGTTAACCCAAGCGCGCATCAAAGATGATGATGCGGTGTGGGATTTGATCCAGACTTGGGTGCCAGACTTTGACAGCTGGGCCATCGCGGATCACGCCTGTTCTGCCGCGCAAAAACGGGTGGTTGCGGATCCCACGCGCATTGAGACAGTGGAACAATGGACCGCATCTGACCACATGTGGACCCGCCGTGCGGCCTTTGTCGCAACGCTGCCTTGGACAAAACAGAATTTCCCAAAACCGCATGAGCTGATCATCCGCGATCGTGTGCTGGGATGGGCGGCTGAATTGGTCACAGACCATGACTGGTTCATTCAGAAAGCCATCGCATGGTGGCTGCGGGATTTATCGCGCCATGACGCCCAGCGCACACGAGATTTTATCGCGCAATATGGCGATCAAATGAAACCCTTTGCCCGCAAAGAGGCATCGTGCCATTTGTCCGACTAAGGCCGGACAAACAGATCAAATTTCGACAACCCCGCCAAGGGCGCATTGACCGCGCGCAGGGCCGACAACGACACCTCGGCCGCATCTGTGCTATTGGCGCCACCAGAACGTGGGAACAGATCGACATTCACGCTATCGCCCGTCGCAAGATTGGTAATCTGACCGGCCTTGGGTTCGCTGACAAATCCGGTTTTGACCCAAAATCCCACCTCGGCCGGGTTGCCTAAACTGCCCACAACGGTGCCCAGTTTGCGCAACGCATCCACATCCGCGGTTGCCATAGCGTTTTCGCGATCTTGGCTGCTGACAACATCCAAGGCGTCGGGCGATGTGTTTTGCCCCGTATTTTCCAACACAGCCGGCTGGACGATTGGTTCAGGATCTGGGCTAGGTTGCAAAACGGGTTTGGATGGTATTTCATCACATCCGGCCAAAATGATACAGCTGATGACAATTGCAGTTCGCATAGGCAACATTTCACACTCCGATTTGTCGGTTTTTTCCAAAAACTGGTCTGGACAGGCTTGCCACCCGTGCCAGCTGCACCTAGCTTAGCGACATGACAGCTCCATTGATAGACCCCTTTCATCGCGCCATTACATATCTGCGCGTCTCAGTCACCGACAGGTGTGATTTCCGCTGCGTGTATTGCATGGCCGAAAACATGCAGTTTTTGCCGAAAAAGGAATTGCTGACACTTGAGGAATTGGACCGCATGTGCAGCAAATTCATCGATCTGGGTGTGGAAAAATTACGCATCACAGGGGGCGAGCCGCTGGTGCGTCGCGATATCATGCAGTTTTTCAACAGCATGGGCCGGCATCTGGAAACGGGGGCCCTGCGCGAACTCACCGTGACCACCAATGGATCACAATTGGAACGCTTTGCGCAGGATTTATACGCCGCCGGTGTGCGCCGCATCAACGTATCGCTGGATACGATTGATGAGGAAAAATTTGCCCGCGTCACCCGTTGGGGCCGCCTGCCCCAAGTGTTGCGTGGACTGGATGCAGCCCAAGCCGCTGGGTTAAAGGTTAAAATCAATGCTGTCGCGCTTAAAGGATTTAACGAAGACGAATTGATACCCATGACCCAATGGTGCGCCGAACGCGGCATGGACCTGACATGGATCGAGGTTATGCCCATGGGCGACATGGGTGAAATTGACCGTATCGGTCAGTATTGGGCGCTGGACGATGTGCGCGCAGAATATGCCAAGCATTACACCCTGACCGAGCTTTCTGAACGAACAGGCGGGCCCGCGCGCTATGTCAAATTAGAGCAAACAGGCCAGAAAATTGGATTTATCACCCCGCTATCGCATAATTTCTGCGAAAGCTGCAATCGGGTGCGTCTGACCTGTACTGGTGAATTGTACATGTGTCTGGGCCAAGAGGACATGGCCGATCTGCGCAAACCGCTGCGCGATTTTCCCAACGATGATGCCGCCTTGGAACAGGCCATTCGACAGGCGATCGTGCTGAAACCCAAGGGCCATGATTTCGATTATTCGCGCCAGACCGTATCTGGTCAGGTCACACGACACATGAGCCACACAGGCGGATAATCAAACCGGCATGCGTGTCTGCACCATCTGAACAAACCAGCTGGATCCGGCGGGAATAATGTCGTCGTTGAAATTATAATACGGGTTATGCACTGGGGCGCTGTCACCATTGCCAACCAATATATAGGCCCCCGGCCGTTGTTCCAACATAAACGCGAAATCTTCGCCCCCCATGATCAGCGGGGCATCATCGCAATCGCCAGCAATTTCGCGTGCGACCTGACTGGCATAGTCCGTGTGATCTGCATGATTGACCATCACAGGATAGCTGCGTTGGAATTTTGCATCAACCGTGGCCCCAAACGCAGTGCCGGTGGCGGTGGCTATGTCGACCAAGCGTTGTTCCGCCAAATCGCGAACACCGGCATCCAATGTGCGCACGGTCCCTTTCAAATGGACCGCGCTTGGGATCACATTATAGGCATGCGACGAACTTTCGACGGATGTGACCGAAACCACAACCTGATGCACAGGATCGGTATTTCGGCTGGAAATGGTTTGCAGGGCCGTGATGATTTGGCTGGCGACAACAACGGGGTCTACCGCCTCGTGTGGTTTGGCGGCGTGGCCCCCTTTGCCTGCGACATGAATATCAAAAAAATCGGATGCTGCGAAAAATGGACCAGGACGGATCGCAAATTGCCCAGCGGGCATCCCAGGCCAGTTGTGCATGCCATAGACCTCTTGGATGTTAAACCGGTCCATCAATCCATCATCACACATTTCACGTGCGCCTGCACCGCCCTCTTCTGCGGGTTGGAAAATCACCACTGCAGTGCCGTTAAATTGACGGGTTTCACACAGATATTTGGCAGCCCCCAGCAGCATGGCCGTATGTCCGTCATGGCCACAGGCGTGCATTTTACCGTCATGGGTCGATGCATAGTCCAGCCCTGTCATTTCCTGAATGGGCAGCGCATCCATATCTGCGCGTAAACCAATCACGCGATCCGATGTGGTCTGCTTGCCGCGAATGACCCCAACAACGCCCGTGCGCCCAATGCCTGTTTCCACCTGATCGCAACCAAATGCGCGCAATTTATCCGCAACCAGTGCGGATGTGCGATGGGTGTCATACAAAACCTCGGGGTGGGCATGGATGTCACGGCGCCAAGCTGTGATTTCGGGTAATAATTCGGCCAGTCGGTTAATAATCGGCATATTGGGCCCCTTGCGTTTGGGGGCAGTGTAATTGCAAAATAAAAACAGCACCACCATTTTCACACCAGAATGAAAACGATTTTTTCGCCACAACATCGCATTTGAACACTGTTCCTGACGGGTGCAGCCATTCGGAACAATGTTCCGAACAATCCCTACAAATACGCATGTAAGGGTGTTGAATTGGTCGGAAATTCCGGTAGTTCTAGGAAAATTTTCCAGATTTAGGTGAAAAAATGTTCCCCGAGTTCGAATTTGAAGCACTAACTGCACCGGTTGCGTCATTTTATGCCGCTTTGGCCTTGGGCGTGCTGTTTGGTTTGCTAGCTGAGCAAACCAAATTTTGTTTGCGTCGCAGCGTTGTTGGGCCAGATCGGCGCAAGGCTGGTGGGGTGTGGGCGATGGCGCTGGCCGTTGCGGTTTTAGGCACACAGGCCGCCATTTGGTTTGGCTTGATCGATTTTTCACGGCATCGGTTTTTTAACACCGACATGCCTGTGGTTGCCATCGTATTGGGCGGGCTGATGTTTGGCGCAGGTATGATTTTAACGCGCGGCTGTGCATCGCGGTTAACAGTGCTGTCAGGTACGGGAAATATCCGTGCCTTGGCCACATTGGTGATGTTCGCGATCGCGGCCAACGCCACGTTAAAGGGCCCACTGGCCCAAACGCGACTGGATTTGGGGGCCGTTAAGCTAAACATTGCATCTGCTCAAGAAACCGCTATCGCCTATGGTGCATGGATTGGCGTCGTACTTGCGCTGGGTTTGATCATATTTGCGCTGCGGTCCGGTAATTCAGGCGGTTTATTAATCCGCGCGGCGGGCATCGGTGCAATTGTGGCGGCCAGTTGGGCGATCACGGGCTATGTCCTTTATGATGATTTTGATGTGATCCCATTGGAAAGCGTGGCCTTTACCCTAACTGCGGCGGATACGCTGTTTTGGATCACTGCCTCAAGCGTTGTGGACACCAAATTCACGCTGGGCCTGATTGCAGGTGTCGTCGCAGGCGCAGGCATTTCCGCAATCATCGGCGGCCGGTTTATATGGGTTGGATTTGACGGACCACGCCAAATGGGTCGCTATGCGCTGGGTGCCGCGATGATGGGGTTTGGGGGCGTCACAGCGGGCGGCTGTACCGTTGGCGCGGGATTGGCAGGCATTCCCACGCTGTCAATCGCTGCCGTATTGGCATTGATCGCCATAATTGCGGGGGCCAAGGGGATGGATTACGCGCTGAACGCTATTCCATCTTTTCGCGGATACGGCGGATTAAATACCACACTGCCCCAACAACCGGCAGAGTGATCATTGCCGTTAGCATCCCCTTTGAGATCTGCAGCGATTCTGACAGGGGATAGACCAAATAACCCGCCAAGGACACGGCATAGTAGCTGATGGCGACAACAGACAGACCTTCGACTGTTTTTTGCAAACGCAGTTGCAGGTCTGATCGTTTATCCATGCTTTCTAACAAAGCTTGGTTTTGCGCCGAACGTTCCACGTCAACTTTGGTACGCAACAAATCGCCCGCGCGCATGGCGCGATCCGCCATTGCGGCCAGCCGTGTTTCGGTGGATTTCACGGTGCGCATTGCCGGTTCATAGCGGCGCATCATAAATTCATAGAAACTTTGGCGACTGGAAAAACGCTCTTCTCTCAGCACTTGGATCCGTTGGTCCAAAATTGCCTGATAGGCCCAAGTTGCCCCAAATCGGAACGCTGATTTCGCGGACAGGTTTTCCAATTCTGCCGACACATGCAGCAGGGCATTCAATGTCTCGGGTGCGTCAAAGGCTGGATCAGACATCTGCGCCATGAGTTGCGATAATTCTTGGTCCAGTGCCCCCATGCGCTGTTGTAATTCGCGCGCGCGGGCAAATCCCAACATCGACATGGTTTTATAAGTTTCGATTTCACACAACCGTTGAACAACCCGTCCAATTCGGCGCATCCCTGTTTCAGGGGATACAAATACGGCGATGCGTTGATGACCAAATTCGTCAATTCGAAAATCGGCAGCCACAACCGCGGCATTGTCCAACACACGGCTGACGGCCACGCTTTCAGGAACAAACCAATCCTTGATCGACTGTGCAATCGCGTCCTCGGATTTGGCCATTTCGACGCGGATCGATGCCGATGTTACCCGCACACCGCTCAGCGATTCCAACCAGTCCACAGGAAAGGTATCAAACACACTGGGATCAAATGGGCGATCCGTTAAATCGGGCGAGAACAAAGTATAGGTCACAAATTCAGTGTGCTGTTCCCATTTCAATTTGAACCGACCCAAGTCACCAAAATAATGGGTTGACCCAACTTGCGGATGCTGTGCACCAAACAGGTCTAAGAGCGTGATCAATTCTAAACGCTCTGCCTCGCGGTCTCGGTTGGCGGCATCCTTTGGATGCTTCATCGCCAAATACGCGACCGTGCCTGGGGCATCAAAGGATGGAAATGGCCGCGCGTGTAATTCGTTGGCCAAACGATAACGCATATCGTGATCTTTTATGCGGCTCATAGTCGGCATCCTTGTCGTGTTTTTTAATTAACTAAAGTTTACGCGAAACAAGGTAAAGGAAAAATTCAATTATTTCAAATTATTACGGAATACATTTGTATGCGATTACCAGTTAGAATAAAAAACGCCCGCCAAATTGGCGGGCGTTTCTGTTCATGATCAAAAACTTAGTCGATCATTGTTAGCAATTTGTTCAAAGACTCTTTCGCGTCGCCATAGAACATGCGCGTATTTTCTTTGTAGAACAATGGGTTTTCAATACCTGAATACCCCGTACCCTGACCGCGTTTTGATACGAATACCTGTTTCGCTTTCCAACATTCCAACACGGGCATACCGGCGATTGGGCTGTTGGGGTCCTCTTGTGCGGCGGGGTTAACGATGTCGTTTGACCCGATCACAATTGCAACATCTGTGTCTGGGAAATCATCGTTGATTTCATCCATTTCCAACACGATGTCATAGGGAACCTTGGCTTCGGCCAGCAAAACGTTCATGTGGCCCGGCAAACGCCCTGCAACAGGGTGAATGGCAAACCGTACGTTTTTACCCTTGGCCCGCAGACGTTTGGTCAATTCGGACACAGCCTGCTGGGCCTGTGCCACGGCCATACCATAGCCGGGGATAATCACAACGCTATCGGCATCGTTCAGAGCTGCGGCAACGCCGTCAGCCTCAATCGCGATTTGTTCGCCTTCGACCTCCATCGCGGGACCAGTTGTGCCGCCAAAGCCGCCCAAAATGACCGAAATGAACGAACGGTTCATAGCCTTACACATGATATAAGACAGGATCGCACCGGATGAGCCGACCAGCGCACCGGTCACGATCAACAAATCGTTGCCGAGTGTGAAACCAATCGCCGCAGCTGCCCAACCTGAATATGAGTTCAGCATAGACACAACAACAGGCATATCCGCGCCGCCAATACCCATGATCAGGTGATAGCCGATAAAGAACGCCAAAAGCGTCATGACAACCAGCGTCCACATGCCTGAACCGTTCAGGAACATGATCAACAGGATTAATGACAAAATGGCCGCGGCCGCATTCAGGAAATGACCACCCGGCAATTTTGTGGCTTTACCGTCTACTTTGCCCGCCAGTTTGCCAAAGGCAATGATGGACCCCGTAAAGGTCACGGCACCGATAAACACGCCCAAGAAAACCTCAACCTTTAGGATTGCGATTTCTGTGGCATCTTTATGCGCCAATTTTTCGGCAAACCCTGCAACGCCTTGGTCTTTGAGCCAGATATAAATACCTTCGCCGCGCAGGGTGGATGGTGCCTCGGCCATCAACGCTTTGATCGAACCCAATTCGATAAAGGCGTTAAAGCCGATGAAAACAGCCGCCAACCCAACAAAGCTGTGCAGCGCAGCAACCAGTTGCGGCATTTCGGTCATTTCAACCTTGCCCGCAACCTGTTGGCCCGCAAAGGCGCCAATGGCCACAGTGACCAAAACGATCAGATAGTTGCCCATACCGGGGCCAAAGACCGTGGCAGCCACAGCCAAACCCATGCCGACAATGCCGTACCATACGGCGCGCTTTGCGCTTTCTTGTCCGCTAAGCCCACCCAGCGAGAGGATGAACAGGACTGCAGCCGCGATATAGGCTGCGGTAACGATTCCGATTTCCATAAATTTATCCCCCGCCTTATGATTTCTGGAACATAGCCAACATGCGGCGTGTGACCATGAAACCACCGACGATGTTGATTGTTGCGATCAGAACTGAGATGGCCGACAACAGCACCACCAACCAGTTTCCTGATCCGATTTGTAACAGCGCCCCAAGGATCACAATCCCCGAAATCGCATTGGTGACCGCCATCAGTGGCGTGTGCAGACTGTGTGACACGTTCCAGATCACCTGGAACCCGACAAAACAGGCCAAAACAAACACGATAAAGTGCTGCATAAAGCTGGCCGGTGCAAAGGCGCCGACAACCAACATCAACACCGCACCGATGACCAACATACCAACTTGGTTGCGTGTGGCTTTCTTGAACTCTTCGGCCTCTTTGGCGCGCTTTTCCTCTGGTGTCAGCTCTTTTGGCTTTTCTTGGGTCTTGGCGGCGATCGCCTGCACCTTGGGTGGGGGCGGTGGGAATGTGATTTCACCTTGGTGCGTAACGGTGGCACCACGGATCACGTCATCTTCCATGTTGTGAACGATTTGACCGTCTTTTTCTGGGGTCAGGTCGGTCATCATATGACGGATATTTGTGGCATATAGCGACGATGATTGCGCCGCCATACGGCTGGGGAAATCTGTGTATCCCACAATGGTCACACCATTGTCTGTCACAACCTTTTCGTCCTTGACTGTGCCTTCGACGTTGCCGCCTTTTTCTGCGGCAAGGTCAATAATCACGGACCCGGGTTTCATCGCCGCAACCATATCGGCCAGCCATAGTTTTGGCGCCTCGCGGTTGGGGATCAGAGCCGTGGTGATAACGATGTCCATATCTGGCGCCAATTCGCGGAATTTGGCCAGCTGCGCATCGCGGAATTCTGGGCTGGATACGGCGGCATAGCCACCGGTTGCCGCACCGTCTTGCTGTTGCTCTTCGAAATCTAGGTATACGAATTCGGCACCCATAGATTCGACCTGTTCGGCCACCTCGGGACGCACGTCGAATGCATAGGTAATCGCACCCAATGATGTCGATGTGCCAATCGCGGCCAAACCGGCAACACCAGCGCCAACGATCAAAACTTTGGCTGGCGGAACCTTACCAGCAGCTGTCACCTGACCGGTAAAGAAGCGGCCAAAATTATTGCCTGCCTCGATCACTGCGCGATAACCCGCGATATTGGCCATAGACGACAAAGCATCCATTTTCTGGGCACGCGAAATCCGTGGAACCATTTCCATGGCAATCACGTTGGCGCCCTTTTTCTTGGCCATTTCCATGCCCTCTTCGTTCCCAGCTGGGTTAAAGAAGGAAATCAGTGTCTTGTCTGCGCTTAGGCGTTTTAGCTCCGCCGTTTCAGGTTGGCGCACCTTGGCGATGATGTCTGCCTCTTTCCACAGGGCAGCGGCCGTTTTAACGACAGTTACGCCCGCGGCTTCGTATGTTGCATCCGAAAAACCCGCATTAGCGCCGGCACCAGTTTCAATGATACAATCGTATCCTAGCTTTTGTAATTGCAGCGCGCTGTCAGGGGTCATTGCCACCCTGTTTTCGCCCGCGAATATTTCCTTGGGTGTCCCTATCTTCAACGTTTCCGTCCCCTTGTTTTAACGCACGCTTCGGTGCAACCAATGTTTCCTATACGCAACAAACATTTTTAACCCTGCCGCGGCAAGTTGAAAATATGTCGCATTCTCACATCCACCTGCGCGTCTGCTGTAAATATCTGGCAAATTCCAGTCTAAACTTGCGCCTGAGGCTATCTTCTTCTGGAACGATGTAGCGCGTTTCTATGATCCATACAAACACCGGAACCAATGATAGCGATAACACTGCATCCCATGCCAAAACGAATCCTAGCAAGATAAACGTATCGCCCAAATAAATCGGATTGCGTGTCCGTTTAAAAATACCCTGTGTGACCAACGCGTTGGCGGTTTGGCGTGGCATAATTGTTGTACGATGTTTGCGCATTTCAATGAAAGCCAAAGAAATTAAAATAATTCCCGCGCCAACAAACAGACCCGCCAACAATTGCACCAAAGGCCAATCCAACGACAATCCCAAAGTCATATATCGTGATTGCAGCCACGCCAGAACCAACGCCCCAAGCAGCCACATCGGGGGAATATCAATATATTTTCGAATCATTGCGGCATATAGGCAGCCGTTTCGCGCCAACCGTTCAATCCAGTCTGCAGCACGACAACATTTTCATACCCCATTAACCGCGCCGCAAATGTCGCCTGCGCCGACAACGATCCTGTGTTGCAATACAGTATCACCATGCCTGCATCAGCAACTTCGTCCAGGCGGGCCGGTATTTCGCGCCATTCAATATTGATTGCACCCGGAATGGATCCTGCGGCAAACTGATCGGCATCGCGGGTATCAACAAATACCGCTGCCTCGAATACATCTTGTGTAATCTGTTGCGGCAATAAAATCCCGGATTCATAAGTCGCAAAATCCATATAACCGATGATTTCATCGGCCAGTTCATCGCTGTGGGCAGCGCCCGCAAATGATATTGCGACCGCCAAAGCCGACAAAAGCTGTTTCATACCTATTCCCATTCCATTTCTTCAAAGACGCGGCCTGCATTTTTGGTCGCAAGTTCATCAAAGGTATCAAGGTTGCGCCAGCGATCTTGATCCACGTAATACGCACCGGCCAAGTCACCGCCATCATCGATATGCGCGCCAATTTTTTCGCGCAGATCCACCAAATAATCACGGGTATAACGCGTCACCTGTGCCAGATTGGTGGGATGACCATGTCCCGGAATGACATAGGTCGGGTTGATCGGCGCAAAGGCAGTTTCCCATGTTTCAATCCAGCAACTGGTGCATGTATCGGGAAAAATCGGCGGCATGCGTTCATGGAACGCGATGTCACCTGCGATCATCATCGACCACTGCGGGATCCAGACTTGTGTATCACCGGGACCATGCGCCGGGCCTAGATGCAGAATTTCAAACGTTACATCACCCAACGTATAATCATAGCGATCGCTAAAGCTGATGTTTGGCACGGCCACGGTGGTGCCGTCTGCTTTGTCGCGATTGTAACGCTGCATGCCTTGCAAAATAAATTCGCCATTTTCCTCGATTTCGTGGATCGCATCTTCATGGGCCAAAATGTCGACGCCCAGCGCAGCCCAGTATGAATTGCCCAACATCGCATGGCCCTGACCATTTTCATTGATGACCAATTTGACCGGCTGGTCCGTGACTGCGCGAATTTCATCATGCAACGCCTGCGCCAAACGCACAGATGCGCTGCCATTGATCACCACAACCCCATCCCCCGTCACAACAAAGGATAAATTGTTGTTATGGCCCGAATTTTCATATGTGGGCGGTGCGGTTGCCCCGATGGCGGAAAACACATGTGGAATGACTTCTACCGGTTTTGAATACAGCTCAGATTGCGGGTACTGGTCTGCGATGTCTTCGCTGGCCCAAAGGCTGCTGGCAACACAGGCGGAAAGAATTGATAAACGAATAATCATGGGTGGCCCTTTCTATGTCATTCGATCATAGGCATAAATTCAGGTTTGTGAATATCTAATATTTGTTTTTTTCTAACTCTTGCTTTGGCAGGTTATTTCGGGAATGGTCAGGCCAAAGTTTAAGGAGGCGATCACATGCTAAAGGGAAAACATGCTCTGGTCACTGGCGGCGGCAGTGGCATTGGATTGGCCATTGCCCAATCGCTGGCCGCGCAGGGGGCACAGGTGACCATCACGGGGCGCAGACAGGATGTTTTGGAACAGGCCGCAACAGATCACATTCACCCCGCTGTGATGGATGTGACCGATGAACAGGCCCAAATTGACACGATTGCACAGGCCGTTGATCGCCGCGGGCCAGTGCAAATCTGCATCGCCAATGCAGGAATTGCCGAAGGTCGCATGTTACAAAAAACGGATATGGAATTGTGGCGCAAAATTATGGCGACCAATTTGGACGGCACCTTTGTTACCATCCGTGAAGCGATGAAATCGATGACCACAACTGATTGGGGCCGCGTGATCGCCATTTCATCGATTGCGGGCGTACGCGGGTTAAAGGGTGCGGGGGCTTACAGCGCCTCAAAACACGGGGTGATCGGTTTGATCCGCACCTATTCCGAAGAATTCATGGGCCAGCCCTATACGTTCAACGCGATTTGCCCCGCCTATGTTGATACCGATATCGTGACGCGCAATATAGACGCGATCAAAACACGCGCGGGACTGAGCGAACAGGATGCGCTGGCGGTGATGACATCGCAAAACCGCCATGGGCGTTTGATCCATGCAAATGAAATTGCGCAATCCGCCCTGTGGTTGTGTGACCCGGCATCCGGGTCGGTGAATGGTCAAACCATCGAAATCGCAGGTGGTCAGGTATAACATGACAGATTTCTGTAAAACCAAATCCGCATTTTCCATCCCAGAAGGTATGATTTACCTTGATGGCAATTCCTTGGGGCCCCTACCCCGTGCGGCACGCGATGCTGTGACGAATACCCTGCAAAACGAATGGGGTGAAATGCTGATCACGGGCTGGAATCGCGCAGGTTGGATGGATCAACCCAAACAGGTGGGCGACAGGATTGCGCGCATTATCGGCGCGCCGCGCGGCCATGTTGTTGTGGGCGACACGCTGTCGATCAAGGTGTATCAAGCGCTGGCATCAGCGTTGGCATTGCGCCCTGATCGCAAAGTTATCTTGTCAGACAGTGGCAATTTTCCTTCCGATCTGTACATGGCCCAAGGTTTGATCGAAACCCTAAACGCGGGCCATGAATTAAAGGTTGTAGCCCCCGAGGATATCGCAGACCATATCGACGAAACCGTTGCAGTCACCCTGATCACCGAAGTTGATTACCGCACAGGCCGCCGCCACGATATGGCCGATTTGACCCAACGCGCCCATGCCGCAGGTGCCTTGACCATTTGGGATCTGGCCCATTCCGCGGGGGCGGTTGATCTGGATCTGGCTGGGTGTCAGGCCGATTTCGCGGTGGGCTGCACCTATAAATATCTAAATGGCGGCCCCGGCTCGCCTGCGTTTATTTATGTGGCACCGCAACATACCGATGACATTCGACCTGCTTTGGCAGGATGGTTGGGCCACCGTGCGCCGTTTGATTTTGATCTGGAATACCACGCCGCCACGGGGATTGACCGCCTGCGTGTGGGCACACCACCCGTGATTGCCATGGCATCCCTATCCGCCGCACTGGATATTTGGGATAATGTCGACATAACCGCCCTGCGCCAGCGATCAATTGACCTGACCGACCAATTTATCCACGGGATCGAGGCCACCTGCCCCGACCTGAAATTGGTCAGCCCCCGCAACCCAGGCGAACGTGGATCGCAGGTCAGCTTTGCCTTTGAACATGGCTATAGCGCGATGCAGGCCTGTATCGATCAGGGCGTCATAGGTGATTTCCGCGCGCCAAACATCATGCGTTTCGGGTTTACCCCGCTGTTTATCGATGCAGATGACGTCGATCAGGCCGTCGAAAGGATCGCATACGTGATGCAGGGCCAGTTATGGGATAATCCCAAATACCAAACCCGCGCAGCCGTGACCTGATTTACGCAATCTTGCGGCCCATTAATGCTTTGGTATCTTTCCAAACGCGGGCTGCATCACCAAAGGCCTGAAACAGCGGGCGCGACACAGGGTCATCCTGCGCATTCCATTCAGGATGCCACTGCACCGACATGGTAAATCCAGGTGCATCCGCGATATACAGCGCCTCGGGCGTGCCATCTGGGGCCCATCCATCAATCACGACCCGTGGACCAGCCGTTTTAATCCCCTGACCGTGCAAAGTATTGGTCATCACCGTTGTTGCCCCCAAAACGCGATGGAATTTACCATTTTCCTCAAATGCCACCTCGTGACGCAGGGCAAATTTTTCCTCAAGCGTGCCATCGGGTGGCATACGGTGGTTCATGCGACCAGGCAGATCACGAATTTCAGGATAAAGCGTTGACCCCATCGCAACGGCCACCTCTTGGAACCCACGACAAATTCCGAAAATCGGCTGACCCCGCTCTACACACGCCCGAATTAACGCCAAGCTTACCGCATCACGATCACGATCGAATTCGCCATGCGCCTCGGTGGGCTCCTCTCCGTATTCGTGGGGGTGCACATTGGGGCGGCCACCGGTGAATAAAAACCCATCGCAGGCCGATAGCAAATCAGCGACATCCACCAAACGCGGATCCGTCGGCACAATAAACGGAATGCACTCGGACACAGTTGAAACCGCATGCGTGTTGTGCTGTCCCACCGCATGGACCAAATATTCATCGTTAATCAGGTGTTTATTGCCAATAATTCCAATAATCGGTTTTGTCATATCGCCCTCGCATGGCGCAAATGAATAACGCTGAACTACACTGAAATCAATGGTACAACATCAAACTGATCCTTGGCGAACTTGACCTGCCTAAAATGCAAGCTAATTTTCAAACGAAAGGATCAATTATGCGCTTTGTCATCATTTTAATCGTTTCCCTATTTGCGACAATTGTCGCACCTTTGGCGCAGGCCCAATCGTTTGAATTCACATCGATTGACGGCGACACATTTGATTTATCCGATTATCGCGGGCGTCCGATATTAATTGCGAATACAGCCAGCCGTTGCGGATTTACCAAACAATACAATGACCTGCAAAGTCTCTATGACACCTACGCTGATCGGGGTCTGGTGGTTTTGGCCGTACCATCAAACGATTTCAAACAAGAGCTGTCCACAAACCAAGCGGTCCAAGACTTTTGTGAAGTCAACTTTGACCTCACCCTGCCCATGACCGAAATCGTCAGCGTGCGTGGCGACAGCGCGCATCCACTGTTTCAATGGCTTGCCAATGAACATGGGTTTCAACCCAAGTGGAATTTTTACAAAGTGTTGATCGATCACAACGGCGATTTTGTTCGTGGATATTCATCCGTGACCAAACCCATGGGGCGCAAAATTCGATCTGATATTGAACAGGTTCTAAGCGCTGCGATGTAACACCAAAGGCTGCTTTAGCCACCGCGACAATGCCAACGTACAATCCATTGGGTTTTCCAAACTGGGATAATGACCAGCACGGTCGATCACATATAACTGCGCATCTGGTATCAATTGTGCCAAAAACTCAATCCGGCGCAGCGGATAGATTGGGTCATCACGACCACAAATAATACCGACAGGTTTGTTATATCGGCGCAACGTGGATTGCTGATCAGGACGCTTTTGCATGGCGCGAATATGATCGATATAGGTTTGCGGATTGCTGGCCTCGGCCATGTCTTGCAAAACGTTCAACACCTGCTCGGATGAACCAGGCTTGCTTAGACGGGATGCAAGTGATTTCGTATAGCAATCGGGAAACGGTCCACTGCGTGCCGCGACGATATCGTGTTCGCGTTGGGTAATATCGCTTGGAACATCCGCCAAGGCATTTGCAGACATGATCGCCAAACGATCCACACGCTCTGGAATTTTGCGCACCAATTCCATCGCGATACAGGCGCCCAACTCATGGCCCACAACCGAAAATCGACTGGGCAGTTGGGCTGCCAAGCATGTGGCATATTGCGTGATAGATCCACCAACCAGTGGCGGGGCCACCGATACGACCCAATTTTGGGATAGCTCTTCGACCTGTGGAAAAAACAACCGCGCATCGCAGAGCGTGCCCGGAATAAACACAACCGGAATATCTTTCATCTGCACCACCTCTTACTAACTTTAGTTTGTATAATTTCACAAACGAAAGCAATGCAAAAGCGATACCTCGAGCAAGTCTACATCTTTATGTTGTAAAGCAGTCGCTCTAATGTCTCTTGTAAAATGGTCAAACACGCATCCGAAGAAAACGAATGGTCTGCGCCCTTTTCAAACTGTAAACTCAGATGTTGTGCCTCAATATGGTCAAACAACCGCAATGCCGTATCACGCGTCACAGCCTGATCTTCGCTGCCTTGCACCAACGCAACAGGGCAAGCAAATCGCAAAGGTGAACGCAATACCAACACCGCACGGCTGCCTTCAATCAATGTTTTTGAAATCGGATAATCTTGATCATACCCAGATGGCAAATAAATGATCCCATCTTCGTCCAACTTGGCGCGTTGTTGCGGGTTAAAACCCGCCCACATACTGTCTTCCGTAAAATCCGGCGCGGCTGCAATTCCTAATATGGCTTTAACACGCGGACCTAGGGACTTGGCCAAATGCAACGCAATCCAGCCCCCCATGGATGAACCGACCAAAACCACATCTTGCCCCATATCGTCATCAGTGGCGCAGGCCTCAATCACAGATTTTGCATCACGCGCCCACTGCGCGACACTACCTTGGGTAAATTCGCCCTCGGACTGACCGTGACCGGAATAATCAAACCGCACAAATGCCTGCCCCGCGTCCCGCGCCCATTGCTCGAAAAACTGGGCCTTAGACCCTTGCATATCCGACATGAAACCGCCCAAAAACACAACCAAAGGCCCGCGCCCTTGGGTTTTCTCATACGCCAACATGTGACCATTTTCATTTCGAACATATGCAACCATAACAGCCCTCTTTTCCTCTCAAACTGCCGCCGATCTTTCCAAAAATCAACCGCACTTTCAGTTTTGCAAAAATACTCCCGCCGGAGGCTCCCGCATTTTCAAACATTTCACCTTGACGAACGGGGCGTGCAGCGGCATTAAGCATCCTCAAACCATAACCCGCAACCGGGCGTTCCGTGGGCGCCAAACAGACGAGGAGGACCAAGATGTCCCAAATCACTCTGACTTTCCCCGATGGCAATCAACGCAACTACGACGCAGGCATCACTGCGGCCGAGGTCGCAGCCTCAATCGCCACCTCTTTGGCAAAAAAGGCAATCAGCGCAACGGTAAACGGCGCGCATTACGATTTGGCTTGGCCCATCAGTTCAGACGCGACAATCGCGATCAACACACTCAAGGACGAAGTGCCAGCACTGGAATTGATCCGCCACGATCTGGCGCATATCATGGCGCGTGCGGTCCAAGAAATCTGGCCAGATGTCAAGGTCACGATCGGACCCGTTATCCAAAACGGCTGGTACTATGACTTTGATCGGGCCGAACCCTTCAGCCCCGAAGATCTGGGAACAATCGAAAAGAAAATGCGCGACATCATCGCAGCCCGCGATCCTGTACGCACCGAAACATGGGACCGCGATCGCGCCATTCAATATTACCGCGACACCAACGAACCCTACAAAGTTGAACTGGTCGAGGCCATTCCAGCCGATCAGCAAATCCGCATGTATTGGCATGGTGACTGGCAGGATTTGTGCCGTGGGCCGCATTTGCAACACACCGGACAGGTGCCCGCGGATGGCTTTAAATTAATGAGCGTCGCAGGCGCCTATTGGCGTGGTGACAGTTCGCAGGCACAACTGCAACGCATCTATGGCGTCGCATTCCAAAACAAAGAACAACTCAAAGCCCACCTAACTATGTTAGAAGAGGCCGCAAAACGCGATCACCGTAAATTGGGTCGCGAAATGGACCTCTTCCACATGCAAGAAGAGGCCCCCGGCCAAATTTTCTGGCATCCAAACGGTTGGAAAATCTATACCACGCTACAAGACTATATGCGCCGCCAACAAACCCGCGGCGGCTATGTTGAGGTCAACACACCCCAAGTTGTTGATCGCAAATTGTGGGAAGCATCGGGCCATTGGGAAAAATACCAAGAAAACATGTTCATCGTCGAAGTGGACGAAGAACATGCCCGTGAAAAGGCCGTGAATGCCCTGAAACCCATGAACTGCCCCTGCCACGTTCAGGTCTATAACCAAGGATTGAAATCCTATCGTGACCTGCCTTTGCGCATGGCGGAATTTGGGTCATGCAACCGCTATGAACCCTCTGGCGCGCTGCACGGTATCATGCGCGTGCGCGGCTTTACCCAAGACGACGCGCATATTTTCTGCACCGAAGACCAGATTGAGGCAGAAACCAAACGCTTTATCGAATTCTTGTCCAACGTGTACCGCGACTTGGGATTTGAGTCCTTCCAAATCAAATTCTCGGATCGCCCCGAAAAACGTGCGGGATCGGATGACGTCTGGGACAAGGCCGAAAATGCGCTAAAAACTGCCACCCAAGCTGCGGGCTATGAATTCGAACTAAACCCCGGCGAAGGCGCGTTTTACGGCCCCAAACTGGAATTCGTATTGACCGATGCGATTGGTCGTGACTGGCAATGTGGCACATTGCAGGTCGATTTTGTTCTGCCCGAACGCTTGGATGCAAATTACATCGGTGCGGATGGCAACAAACACCGCCCTGTTATGTTACACCGCGCGGTTTTGGGATCCTTTGAACGATTTATCGGGATCTTGATCGAAAGCTTTGCAGGTAAACTGCCATTCTGGTTGGCCCCACGTCAGGTCGTTGTCGCATCCATCGTGTCTGATGCCGACGATTACTGCCGTGACGTGGTCGCAGCCCTACAGGCGCGCGGTATCCGCGCCGAATTGGACCTGCGCAACGAAAAAATCAACTACAAGGTCCGCGAACATTCATTGGGCAAGGTCCCCGTGATTTTGGCCTGTGGTATGAAAGAGGTCGAACAACGCACCGTTTCGATGCGGCGCTTGGGGGAAAACAAAACCTCGGTCGTTGAATTGGATCAGATTATCGCCGATCTCAGCGCGGAAATGGTCGCGCCGGACATGGCATAACCCAAATACAAGCCTGCAAACCTATGACCCCATGGGTTTGCAGGGCGCACAAACGGCCAATCCCGCATACTATCAGCTTGGTCGCCTGTGCAAAACTGTTGGGATAGCTATCTAGGCTGCGCTATCATTTACGCTTAACAAATTCGGTCAGAATGACGATGCGTTGCCCCTCGACACGGCCTTCGATTTGACCAGGATTGTCTTGGACCAATGAAATTCCCCGCACCGCAGTCCCGCGTTTCGCAGTAAATCCGGCCCCTTTGACGGGCAAGTCTTTGATCAGAACGACAGTATCACCGGCGTTCAGGACATCCCCGTTGCTATCGCGGTGGATGACATCACTGCCACCGGCCTTGGCCCATTCAACAACGTCATCTTCAAGGAACAACATATCCAAAGCGTCGGCCGCCCAACCTTGATCCCGAAACCGGTTAAGCATGCGCCAACACAGAACTTGCACCGCGGGACGATCGGACCACATGGCAGTGGTCAGTGAATTCCAGTGACCCTCTGGCACATTATGTCCCTGCACGCCGCCCAAACATGTCGCACACAGCGCGACATTATCGGGCTTTGGGTCCATTCGCACAGAGCCTGCAACCACATCGCCACAAATTTCACATGCCATATCCGGTTTCCTTTAACACTCTAGGTTTGTCCAATCTCAGTGCTTTATCTTGAATATCGCAGGTTCACAAGCCGCGCGGATCTGTGCGGCACAAGCTTTCATTCCATCATAGGATCAAACGCATATGTCAAAAATTGTCTATCTGGCATGTTTAGACGGATACGTGACAATTTGTTCAGGGCAAACACAGCCGCATTGCATGTTTCACTCTTGATTTTTGGTAGATTTTCAATGTAAGGCCCAGCACATGTTTACGGTAGCTGCACTATATCACTTTACAAGGTTTGAGGACCCCGCTGCAATGCGCGGCCCCCTTCAGGAAAAATGCCAAGACCTTGGTATCTCGGGATCCCTTTTAATTGCAAAAGAGGGAATTAATGGCACGATTGCAGGGTCACGCGCTGGGATTGATGCAATCCTAAACCACCTGCGCAGTTTACCCGGTTGCGCCGACCTAGAACACAAGGAAAGCACAGCATCATTACCCCCGTTTCCACGGATGAAAGTGAAGCTAAAAAAAGAAATCGTGACAATGGGTCAGCCCGATGTAGACCCCAAAGCACGCGTCGGCCATTACGTCGAGGCGCAGGATTGGAACGACTTGATTTCATCCCCCGACGTTGTGGTGATTGACACCCGCAATGATTATGAAGTGGGCATTGGAACATTCCAAGGCGCGATAGATCCCCAAACAAAATCATTCCGCGAATTCCCCAAATGGTGGGAAGAAAATAAAGATCGCTTTCACAATAAACGCGTTGCGATGTTTTGCACCGGCGGTATCCGCTGTGAAAAATCAACCAACTATTTGCTGGGCCAAGGGGTAAATGACGTCTATCACCTGAAGGGTGGCATTCTAAAATACCTAGAAGATGTTCCAAAAACCGAGAGCAAATGGGATGGCGAATGTTTTGTGTTTGATGCACGCGTCTCTGTCGGCCATGGACTGACCGAGGGGCCGCACCAACTATGCTATGCATGCCGGCGCCCGATCCTGCCCCAAGACAAAGAGCGGCCAGAATACGAACACGGTGTTGCCTGCCATCAATGCAGCAACGAAACCACCGAAGCCGACAAAGACCGTTTTCGTGAACGTCAAAAACAAATCCACTTGGCCCGCGAACGCGGCGAGCAGCATATGGTCGGCTACGACGGCAATTAAAACCAGAGCATAAGTACAGTCTGCCATGCATCAGCAATGATCGCGTGTCGCCTAACATGTGCTGATTTAATATATGTAAGCCAACTTACAGTGGTGGAAACTGACGCGTCGGCACAGCCCCTTACAATAATATAATTCATCGGTACGTCGGATCAGATTTATATCGCCAGCCCATAAACGACAGCCCCGCAGGTCGCGTTTAAACCAGACAGCCTAGGGGAAATCCCGATGCTGGTCATTGAAATCACCAAGCACCGCAGCGATTTGAATGACAGCAATGAACCAACTCACGCCTAAACAAACATTAATGGCACTGACTGTACCGCTTTTGTGGGGGTTGGGTTTCGTATTTGCAAAAGGGGCTATAAACCATTTTCCGCCAATTTTATTGATGGCCTTTCGCTTTTCGCTAACAGCGTTGGTCTTGGTTTGGTTTGCGCCCTTGCCCAAGGGCAAGTTTATAGCAATTTTCAAAATCGCCATTGTCGCTGCCGCCATCCAATACAGCCTTACTTTCACTGGGGTAAAAGGTTTGGAAGCAGGGCTTGCCTCAATCATCGTACAACTAGAGGTCCCCTTTCTGGTGATCCTTGGCGCCGTCCTGCTGAATGAAAAGCCGGATTCCAAAAAATGGATTGGCATCGCCGTATCGTTTCTGGGCGTCGCAATAATGAGTCAACAAGACGAATTAAGCGGCAGCTTGGTGTCTATCATCTTGGTGCTCAGCGGTTGTTTTGCTTGGGCGTTGGGCCAAGTCATGGTCCGAAAACTGACTGACATCACCGGAATGCAAGTCACCGCTTGGATTGCCGTCTTTGCAACACCCCAGTTGTTCCTAATGTCCGCAATTTTTGAGCAAGGCCAGATAGAAGCAATCCAAACAGCCAAGCCCATTGTCTGGTGGACGGTACTTTATTTGGGGCTAATCATGACGTGTCTTGGATATTATTTCTGGAACTCATTGATACGACAACACGATGTGGGCAAAGTAGCCCCCTTCTTACTCTTGCTACCCGTTTTTTCTGTTGTCGGTGGAAATATTTTCCTAGGTGAAACTTTGACATTAGAAAAGTTTTACGGCGGATCCACGATCTTGATCGGGATCGCGATAATAACGCTAAACAAGCGGTTTTAACTTTAGAATCATGGTTGAGCTAAAATGTAATCTGGAAACATTTGAGCAGTTTTGAGCGCGGTCTCAAGATCTTGATTAGCAAAAAATCCATAATTTGATACCAGTGCTGACTGAATTCCAATACAGTTAGCACCTAAAATATCGGTGTGCAAACTGTCGCCTACCATGAGAATGCGCGATTTTTCCACTTTTCCTATGCGTTCAAATGCGAGCTCATATATGTTCTTGAATGGTTTTCCAAAAAACTCAGGAACAACGCCTACATTATCTGCAAGTCGGTGCGCATAATACCCTGGCTCCGTTGAAAACCCACTTTCTCGCGGCGCTACAATATCAGGATTTCCAACAAAAACTGGACGAGGTTTATCCCGCAAAGATTTCTCGAGCAAGGCCTGCCGCGTCTCTGTCCAAGCTGCCGAACCAAGCATCAAAAATCCGTCCACATCATCATAAATCGATGAGTCTTCTTCGATGTATGAAACTCTTAATTCTTCTAGGTCTTCTAGTCCAGTGCTTCGAGTCGCCATCAATCCCCAGTGTTTATCCTTGAGATGCACCGTGGCCTTTAAAAGTGCAGCCCTGCTTGTAATGATATCTTCGGGATCAAAGTCGTACCCAAGCCGCTTGTATTTTTGAACCAATGTTGCATGTGGGAAGCCTGCCGCATTTGAGACCACGAGTACGCGTTTCCCCAACTTTTGCAGGGAAGCGACCCGCTCGGGCACATTTGGAATCACTTTTTCACCAATATTTAAAACCCCAAATGCATCCAGAAAAAAAACATCAAAGTCATCGGCGACGTCGTCGAGTGTATTGATTGTTTTGGGCTGAGCCATTGTTTGTTCATACCTCGGAAGGCGATGGCGAACAGATTCATAGGCGTCAAAGGCAATATTGAAGTCAATTGACATTAAATAATTGCCCCTCTGACTTTTGCGGAAACCCATTCGCTAATTATGACAGCGGCCAAGATAACGACCAAGATCAAGCTCACCTGAGGCCAGGCCAAGACGTTGAGGGATGACGAAAGTTGCAGGCCGATCCCCCCCGCGCCAACCAATCCCAACACAGTGGATTCGCGAATGTTTATGTCCCACCGAAACACGGCAACGCCGGCAAACGCAGGCAAGATTTGCGGAACAATGCCATAGGCCATGACTTGCCATCGGCTGGCACCCGTTGCAGTTATTGCTTCGACTTGGCTTGTGTCTATTTCCTCGATCGCCTCGTACAAAAGCTTTGCACAAAATCCGATTGACCGGATCGCGATTGCAATTATTCCGGCGAACACGCCAGGGCCAATAACCGCTATTAGCAAGAGGGCCCAGATTAAAGAATTGATAGACCGCGTTGATACGATGATCAGGAGGGCCACCGGACGTATAAACGCACGCGATGGGGTGGTATTCCTAGCGGCCAAAAAGGCAACTGGAAACGCAAGCGCCAATGCAATCAGCGTTCCAAGCGTCGCGATGTTAATTGTATCCCAAATCGGTCGACCGAGCTGTGCGATATATTCCCACTTGGGGGGCGTTGCACGGTCCCAAATGTCACTGGCGATACGCGGTGCGTCCCACACAAAGAACCATGTGGTTGCCTGCGATATTTGGCTCCAACAAACTGCAAAAATTGTAAAACCAGTGAGCCATACGAACCCGTGTCCTAACCGTTCACGGGGCGTACGTCGGCGCCAAATTTTGGTATCATCTTTTGAAAAAACCGGCATTATTGTACCCTCGCCCGGACGACGCCGGAAATATATTCAAGCGCCATTACGATACCGATGATTAGGATCAAAATCGCGGCGGCAGTGTCATATTCATAACGATCAAACGCTGTATTCAACGTCGCACCAATTCCGCCTGCGCCAACCAATCCCAAGATTGCGCTTTCTCGGAAGTTTATATCAACTCTATAAATCGATAGCCCAACCAAACGTGGCATCACCTGCGGCTGAACACCGTAATTAATCCATTGCATCCAACTCGCGCCTGATGCCTGAATGGCTTCGGCTTGTACCTTGTCCATTGCTTCAATGTCCTCTGCGAGGAGTTTGGACAAAAAGCCAATCGTTGCAAAAGACAACGTTAAAAACCCCGCCAAAGGGCCAAAGCCAAAGATTGCAACCAACAAGATGGCAACAATGATTTCTTGAAGCGCGCGGCTGATTGCAACGATCCCGCGGCAGATAATATAAACAGGAAGTGGGGCAATGTTGCGCGCGGCACCAAGCCCGATGGGGATCGAAATTGCGACACCAACAACCGACGCGGCGACTGTCATAACGATGCTTTCCAACAAGCCTTCCCAAATATCGCTTGCACGGCTTGAAAAGTCCGGTTGCGTAAACGCCATTATGAAATCTAGGCCACGATCTAGGCCTTCATAGACACGTGTCCAATCAACCTCGACGGATGCTATCGCAGCGATAAGATAGGCGATCGCGCCCAAGGCCAGACCCCAGCGCAACATCGTATTTGATATAAAATGGGGTTTGCGCCACCTTTGGCCAACTTTATACGATGAGGACGTATATGTCATGAATCTACCTCTGCCTCATCCTCTACGGTTTCAATCGTCGCTTCCCAATCTTCTTCCCCGTAAATTTCGGTTAACTTATCCGGTGTTAATTCCGTGGGAAGGCCATCAAAAACAATCTCACCAAAACGCAAACCAACGACTCGGGGAACAAAAAGCTGGGCAAGCGCCACATCATGAATGTTGATGATCGCTGCAAGACCCCGTTCTGCACATAATTCGGTGATCAATCGCATTATCTGGCGACTCGTTTTCGGATCAAGCGAGGCTGTCGGTTCGTCGATCAAAAGCAGTTTTGGATTTTGGATGAGCGCGCGACAGATCCCAATCCGTTGACGCTGACCCCCTGAAAGCTCGTCTGCTCTTTTGTCCGCCATATGCAACAGCCCAACGCGGTCAAGAAGCCGAAAAGCTTCGTCCACATCAGATTGCGGATAGCGCCGCAAAAAACTACGCCAAAAGCCAACATATCCGAGACGGCCAGACAGGACATTTTCCATCACGGTTAGGCGTTCGACAAGCGCGTACTCTTGAAAAATCATCCCCATCTCTCGACGGGCTTTGCGCAATGCGGATGATCCCAAGGTCACAATATCTTTGCGGTCCAAAAGAACCTTTCCGCCTGTTGGTTCGACCAGCCGATTTATACAGCGGATCATGGTAGATTTACCCGCACCAGATGGACCAATTAAAGCCAGAACTTGACCCTTTGGCACTTCAAGAACTATTGATTTAAGCGCTTGATCGCCAGTTTTATAGGTTTTTGACAGATTAAGTATTTGCAGCATAAAAGGCCCCAAAATAATGGTTCAAACAGGCCCAAAATGGGCCTGTTTTCAGAATTTATTTACTTACACGCGTAAGAGACGCCATTTGCTGTATCGATTTTGCGGATAACTTCCCAAAATTCCTTGTATGTCATTTCTAGGAACTGACCTTCGTTTGATTTTTCAAACTCAGCTTGTAACGTGGTCCCTTCCCATTCAAAGTTGAAAAACGCATTGCGAATTTTTTCTTGCAACTCTGGTTTCAGGTTATAGACCACGCCAAAACCTGTGGTCGGGAAGGTTTGCGATTTGTAAATCGTTACAACGTCTTCTTCTTTGATAACGTCGCGGCTAATCATGCGAAATTTAACCGAGTTCGCGATAGAGGCGGCTGGATAATCTTTGTTGGCAACACCGAGAATTGAGTTGTCATGTTTCCCAGAAAATACAGGTTCAAAGTCGCGATCTGGTAACATATCAAAATCACCTTTCAAAATCGCTGAAGGCGCTTTGAAGCCCGAATTTGATGTTGGCGATGTAAAGGCCAACTGCTTGCCCTTGATGTCTTCGACCTTTTCTATGCCAGATCCTGGGTATGTGATGATTTCCATCTCATAGCCAAAACCGCCATCTTTCGACGCCATGATTGTAAAGGGGCGAAAACCCGCACAATTCACAGCCAAAGGATTTGAGCCGGTGTTAAACCCTGCGATGTGCAACCGTCCCGACCGCATGGCTTCGATCTGTGCCGCGTTGTTTTGAACAGGGAAGAACAAAACTTTTTTGCCTGTTTCCTTTTCCAAATGAGTTAGGAAATCTGACCAAGCCGTCTTGTACACTGCCGGGTCCTCGACCGGTGTATAGGCGAAAATAAGAGTGTCAGGATCGATCTGCTGTGACGGATCTGATGGAATATCGGCAAGCAAATCCCCATCAACATCGCAAAAGCGTTCATCTAGGTCGCCGCGCTCGCACTCTGCCGCTGACACCTGCGATCCATAAGACATGAGTGCTAACATCGAAGCACCAAGAATGGATGATAATTTTAATTTCATGTTTTTCCTCCCATAGGACAGCATTATTTGCTGCGTTTGTTAAAAGCGGTGATGTAATTATGCTTCGATAAATTTCACTCCCTCGACCTGCATTGATTTAAATAGGTCGTCATCTGGTTTTGCGTCGGTGATGATTGACTCCAAAGTGTTCAGTGCACCGACTTTCACCAAACCTTTGGACCCAAATTTATGCGAGTCGATCAAAAGATGGCTCGCGTTAGAGCAGCGTATCATCGCGCGTTTAACCGCTGCAAAGCCCGATACAGTTTCTGAAACCCCTTCCAGCGATAAGCCAGACGCGCCTATCATGCAGCGATCAACATTAAACTGTGAAAGGAATTCTATCGTATCGGCACCCACGACAGCGGACTCAGCGGCAAGATATTCACCCGGACACAGTATGACTTTGGTATCACCATGGCCAATTGTCATCGCGATCGGCAAGGAATTTGTGATAATTGTGCACTGCGTCCCCAAATATGCCAAGCTGCGGGCCATTTGTATTGTCGTGGACCCAGAGTCGATCATGATGGTTTCGCCGTTGCGCACCAGTTTCGCTGCGGCCATGCCAATACGCTCGCGCTCTTCTTTGCGCGATGTTTTCCGTTCGTCCAAGCTTGGATAAAAACCATGGGATGGGGCTGATGCCCCACCAAATTCGCGCGCGACCAGACCGTCTTGTGCCAGTTTATCAAAGTCTCTTCGAATGGTCTCGGTCGAAACATTGTATTTCTCCGCGAGGTCATTGATTCTGACGTGCGGGTGAAGTTTGAGCTCTAACAAAATCTGTTCACGCCGTTCCGATTTGCGTAATCGGTGGCGCTTACCCTCTGATTTAATTGCTACCTTTAATGCCCCTGGCATGGTCGAGCGGGTCCTGATTCTATGTGTTAATTTGGTGTTCTTCTTCATTTTTGACAGAAATAACACATTTTGCAAACATTTTTGTTGCTAGTGCAAATATTTTAAGGCAGCTTGAATCCAAGTTTATAACTTATCAACGAATTATGTGTTTGCTTCTGCACATAGACGCACAAGCGTTTTACACATAACCAATTGAAATTTTAGTAGGTGGACATGTATGTGATCCTATTGAACCTGGCAGCATCAGTGGCGCTTTTGTTGTGGTCAATTCGTATGATCCGAACAGGAGTAGAGCGGGCATCATTGCCGCGTCTGCGTCATGCATTGACCAAGATATCTCACAATTCTTTGTATGCCGCTGCCGGCGGTACTTTTGGCGCGCTGGCTATGCAAAGTTCTACGGCAGTGGCGCTTATCGCTTGCGGGTTCGCCGCATCTGGCATGTTAACCACGGCATCCTCATTGGCTATGGTTTTGGGGGCCGATCTGGGATCAGCTTTGGCCGTTTGGGTGTTTTTATTGCCTGTGCACGCTGCCATTCCGGTCTTTATTCTCATAGGTGTTGCGATTTTCTTGAAAGCGAAAAGGGGTAATTTAAAGCAATTGGGCCGCGTATTGATCGGCTTTGCCTTCGTACTGATGGCAATAACGATGATACGGGAATCTATTGCACCTTTACAGGCCAACGCAACAATCGGAAATATTTCGGGTTACCTTGTTAATGATTTATTTGCGGTTTTCTTATTCGCGGCAGCTATAGCTTGGCTCATGCATTCAAGCCTCGCGGCTGTAATAACCATTGCGTCATTCGCGGCGTCAGACATTTTGGTTCCCCCTGTTGCATTGGCGATGGTGATTGGCGCAAATTTAGGGGGCGCGATGATTGCGGTCGGTTTGCTTTGGACGTCACATCGCTCCGCTCGTGTCGTTGTTATTGGAAACCTGATTGCGCGGGGCGTCATCACTCTATTGGCGATTACACTTCTAAATTTTGTTTCGGTTCCAAACCTGTCGGCGGTTGATTTGGCGCAAGTCTGCGTTTTGCTTCACATAGGTCTGAATGCAACTTTGCTTATCACGCTCCCAATAACGAAACATATCATTTCGCTGAGTGAGCGTTTCGTTCCACGCGAAAATAATAGTGATCAGCAAACTCTTGTCTCGTTTCTAGATGACAAGAGTTTGAACAGGCCCAATTTGGCGTTAGCATGTGCGCAGCGCGAATTGGTCGTGATGTTCGAAAATACGCATGTTATTCTTTCAAATGTGCTTAAATTATTCCGCGATTTTGATCCTGATCTTGTGCGGCAGATTGAAAAGCACGAAAGCTCAATAAACAAAAGCCACTACGAATTAAAATTATTCTTGGCAAAATTACGCAGGCAGGGCCTGACAGAAAGCCAAAATAAGAAAACACTAGAAATGATTTCCGTCGCCAATTGCCTTGAGGAAGCCGCCGATCATGTGAGCTCAAATTTGGTGATGTTGTCATCAAAAATGGCAAAAAGCCGGCGCAAATTTTCTGATGAAGGAATGCGCGATCTAGAACAATTCCATGATCAAATAATGGCGAACGCTCAGCTATCCTTGGCAGTTATGACGACAGGCGACATTGAGATGGCGCGGTTGGTTTTGCGCGAAAAAGATCGCGTCCGCGCAGAAGAGCTTAGGCTGCAGGAACGACACCTTGAACGGCTGCAAGCAGGATCGCCTCAAAGCAAAGAAACCTCTAACAGTCATCAGGAAATATTGAGAATAATAAAGCACATAAATGCGGCAATTTCTTATGTTGCATATCCAATCGTAAATGAGTCAGGTGACCTTTTAAATAGTCGTTTAGCGGTTACAGAAACCAGATCAAGCAGTGTAAGCACATAAATATGGAAGTATTTAAATCGGGAACACGCCCAACCAAACCGGCCTCGTCTAATTATTTCACGGGCACGGTTTGGCAGGACCCAATCATAGAGGCACCAGAGCCCGCACGGGTGCATGCGATAAAAGTGACCTTTGAACCTCATGCAAGAACCGCTTGGCATACGCACCCTTTGGGGCAAATACTGTATGTATTAAGCGGTACAGGATTAATTGGTCGACGAGATGAAACTCCAAAAATTATTTCAGCAGGGGATACCGTTTGGATTCCTCCACATGAAGAACATTGGCATGGCGCTACGGCGACCAATTCAATGTGTCATTTAGCAATTCAAGAAAGTAGCGAGGGAAGCGTCGCGCATTGGATGGAACATGTATCGGATGAAGACTACAAATTCCCAGATATAACTGCCGAAAAAGTATACGGCGCTCTTTTTTCATGAAGAGTTTAGCTGAACACGTGTGAAGTTTTACTATCTCTCCCAAAAAAAGGATAAATAGATGAAATCAGTGATTTTCGACTTAGATGGAACATTAATCAATAGTGCGCCAGACATTTTGGCAGCAACTAACCGCATGCTGGCTGAAAGCAATATAGAACCTATAGATCTTGAGACTTTAACGTCATTTATAGGTAACGGATTGCCGCGCTTGGTTGAGTTGACAATGGAACATGTAGGCTTGCCTTCAAGTCAACATGCAGAAATGACTACAAAGACCCTCGCTTATTATAACTCTGCATCGTCAAACTTCACTGAGTTTTATGAAGGAGTTCCTGAGTTCTTAGAGTACCTCGACTCGTCAGGTGTAAGAATGGGAATTTGCACTAACAAACCATATTCATCAACAATTGATATTTTAGAAAAATTCCAAATTACAAAATATTTCAAGATTGTAATTGGTGGTGATAGTTTAGTTCAACGGAAGCCTGACCCAATGCCTTTACAAAAAGCAATTGAATTTTTGGGTGCAAATCAGGTCTTGTATGTTGGTGACAGCGAAGTCGATGCAGAAACAGCAATTCGCGCGAGCGTCCCTTTCGCGTTATTTACGAGAGGTTATAGAAAAGCTGCCGTTGAAGAGTTGCCACACTTGGTTGCATTTGATAATTTTTCAGAGCTAATGGTAAAATTTGATAAGCTTTTTTAGTGATGCTCAGACTTTAATAAACAGCTTTTCAGATAAAGGGCGACAGACAGTTTCTGTGTTTATGACAGTACAATTGGGACATACGACTTGAGCAGGAAGTAGGATGAATTCGAACCAAGGGGACGGTTTACTACTTATCAACGCAGCAACGAACGCGGCAATTTCTGTGGTCTTTATAGCGCATGCAGCGCCTCATAGGGCGTTAGTGCGTTGTAATCGTTATGTAAGTTTTGGTTGCGGGAGTAGGATTTGAACCTACGACCTTCAGGTTATGAGCCTGACG
>CAZWFE010000003.1:0-100234 GCA_964633145.1 uncultured Phaeobacter sp. | reverse complement strand
CAGCGCAAAGGAACAGGCATCGCCGGGCGCCGTCACATCGACCCACATCAGTTGATCACTGCGTGACAAATCATATAAATCCGCCCGCAACTGCCCAGCCTGCGGCAGATAGGCCACCATAGGCACCACATGCCCCAAGCTAAGAAACGACAGGCGGCCATTGCCACGGTGTGATCTGATAATTTGCGCCAGCACGCTGATCCCCAAATGCGCGCCCGAGGAATGGCCCACCACCAACACCTCGTCCCATTTCGGATCAGACAGTGCCCGTTCGATATCAGCGCGAAATTCATCCATTCGCTGCTGCAATGCGGGGTCATAGGTCCCACGCCCCTGCGCGGTGTGCGCATAGTCATGCATCAAGTAATAGGCAAACAAACGGCCATCTAGTCGCTGAAACAGCACCAAAATCGGCCAAACCAGCCCCATGCCCCCCCCATGACAGCACCCCGATCCTAGGGTGCAGTCCAGACACAACCGCATAGGCCATCGCGATGGCCAAGGCCAATTGCAAAACCAACATTGCAATCGGGTAAAGCGCGGCCAAAACCGGCCCACGCCGCAATCGCATAATATCAATCAACGCGCCCGTGGTGATATAAATCCAAGCCGTGTTCAGCATTTGCCGATAGGTCGCAAAAATCCCGTTCGACATGGATGATTTGACCAGATCTGACCACTCAAGCACCGTAAAATCGCTATCGACCTTCTGGCGGGCAAACACACCGTGAACGGACCATCCAAAGCGATCGCTTGGGGCAACTGGTGCGGATTGGGTGATGCGATAGCGCGAAATCGCCGCCTGAATTTGCGATTGTTTACGGTACAATTCCCGATACCGCCGCGCGGGGAACGGATCAAATCCGGGGATATAAAACACTTTGCGGTGTTTTATGGGGGACCGTGTTGATTGCATACCAGCGTGACCTTGGGCGGTTTTGGTCAACTATGCCCAAGGACGCGCCGCAATACTAGCCCAAGCTGCCAAGGGCCGGAAATTTTTCCAGCAACCAAAACGACATAGAGGCAAAGCCGCCTGACAACATCATCAAACCGATGGTCCACAACAACAGACCCATTACCCGTTCGATCTGATCCAAGTGGCGTTTCATCCATGACAAAACCCCGCCCAAGCGTGACAAAAACGCAGCCACAATCAGAAATGGGATGCCTAGCCCCATAGCATAGACCGCCAATAATAACGTACCCCGCGGTACGGACCCTTCGGACGCGGCTAGACTAAGGATCGCGCCCAACTGCGGCCCGATGCACGGCGTCCAGCCAAAGGCAAAGGCCAAGCCCAAAACATAGGCCCCAAAGGCTGATCCGCCCTGATTGCCCGCATTGATGCGTGCCTCTTGGTTTAGGAATGAAATGCGGTAAATGCCCAGAAAATGGATGCCAAAGATCATGACAATAACGGCGGCGGCCGTGTTGAACCAATCTTGATATGCTAAAAACACCGACCCAACCGCCGATGCGGCAAAGCCCAGTATCAAAAACACTGTAGACAAGCCCATGACAAAAAACAGCGCAGGCACAATCGCGGTCGCGCGTGACTTGCCGCTGTTTAGGTCGGTAATGCTGACCCCACTCATATAGGCCAAATAGGGTGGCACAATGGGCAACACACAGGGGCTAAGAAATGATATCAGCCCGGCAAACAGGGCCACTATCATGGCGGGCAATAATCCCGCGTCTATCACATCGATTCCGAACATGGGAATTGTGTAATCTATTCCTGTGCCCACGTCACCTAGATCTGGATCACAAGTTTGTGGACATTTTGTCACCTAAGCCCTAATCACATCACCATGATACATGACATAGATGCCATCGGATTGATCTGCCCCCTGCCCGTTTTGAAACTGCGTAAGGTGTTGCAATCTGTGCCTGCGGGCGAAAGGGTGCATATTTTGGCGGACGATCCTGTCGCCGTTATCGACATTCCGCATTTTTGCCAAACCAACGGACATCGCCATATTGAAACCCGCGACTTGGCGCAGGGCGTGAAACAATTTGTCATCATAGCCTAGGGCGCGTTCCGACATCACAGCATTGGCCATAAAAAAAACCCCGCTTGCGCGGGGTTGTTTTTTATTATCGTCCCAATGACCACCAACCGCGCCGTTTTGGTTTGGCGGGCTCTGCTGCGGCCTCGGGCTGGGCTGCGGGGGTGTCCGGAACAGCCTGCGGTGCAACATCGGTCGCAACCGGTTCAGCGGCCGCTTCGACCTTTGGTTCTGGGGCCGGTTCGCGCACAGGATCAGAATCGATCGCGGCAGGCGACGCTTCTGCGGTGGTTGCCTCAGCTTGGACTTCAGATACCTGTTCAGATGCAGCCGCAGCGGCTTGCAACTCAGCCTCTTTTTGCGCTTTCGTCTTGCGTGGTGCGCGTTTGCGCTTTGGCTTTTCCTCGGCTGGTGCGTCGGTTTCCGCCTGTGCAGCTGGTGATGCCTCAGCTGGTGCTGCGTCCTCGGCTTCCGCCGTTTTCTTTTTGCGGGTGCGGCGTGGCTTTTTCACGGGTGCCGCTTCGGCTTCGCTGTCTGTGGCAGGTTGTGCAGTCGCATCATCTGCAACAGATGCCATATCAGAGGATGATCCATCCTCGGCCTGTTCAGACACAGCCGCGTCCACGTCTGCATTCGCTGATTTACGGCTGCGACGCGTGCGTTTTTTAGGTGCCTCAGGCGCATTTTCTGTGGCATTCTCGGCTGCCTCTGACGCGGCATCCACGGGTTCTGATGCAGGTGCATCCTCAGCAGGGGCGTCGGTATGTGTGGCATCATCTGACGCGTTGTCCGCACCATTTTCATCACTACCGCCACCCTTGCGCCGCCGCCGACGCCGACGACGTTTTTTGGGTTTCCGTTCTTCTTCGGCCTCATCTGTTATGATTTCGGCTTCCTCGACCTCATCCATCAATTCATCAACCTGATCCATCACAATGGTATCAGCAGAGACAACGGGTGCCACCTCGGCCACGATGCGGGTTGCGGTTTTGAATTTTTCAATGGTGAAATCTGGGCTGACCAACATTGGATCGCCTTCGACGCGGACGGACAGACCATAACGCTGTTCGATATGGGCCACATGATCGCGTTTTTGGTTCATAATGAAATTGGCGATACCTACGGGACATTGTACCAATACCTCACGCGACCGGCGGCGCACGCCTTCTTCTTCGATCTGGCGCAAAATGGACAGGGCAAGGTTATCATCCGAACGGATCAAACCGGTGCCGTGACAATGCGCACAGGCCTGCGTTGTCGCCTCAATCATACCGGGGCGCAGACGCTGACGCGACATTTCCATCAAGCCAAAGCCTGAAATGCGGCCCACCTGAATGCGGGCGCGGTCTGTTTTCAGCTTATCCTTGATCCGTTTTTCAACGGCCGCGTTGTTGCGGCGTTCGTCCATATCGATAAAGTCGATCACGATCAAACCGGCCAAATCGCGCAGACGCAGCTGGCGGGCCACCTCTTCTGCGGCCTCTAGGTTGGTTTTTAACGCGGTCTCTTCGATCGAACCCTCTTTGGTGGCACGGCCTGAGTTGACGTCAATCGCAACCAGTGCCTCGGTCACGCCGATCACCAGATAGCCACCTGATTTCAGCTGAACCACAGGGTTGAACATCGATGACAGATAGCTTTCGACCTGATAGCGCGCGAACAATGGCAAAGCATCTTGGTAATGTCTGACGTTTTTCGCATGGCTCGGCATGATCATTTTCATGAAATCTTTGGCGTTGCGGTAGCCGCGTTCGCCTTCGACCAAGACCTCTTCGATATCGCGATTGTACAAATCACGGATCGAACGTTTGATCAAATCGCCCTCTTCATAGATTTTTGCAGGCGCAATTGATTTCAACGTCAATTCGCGGATCTGTTCCCACAGACGTTGCAAATATTCGTAATCGCGTTTGATTTCGGTTTTGGTACGTTTTGCACCCGCCGTGCGCACGATCAATCCAGCGCCATTTGGCACGTCAATTGAATTTGCGATTTCTTTCAGTTTTTTGCGATCAACCGCATTGGTGATTTTGCGGCTGATGCCACCACCACGCGCGGTATTCGGCATCAAGACGCAATAACGACCTGCCAATGACAGATATGTGGTCAGCGCGGCCCCTTTGTTGCCGCGTTCTTCTTTGACGACCTGCACCAACATGATTTGGCGCACTTTGATCACTTCTTGAATTTTATAGCGGCGCGGACGCGGTGAACGGCTTGGACGCAAATCCATAGCATCGTCATCATCGGCAACAGATTCAATCCCGTCATCTTGCAATGCGGCATCATCTGCGTCTGCGTCATCGTCGGTAGCATTGTCTGTATCGGCGTCTGTGTCATCCGCATCATCGGCGGTGGTGTCATCATGTTCAATGATGTCTGACGACACTTCTGGATCGTCACTGTCGACCTCAGCTGCCATTGTGGTCGGTGGGGTGTCATCATCCGACGGTGTGTCGTCGTCTGACGAAACAGTGTCTTGTGGCGCATCCGGCTGTGCAGTGGCGACCTCGGTGACTGGGGTGTCAGACACCTCAGATACGGCCGGTTCATCGATTGATACGGTCAAATCGCTCTGCGCGTCAACGTCAGTCGTTTCTGCATCAAAATCAATGGTTTCCATACCGGTTGCATCGGCGCTGATCTCGGCAGGGGCGGTATTTTGCCCTTTGCTAGAGGACCGACCACGACTGCGACCACGGCGGCTGCGCGTTTTTTTGGCAGGTTCTTCGTCCTCGTCATCGCTAAGCGATTGGGCGTAGGCACGTTCTTCTTCCATCAAAGCTTCGCGATCAGCGACCGGAATTTGGTAATAATCGGGATGAATTTCCGAAAACGCCAAGAACCCATGACGGTTTCCGCCATAGTCCACAAAGGCCGCCTGCAAAGACGGTTCAACGCGTGTAACTTTTGCTAGATAGATGTTGCCAGCAAGCTGGCGTTTATTTTCGGATTCAAAATCGAATTCCTCGACCTTGTTTCCATCAACCACAACCACGCGCGTTTCCTCGGCGTGGGTGGCGTCGATAAGCATTTTCTTAACCATAGTGTCCATTTACACACATACGCAATCGCGCCGTCTAAAACGGTATTGAATTGGCTGTGCGGATTTGTTTGGGCGATCATAGGCGCGCGGCAACACGGGCCTGTCGGGCCTGTTGCTAGGACAAAAATCTGCCTCGTGCGCGTCATCGCGTTACCTTCTGAAGGGGCGCAATATTTCAGCCGCCGCCTCCTGTTTATTGGCCTGTCGCTTACGCGATCTAAGCTAAGTTCTGGTCCCTTAGGACCCAATCAATCTGTCTGCCGGGCGTCAGGTGAAAACATCTGGCTCGTCGGGAAACAGTGAAACTGTTTGGTGTGTGACGCTTTACCGCCCATCACCGTATAATCACTTAAACGGAATTTTTGCGAAATTACAATGGCCAAATTCAGTTTATCCAAGAATTGGCCATTGTTTTCAAGTTTTAGCAGTGCCACGCATCGGCAGCCTGCCTAGTCGTGCGCACGCAGGCGCTTAAGCAGGCTAGATGTATCCCATCGACCGCCGCCCATTTTTTGCACATCTTTGTAGAATTGATCGACTAGCGCGGTCACGGGCAGACTGGCCCCTGTTTCATTGGCGGCATCCAAACAGATCCCCAAATCCTTGCGCATCCAATCGACAGCAAAGCCGTGGTTGTATTCATCGGCCAACATTGTTTCATAGCGGTTCGACATTTGCCAACTGCCGGCCGCGCCTTGGCTGATCACCTCGACCACGGCTTCCCCGTCCAGCCCTGCCTTTTGTGCGAAATGCAATGCCTCGGACAGGCCTTGGACCAAACCGGCAATGGCAATTTGGTTGCACATTTTGGTTTTTTGTCCCGCGCCGCTGTCACCGATACGGCGGCAAATACGGGCATAGGCGCCCATAATCGGTTCGGCCGCCTGATAGGCCGCCATATCGCCGCCGCACATAATCGACAAAACCCCATTTTCAGCGCCCGCCTGGCCGCCAGAAATCGGCGCATCCACAAATGACAACCCCTGCGATTGCGCGGCCTGATATAATTCGGCTGTTACCTTGGCCGATACGGTCGTATGATCGACGAAAATCGCGCCCTGTTTCATGGCAGAAAATGCCCCTGTGTCCCCCAAGGTGACTGCGCGCAGATCATCATCATTGCCAACACAGGCCATGACAAAATCAGCATCCTGCGCGGCTTGGGCCGGTGTGGCGGCAGCCTGTCCGCCGTGTGCGTCCGTCCAAGCCTGCGCTTTGGCTTGTGTTCTGTTGTAAACGACCACATCATGTCCCGCGCCCTGCAAATGCCCCGCCATCGGGTATCCCATCACGCCAAGTCCTAAAAAAGCAACCTTTGCCACTGCAATTCCTCCTGTTATCGGTTTCTTAGTTGTGTCGCTTTGTGTAACAGGATGCAAGGGTTTGCAAAACGGCGGGGTGACTCGGATGAAGAATTTATTTCATTGGATGCTACGATTGACCACAGCGGCAATTGTTTTAGCGACGATTGCGGTCATTTTTGCATTTTACCTAGCTTGGCGGTCCCTGCCCCAATACGATAAAACATTGCAAGTCACTGGGATAACTGAGCATGTCGAAATTGTGCGTGACACGGCAAATGTTCCGCATATCTTTGGTGCGAATGATGCGGATGTGTTTTTTGGGCTAGGCTATGCCCATGCGCAGGATCGTTTGTGGCAAATGACGATATTGCGCCGGACGGTGCAGGGGCGGCTATCGGAAATATTCGGACCACGCACCCTAAACACCGACATTTTACTACGCAGCCTTGATTTGGACGGGCTGGCAAAATCATCGCTTGCCGCACAGACCCCAGATACATTGGCCGCACTTACCGCCTATGCCCAAGGCATAAACGCACGCATTGCGGAAATTAACGCGACTGCACTGGGACGCGGTGCGCCAGAGATGTTTGTCTTTGATGTCCCCTTTGCCCCTTGGCAACCCGCAGATTCCATCGCCATTCAAAAACTGATGGCCCTACAACTGTCTGGGCAAGCCGCGCGCGATATATTATATGCGAAAACATCGCTGACATTGCCATTTCCCGACCGGATTGACGATATTTTCCCCGCCTTTCCCGGTGCGCCCATTCTGGACCTGCCCGAATATAGCGATATCGTCCCGATTAAAGACGACCAACACTTTGCCAATTTGATCAAAAATAATGCGGCAAATGGGTCCGATATTTTATCCCCCATCACCGATTATGCGTTGGCGGGGGCATCAAACGCCTTTGCCGCGGCGCCTGCGCGCTCTGCCGCTGGGGGCAGTTTGCTGGCCAATGATCCGCATCTGGGCTTGACCGCACCGGGCGTGTTTTATTTGGCACGGCTTGAACTGGCAACGGGTGGCGTGATCGGTGGCACCATCCCAGGGCTGCCCTTTGTTTTGGTTGGGCGTAACCATGATTTGGCTTGGGGGATGACCACCAGCTATCTAGATGACCAAGACATCGTGATGGAGGAAATCAACCCCACCCGCCCCAGTGAATATCGCACACAAACCGGATGGGCCCAGATCGAAACCACCCCCTCGATCATCCAAGTCAAAGGCCAAGCGCCTGTGACCATCGATATTCGCAAAACGAAAAATGGCCCTGTTTTACCAAAAACCTTTCATCAGATTGATCAAATCACCCCCCCAAACCACCTGCCGGTTTTGCAATGGACGGCGCTACGCGGCGATGATCCGTCTGTATCATCGGGACTGGCATTGATGCGGGCCAGAACGGTTGAACAGGGGATTGCCGCCTTTGACACCTATCAGGCACCATCGCAAAATCTGACATTTGCGGATGCCACATCGATTGCCATGAAAACCGTTGGGATCATGCCCATTCGTGATCAAAATCACACCAGTCAGGGCAAAATGCCGTCGCTGGGATGGATGCGCGAAAATCAATGGCAGGGATATAAACCCTATGGTGATACGCCCCAAACGATCAATCCCGCAGGCGGCATATTGGGCAACACCAACAACAAAATTGCAGACGGGGATTTTCCCGATCATATGTCATTTTATTGGGGCGACAGCCAGCGGATCAGACGGTGGGAACGGTTGATGCAAAACCGTCAGGTCCACACGCGTGAAAGTTTCATTGAAACGCAATTGGACACGGTCAGCTTTGCCGCGCGTGGATTGTTGCCGCTGATTGGGGCCGAGTTATGGTTCACGGGGGCCCCAGCGCCCGCCGGCACATTGGATCGCAGTCGCCAAGAGGCACTGCAGCTGTTGGCCAGTTGGAACGGCGAAATGAATGAACACCTGCCCGAGCCACTGATTTACATGGCGTGGATGCGCGCCCTGCAGGATCGTTTGATCCGCGATGATGTGGGGCCACTTGCCGGTCAATTCCGCCATGTTGATCCCCTGTTCATAGAAAAGGTGTATCGCAATATCGATGACGCGGGCGATTGGTGCGATGTGGTCCAATCCACTGTCGTGGAGACCTGTGTGGATATGGCGCGCTTGGCCTTGGACGATGCCTTGGTCTGGTTGGCCGAGAATTTCGACCGCGACCCCAAAGCATTGCGCTGGGGTGACGCACATCAGGCCACCCATGATCACCCCACATTGGGCGCGGTTCCGGTGCTGAATTATTTTGTCAACATTCGCCAATCGACATCAGGGGGTGACAACACATTGATGCGTGGGAAAACCGGTGGACGTGATCCCAATCCATTTTTGAATGTACACGCGGCCGCCTATCGCGGGGTCTATGATTTTGCGGATCCCGACAGTTCGGTGTTTATTATATCCACCGGACAATCGGGCCATTTCCTGTCACGTCATTACGATGATATGGGGCAATTGTGGCGCCGTGGGGAATATGTGCAAATGTCACTGGATCCGGCCCTAGCGCGCGCTGCGGCGACCGGGATCACCACATTACAGCCTGCATCAGGCACATCTGACAATTAAAGCTTGCGATACTGCGCTTGCTGCTTTGGCGACCATGATACCGTGAATTCAGTCCCATCTTCGCCGTCGGTCTGGGTATCAATGATGCCTTGATCAAACAACCACGCGCGTTTTTTGCCATCCGAATAGGGTACAAACAACGTATCGCGGGATTTGTCCAATCCCAACCCCTGCGCAATCGCAGACAACAGCTGATCCAACCCCTGCCCCGTCACCGCAGAAATAGAGCAGATGTTTTCGTGCCGCGCGGCGGTGTTATCCATCGCGGCGATTTCGTCTGGGGACAGTTGGTCGATTTTATTCCACACTTCGATCAAGGGGGTTTCCCCTTTGACGCCTAGTGTGTTTAGAATTTCCAAAACATCGTCAGATTGTTCCTGTGTCGCAGCATGCGAAATATCGCGCACATGCAAAATCAGATCCGCGGATAACACTTCTTCTAACGTGGCGCGAAAGGCGGCGACCAATTCCGTGGGCAGATCCGAAATAAAGCCCACCGTGTCGGATAGGATCACATCAATCCCGTTTTCCAACCGCACCGATCGCATGGTGGGATCCAAGGTGGCAAACAGCATATCCTTGGCCATCACATCCGCACCGGTCAGGCGATTAAACAGGGTCGATTTACCAGCGTTGGTATAGCCCACCAGTGCCACAATCGGATAAGGAATTTTCGCACGCGCCGCCCGATGCAGGGTGCGGGTTTTCACAACCTTGGCCAACTGCCGGCGCAAACGGACCAATTGTTCGTCAATCGCACGGCGGTCTGCTTCGATCTGGGTTTCACCAGGGCCGCCCACAAATCCCAAACCGCCCCGCTGGCGTTCCAAGTGTGTCCAGGCCCGTACCAAACGGGTCCGCTGATAGCTTAGCGCGGCCATTTCCACCTGCAACACACCTTCGCGGGTGGCGGCACGGTCGGAAAAGATTTCCAAAATCAATCCCGTGCGGTCCAGAATTTTGACGCCCCAATCCTTTTCCAGATTGCGCTGTTGCACGGGCGTCAATGGACCATCGATCATTACCAATTCGATGTCTTGCGATTTGAACACTTGTCCCAATTCATCAACCTTGCCCGATCCAAACAACCGACCCGGCTGGGGTTTGGGCAATGGAACAATGGTTTGGCCAATGATATCAAGGCTGGGCAGCGCTTTGGCTAGTGACACAGCCTCATCCAAGGCAGGCCCGGATGCGCGGCGATCACGATCGGATTTTATATCAGGATGCAGCACCCATACGCGGGTGGCAACCTTGTCATGGGTCATCAATTGGCGTCTTCGCCTTCGTACAATGAAATGTTTTGCGATGGCATTATGGTCGAAATCGCATGTTTATAGACCAGTTGCGATTGCCCATCACGACGTAGCAGAATGCAAAAGCTATCAAACCAAGTGATCACACCTTGCAGTTTCACACCATTGATCAAAAACACCGTAACCGGTATTTTTTCTTTGCGAACATGGTTTAAAAACGCGTCTTGCAGATTCTGCCGGTCGGAAGCCATTGGCACACCCTACTCTTATAGTTATTTTTATTGTCAGACCCAAAGCTATCAGCACAATTCGTAAAATACAATAGGTTGCACATCGCAGCACGCAATTATCTGCGCCATGCAGATGGGGACACCAGCGCCAAGACCACCAATATTTCTAAACGCCCCAAAATCATGGCAATACTGGCCGCCAAGGTCGACAAAAGCGATAATTCCGTTAACACCCAATCGCCCAATGCGGACATTTGTAAAATCGGGCCTGTGGTCGTCAGCGTCGCGATGGCAAAGGTGATCGCATGTTCAAATTCCTGCCCAAGCAGCGAAAAAATCATGGTAAACAACGCAATGGCCACAACAAACAACATAAAAAACACCCAAGCGATAAAACCACCTTTGCGTAAATCGTTTCGGGATACCCCGCGCGATTGCCCAACCGAGGATGGGTGTTCCATCCGGTCAAATTCACGCAACACCGATTGATACAGCGCATAGACACGGATCAATTTTACCCCACCTGCCGTGGTGGCAAATCCACCTCCAATCAGCGCCATGCCCATAAATACAATACCAGGTGTTTCCAATCCCGACCACTGTTGGGCGGTTCCCCAAAATTCAGACACATAGCCAGTGGTGGTCAGAAATGATGCAACGGTAAACATTCCGCCCCACAGCGCCTGCAATGCCTGGATAATATCGCCGCCGCCTGTGTCGCCCAATGTGGCAAACCAATGTCGCACAAATAATGCGCCCGACACCATCGCCACCAAAATCGCAGCCATGCGAAATTCGGGGTCATGGAAAATTTGTCGTTTGTGCAGGCTAAAGCGTTCATGTTGATAAACCACATGTGAAATCGCAAAAATCCAGAAAAACAGCACGGTCGCTTCGCCCAAAAATCCGCTGTCGGCCTGCGAAAATGGAACAGGACCCGCAATGCCTGATGTTGATATCACCGAGAGTGCATGAATAAACGACACCAGTCCTGTACTGCCTGTCAGGGTCAACAATGACCATAACATCAGGGTTAAAAATACATATGGCGGGACCATCATGGCCACAGATCGCCCAAGCAACCGCGCGCGATCAACATCGGTCAAACCACGCGACAATCCGATATTTCGGCCCGCTTGCGATACCTCATATCCACCCAAATTCAACGGGGCCAATACCGATGCCGCGATAACCCAGATCAAACCGCCGCCAATCCATGCGACCAAGGCGCGCCAAAAATGCACCGTATCGGGCACAGAATTGGCATCATATACCACCAAACCCGTGGTGGTCAGCGCGCTGACCATATCCAAAAAGGCCACGCGAAACGGTATGCCGCCCCCCAATTCGAACACAGGCACAGCCAAAAACACGGGCAGGATCGCAAAGACTGCGCCGATTTGGATTAATTGATCAAACCCACTGTTTTCAAGCCGTTGATTTGACAACGCTAGGGCCAATAACCCAAACCCAAACGCCCCCAAAACAGCAGAATAAAAAAACATGCGAAACGAAAAATAATCCCCCTGCACTGCGGCAAACACAGCAGGCACCAGCATGGCTGCGGCCATCACAAAACCCATTTTTAGGAAAAATGGGGTTCTGAGAAACGCCTGTTGCATTAGAAAAAATCGATCGAAACTTGCAGCAGGCGTTCGACCTCGGGCACGTCCTTGGTTAAGCTAAACAATGCCACCACATCGCCATCATCAATACGCAGCCCGCCTGATGGCTTGACCATTTTACCATTCTTTAACACGCCACCAATCAGCACACCTTCTGGAAATGCAATGTCGCGTATTTTTTGGCCCGCCATGGGGGATGTGTTTAACACCTGTGCTTCGATAATTTCAGCCTCGGCATCGCCAATAGAATATACATCGCGTACCCGTCCGTGACGGATATGACGCAAAATGGAACTGACTGTGGTCGCACGCGGGTTGATATAGGCATCAATCCCCAGCGGTTCCATCATCGGCACCATCGTGGGGTCATTGACCAAGGCAATCGCCATTTTACAGCCTTCGGCCTTGGCGCGTACGGCGGCCAACAGGTTGGTTTTGTCGTCGTCCGTTACCACCAAAATGGCGTCGGCGCGGGAAATGTTTGCCTCGTTCAGCAGGGCGCTGTCCAATCCGTCACCATTCAAAACGATGGTCCGTTCTAGGGCATCCGCGGCACGTTCGGCCACTGCGCGGTTGCGTTCAATAACCTTCATGCGCAAACGGCGGTGGTCTTGTTCCAGCGATTGCGCAACGCGCAGACCAACATTCCCGCCGCCCACAATGACAATGCGTTCTTGGGAATGGTCGGTTTTGCCAAACACCTCCATCGTGCGTGAAATATCATCTTTGTGGCACATGACATAACAATCATCACCTGCAAACAACTGATCCCCCGCCTCGGGCGCAAATAACACGCCCTTGCGGCGCACGCCGACAACGATCGCGCGCAATGTGGAAAACAAATCCGTCAACTGACGCAAGGGGGTATTCAGAACTGGGCAACTTTCGTCCAAACGCAGCCCTAAAAATTGTGTTGTTCCGTCCAAGAATTCCTCAGAATCAAATGCCGATGGAACAGACAATCGCTTTAGCGCGGCTTCGGCCACTTCGCGTTCGGGGCTGATGACCACATCAATGGGCAAATGTTCGCGGCGATATAAATCAGAATAAATGGCATCCAGATAGGATTGCGACCGCAGGCGCGCAATTTTGCGTGGGACCGAAAAAACAGAATGCGCCACCTGACAGGTGACCATGTTTACTTCGTCAGAATGGGTCGCGGCGATGATCATATCGGCATCACCTGCGCCCGCTTGGTCCAGAATATCGGGATAGGATGCAAATCCGCAAATCCCGCGGACATCCAATGTATCCGTGGCACGGCGCACCAAATCAGGGTTGCTGTCGACCACTGTGACATCATTGCGTTCGCCAGATAAATGGCGTGCAATCTGCCAGCCCACCTGACCCGCACCACAAATCACAACCTTCATCTGCGTTCCCCTCTGTCTGAGCGCAATATCGATGTATTGGATGTCAGATCATACCGCAATGGTCAATCATCCTGATCATCGCCTGCCTGTTTATGACCCGATACAATACCCAAAGATTTTAATTTTCGATGCAATGCACTGCGTTCCATGCCAACGAAATGCGCGGTTTTCGAAATATTGCCGCCAAAGCGGTTGATTTGTGTCAGCAGATATTCGCGTTCAAATTCCTCGCGTGCTTCGCGCAGTGGCATCGCGGCCCAAGCAGACGAAAGCGTGCCTGTTGTATCATCTGTGCTGCCTTGGCGATCGGATGGAATATCCTCGGCGGTGATGTCACGCGACCCTTCGGTCAAAATCAAAATTCGTTCAACCACATTTTTCAACTGACGCACATTGCCGGGCCAAGCCATGGTTTGCAACAAAGCCAGGGCATCGTCTTGGAATTTGCGGGCAACAAACCCTTGGGTTTTGTGAAAATGATCAACAAAATGGTCAACGAACATGGGAATATCATCCCGCCGTTCGGCCAAGCTGGGCACTGTCACGGGGACAACATTTAGCCTGTGGTATAATTCTTCGCGGAACCGCTCGGCCTGAATTTCGGCCAGTAAATCGCGGCTGGTCGATGATAATACGCGCAGATCAACTTTGACATTTTCACTGCCCCCCACGCGTTGGAATTTCTGATCCACTAAAAACCGCAGGATTTTTGACTGGGTAATCAACGGCATATCGGCAATTTCATCGAAATAAATCACACCGCCATTGGCCTGTTCCAACAACCCCTGGCCTGCATTCGTCCCATTTTCACGACCAAACAGGACATCCTCCATCCGGTCGGGTTCAATTGTGGCGCAATTGACCACCACAAAGGGGCGGCTTGCACGGTCCGAATTGGCATGGATGTAGCGCGCGGCCGTTTCCTTGCCCACGCCCGACCCACCGCGCAGCAACACGCGGCTGTTTGATTTCGTGACCTTGTCCAAACTGCTGACGAAATTGCGAAACGCGGCCGATTGGCCCAGCATTTGTGCGCCATCGCCGCCCTGTTGTTTCAACGCCGAATTTTCACGCCGCAGTCGTGATGTTTCCATCGCACGGCGGATGACAACCATCAGTTGGTCGATGTTGAACGGTTTTTCGATAAAATCATAGGCCCCTTGTTTAATGGCCGCGACCGCAATTTCGATATTGCCATGGCCCGAAATGATCACCACTGGCACCTGCGGAAAATCGGTTTTCACCTTCTTAAGGATGTCGATCCCGTCCATATCGCTGTCTTTCAGCCAGATGTCCAAAATCAACAAACCAGGCGGTTGTGATGTGACCTGTCGCATCGCCTCATCCGAGGTGCCGGCAATGCGCGTGCTGTATCCTTCGTCAATCAAAATTTCTGAAATCAATTCGCGAATGTCGCGTTCGTCATCTACAATTAAAATATCACCCATCGGCGCAGTCCCCTGTCGTCGTAATCTTGGTTATTGTATCGGATGGCCCTGTCGGCAAATCCACAATCACACAGGCCCCCTGACGCGCAGGGTCCCCAAATGGTTCAGAATCGTCCAATCTGAGCGATCCTCCGTGTTCTTCGATAATTTTCTTAACAATAGGCAGCCCCAGTCCTGTGCCCTTGTCACGGGTGGTGACATAGGGTTCGAACAAACGGCTTCGATCATGCGGCAGGCCGATGCCATTGTCTGCAATCTGGATCTGGATTGTCTGATCCTTCCGCTGCATGCGCACAGAAATTACGCCGCCAATCTGGGGCAAGATTTCGCGCTCGATGCGGGTCTGGATCGCCTCGCCTGCGTTTTTTATCAAATTGGTCAAGGCTTGGTTAATCATCGTCGCATCGACCATGGCGGAAAATGGTCCGTCCTCGATCGTTACATCAAAATGTACGTCGGGCTGGCCTGCGTCCTGCAATGTAACCGCTTGGGTCAATAATTCGCGCAAATCCTCGGCCCGTTTTTCGGGTTCGGGCATGCGGGCAAATTTTGAAAATTCATCAACAATACGGCGTAAGTCATTGGTTTGACGTATAATAACACCAGTTAACTGCTCCAAGACATCCTGATCATCTGTCAATTTTGGGGTAAATTTCCGTTTGATCCGTTCGGCCGATAATTGGATTGGTGTCAGGGGGTTTTTGATTTCATGCGCGATCCTCCGTGCCACATCCCCCCAAGCGGCCGAGCGCTGCGCCGAGACCAAATCCGTCACATCATCAAAGGCCAAAACATAGCCCTGCAATTCCCCATTGGGCGCGCGCCGCACAGACATACGCACCAACAGATTTTCTAACCGACCAGAACGGACCATGCGCACCTCGTCTTGGACGCTTTCGGCGCCAGTTTCGGTGATACGATCAAACAGGGATCCAAATTCAGGAACCGCCAAGGCCAAGGGCTGTGATGGTTGATCGCCATCCCAATCCAACAGCCGTTCGGCTGACCGATTGGCAAAGGAAATATCGCCATTCGCGTCCAGCCCCAACACCCCTGATGTGACCGAGCTTAGCACAGAATCAAACAGCCGGCGGCGTTCTTCGATTTGGGCGGTGTTTTCCAACAATGTGTCGCGTTGCGTTTTCAGCTGACGCGTCATTTGGTTGAAATAAACACTCAGCTGGGCGATTTCATCGTCGCCCTCTTCTTCGATGACTTGGGTGTTTAATTGCCCCTCGCCCACACGGCGTGCGGCCCCCGCCAATCTACCGATGGGTCGCGACAGGCGTTCGGCAAACCACAGGGCCAACAGAACAGATGACATCATCATCAAAACCGCAAAGGCCAGATAAATCAGGCCAAAGTTAAACAACAACTGCCCACGATCATTTTCCAACTGTTGATACAGTCGCGCGGTCTGTTGGGTTTGATCCAACAGCGCCAGCAATGTGCCATTCACTTCGCGCGTGACATAAAGGTAATGATCCCGAAAGCCGCCCAGATAATACAGCGCCCGCAATTCATTGGCCGCGTAATCTTCTATAAAAATGACCGATTGGACGGCATCCAATAATTCCTGTGCGCGCGGGTCGACCAAATCGAATTTATAGGACCGCTCGCCGCGCAACAATAATTTGCCGGTGCTGTCGATAATAAACGCTTTCTTTAACCCACGCTGCACACCCTGTTGCGCACGTTCTAATGCCAAACGGATGTTTTCAGGTTCATAACTGCCGTCTTGGCGTTTTTGGGCAAATAATTTTTCGGCAATGGCCAATGTGTCTTGGCGCAGGGCATCCTTTTGTTCGACCTCATAGGCTTGGGCCGCAGACAGGGACACGCCAATGACATTTTGCACGCGGTCTGAAAACCATGCCTCAAACCCCATATTGATGGAAACTGTTGCAAAAATGGCCACCATGATCGTCGGGATCAGCGCCATCATGCTGAAAAAACCCGTCAACCGTAGGTGCAATTTCGACCCCGATGATTTTTGACGGCGTTGGGTGATGATGCGTAAAATTCGTTGGATCACCAAACCGATGATCAACAACACATAGATCAAATCTGACATCAATACGAATTGCAACGCACGCGACCGCGATCCTTGGTCCAAGGGACCAAACACCAGATATGTCATTACCGCCAAAATCGGACCCAGCAAAACCAAACCAATGGTCACGCCCGATTGAATGCGTTTTTGCCGCCTAAGCTGGTTCAGTTTTGCCCAAGTTGCGCGGCGTGTCGCTGATGTCACCTGTCCCCCACAGGGCCCGCAGGGGCCCGACTGTTGCGTGATTACATCAGTTTTCGTCGACGTGTGACCTTAATGTCAAGCTCTGATATTTTTTTGCGCAAAGTATTGCGGTTTATTCCCAGCAAATCGGCACATTTGGCCTGATTTCCAGATGTGGCATCCAGCGCAATTTCGATCAAGGGTACCTCAATTTCATGCAAAATCCGCCCATACAGCCCTGCGGGGGGCAAATCAAAGCCATGCAAATCAAAATATCGCCGCAAATGGCGTTCGACATCACCCGACAATGTTTCGCGTCCGCCATTGTCCAAGACTTGGGAAATTTGCGGCTGACTGCCCAGCGATTGTTCCACCTCGGTCAGGCTGATTTCCGCTTCGCGCGCGGTCAGGCCCAGACGTTTGACAACATTTTCCAGCTGTCGCACATTTCCGGGCCAAGAATATTTGCGCATAAACTCCATCGCAGTCGCGCCAAACCGGCGCATCGGCCCGCCATCGCGTTCGATTTTTTCCAAAAAACTTTGCGCCAGTAATTCGATATCATCCACGCGGTCGCGCAGCGCAGGGACATTGATCATAGCGCCCCCCAACCGATAAAACAGATCACTACGCACCTGACCATCATCGACCGCTTGGGCCATGCCGCCGATGATTGTGGCGATAAAGCGCGGTGAAAATTCGCCCGGATGATCGATCATACGGACCAGCCGTGCTTGGGCATCGATGGGGAAATCTGACACCTCTTCGATCAAAATGGTGCCGCCCTTGGCGCGGGCCAAAATCCGCGCAGGCCCGTCCAATTCAATCAAATCCGCGGCCGTGACCGTGACCACAGGCAAATTTCGCCGATCGGAAAAATCATGTAGCAAACGCGCGATCAAGCTTTTGCCTGTGCCCGATTCCCCTGACACCAAAATGGGCAAATCAGCATTCATCACACCCGCAATCACCCGATACACCGATTGCATCGCAGGGGTTTTGCCAATTAATGGCAGCTGATCTTCTGCATCTGCGCCGGCGGTGGGGCGCGGCTCGGCTTTGCGTGATGGGGATGATTTGCGCTGTTCTAATGCTTTGGCCACCCGTTTCATAAGATCGGGCAAATCAAACGGTTTGGGCAGATAATCAAAGGCCTTGGCCTCGGCTGCTTGGATCGCCGTCATAATCGTGTTTTGCGCCGAAATCACAATCACCGGCAATCCCGGGCGGTCTTGGGCGATTTTGGGCAGCATTTCCAAACCGTTGCCATCGGGCATCATGACATCGGTGATCACGGCATCGCCTTTGCCTTCGGCGACCCAGCGCATCAGTGTTGTCAGACTGGATGTGGCATGGACGCGACACCCTGCACGGGTCAGGGCCTGTGTTAAAACGGTGCGGATCGTGCGATCGTCATCGGCGACCAGAACGGTTCCATCCATGGCTATGTCCTTTCACTTGATACGGTGCGCGGAACCAAGGGCAACGATATACGAAATACCGTTCGACCGGGCACGGAATTAACCGAAATCCACCCGTCATGGTCCGAAATAATTTTTGACGCCAACGCCAGCCCCAGCCCCGTGCCATTTTCGCGCCCCGACACAAACGGGTCAAAGACGTCATCCTTGATTTCAGGGGGCAGACCGGGACCGTCGTCGATAATTTCCAATTGCAAAGGCAGCGCTTGGCCTGATCCATCCGACCGACGCAATCGGAACGAATGTTCATAAAAAGTTCGCAGCCGAATTGTGCCGCCCTTTGGGTTCGCCTCGGACGCGTTTTTGATCAGGTTTAACAGGACCTGCAACAACTGGTCCCCATCACCATGTGCAGGGGGCAGCGATGGATCATAATCCTCGACAATGGACATATGCGCGCCAAATCCCAAAACGGCCGACCGCCGTGCACGATCCAAAATATCGTGAATATTCACAGGGCCGCGATTGGGTGGGCGCAGATTGCCGAATTGTTCCACCTGTTCCAGCAATTTCACAATGCGGCGGGTTTCGGCCACGATCAAATCGGTTAATTCCAAATCCTTTGGGTCCAGCCCCATCGACAACAGTTGCGCAGCACCTGTGATCCCTGCCAGTGGGTTTTTGATTTCATGCGCCAGCATTTCAGCCATACCAATCGCCGATTTGGCGGCCGATTTGACCGAATGCGTCTGCGTCATGCGCCCCGCCAATTCGCGCGGCGCAATCAGCAATACCATATATCCCGCCGCCCCGTTTATGGGGGCAAATTTCAAATTACACTGCAATGGGGCACGATCGCCCGTGCCCACATCCACGTCATTCACAAACAGCGGTGTTTGAAACGATTTGGCACGGGCATAGCTTTCCTCTAACGGGGCATCGACCATGATTTTGTCAAACACAGGAACCCCCTGCACCGATTTGTTCGAAGCGTTCAAAAACCCTTCGGCGGCGGAATTGATTTCTGCGATGCAGTCTTGGTCATCCAGCAAAATTGCAGGCACGGGCAACGACGCCCAAATATGATCCAACGCCGGATGTGTCATGCGGCATACCTTTCGCTTAGGGCGGATGGGATTTGCGACAAAACACGATCAGGATCGGATTGCGTCAAAATTTCGGTGCGCAGCGCCTTGGGTGTTTGGGCGTCATCCATGTACCATCCCAGATGTTTGCGCGCCACGCGCTGGCCAAAGTCGCGGCCGTAAAACGAAATCATATCACTATAGTGCTGCGTCACCATATCCACCAATGCGCTACCTTGGGGGATTTGGGGCGCAGGCGTTCCAAACAAATCATGCGCAATTTGCGCCAAAACCCATGGCCGGCCTTGGGCCCCACGGCCCACCATGACCCCATCGGCGCCTGATGCCTGCATCGCCAGCCGCGCGGTTTGACTGTCCGTGATATCGCCATTTGCGATCACGGGAATTGTGACGGCCTGTTTGACCCGCGAAATGGCTGACCAATTTGCCGAGCCTTTGTAAAACTGACACCGCGTGCGGCCATGCACCGTAACCATACGCACGCCCGCCTGTTCCGCACGGCGCGCCAATTCGGGCGCGTTTTGTGTGTCGTCATCCCACCCCAGCCGCATTTTCAGCGTGACAGGAATATCAACCGCAGCCACGACCGCGTCAACCAAGGACACCGCATGATCCAAATCTCGCATCAAGGCTGACCCTGAATACCCGCTTGTGACCTTTTTCGCGGGGCACCCCATATTGATGTCGATTATGCCTGCGCCATTGTCGGCAATCAGTTTGGCCGCCTCGGCCATCCAGAACGCGTCACGCCCAGCAATCTGGACCGAGGTATTTTGGACACCAAACCCCAATTCGGCCCGTTCCCGTGCCGCAGGTTTGTTTTGTACCATTTCTTGGCTAGCCACCATTTCGCTTACAACCAGCCCCGCACCAAAGCGTGACACCAAATTGCGAAACGGCAAATCTGTGATCCCCGCCAGCGGGGCCAAAAACACAGGGGGCGACAAAACTGTTGAGCCGAGCGAAATGGACACAAAACACCTCTTTTTTCGCAGTATTAGGGTCATAACCCCCAAAGAACAAGCATATTTGCACCATTTTTAACCATCACGACAGTAAATGCCCATTTTTTAACCACATACATCTGTGGTTGTCATCGCCCATTCCCACCGCTAAAACAATCGCAACACAGTATATGGGACGCCACCATGAAAATTGCCGCAATCATTGTCGCAGCGGGCCGCGGGTTGCGCGCTGGTGGGGATAGCCCCAAGCAATGGCAGCCCCTATTTGGCCGGCGTGTGATTGATTGGACGATTGATGCCTTTCGCAGCCATCCTGATATTGGTCAGATCGCGGTCGTGCTGCACCGCGATGATTTCGACCAGCTGGCCGACGATACATTGATCCTAACCCAAGGGGGCGCGACACGCGCGGCATCGGTGCGCGCGGGTCTGACCACCCTAGCCGACAGTGCGCCAGATGCTGTGTTGATCCATGATGCGGCGCGTGCCTGCGTGACCCATAGTGTGATTGATCGCGTGATTGCGGCCCTGCAGAACGGACCTGCCGCCGCGCCCGGCATTGCGGTGGTCGATGCCCTATGGACGACCCAAGACGACCATGTAACCGGTACAACCCCGCGCGACGGATTGATGCGCGCGCAAACCCCCCAAGGGTTTCACTATCGCGCCATCTGCGACGCACATGACGCAATCCAAGATCCACAAGCGGCCGACGATGTTGACATCGCCCGACGTGCGGGCCTGACGGTTCAGGTCGTGCGCGGATCAGAGGATAACATCAAAATCACGACGCCACAGGATTTCACCCGAGCCGCGCAAATATTAAGGAACCAAACATAAAATGGATATCAGACTAGGAAACGGCTATGACGTACACGCATTCGAGGCGGGCGATCATGTCATCCTATGCGGTGTACGCGTTCCGCACACCGCCGCATTAAAGGGGCATTCGGATGCGGATGTGGGCATGCACGCAATCACTGATGCGATCTATGGTGCTTTGGCGCAGGGTGATATCGGGCGTCATTTCCCCCCAAGTGACCCACAATGGAAAGGTGCGGCCAGTGACATTTTCCTGCGCCACGCGGGTCAGTTGGCCACAGATATGGGCTTTGATATTTCCAATATCGATTGCACGCTGGTTTGCGAAATGCCCAAAATTGGTCCCCACGCTGTTGCCATGGCACAACGCATTGCCGATATTTTGAACATTGATCCCAGTCGGGTCAGCGTCAAGGCCACAACGTCGGAACAGCTGGGGTTCACCGGTCGCGAAGAAGGCATCGCCAGCATCGCCACCTGCGCCTTGGTGAAACCATGATCGCGCTGATTACAACATTTTTCGGCGCAGGCCGTCTGCGCCCTGCCCCTGGCACATGGGGATCGCTGGCCGCGTTACCCGCGGCGCTGGGCCTGTTTTATCTGGTGGGTCTTTGGGGGTTTTTGGCCCTGACGGTGGCGGTGTTTTTCATCGGCTGGTGGGCCACCCATATCCATACCCAAGGGGCCGAGGATCACGATCCATCCTATATTGTGATTGACGAGGTTGCAGGCCAGTGGATCGCGCTGTGGCCCATTATGATCGGGGCCAGCCACGTTGGGGCCGATGTCACCGCATTGTGGCCCGGTTGGGTTGCAGCATTTGTGCTGTTTCGCCTGTTTGACATCACCAAACCCGGCCCCATTGGGTGGGCCGATCGGCGCGGTGATGCGCTGGGCGTGATGCTGGATGACGTGATTGCGGGCGTGTTTGCCGCCATCGGTGTTGTCATCTTGGCCGGTCTGTCGCACGCGGTGATGTGATGGCAGACATCAAAACACAGTCATCCGCAATTTTGCACCGTGCCCGCGCGACAGGTCACATCATCGCCACCGCCGAAAGCTGCACAGGTGGTATGATATCTGCCGCGATCACAGACATTGCGGGATCGTCGGCCATCTTTGATCGGGGGTTTGTGACCTATTCCAACGCAGCAAAGATGGCAATGCTGGGGGTACGCATAGACACTTTGGCGCAGTACGGCGCTGTGTCTGAACAAACGGCGCAGGAAATGGCGCGCGGCGCATTGGCGCATTCAGACGCGACATTGGCCGTTGCGACCACAGGCATTGCCGGCCCCGGTGGGTCAGACCATAAACCCGAGGGGCGCGTGTGCTTTGCCCTTGCGACAAACGACACGGTGATCAGCGAAACCATCGAATTCACCGCGCTGGGCCGCGACCGCGTACGCCACGCGGCAACCCTGCACGCGCTGGGCCTGATTTTGGAATATTTGGACAAACACGATACGCCCAAAACTTAGCCGACCGCCAAAATTTACGATTAAATTTTAGGCACTCGTGCAATCCAGCAGAATTTAACTGCCTGAATAATCAGCAAATGCTTTGTTTTTCATCCCAATTCGATCAAACCGCAGGCAAACAGAAAAGAGGATGAAAAAATGAACCCAGCAGATACCGCATGGATCATCGTTGCCACAGCTTTGGTGCTGTTTATGTCCCTACCGGGACTGGCATTGTTTTACGGCGGCTTGGTGCGTGGTCGCAACGTGCTGTCCGTCTTTATGCAGGTCTATTCCATCGCCGCATTGATGAGCGTGCTTTGGCTGGCCTTTGGCTATACCATTGCATTTGGTTCCGGCACATCAGGATACTGGGGCGGATTGGAGAAGGCGTTTTTGATGGGTGTTGATGCCGACAGCCTGTCTGGCACCCTGCCCGAGGTTTTGTTTTTCGCGTTCCAAATGACATTTGCGGTCATTACTCCGGCCTTGATTGTTGGCGCCTATGTGGAACGGGTGGGCTTTGGCTTTGTTTTGGTGTTTTCGGGATTGTGGATGTTGCTGTGCTATGCGCCTGTGGTGCATTGGATTTGGGGCGGCGGTTTCTTGGCCGATGGCGGTATTTTTGGCGACACGGGCACGCGCGATTTCGCAGGCGGCATCGTTGTTCACGAAACCGCAGGTCTGGCCGCGTTGTTGATCGCAATATTCCTAGGCCCGCGCAAAAACCGCAGCGTGCCCCCACACAACCCCGGCTATGTGATGATCGGCGCAGGGATGTTGTGGGTTGGCTGGTTCGGGTTCAACGGTGGTTCGCAACTGGCCGCTGATGGTGGTGCCGCCATGGCCCTGACCGTGACGCATATTTCTGCTGCAACCGCATCGCTGACATGGGCTGCGTGGGAAAAATTCAAATATGGCAAAGCATCCTTGGTGGGCATCGTCACAGGCACCATCGCAGGTCTGGCATCGATCACCCCCGCATCCGGATTTGTGGGCCCGATTGAGGCATTAATCATCGGCGCAATCGCCGGCGTATTGTGCCAAGAGGCCGTAAACCTGATCCGCAACACATTGAAAATCGACGACACACTGGATGTCTTTGCGGTGCACGGTGTGGGCGGTATTTTCGGCACGCTGATGATCGCAGCCTTTGGCCAAGGTACATGGACTGCCCAAGTTGGTGCTTTGATTATCGTGGGCATCTACACTGCCGTTGTATCGGTTGTGTTGATCAAAGTTGTTTCTGCCATCACACCGCTGCGCGTGGATTTGGAAACAGAAACCAATGGTTTGGATTTGTCCGTGCATGGCGAACGCGCCTATGATCTGAACAGCTAATCCTGTTTGACATCAAACCCAATGGCCCCCACATGCGGGGCCATTTTTTATGCGCTAACCATATAATGCTGCGGCGCGTTGTTCGAACGCACGCACAATGCGCTGCATCGCTTCGTTGAAAACAACGCCAATGATGCCCTGCAACACGGCATTTTTGAATTCGAAATCCACAAAGAAACTGACATCGCATCCCGTTTCCGTGTCGCTGAATTTCCAATAGGATTTCATATATTTGAACGGTCCATCCAGATATTCGGTATCAATTTTATGATCCTCGGGCCACAACACGACGCGACTGCCAAAGCGTTCGCGAAACACCTTGAACGAAATGACCAGATCTGCCTCCATCATCTGCGCGTCGCCTTGGGGGGTGACCGATCGGATCCGTGCCGCCGCACACCATGGCAAAAATTGCGGATAGCTGGCCACATCGCTGACCAAATCGTACATTTGCTGCGCGCTATAGGGCAAGGGACGGGTTTCAGAATGTGTGGGCATATCGCGATACTGGTTTCTTTTTGCGTGACACTTGCCCATCAATAGGGTTTAGTGCCACCGAAAATCAAGGGGGTCCCATGTCGCAGCGTCCATATGTCATTGATGAATTAATCTCGGCCAAGGCCATCGCCGCACGGATCGAGGCGTTAAGCAAAGAGATTCAGGCCGAATTTGCCGATACCAACAAATTGGTCGTTGTTGGGCTGTTGCGTGGATCATTTGTGTTCATTGCCGATCTGGTGCGTGAATTGCCCCTGCCCGTCGAGGTCGATTTCCTTGAGGCATCATCCTATGGCGACGGTATGGAATCGTCACGCGAAGTGCGCATCCTTAAGGATCTGCGCGGCGCGATTGAGGGGCGCGATGTGCTGGTGGTCGAGGATATCGTTGATACCGGTTTCACCCTAAGCCATGTGTTGCATTTGCTGCAATCACGCAACCCTGCGCGCCTGAAAACCATTGCCTTGCTTGATAAACCCACCCGTCGCGAAGTCGACATCAAAGCCGACTGGACTGGGTTTGAAATTCCCGATGAATTTGTCGTGGGATACGGCATTGATTTCGCGCAAAGAAATCGCAATCTGGATCATATTGGCAAGGTTCGTTTCACCGATACGGACACACAATCGTAAAAATGCCGCCAATCGGCTAAATTATGACGGATCACGCCTTTCATTAATGGGTGATCCAGCTATGTTGTGACAAAATAAACCTTTGGGAATTCATCCATCATGAGCAAAGATCCTTTGGTCGTCTTTACCCCGTCCGGCAAACGGGGACATTTTCCAGTTGGCACACCTGTTTTGACAGCCGCCCGCCAATTGGGCGTTGATCTAGACAGCGTTTGTGGCGGGCGCGGCATTTGCAGCAAATGCCAAATCACCCCGTCCTATGGCGAATTTTCAAAACACGGCGTTACGGTGGCCGACACGGCCCTGTCCGAATGGAATTCCGTCGAACAACGCTATGACGATAAACGCGGCCTAAAGCCTGGGCGGCGTTTGGGATGCCAAGCCACCATCCAAAGCGATGTGGTGATTGACGTTCCCCCAGAAAGCCAAGTGCACAAACAGGTTGTGCGCAAAGCGGCCAGCGCGCGCGTGATCGAAATGGACCCAGCCACACGGCTGTTTTTCATCGAGGTCGAAGAACCCGACATGCATTCGCCCACGGGCGATTTAGAACGGGTCAAACGCGCCCTTGCCGATCAATGGGACATCACAGGTGTCACAGCCGATCTGTCGATCTTGACCAAGCTGCAACCAGTGCTGCGCAAGGGCAATTGGCAAATCACCGTGGCCCTTTATCGCGATCATGCCGCGGAACAATCGAAAATCATCAACCTGTGGCCAGGTCTGTATGAAGACGGCATCTATGGCCTAGCCATTGATTTGGGGTCCACCACGGTTGCCGCGCATTTGACCAATCTGGTCACAGGCGAAGTGGTCGAAAGTTCGGGCCTGATGAACCCGCAAATCCGCTTTGGCGAAGATTTAATGAGCCGCGTCAGCTATGCCATGATGAACAAAAATGGCGATCAGGAAATGACCCGCGCGGTGCGCGATGCGATCAACACTTTGGCAGTGGATATTGCGCAATCGGCGGAATTGTCGCCACATCAGATTTTGGAAATCGTGTTTGTGTGTAACCCTGTGATGCACCACCTGTTGGTCGGTGTTGATCCGGTGGAATTGGGTCAGGCCCCCTTTGCTTTGGCCACATCAGATGCCATGCATCTAACTGCGCGTGATCTGGATTTGACCGATCTGTTGACCACAACCCAATGCTACATCCTGCCTTGTATCGCAGGGCATGTGGGCGCCGATGCCGCCGCCGTTGCATTGTCTGAGGAACCCGATAAATCCGAAGATCTGGTGTTGATTGTGGATGTGGGCACCAATGCTGAATTGCTGTTGGGCAATAAAACCCGCGTTCTGGCCTGTTCATCGCCCACCGGCCCCGCGTTTGAGGGCGCACAAATCAGTTCCGGCCAACGCGCCGCCCCAGGTGCGATTGAGCGCATCGAAATCGATCCCATCACCAAAGAACCCCGTTTCCGCGTGATCGGATGTGACCTGTGGTCAGATGAGGACGGATTTGACCAAGCTACAGCCAGCACCGGCATCACCGGTATTTGTGGATCCGGCATTATTGAGGCGGTGGCCGAATTGCGCATCGCAGGATTGATGGATGAAAACGGCCTGATTGGTTCGCCCGAGGCGACAGGCACCGCCCGCAACATTGCCGAGGGGCGCACATATTCCTATGTGATCCACGATGCATCGGCACAGGGTGGCCCGAAAATCACCGTCACCCAAGGCGACATTCGCGCCATTCAGCTGGCAAAATCCGCATTGTATGCGGGTGCGCGGTTGTTGATGGATGAAATGAATGTCGATGCCGTGGATCGTGTTGTTTTGGCTGGCGCCTTTGGCGCGCATATTTCAGCAAAACACGCGCTGGTGCTGGGCATGATCCCCGATGTAACCTTGGACAAGGTACAATCAGCAGGCAACGCCGCCGGCACGGGCGCACGCATTGCATTGTGCAACATCAAGGCGCGCGCACGCATCGAACAAACCGTGCGTAATATCACCAAGGTCGAAACCGCGATTGAGCCAAGGTTCCAAGAACACTTTATTGCGGCCAATGCCATTCCGCATAAAACAGCGTCCTTTGCGCATCTGCGCAGCATCGTTGATCTGCCGCAGGTCGCGTTTAACGCCGGCGGTGGCGAAGATGGTGGCCGCCGCAGACGCCGCCGCGGTTAATCAAATCAAAGGGGCCAAATGGCCCCTTTTTTACGTTTAGCGGCCTTTCCAGACCGGATCGCGTTTTTCCGCGAATGCACGCGCGCCTTCTAGCTGGTCTTCGGATTGGTATAGGGTTTCCACGGTTTTATACTGCGACCGTGTGATTTTATTCATGCTGTCTTGGAATTTTTGATCCTCGGATTCGCGCACGATTTCCTTGATCGCGGCATAGACCAAGGGCGGACCAGAGGCCAATAAATGCGCCATTTCACGGGCCTTGGCCATCAATTCAGCGGCAGGATGGATTTGGTTGATCATGCCCCAACGCGCGGCCTCTTCTGCGGTGATCCAACGGCCGGTTAGCAGCATTTCCATTGCGATATGATAGGGAATGCGTTTGGGCAATTTCACACTGGCCGCATCCGCCACCGTGCCTGAGCGAATTTCAGGCAAGGCAAAGGATGCGTGATCCGCTGCCAGAATGATATCGGCGGACAGCGCCCATTCCAAACCACCGCCACAGCAAATGCCATTCACCGCGGCAATAATGGGTTTGTTCAGATGCGGCATTTCTTGGATCCCACCAAAGCCGCCCATGCCGTAATCACCATCCACCGCATCGCCATCGGCCGCCGCCTTAAGATCCCAACCAGGGCAGAAAAATTTATCACCCGCCCCCGTTATAATGGCCACGCGCAAATCGGGATTATCCCGAAAATCGGCGAACACCTGACCCAAGGCGCGCGATGTCGCCAGATCAATGGCATTTGCCTTGGGCCGGTTCAGCGTCACCGTCAGTACATGATTTTCGATATGGGTTTCGATAACATCGCTCATTCTAAATCCTTTCGTATCAATGCGTCTACGGCAACCGCAGCGTTGGGCTGCACAATCAACGGGTTGATTTCAATTTCACCGATGGTGGTTAAATGCGCCTGAACATAGTCTTGGACAGACAATACTGTACGCATAATCTGATTTAGATCACAGCCTGTTTTCCCGCGATATCCCACAAGGATCGGATATATTTTTAACTGCTCTAAGGCGCGCAGAATATCATCCGACGTCACAGGCATTGCCACACTGACCGTATCACGCCAAATTTCGGTCAAAACGCCCCCAGCCCCAAGGGTCAGCGTATACCCGTGAACCTGATCGTTTTGGACAGACACCAGCAGTTCTGCGACTGTATCCGTGATCATCGGTTCCATCAACAAAGGCCAGGCGCCGATGTCCTTTGCAGCTGATAATAGTTGATCTTGTGTTTCTATGCTGACAATGACGCCACCGCTTTCGGTTTTATGCGCTGCATGGGTTGTTTTTAAAACAACGGGCTTTGTCATTTGGTCAAAGGCATCGGTTAACTGCACCGTGGTATCGCAAATATGCGCCGTTGGAACCACAACGCCATAGCTGGCAAGCTGCCGCTTGGCCTGTGCTTCCAAAAGGATATGCGGGGCATTCAGTGACTGCGATTTCCAAGGGCGTTGTGCGCAGGGCACATGCAGCTGCGCGGCAAGAACAGCAGACAGCCCATCCGAAAGACCACGCAGACACAGCACATTCATGGATTGCAATCTGCGTTCTGTGTCCTCATCTATCCCCTCGGGCAAGGTCGCCAGCAGTGCAAATGGGGTTGAAATGCGCTGTCGAACCCGTGCGGCTGATTGGATCACACAGTGCCATGCAGATGGGTCGCATCTGTCGGACAACGGAAAATCAACGATAATCACGCCAAATCCAATATCTGCACGATCCAGCATAGCCAGAAAGCAATCGGCCATAGCGTCCACATCGCCCCAGATATAGGTGTGATAATCCAATGGATTGGCCAAAGCTACCTTGGGCCCCAAGGCGCGGCGCAAACCGCTGGATTGGGCTTGATCCAGTGGCGGAAATGTAATGCCCATTTCATGCCCTAGATCCGCGATTAGGCTGGCCTCGCCTCCGGAACATGACAAGGATACCATATCCGTGCTGTGCAGGGGGCCATAGTGATGCAAAATCTTAAGCGTTTCCAAAAAACAGGGCAGATCTGTGACCAATCCAATCCCCAAGCGATCAAATAATGCGCGCCCTGCGACCGCTGATCCGGCCATCGACGCGGTATGCGAAATTGTTGCGGTTTGCGCCTGATCAGATGTGCCGACCTTAATCGCAACGATCCCTTTACCCAGTGACGCAGCACGCGTGGCCAGATCAAACAATTTATCAGTATCTGAGATGCCTTCGATGTGCAGGCCAATGGCACTGACGCGGGGATCGTTTAGCGCATGCATTGCCAAATCAATCAAATCAACGCGGGCTTGATTGCCTGCCGTTAATGCATAGGCAATGGGCAGGCCCCGCCGCTGCATAGTCAGGTTGATCATCATGTTCGAACTTTGCGTGATAATCGCGACCCCGCGATCAACCTGTGTCATTCCATGTTGATCAGGCCAAACACAAACACGATCTAAGCCATTGATAAACCCGTAACAATTCGGGCCCAATATTGGCATAGTGCCCGCGGCACGCAACAGATCAGTTTGTAATTGCACCCCGTCGGATGTTTCGGCCTCTGCCTCGGAAAAGCCAGAGGCAAAGCAAACGGCCCCGCCGGCGCCCATGTCAGACAGGGTTCGAACAATATCAATCGTTGCATGTCGGTTTACCGCGACATAGGCCACATCAGGGACAAAGCCCAAATCATCCAACGCAGGTACCGTTTGATCCGCACCTGCGATCTGTTTACTGGGGTGAATGGCCCATATCGGCCCATCAAAGCCGAATTTGCGGGCCTGTTCAATCACCGCCTGGCCCCATGCGCCGCCGCCAATCACAACCAAGTTGCGTGGCGACAGAACACGGGCCAAGGGCGCATTTGCCTGATCTGTTTGCATAATCGCGCGCATGCCCCGCCTAGGCGCCCAAGGGGCGCAATAAATCACGGCTGATAATGTGGCGCTGAATTTCCGACGTGCCATCCCAAATGCGTTCGACCCGCGCATCACGCCAGAACCGTTCGATGGGATAATCATCCATCAACCCCATTCCCCCGTGAATTTGCAAAGTTGCATCTGTAACACGGGCCAACATTTCGGTGGCATATAGTTTCGCACTGGCAATTTCGCGGTTTGCGGGCAATCCCTGATCCAGCCGCCATGCCGCCGACAGCGTCAGCCAATCAGCGGCATCAATTTCGGTAATCATATCGGCCAGCTGAAAACTAACCCCCTGAAATTTTGCGATGTGTTGGCCAAATTGTTTCCGTTCCGCCGAATAATTCAACGCATAATCAAAACAGCGCCGCGCACGGCCCACCGACATGGTGGCCACCGTGATCCGCGTGGCATAAAGCCATGTGTTCATCACGTCAAAACCACCATCGACATCCCCCAAAACCTGCACATCGGGCAACCGACAGTCATCAAATTCAAGGATCATGTTTTTATAGCCGCGGTGGCTGACCGATTTGTACCCATCGCGAACGGTGAAACCAGGCGTGCCGCGATCGACCAAAAATGCGGTGATCCGTTTTTTGGGGCCTTTGGGTGTTTGATCTTCGCCAGTGGCAATGAAAACAATAATGAAATCCGCATGATCCGCGCCAGAGATAAAGTGTTTGGTACCGTTGATCACCCAATCCCCACCATCGCGCACCGCGCTGCATTTCATGCCCCGCACGTCTGATCCTGCATCGGGTTCGGTCATGGCCAGCGCGTCCATACGTTCACCACGCACCGCAGGCAGCAAATAGCGTTCAATTTGATCGCCCTTGCAGGCCATCAAGATATTTTGTGGCCTGCCAAAGAAATGGTTCAACGCCATCGACCCACGGCCCAATTCGCGTTCGACCAGCGCAAATTCCAAATGGTTCAAACCCGCACCGCCCACGGATTGCGGGAAATTACAGGCATAGAACCCTAGATCGATGCATTTTTGTTTGATATCTTGGGCGATTTCATGGGGCACCTCGCCGGTGCGTTCAACCAGATCTTCGTGCGGGTAAATTTCGTTTTCAACGAATTCGCGCACGGTGGATACGATCATGTCCTGTTCTTGGGTCAATCCAAATTGCATATCGAAATCCTTTATGAAAACTGCGCCAAGGCTGTTGCAACCGCCCCCACAGGCGGGCACGATTTGCGCGTATCCAAGCTGACGTGCAGCATAAACTGGGACGCTGTGGCCAAAACAGTGCCGTCTGCGCGTTTCATTTCATGGGCCAGTTTTAATTTCTTGCCCTCAGACAATTCGACGGTGCTGTCCACAACGATGTGATCGCCTGAATGGGTTTCGTTTAGGAATTTGATCGAAGTTTCGACGGTGAAATAACTATGTCCCCCCGCCAGATAGGCATCATCGACCCCCGCGGCCAACAAAAACCCATCAGCCGCATCGCTGAACACTTGGCCATAGCGGCCTTCGTTCATGTGGCCGTTGCTGTCGGTCCAATCGACGGGCACAATGCGGGTCTGCGTGCGCAGGGTTTTGGCCGGTGCCTGTTGCGGGATCATGGTTTTTTCATGATCCTTGATCAGTGTGCCGGCCGCTTTGCCCTGTTGTTTCAGCGCGCGCATCATGGCCACCAGATTATTGTCGCGCATGCGTTCCAATTCACGGATTGAATGGGCACCTGATTGGGCATCGGATTGATCGGCAATCATTTGCACCAAATCATCCGTCAATTCCGGAACATCCATCAATTTCGTCCAAGGCCATTCCAAACAGGGGCCAAACTGCGCGATGAAATGCGCCATGCCCGCTTCGCCACCGGCGATGCGATAGGTTTCAAACAACCCCATCTGCGCCCACCGCAGGCCAAAGCCATAGCGGATGGCATTATCAATTTCCTCGGTCGTGGCGATCCCATCTTTGATCAGCCACAGGCCTTCGCGCCAGACGGCCTCAAGGAAACGATCGGCGATATGGGCATCAATTTCTTTGCGCACATGCAGCGGGTACAAACCAACGCTGGTCAGCAATTCCTTGGCACGTTCCACATGTGTGGCACTGGTTTGGATGCTTGGCACAACCTCGATCAGAGGTAACAGATAGACAGGGTTGAACGGATGGCAGACCATAATCTGATCAGGCCGTTCCGATTTTTCCTGTAATTCCGACGGCTTAAACCCCGATGTTGACGACCCGATTACGGCATCCGCGCGACAATGGGCTTGGATTTCGGCCAGCACCTTGTGTTTGATGTCCAAACGCTCTGGCACGCTTTCTTGGATCCAATCGGCCTGTGCAACGGCCTGTTCCATGGTTTCGCAATATGTGATCGTGCCTTCGGTTGGCATGGCCGTATCATATAACATCGGCAATGCGTGCCGCGCGTTTTTCAGCACTTCGTCGATTTTGCGCTTGGCTTGTGGATCGGGGTCGAACAGATGAACGTTCCATCCGTTCAATAAAAACCGCGCAAACCAGCCACCGCCGATTACGCCCCCACCAATAATTGCAGCTGTTTTTGTCATATCGTTGGTTCCATTCTTAATGGTGCGCGATGTGTTCAATCCACGCACAGTGTTGCGGTTTGACCATTTTCAAAGGTCTCATAACATCCAAAATATGGGGTCATAGGCGTACAAACCTGCCCCTCGGCCAAACAATGTCCCGTGCAATCGGCCGAACTGACACAGGACGCGCCTGCATCAGGTGTGGGCGTCTGGCAAATCAATTGCCCAAAGCCGCCAACAATCATCTGCCCCCCTTGTGACATACAGGCTTGATCAACCTTGGACGTGGCAGTGTCAGTCACCGGCGCAACATCCTCGGGCTGACAGGCTGCCATGACAGTTAGGGCCGCGATTATGATCCAACGCATGGCTAGACCATCCTTTCTGTATTGCCATCGACGGCAATGGCCTGCCCTGACACGGAGCGTGCGGCATCTGACGCCAAAAAAACCGCCATGTCCGCGATTTCATCGGCCGTGACAAAGCGTTTCATCGATACGCCGTCGGTATAGGTGGCACGGATGTCATCGATGCTGACACCTGCCGCCGCACTTTCGATCGATAAAACGCGTTCCATGCGCGCGCCTGCAACCGCGCCCGGGCAAATGGCATTGACGCGGATCCCCTGCGGGCCCAATTCCATAGCCAAGGTTTTCACCAATCCGATCAGCCCCCATTTCGCCGCGACATAGGGCGACCGATTTGGCACGCCCCATAGCCCCGATGTGGATGACATCACAATGATACTGCCCTGCCCCTGCGCGCGCATCCGTCGGGCGGCATTGCGGCAGCATAAAAATGCCCCATGCAGATTGACCGAAACGCAATCGGCCCATTCGTGATAATCCAACTGATCCATGGGACCCGCGGGTCCACCCGTGCCAGCATTCGATATTGCCACATCAATTGCGCCAAAGCGGTGATCAATGGCATCAAAAAAACCATCCATCGCAACCTGATCGCGCACATCGACCTGTTCGATCAGGGCTTGGGGCAAGACCTGTTTTGCCTGCGCCACGGCCGCTGCATCCGCATCACAAATTGCCAATTGATGACCCAACGCGGCAAAGCGTTGGGCCATAACCCAACCAATACCACTGGCCCCACCGGTAATGACAACGCTCTGCGCCACGGCCTAGCCCCGGGGTGCGCGTTTGGTCAGGCCAAGTTTGTCCCGCACCTCTTGCGGTCCAATGACCCGCGCGCCCAGATTTTCGATAATAACTTTGGCACGCGCGACCAATTGGTCGTTGGTTGCCAACACACCCTTGTCTAGCCACAAGTTATCCTCAAGCCCGACGCGCACATTACCACCGGCCAAAACCGATGCCGCGACATAGGCCATTTGATTACGCCCAAGGCTGAACGCACTAAAGGTCCAATTATCTGGCACATTATTCACCATGGCCATGAATGTGTTCAAATCATCTGGCGCGCCCCATGGCACGCCCATACATAATTGTACCAAAACGTCCGGTTCCAACACCCCATCGGCCACCAACTGCTTGGCGTACCACAGATGACCGGTGTCAAATGCCTCGACCTCGGGTTTGACCCCCGCTTGGGTCATCATGCGACCCATGGCCTGCAACATGCCGGGTGTGTTGGTCATGACATAATCAGCCTCGGCGAAATTCATAGTCCCACAATCCAGCGTGCAGATTTCGGGCAAACATTCCAACACATGTTCAACACGTTCCGCCGCACCAATCATATCCGTGCCCTCGGCAACGGGGAACGGCGACTCTGTTCCGCCAAAAATGATATCGCCCCCCATACCCGCAGTTAGGTTCAAAACGACATCGACATCCGCATCACGAATACGATCTGTAACTTCGCGGTAATATTCCAATTTTCGGCTAGGCTTGCCCGTTTCAGGATCGCGCACATGGCAATGGACCACCGCAGCCCCTGCTTTCGCCGCCGCAATGGCGCTGTCAGCAATTTGCTTTGGGCTACGCGGCACATGCGGACTGCGATCCTGTGTCCCGCCCGACCCCGTCACAGCACAGGTAATAAAGACATCTCGGTTCATCGTTAATGGCATCGTATGGCTCCTTTGTTTGGATCAGACTATGCCTAGACAGAAATAACATTTTGCACTAAACGTCATTTAATATGCAAAAATGGTCAAACACACCCAAATCACCCCTTAGGATCGCATTCGTACTGTTTGATCAGTTTTCCAATCTGTGTTTGGCAAACTGTCTGGAACCCCTGCGGGCTGCAAATGGCTTTGCCAAACAGACCGTTTTCGAATGGAGCTTTCATACCGCAGACGGCCACCCCGTAAAATCATCGTCCGGCTTGCCCATTTTGCCAAATGGCCCAGCACTTGATTGTCCGCCGTGCGACTATGTTTTCATTCTTGCAAGCTATGGTTATCTGGCACTTGATACCCCGACCAACCGCCGCGTGCTGCGCAAATTGGCACAACGCAGCACCGTTTTGGTGGGATTGGATACAGCACCTTGGTTGATGGCCGCCGCAGGCCTGCTAGAAGGCCGTCGCGCAACCCTGCACTGGGACGTTTTGAATGATTTTTCGGAAAAATTCCTCGGCATCGATGCCCTGCGCCGTCGTGTGGTCTCAGATGGACCACGTATCACATGTGCTGGCGCCATGTCAGCATTTGATATGACACGCGACCTTATCCGACACCATTTGGGCAATGCGATGGCGTTGGACGTGGATGCATTGTTTTTGCGCGACGACCCAACAACACCAACGCCGCGCCGCTATGATCAAGCCCGTCCAACATCCGTGCAACGTGCGATCGCCTTGATGCATGAAAATATCGACAACCCACTATCACTTGCGCATATCAGCCAACACATCGCCTGCCCGCCCAAAACCTTGGCACGCCGGTTTCGTGATACGATGGGAACCACCCCAGGATCGGTCTATCGCCATATCCGACTGACACACGCACGCCACCTTGTCGATACAACTGCACTCAATATCTACGAAATCGCTTTGCGATGCGGCTACGACAGCCCCGCCGCCTTAACCCGCGCCTACAAAGCGCGCTTTGGCCAGCCACCACGCGCCGCGCGCAATCTGTAATTACCCACGAAATCCAGTCGCTACGACAAATTTTTCGGAACTGTCCGACCGGCTGCTTGGTGGTTTGACGTTGACAACTTTCGTGAACTTTTGTTTCAGCAAAACCTGTAACTCACCCTCAGCGCCACCAGCCAAAACCTTGGCAACGAATGTGCCACCAGGGGTCAGAACATCAAATGCAAAATATGCCGCGGCTTCGCACAACGAAATGATGCGCAAATGGTCCGTCTGCTTATGGCCCGAACTTGATGCAGCCATATCAGACATAACAACGTCCGCTGGACCATTTAGCCATTCCTTAACTTTGGCATCCGCGTCATCAGACATGAAATCCAGCTGATGAATTTGGGCCCCTGCGATCGGCTCGACCTCTTGTAAATCCACACCCAAAACAGTGCCCACAGCCTTATCAGATCGTTCGCCTAAGGCATTGATCCGCTTGACCGCCACTTGGCACCATCCACCAGGCGCACAGCCCAGATCGACGACACGCGCCCCAGGCACTAAAAACCTGAATTTATCATCCAATTCTAAAATCTTAAACGCGGCACGCCCACGATAGCCTTCGACCTTTGCGCGCTTAACATAAGGATCATTCAGCTGACGCTGCAGCCATTTGACCTGACTGGTCGTACGACCACGCGCCGATTTAACGCGAACTGTTAAATCACGCTGCCCCCGTCCTGACGAATTCTTAGTCTTTTTTACCATCTGTCTTTCATTTTTGTAAAAATACTCACATCGCTACGCAAGCAATTCATATTGGCTCGCCCAGAATGGCGCGTCCTAGAACGGACCATCCTCAAGCACACCATCCGCGCTCATCTGAGCATAAAGCAATCCCTCGCGCAAACCACGATCAGCAACAGACAAACGATCCGTTGGCCAAGACCGCAACAACGCCTGCAAAATCGCAGAACCCGACATTATCAACGCCTGCCGATCGTGGCCAATCCGTGGGTCAGCCTTGCGCCCATGTGGCCCCAAATCAAGATAGCTGTTGATGACACGATCGATTTGATCGGATGTCATGCGCAATCCATCGACCTTGGTGCGATCATAACGCTTTAACCCCAAATGACTGGCAGCAACGGTCGTCACCGTCCCCGAGGTACCGATAATCTGAAATCCGTCCCGGCTTTGTTCGTCCTTGTACGGGGCAAAATCTGCAAGCTTTTCTTCGAAATAACAACTCATCAACGCATAGCGTGCGGCGTCATCTTCGACATCATTGAAATGATCACGCAAGGTTGCCACACCTAAGGGGACCGAAATCCAATCTACCACCTTGGCCGATGGAAACGGTGTATCCTTGGAATGAAACCCAGCATGCAGCCGCATGATCGCGCGGGGGCGTTCAAAACGTGGCACAGATGACAGATCAATCCAGACCAATTCTGTCGATCCACCACCAATATCCACGACCAACAGTTGTTCTGTTTTCGTGCTGACCAAAGGCGCGCAAGAAATAACCGCCAAACGGGCCTCTTCTTCAGGGGAAATGATTTCCAGTTGGATGCCAGATTCGCGTTCAACTTGGCGAATAAATTCTTTTGAATTGCTGGCACGCCGACAGGCCTCGGTCGCGACCAACCGCATATGTTTGACGCGATGCTTTTTCAATTTCTGCTGACACACACGCAATGCCTGAATGGTGCGCTGCATCGATCCGCGATGCAACCGCCCATATTTTTCCAGCCCGGCACCAAGCTGCACCGACTTTGAAAAACTGTCGACCACATGAAACTGACTGCCCTTGGGTTGGGCAATCAGCATGCGACAGCTATTTGTTCCCAAATCCAACGCAGCATAAAGCTCGGTCGGATTCAGGGTATGGGGCACGGGGCTCTCTACCGGTTTCGGGAATGCGCCCGTACCTTTTGGACGCTTGGGCGCCATGACGTCACGCCCTCCTATGTTTAAGTTACCTTTAGGATACGCCTCATTCGTCGACACCGCAAGTCATCTGTTTGAAAAATAAACACTTGTGCCAATTCATAATGATATTGAATTTTATGACGCGCCCATCCCCTGTTCATCGCCATGTGCTTAAGTTAATTTATTAAAGGTCGCGGAATGCCGCGCACCTGTCGAAAATCGACACAAACAATGCGGCATCCTGCCGTACATCCCATAACAGCATTAAGAGGGAATCAGACATGCCAGAGGTAACGATCATTTATTGGCGCGATATGCCGGCACAGGTCATCGTTGGCCGTGGACGCAAAGGGTCAAAACGTTTGTTGGCCGAACGCTTTGAACAGGCCATCGACCGTGCAGCCATGAAAGGCGGCATGGACGGCACGGATGATTATTTATCCGAATGGCGCAAATCTGATCCCGTGACAATAGAGGGTGATCCCGATGAAATCGCCGAGGCCGAGGCCCAGCGAATTGAGGCGGAATATGATCAAGAGCGCCTAAAAGCGCTAATTGCTAATGACGGCTGGGACTAAGGCCCTGTTCAACTTATGGGAGGCCACTATGGCTTTGTTTAATTTCAAAAAGAAAGATGAACCGCAAACTTCCACACCAGAAATGGAAGCGTTTTTGCAAGGGTTTTCGATTGAGGTCATGCCGCGTACAGCAGAAAAAGTTGCGGATTTTCGTGATATCCTGCCAACCGGCACCCGCGTCTATATCGCCCATATCGAAGGCACCCCAATCGAAGAAATGGTCGCCACCGCAAAACGGATCAATTCCGAAGGTTTCGACGTCATGCCGCATTTTCCTGCGCGTATCATCAAAGATGCAGATACACTGGGTGACTGGATTGCGCGCTATCAAGGCGAAGCAAATGTAGACCAAGCCTTGCTGTTGGCTGGCGGTGTGACACACCCGCATGGTGATTTCGACAGCTCAATGCAGTTGCTGGAAACAGGGCTGTTCGATAAAGCTGGCTTTAAACGCCTGCATGTCGCTGGCCACCCCGAGGGAAACAAAGATATCGACCCAGACGGATCACGCAAAAACGTTGATGCAGCGCTGCAATGGAAACAGAAATTCTGTGATACAACAGATGCAGAAATGGCCCTGGCAACACAGTTCTGTTTTGATGCGAAACCCATCATAAATTGGGCCAATGACCTGTCCGACGCGGGTATCACATTGCCCATTCATATCGGCATCGCAGGTCCTGCAAAACTGCAAACTTTGATCAAATTTGCGATCGCATGTGGCGTTGGTCCGTCGCTTAAGGTTTTGCAAAAACGCGCGATGGACGTCTCCAAACTTCTGCTGCCCTATGAACCGACCGAGGTTCTGGCAGAACTGGCTGCACACAAAGCGGCAAACCCGAACTTTAATATCGAACATGTCCACTTTTTCCCACTAGGCGGGATCAAAACGAATGCGACATGGGTCACAGAAAACGGCGGCGCTGCAGGCGTGCCGGCAAATGCAGCGTAAGGAAATAAAAAATGGTTAAAACAGTTGTTGAATCCAAAAGCAAAACAGCGATCTTAGGCTTTGATCAGCCGTTTTGCGTTATTGGTGAACGCATCAACCCGACAGGGCGTAAAAAATTGGCTGCCGAACTTGAGGCTGGTGATTTCTCTACCGTTGAAAAAGACGCGCTTGCCCAAGTCCTAGCCGGCGCAAATATCCTAGATATCAACGCAGGCGTTGTTTACAATTCAAACCCAAACCCAAATGAAACAGAACCGCCATTGATGACGGCGATTGTGAACCTGGTCCAAAGGCTTGTTGATGTGCCACTGTGCATCGATAGTTCTGTACCAGAAGCACTAGAAGCAGGCCTGAAAGCCGCCGAAGGTCGCCCACTGCTAAACTCGGTCACAGGCGAAGAAGACCGCTTGGAATTCGTCCTGCCGCTGGTCAAAAAATACAACGTTCCTGTCGTCGCCATTTCAAATGACGATACCGGAATCTCCGAAGACCCCGACGTCCGTTTTGCCGTCGCGAAAAAAATCGTAGAACGTGCCGCTGACTTTGGGATCCCTGCGCATGATATCGTCGTCGATCCGTTGGTTATGCCGATCGGCGCGATGGCGACAGCGGGTCAGCAGGTCTTTACACTGGTACGCCGCTTGCGCGAAGAACTGGGCGTAAACACAACATGTGGCGCGTCTAACGTTTCATTTGGTCTGCCCAATCGCCACGGTATCAATAATGCATTTTTGCCAATGGCTATGGGCGCGGGCATGACATCTGCAATTATGAACCCAGTCGCTCTGCCGATCACACAGAAAAAGATCGCCGAGAAAAAGGCCGAAGTAGAAGCAGCAGGAATTATCATCCCAGCCGATATGGACGACGAAACCTTTGTGACCGTCTTTGGCATGGGCAGCACAAAACCACGCCCTGGCAAAGAAATGGAAGCAATCCGAGCGGCAAATCTTTTGACGAATAACGACCCACATGGTGGAGCGTGGATCAACTTCAACAAACCAAACGGCGGCACAGCTGATGGTGGACGGGGTGGACGTCGCGGCGGACGTCGGCGCGGATGATACCATCATTTAAGGGGGCTCTGCCCCCTTGGCCTACGGCCTACCCCCGGGATATTTTCCGACAAAAAATGTAACGTTTTGTTAACTGTATCGTGTAATCTTGGTCTTGCGGTACAGGCGGGGACGCCGATGACCGTGACAAGAAATGACCCTCTGTTTCAATTAAGAAGCACAGGGTTTTACATTTTTTGTCTAAAAATATCCCCGCCGGAGGCATCGCGCGATAGCGCGCAAGATCAAGTATGCACCCGACTGGGTGCATACCATTTTATAAATTACATATGCACCGCTCGGCCATAGGCGTCCAAAACACTTTCATGCATCATTTCGGACAGGGTCGGATGGGGGAATACTGTGTGCATCAGGTCTTCTTCTGTGGTTTCGAGTTGGCGACCGATCACATATCCTTGAATCATTTCTGTTACTTCTGCGCCGACCATATGTGCGCCTAAGAGTTCACCTGTTTTCGCATCGAAAACGGTTTTGACCAAACCTTCTGCTTCGCCAAGCGCGATGGCTTTGCCGTTTCCGATAAAGGGGAAACGACCAACCTTAATTTGGTAGCCAGCCTCTTTCGCTTTGGCTTCGCTGAGGCCAACGCTGGCCACCTGCGGATGGCAATAGGTGCAGCCGGCAATGGTGTTCGGCTTGATAGGGTGCACCGTTTTACCTGCGATGTGTTCTGCGACCATCATGCCTTCGTGGCTGGCTTTATGGGCAAGCCACGGAGCACCGGCGATATCGCCAATCGCATAAAGCCCAGGCACACCAGTGCGGCAGTATTCATCGACGACAACGTGGGTGCGATCAATTTTCACGCCCAAGGTTTCGAGCCCAAGGTTTTCGACATTGCCGACGATCCCCACGGCGGAAATCACGGTATCGAATTCTTGTTTCGTGACTTTGCCATTTGCTTCGATATGCGCCACAACTTTGTCTGCGGATCGATCAAGCTGTTTGACCATGGTTTTTTCCAGGATCTTCATGCCTTGCTTTTCAAACTGTTTTTTCGCAAATGCGGAAATTTCGGCGTCCTCTACGGGCAAGACACGGTCCATGACCTCAACCACTGTGGTGTCTGCGCCCATTGTATTGTAAAAACTGGCGAATTCTATCCCGATGGCGCCAGAGCCGATGACCAGTAATTTCTTGGGCATCCGTTTAGGCGTAAGCGCATGTTTATAGGTCCATACGCGCTCGCCGTCGGCCTCAAGCCCTGGTAATTCACGCGCACGCGCGCCGGTCGCTAGAACGATATTTTTTCCGTTCAGGGTTTCGCTGCCTTTTTCGGTGGTCACAACAACCTGTCCCGCTTTGGCAATTTTGGCGGCGCCCATAAATACGGTAATTTTGTTTTTCTTCATCAGGTGGCCAATACCTTGATTGAGTTGTTTTGACACTGCGCGCGAGCGTGCCACAACAGCATCCAGATCAAAGCCCAGATTTTGCGCAGATAGGCCAAATTCTTTGGCGCGATGCATCAGGTGAAACACATCTGCAGACCGTAGCAACGCCTTGGTCGGGATACAGCCCCAATTCAAGCAAATGCCGCCCATGTGTTCGCGTTCGACAATTGCGGTTTTTAATCCCAACTGCGCGGCGCGAATTGCGGCGACGTAGCCCCCTGGACCTGCGCCAATAACAACAACATCGAAAGACTGTGCGGACATGTTCAACCTCAGAAAATTAAATTCTGTTTAACGTTAAACTATTTTTTTCCGCGTTTCAATCGTCTAGCTATGCAGACAATGCAGCTGTCATTTGTTCATAGGTCAAACCATAGCCACCGGCAGCCAGATACGCTGTTTCAGGCTGGGTATCTTTGCGATCAAGCGCTTGATTTCGATAGGGAAATCGCCCGAACTGACGAATAACCTGTCGATGGACCTGTGCATGGATCAGATTTGATGGATCCTGCGTTAGACGCGATTTCATTAATCGCACACACCGTTCCTGATCTGACAGGTTTTCCGAATGCATCAATGGCATATAGAAAAATTGCCGCGCTGGCGCATCAATCTTTAAATCCCAATCCTGATTGATACTGGATTTCGCAGCACATAATGCAATACGATCACTGGCAAAGGACTGTCCTGTTCCACGAAACATATTGCGTGAAAACTGATCGGTTACAATAATATAGGCCAAAGCACCGGACGGGTATGTCAACCACATCCCATGTTTGCCGTGAATAATTTCAGACCACAGCCCAAAAAATTGATCGTGAATTTGTTTGTCCAATTCTGGGCTGGCGTTATACCAGCCCTCTGGCCCGACCTGATCCAGCCAAAATTCCAACACTTGTTCGACTGACATGTGCCCCTCCCACGTCATTACGCCTAATGTCAGGGTGACATAGAATAACAGGCAACTTAAGTCATATTTTGTTACAATACTGTTACGCTTGTGTGACCTGTTGCGGTTATGTCGCAGCCTCTTCTTCGGCGGCTGTTTCAATCGCGTATTCTTGGGCGATTTCGACAGCCATCATGGATGAGGTTGGGGAAACGTTGGCATAGGTCATCGTGTCCTCAACGGCGGCGCGGCGTGTACGACGATAGGCAGCGTAGCCCCCAAGCAGCCCCAACAGGACAACGATAATCACGAAAAATCCCTGCGCGCCCATCAGATCCATCATCTGCCCCACAACGATTGGGCCTAAAATGGCCCCTAACCCATTGATGAACAACAGCCCGCTGGAGGATGCGGCCATATCTTCGACCGCGACAAAGTCATTGGTATGCGCAATTAACAGCGAATAAAGCGGGTTCGACATACCACCAATCACAAAGGCTGACACCAAGAGCAGATAAAAATAAGTTCCAGCCAACAGCGGCAACAGCGCCGCAATCGCGCCCGCAGATGCAATGATACAAATCAATGCACGCCGGTCCATGCGATCCGACAACCAGCCGATCGGATATTGCAATATCAAGCCGCCCACATAAAACGCCGCAACAAATGTCGATAGCTGTGCCAAACCCAACCCAATTTTGGTGGCAAAAACAGCCGACATCCCAAATTGCGCGGCAAAAATTCCACCCATCAAAAACATACCGACACAGCCGAGCGGTGATGTTTTTAACAGTTTCGTAAGCTGCATTGGGGCCGTGCTGTCAAAGGCCGGCGTTGGACTGATCGACAATAAAATCGGGGCAAAGGATACGGATACCAGTACCGAAATGATGATAAACAGCGTATATCCGCCCGGATCGGCCAATAACAACAGGCCTTGGGCCACAATAATACCCAAAGTGGTTGCAATCATATAGGCCGACAGTGCCTGCCCCCGGGTTTCATTGGTGGCGGCGTTGTTCAGCCAGCTTTCGGCTGTGACATAGACCCCGCAATAGGCAAATCCGATTATCACACGGCCCACGGCCCAAGCCCATGGATTGGCCCAAGCCGGATACAGGATCAAGACCGCCGAAACAAAGGACGCCAGCGCCGCAAAAACGCGCACATGCCCCACGCGGCGGATCAAATCTGGCACCATTCGGCTGGCACCGAGGAAGCCCACGAAATAGGATGACATCACAATGGACATTTCCATTGTGGAAAACCCCTCCATTTCGCCACGCACACCCAGCAGGGTCCCCTGCAATCCATTGCCAACCATCAGCAGCAAGATTCCGAATAATAAGGCCCAAGAATTTTTTAAAACCAGAATCATGCCAATGTCCTTAATGGTGTGTCGCCCCTAGCTATCGCGACAAGATTATCCCTGAGGGATCAAAAGCGACGAATCGCCATACGAAAAAAACCTATAACGATTTAATATAGCATGGTCATACAGCATTTGTGTCACCTCTTGGCCCATCAATGCGGCAACCAACATGACCAATGTGCTCTTGGGTAAATGGAAATTGGTCATCAAGGCATCGGCCACGTTAAATTTGAACCCGGGATAGATAAAAATATCTGTATCACCCGACCATTCCTGAATAACGCCAGTGTCACGCGCAGCGGTTTCGATTAACCGCAGCGCGGTGGTGCCAACGGGGATCACGCGCCCGCCCTTTGATTTGGTGTCATTGATTTCTTGGGCCGCAGTTTGCGACACCGCGCCCCATTCGGCGTGCATTTTATGGGTGGTGATGTCGTCCACCTTGACGGGCAAAAACGTGCCCGCCCCGACGTGCAAGGTGACATACGAAAACTGCACACCCCTAGCCCGTAACGCTGCCAACAGGGTTTCATCAAAATGCAGCGATGCTGTAGGGGCCGCAACCGATCCGCGTTCGGTGGCAAAAACGGTTTGATAGTCGGTTTTATCACGATCATCCGCGGCACGTTTGGATGCAATATAAGGCGGCAACGGCATAGCCCCGCAGGCATCCAAGGCTTGATCAAAATCATCCCCCGATAGGTTGAACATCAACCGGGCCTGACCGTCTTGTTTGCCAACCAATTGTGCAGTCAACCCTGCGTCGAATTGGATTATTTCGCCCATGTTCACCTTGCGCAGCGGTTTGATCAATGCAGACCACGCGCCAGATGCATCTGGCTCCAGCAAGGTCACTTCGATTTTGGCGGTACCCGTTCCACCCGAGGATGGCGCGCGTTTGCGCAGGCCAAACAGGCGTGCGGGGATTACCTTGGTTGTATTGATCACCAATCGATCCTGTGGGGTTAATATATCGGGCAAATCAGACACGATTTGATCGGCAAAATGCCCCCCCCGTGCCACCAGCATCCGTGCCGATGATCGCGGCGATACGGGACGTGTGGCAATTAATTCTTCGGGTAGGTCAAAATCAAAATCTGACAGGTTCATATCATTCCAACACAGGTGGGGGACGTCGAAACAGGTTGCGAAACATTGCAGGGGTAAAAATCGACATCGGGTTCACGGACACGCGCGGGGTATCAACATTTCCTGTCAGGTTAAAGTTAAAACCCAACAGTCCTTCGCCTTTTTGGGTGAAAATCGACCCAATCCCATTTAAAACATACAGTGGCGATAAAACCCCCTGCATATCCAATGTCTGATCTTGGCTGTTGTAATATCCGTTCAAGCTGATCCCCAACGATGGGCCAAGGGCGGTGGCGTTTTCGATGATCACCTGTTTATCCGCGACGCGGAACTTGGCCTCAATTTCATTCATTAACAGCCCGGCCCCGCGCAGCTGATCCAACAGCCCAACGACACTAAGTGTGTTGAGCAATTCCAACAAAACGGGGGCTTGGTAGATATTCACATCTTGCAGTGTTGCACTGCCATCAAACCCACCCTCGGCGCGCGGGACTAATGTTAAATTCATGGCGCCACCCGATGCATCCTTGACCAATCCAATGGCATCCAACACGCGGCCTGCGTTTTTTGATGTCACAGATACGCGGCGCACGCCTTTTTTGGATGAAATACGCCCGTCCACACGCACACGATCGTTTAAAACACCGCGAAACACGCCCGATCCATTTGCCGCCAAATCTGCCGAAAACTGCGTCAAAAAATAGCTTTCGCTCAGATCCAAGCGGTCCAAGCGAACCGTCATTTCCCGCCCCTTGGATCGCGATGATGATGCAGTTTGCGGCAGGCTGGCCCGCCCGCCTAATATTTTCAACGCACCCTGCGCGGGCACAACAACAGGCGCATCCAAGACCGACCCATAGCTGACCCGATCCAGATTTAGCGATTGGAACCGCGGCCCATCAAAGACACCGCGCCCCGTGGCCGTTAAACCCGCGGCCGATAGCGATATGTTTTCCAATGCACGTCCAGCAGCAAAAGCGCCGGAAATATCCAACTTCCCTGCCCTGTTTTTCCCCTTGGCCCAGCCAAGCGGATCCAGCCGTGCCGAGATCCCAACCAAATCTGTCGTGACCTTAAATTCAGGCGCGACCCCTTTGGCAAAAGTGATTTGCATTTCAGCATCAGCCTTGCCCGAGAATAATCCCTCTGGCGTGGCAATCCCCAACTGCGATAATTCCGCCTGCCCCACATTGGAGCGCACTGTTGCAACAGGGTCAAATTTTGGCGCCACACCAACACTGGCACGAAATGCGCCCGTCAGATCAACTTGGTTGACCGATGCATCCCCTGAAATTTCCAATTCACGATCCTGTAATTCCAGTTTCAACGCGGGTGCCGCAAACTGACGATCAGGGATTAAAACGGATGATGTGACATCGCGCAAATCGGCAAAAACGGAATACCCAATGTCGGGTTCCTTTAACCCTGGGCGCAGAATAAAATTCAAATCCGCCTGACCCGTTGCCCGCCCTGCCACAAAATCAGCATCGCGTTTCAGTCGTGTCATCAGCTTGATAGGATCATGATCCAACAACCACATCAAATCAGGGATCGCAGCATCATAACGCAAAGCCACCTGCGCTGGACTGGGTTTGATCCGTGTGTCAGGAATGACAAAGAAACTGTCGTTCAGTTCGATCTTGCCACCCTTTGGTGACGTTATATGTCCCTGATCCAAAACAACCGTTGTCCGATAATCATAGGCCTGAAATTTACCGGATGCCCCTGTAATTTCGGGAAAGGTTTTAAGGGCTTTGAACTGGGCTTGATCAAACCAAAAACTGGTCAATGCATTTGGCTTGTTCTGTCCCGATGCGCGCAATGAAAATTGAACATCATGTAACAGGGCAGCTGTGATATTGTCTGCCACCCATTTGCGGGGCTTGGGTTTGAAATCAAGGGGCCAAAATCGCAAAACAGTTTCTAAATCTGTTTGCTCGGTCATGGCATTGACGGCCACATCCCAGCCCGACTGAGGCGCGCGCACGCGCGATGTGGCAATGACCTGTGCCCCTGACGCGGCATCTTGCAGATAGAAATTGCGGATTTCCAAATCAAAGGGCGTTAAGCCCAGTTGAAAATCCAAACTGGCCTGTGACACAGACAGGGCCTGTTCAAACAACCCCAAAGGGTTTGCGGTGACGTTGGAAAACTGGAATTGGCCGATAAACCCCTGCGGATCGGTTTGTGTTCCCAATAAATCCGCATATCCCGTTGCGGCCAAATTCATATCCGGTGCTTGGACTGAAATTTCTGCAAACTCAATGGATTGCTGGCTAGGATCATAGGTAAAATAGGTCCGCGCCTGATCGAACGGAATGGGCCGCACCTGATCAGATGGCTGAACCAGCCCTGCCCCGATTTGCAAGGTTGCGTTCAATGGCAACACCGCGGCATTATCATCCCATCCCCCACGCAAAGCCCCTGAAATTGGCGCATCCAGTGGTGACAACCATGCCAAGGCGGGAGATTGATCGGCAATGTCACGCGCAGGCATATCCGACAAAGTTAGCCCAAATTCGGCACGGCGCTGACCAATCGGGCTGTCATAATTCAGTTCCAAGGTCGCAATATCGGCCCCGCCCGATAACAGCGCCATATCCGCGCGGATCCGTAAAATATCCGCCTGACGCGACAGGTGCAGACGCGCACCATCGACAACATAGCGGCGGTTTGCCCGCGCATCATCGAATTGCACCGTAAGACCGGATAAATCGATGCTAGAAAAACGATCAAAGCTGGGGTCTGCCAAGGCGGCATCAACCGCGCCCAAGGCGTCAAATAAATCAACACCCGCAGCAGCATCGGCGGCCGTCGTCATAAACCGCAACCGAATTGTCCCATCTTGGGCGCGTTTCAACGCAACACCTGCACCTGCAAGACTGACATCGGTCAATAATAAATCGCCTGCGACCAAACTTTCGGGGGCAAATTGGATTTGGATATCACTCAGCTGCAAAAAAGGCGCCCGTTCAGGTTGCGACAACGCCACATTTTGCAAAACCAGCTGCGGGTGCCAATCATCAGCCAGCCCCAAACGCAACTGATCGTACCGAATAGCGATGTCTGGCAGGGCTTGGGCCAACTGCTGTGCCACATAATCGCGCACGACCGCTGGCACCACAACATCGCGTGATTTCAGCGTCATGACAAAACCAGCCACCAAAACGCATGCGGTCAGCGTCAAAATGCTGCCCAAGGCAAATAGGAAACGCAAAACAGGATGGCGGCGCAACCACTTGAAAAATGACAAACCTTTTTTTATCAAACGATGCACACGCCTCTTTTAACTTGCGGTTTGAACACTACCTTGGTCCGCAGGTCACCGCAAATCATTTTAACCATACAAAGGATTATAGAATGTCAGATCTGCCTTATCCAGCACCCATTGTCGAATTGCCCCGCGATGGCGGCGATGTTTTCAATATTGCATCCGTTCGCCCCAAGGCGGTTGTTTTATTTTTCTATCCCAAAGATAACACACCCGGCTGCACCAAAGAGGCGATCGGCTTTACCGAGGCCGCGGCCGCGTTTGAACAGGCAAACGTATGTGTCATTGGCGTGTCCAAAGACAGCGTGAAATCACACGATAAATTCGTTGAAAAACAGAATTTGGGCGTCATTTTGCTGTCTGACGAACATGGCACCACCTGCGAAGATTTTGGCGTGTGGAAAGAAAAATCAATGTATGGAAAAACCTACATGGGCATTGAACGGTCCACATTCTTGATTGATGGGTCTGGTCAGGTTGTGCGCGAATGGCGCAAAGTAAAAGTGCCAGGCCATGTCGATGACGTCCTAGAGGCCGCGAAATCCCTGTGACACAAACATTGACGAAACCACTGGCCGAAATGGCTGTTGATGTGTTGAACACAGCCAATGGACGCGAAAAAACGGCCCTGTCGAAATCCTATGCAGCCGCATGGTTTGGCGCGCGCGATCGCGGCGAACGCCCCGCCGTTGGAACAGGCACGCCCCCTGATCACCCCGCGCGCCCTGACAAACCGGAATTGTTATCGCCCCGCGACGTTCCCAAACGCAAACCGGGATCTGCGGCGGGGCGCATTGCATTGTTACATGCGGTTGCGCATATCGAACTTAATGCAGTGGATCTGCACTGGGATATTATCGCACGCTTTGGCCATATCGATATGCCCATCGGATTTTACGATGATTGGGTGAAATCCGCAGCCGAAGAAAGCAAACATTTCAACCTTGTTTGCGATTGTTTAGAAGAGTTGGGCTCATTCTATGGGGCGCTGCCCGCGCATGCCTATATGTGGCAGGCGGCATCTGACACAGCGGACGATTTGATGGGACGCTTGGCCGTGGTTCCCATGGTACTGGAAGCGCGCGGCCTAGATGTGACGCCCGGAATGATCGAATTATTTGACAAAGCTGGTGCTGTCAGCGCTGTTGACGCCCTAAAAATCATCTATGCAGAAGAAGTGGCCCATGTCGCCTATGGGTCCAAGTGGTTCAATTACCTATGTGGACGACACGCCTTGGACCCCAAGGATGTGTTTCACGAACTGGTGCGGAAATATTTTCGCGGCGGGTTAAAGCCCCCCTTTAACGAAGAAAAACGCGCAGACGCCGGTTTACCGCCCGATTTTTATTGGCCCTTGGCCGATCAAATGGGCGTAAAACTGTGACTAAGGGCTTGACCTGACGAAACTTTATGCGCCAAAATCCGCGCACTTTGGCAGGGCAGCTTGATCCTACGGGGTTGGGTCGTTATGACCAAACCCCAAGGAAATGGGCCATTATTCAAGGATAGCATATTGAAACTGGGACTTGGGCAACGATTTGACAGATTTTGCGGCAAATTTTTGCCCGAACGTCGTGTTTTTTTGAAATCTGACACCGACACACGGTTTGTACGTCTTAGCCCATCGACACAGGTTTTGGGCCTGGGTGTTGCCGTGACCGTTGTTGCGTGGACTTGTGTGGCAACGGCTCTGCTGGTCATCGATTCAATTGGCGCCGGCAATTTCCGCGAACAGGCCAAGCGTGACCAAGAAAGCTATCAACTGCGGCTAAACACCATGGCACAGGCCCGTGAACAGTCCATTTCACATGCGACAATGGCCCAAGACCGCTATGACATCGCCCTAAAGCAAGTGGCCGTCATGCAGCAAGAATTGCTGCAATCCGAGCTGCGCCGCAAAGAATTGGCCGCAGGTTTGGACGTGTTGCAAAATCGCCTGCGCGAGACTTTGATCAGCAAACGAAAACTGGATCAAGACATCGAAAAATTGCGTTTGGCCTTGGCTGATGGCGGTCAGACGGTCACATCTATGGGATCGGCTGACCATGATATGGTGGCATTTTTGACCACTGCGTTAAATGACACGGCCGCCGAACGCGATCAATTGATCAAAGATACCCAAACCGCCCAGACGTATAGCCAAGAACTGGAACTGGAACTGCGCCTGACCCAGGAACGCAACGAACAAATTTTCCGCCAAATCGAAGAGGCGATGGTTGTATCGATCGAGCCATTGAACAAGCTGTTCAAAGCGGCCGGTATGAACCCAGACCGTATTTTGGATGCCGTGCGCAGCGGGTATTCAGGATATGGCGGCCCCTTGGCGGCCTTGTCATCACGCGACACGCCCCCCACCCCCGAAGAACTTCGGGCTATGAATATCATGCAAAGCCTAGACGAAATGAACCTGTATCGTCTGGCGGTAGATAAAATCCCATTCTACCATCCTGTGCAAAGCAGTCATCGCTTTACATCAGGATTTGGTAAGCGTTGGGGCCGTCTGCACGCGGGCGCCGATTTCGCCGCTGCGCATGGTACGCCAATCTATGCCACCGCAGATGGAACCATCGTTCATGCAGGTTGGTCGTCCGGTTATGGTCGGTTGATTAAAATCAAACATGCCTTTGGCATTGAAACCCGCTATGGTCATCTGTCGAAAATTCGTGTCAAAGTCGGACAAAAAGTCTCGCGCGGGGATCGGATTGGTGATATGGGGAATACAGGACGATCAACAGGTACGCATTTACACTATGAAATCCGCAATAATGGTAAAGCGGTAAACCCTATGAACTATCTTAAGGCTGCAAATGATGTTTTCTAAAAGTAAAATCAACGATCCCGCCCCCAAAGAAGAGGCAACAAAACCCGCACCCGCGGCGCCCAGCACATTTGGCGGTACAGTACCAACTGGATCTTCGAAACCAAAACCGGCTGCTTCTGTGTTATCCGCTGATTTGCACGTTGTGGGCAATGTCAAAACATCCGGCGACATTCAGGTCGAAGGCACCGTAGAAGGCGACATTCGTGCGCATTTGCTGACAATCGGCGAAACCGCCACCATCAAAGGCGAAGTTGTTGCAGACGACATCGTTGTAAATGGTCGTGTCATCGGTCGGGTGCGTGGATTGAAAGTGCGCCTAACAGCAACTGCACGTGTTGAAGGCGACATCATTCACAAAACCATCGCCATCGAATCTGGTGCCCATTTCGAAGGGTCCGTTCAACGCCAAGACGATCCACTGGCAAACGGCGCGTCCAAGCCCGCAGCAGCGGCAGCAGCGCCGGCAGCGGCAAAACCAGCCGAAAAACCCGCAAGCTGATTTAACAGCTGATGAAATAAACGGGGGCCCGCATGTTTATGCGGGCTTTTTGTTGTGGTTTTACAAATCGTCCTTGGGCGGGATGGAATATGTCAGCGACGCCCGCGCGACAGGTTTTGTCTGCCCATCTGAATAAATCAGCGCATCCCCCACGACCAGGGCGCGCCCCAATTTTAGAATACGACAATGGGCAATGATGTCAGTGCCCGCTTGGGGTTTGCGCATAAAATCAATCGAACAATTCGTCGTCACGGCCAAGGCCTTGGGCCCCAACTGCGCCAAAACGGCCATATACATCGCACAATCAGCCAAGGCAAACATCGACGGGCCCGAAACCGTGCCGCCAGGGCGCAGATGCGCTTCACCAATTTTCATGCGAACGATGGTTTCATCATCATTCAGTGTTTCGATCACAAAATCATCTTTCACCTGCGGAAACACTTGCGCCAAATAGGCCTGTAATTCTGGGATTGTAAATTTCAAAGACATTGTTGCTCCTTTGGGTTTCCCATTGGGAATTATCTGCTAGTGTTTGTCAAAAATCACCGGAGGACAAGATGCCAATTCTAGAACGTAACGACACAAACGCCATTGCCCATCTGACATTAAATTCGCCCGAACGCTTGAATGCGCTGTCCGATGAAATGTTGGCCGCTTTGCAGACTGAATTTGATGCACTCAAACACGACACATCGATCCGTGCGGTGATTATATCAGGCGCGGGCAAGGCATTCTGCGCAGGCCACGACCTGAAACAAATGACAGCGGGCCGTCAGGCCGAGGATGGCGGCAAAGCCTATTTCCAAGATCTGTTCACCCGCTGCGCCACGATGATGACCTCCATCCGCGCCCTGCCCCAGCCCGTCATCGCACAGGTTCACGGAATTGCCACCGCCGCTGGGTGCCAAATGGTGGCCAGTTGCGATATGGCCGTGGCAGCCACGGGCACGCGTTTTGGTGTAAATGGGGTCAACATTGGCCTGTTTTGTTCCACGCCCATGGTCGCACTGTCGCGCAATATCCCCCGCAAACAAGCCTTTGAAATGCTGACCACTGGTGAATTCATCGACACAGACAGGGCCAAATCGCTGGGGTTGATCAACCGCGCCGTAGACCCAGAGCATTTAGAATCTGAGGCCCGCAAACTGGCCGAAACCGTCGCCGCCAAATTGGGCGTTGCCGTCAAAATCGGCAAAGAGGCATTTTATAACCAATTAGAAATGAATGTAGATGCAGCCTATGCCTATACCGGCGACGTGATGGCGCAAAATATGCTGTATCGTGATACGGCCGAAGGCATCAGCGCATTTTTGGAAAAACGCGCCCCCGATTGGGACCAATAATTGCCAATAGTTCGAGGGCACTAGCCCTCGAATTTTGCACGCAGTTGTTCGTTGACATAGGGTGATACAAAGTTTGATACATCACCTTGCAATCGTGCGATTTCCTTGACCAATTTTGATGCAATCGCTTGGTGACGCGCCTCGGCCATCAGAAATACGGTTTCGATACTGTCATCCAACGCGCGGTTCATGCCAACCATTTGAAATTCGTATTCAAAATCGGCCACCGCGCGCAGGCCCCGCACAATCAGTTGTGCCCCGACCTCTTTTGCGCAATCAATCAACAGATTTTCAAAGGGATGCGCGATAATTTCGGTCCCTGTCTCTTGGGATAATGCCGCGCATTCTTGTTCGATCATGGCCACCCGCTCTTCGAGCGAAAACAACGGACCCTTGTCACGGTTAATCGCCACACCAATCACTAAACGATCGACCAACATTGCACCACGTCGAATGATATCGATGTGACCATTTGTGATCGGGTCAAACGTTCCAGGATACAAACCGACGCGCATGGCAACCTCCCTTATCGTGCGTGCGCACACGCAACAATATTACCAAACGGATTGCAAGGGCAAAGTCGCGCTAATATCCCGCGATCATGCCCTGCAGGGCGTCTTTTTCCATTTCTAGTTCCGTTAATTGTGCTTTGACAGCGTCGCCTAGGGTAATAATGCCAACCATAACGCCGTTCTCGACCACGGGCATGTGGCGGAACCGTTTTTCCGTCATTGTTGCAAGGATTTGCTGAACAGTGTGATCGCGTTCGCAGGTCACCAGACGCTTGGTCATGTGATCGGCAACGCAGTCTTGTAACACGGCTGCGCCTTTGGTGGCGATGATACGAACCACATCACGTTCCGACAAAATACCCAGCGGCACGTGACCATCATCGGAAATAACAACGGTACCAATACGGCGTTCACCTAGAATTTTAACCGCATCCGCAATTGTTGCCGATGATGAAACGCTTAATACCCCATCGTCACCTTTGGATTGCAGGATCTTGGACACTAACATGGGGACCTCCTTGAAATAAAATTACCTAAAACCAATGGTGCGCGTCATTTAGTTTTCTGTCAAGCATTTGCTTCTAGGTGTTCGATTTCCCGACCAATTTCATTTTGCAATGCGCTGGCAAATCGGTTCATCCGCTCAAGCCGGCCATCATCAACATGGCGCACCAAATAAAAACTGCGGGTCAGGGAAAATTGCCCTGTCAAAATACGGCGAACATCCCGGGCAAACGGCAAAGCAAAATCATGCACAATCCCAAAGCCCGCGCCAGCACGCAGCCAATTAAATTGAACAGAAACGGAATTGGACGCCAGCGGCACCCGATCCAGGCCCAATGCCTCTAAATAATCCAATTCTTTGTCGAAAATCATATCCGCGATATAGCCAACGCAACGCAAATGTTTCAAATCATCCAGCGTTTCAATGTGACCAACCCGATCCAAATACCCCTGCGACGCCGCCAAATGCAGCCGATAGTCGCTTAGCTTTTGCACTTTCAATCGGCCAGACGTGGGCGGACTGACTGTAATCGCCATGTCCGCTTCGCGCTTTGACAGGTTGACGACCCGCGGCAAGGCAACGATTTGAATGTCCAAATCCGGATTTTGGTCCGAAATCCGCGCGCAAACTTGGGGCAAAATGAAATTGGCACATCCATCGGGCGCACCAATGCGGATTTGACCGCTCAGTTGATCAGCTGACCCCGATATATTTTGCGCCAACCCATTTGTCGCCTGCTCAACACGTTCAGCATGCGACATCACCTGCGTTCCTGCATTGGTCAGGGCATACCCCGTTGGTGATTTTGCAAAAAGAGGCGTTCCTAAAACTTGCTCAATCCGTGAAACACGCCGGCCCACTGTCGCAGGATCAATGCGCAATTGTTTTCCAGCCGCTGATAGCGTTTCATGCCGTGCCACAGCTAGGAAAACGCGTAAATCATCCCAGTTCAAATTCACAGACCACCCTTTGCATTTTTGCAAGATCTTTTTGAACAGTTACATCTTTTACAGACAAAAATGCAAGGCTATACTATCGCCAATTCAGGAGGACAAAATGCAAGAACTTACACATTACATCAATGGCGAACACGTCAAAGGCACATCAGGCCGCTTTGCCGATGTCTATAACCCCGCAACTGGCGAAGTACAGGCCAAGGTGCCATTGGCATCCGCCGCAGAGCTGGCCCATGCCGTTGATGTGGCCGCAGCTGTGCAACCCGCTTGGGCGGCCGTAAACCCCCAACGCCGTGCGCGCGTCATGATGAAATTTGTCGATCTGCTAAACCGCGATATGGACAAATTGGCCGAAGCCCTGTCACGCGAACACGGCAAAACATTCCCAGACGCCAAAGGCGATGTTCAGCGCGGGCTTGAGGTTGTCGAATACTGCATCGGCGCCCCACAAATGTTAAAGGGTGAATTCACCGACAGCGCAGGCCCCGGCATCGACATGTATTCCATGAAACAGGCCCTTGGCGTAACAGCTGGCATCACCCCGTTCAACTTTCCTGCGATGATCCCGATGTGGATGTTTGCCCCTGCAATCGTCTGCGGCAACGCCTTTATCCTAAAACCATCCGAACGTGACCCGTCCGTGCCCTTGATGCTGGCCGAATTGATGGAAGAAGCAGGCCTGCCCAAAGGCATCCTTCAGGTCGTCAATGGCGACAAAGAGGCCGTCGATGCCATCCTAGACCACGATGTCATCCAATCCATCGGCTTCGTCGGCTCGACCCCAATCGCCGAATACATCTATGGCCGCGGCTGTTCCAACGGCAAACGCGTTCAGTGCTTTGGCGGCGCGAAAAACCACATGATCATCATGCCAGACGCAGACATGGATCAGGCCGCAGATGCGTTAATCGGCGCCGGATACGGTGCTGCCGGCGAACGCTGCATGGCCATTTCAGTTGCGGTGCCTGTGGGTGATGAAACCGCCGATCGCCTGATCGAAAAACTGGTGCCACGCATCGAAAAACTGAAAGTTGGCCCATATACATCGGGCGATGATGTCGATTACGGCCCCGTCGTCACCGCAGCGGCCAAACAAAACATTCTCAACCTTGTGCAAACGGGCATCGACCAAGGCGCAACACTGGTTGTCGACGGCCGTGACTTTAGCCTGCAAGGCTACGAAGACGGCTTCTTCGTCGGCCCGCACCTGTTCGACAATGTAACCCCAGATATGGATATCTATAAAAAAGAAATCTTTGGCCCGGTCCTGTCCACAGTACGCGCCAAATCCTACGAAGAGGCGATCAATCTGGCGATTGACCACGAATACGGCAACGGAACCGCGATCTTTACCCGTGACGGCGATACCGCACGCGATTTCGCAAACCGCATCAACATCGGTATGGTCGGCATCAACGTCCCCATTCCTGTACCACTGGCCTACCACACCTTCGGGGGTTGGAAAAAATCTGTCTTTGGCGATCTAAACCAACACGGACCAGACGCGTTCAAATTCTATACCCGTACCAAAACGGTCACTTCGCGTTGGCCATCTGGCCTGAAAGAGGGCGGCGAATTCAACTTCAAACCCATGGACTAACCTCCTCTTTCAGTTTTGTAAAAATACTCTGGGGGAATTGGGCCAATGGCCCAAGGGGGCAACGCCCCCCCTTTCACAAAACCTTGGCTGGACCGATCGCGCGGGCCAGCCAGACTGTTCCCACACAAACTATTTTTACGACTTGAAACAACACTGAAACATTTGCAAATTAAACAGGTGTTCAATTCAAAACCAGCGGAGCTTGAACATGGATTTCGCCCTGACCGAAGAACAAACAGCAATCTTTGATATGGCCCACGCATTTGGCCAAGACATGATTGCCCCCCATGCCCAAGACTGGGAAAAACAAGGCACCATTCCCAAAGGTCTTTGGCCAAAGGTTGCAGAATTGGGCCTCGGCGGTATCTATGTCTCCGAAGACATGGGTGGATCAGGACTGTCCCGCCTTGATGCAACCCTGATCTTCGAAGCCCTTGCCATGGCCTGCCCCTCTGTTGGATCATTTCTTTCGATCCACAATATGTGTGGCGGCATGATCGATAAATTCGGCTCGCAGGACCTACGCGCCAAATGGCTGCCTAAAATGTGTTCAATGGAAACAGTCTTCAGCTATTGTCTGACGGAACCCGGCTCGGGATCAGATGCTGCGGCCCTGCGCACCAGCGCACAGCGCACAAATGATGGCTACACTATGAATGGCACCAAAGCCTTTATCTCAGGCGGCGGATATTCAGACGCCTATATCGTGATGTGCCGGACTGGCGATGATGGCCCCAAAGGAATATCATCCCTCATCGTCCCAGATGGAACCAATGGCCTATCCTTTGGCGGGCTAGAGGATAAAATGGGCTGGCGCAGTCAACCCACCGCTCAGGTCCAATTTGATGATTGCCATGTGCCTGCGGAAAACCTTATCGGCGAAGAAGGCCGTGGATTTTCCTATGCCATGGCCGGCCTTGATGGCGGTCGTCTCAACATTGCGGCCAGCGCCTTGGGCGGCGCACAACAGGCGCTAAACATGACGCTTGCCTATATGGGCGAACGCAAAGCATTTGGAAAATCCATCGACCAATTCCAAGGTCTACAATTCCGTTTGGCAGACTATGAAACCAAATTACAATCTGCTCGGATCTTTCTACGCCAAGCCGCTTGGATGCTGGATACTGGCGCGCCAGAGGCAACCAAATTCTGTGCCATGGCCAAACTGATGGTCACGGATGCCGCCTTTGACGTGGCCAATGGGTGCCTGCAACTGCATGGTGGTTATGGCTATCTGGCCGATTATGGCATCGAAAAAATTGTTCGCGACCTGCGTGTGCATCAAATCCTTGAGGGGACAAATGAAATCATGCGTCTGATCATTTCACGCCAACTTTTGACCGAAAGACAGTGACACACAAATGGCCGACATTGACATCCGCATCACAGGCCGCGCCGGTCGGATCACATTAAATCGCCCACAGGTCCTAAATGCCCTGACCTATGACATGTGCATGAAAATCACAGACGCGCTGGTCGCTTGGCGCGATAATCCTGCTGTGGATCTGGTGGTGGTTGACGCGATTGGCGATCGCGCTTTTTGCGCGGGGGGCGATATTGCCGATCTATATGCCAGCGGTAAACGCGGCGACTATGCCTATGGGCAAAAATTCTGGGCAGATGAATATCGTATGAACGCTATGATTGCCACCTATCCCAAACCCTATGTTGCCTTTATGCAGGGTTTTACAATGGGCGGCGGTGTTGGCGTATCCTGCCATGGCAGCCACCGCATTGTGGGCGAAACCAGCCAGATCGCCATGCCCGAATGCGGGATCGGCTTGGTCCCTGATGTGGGGGGGTCGCTGCTGCTATCACGCGCACCAAGGGGTATTGGGGCATATTTGGGGCTAACGGCAACACGCATGACAGCCGCTGATGCAATCTTTGCAGGCTTTGCCGATCTCTATATCCCCCAAATACATTGGCCAGAACTGATTGCAACGCTAGAAACCAGCGGTTCCACGAATGCACTGCGCGCGCATGACCCGGGCCAAGCACAATTGGCAGTGCAATCCAACATTATTGCCAATTTGTTCAACCATACATCACTGCCAAAGCTTGCGGATGATTTATCCAACGACGGATCAGATTTGGCGCGCACTGCTCTCAAATCAATTTCGCGCAATTCGCCTCTGGCAATGTCGGCAACCCTGCATATCTTGGAAAATCTGCCAAAATCGGCCACCATATTCGATGCACTGCGCGCAGAATACCGCTTTACAGCGCGCGCCATCGAACATGGTGACTTTATCGAAGGCATCCGCGCTGCTGTCATCGACAAAGACCGTGCTCCGAATTGGCACCATACCCTCAATACGGTCGACCCTAAAACACTAACGCTCATGACATCACCCTTGGGCAACATGGATCTATTTACAGGAGATTGAACATGAAAATTGGCTTCATCGGTTTGGGCAACATGGGCGCCCCAATGGCTGCAAACCTCGCCACAGCAGGTCACACAGTGACAGGTTTTGACACTGCACAGGTCTCAGTGGATGGCCTAGACATAGCCCAAACCGCCGCACAGGCCGCAACCGGCGCAGATATTGTGATTACAATGCTGCCAAATGGCGACATACTGCGCCGCGTGGCTGACGAAATTATACCCGTAATGTCCGCAGGCGCCGTCTTTGCAGATTGTTCAACCGTCGATGTCGACAGCGCCCGCGCGGTCGCCGCACAGGCACAGAACGCAAACATTTTTGCCCTTGATGCCCCCGTTTCAGGGGGCGTTGGCGGCGCGGCTGCAGGCACACTGACCTTTATGGTTGGTGGCGCAGCCGAAGGCTATGAAAAAACCAAACCGCTCTTTGACATTATGGGGCAAAAATCGGTCCATTGTGGCCCCTCAGGAAATGGCCAAGCCGCCAAAATCTGTAACAACATGATCCTGGGCGTGACCATGATCGCCACTTGCGAAGCTTTCGCACTTGCCGATAAACTCGGCCTAGATCGGCAATCTATGTTCGATGTCGTCTCAACATCATCTGGCTACAGCTGGACAATGAATGCCTATTGCCCCGCACCCGGCATTGGCCCTACATCGCCTGCCGATAACGATTACAAACCTGGCTTTGCGGCCGAACTCATGCTCAAGGATTTACGCCTATCACAAATGGCCGCGACTTCCGCGGATGCGGACACGCCCATGGGCCAGCTCGCACAATCGCTCTATGAAACATTTGTCGAAACCGAAAACGGCAAAGGCCAAGATTTCTCAGCCATGCTCCCACGCTTTGAACACCGCAGCCGCAGTTAATCTTGCTTTCATTTTTGCCAAAATACTCTCGGGGGGTCTGGGGGGCAGACAGCCCCCCAGTACACAGATGACCCTAGCGCCGCTTAAATAATCCACCCAAAACGCCGCGGATGATCCGCCGCCCTGTTGTCCCCGACAACTCTTTGACCAAGGCACGTCCCAGCGCCTCACCAATACCACCTGCCTCAGCCTTTCGTCCGCGTGGTTTGGACAAACGCCGCGCTGATCCTGCGCCACCTATGCGGCGCGCAGAATTGTAAACGCGTCGATCGGCGGGATCATCCATATCTTCTGTGGGGTGCTCTTCTGCGACTGCCTCTGCAGCCGCCGCAGCGGCCTGCGCGCGCTGGTTCAAAATCTCATAGGCGGATACACGATCTAAAACATGGCGGTATTTTTGCTCTAGATCCGACGCTTGAATAACCTCGGCCCGCCGCGTTTCTTGGATGGGGCCCAACTGCGATTGTGGTGGCCGGATCAGGGTGCGGGTCGCAAACCCCGGAACACCTTTGTCCCCCAAAAACGATGTAACAGCCTCGCCCACACCCACCTGTAAAATCGCCTCTTCGATGTTCATATCGGGGCCTACGCGATATGTCTGGGCCGCGCGGCGCAACGCCTGTTGATCGCGTGCTGTATAGGCGCGCAGGGCGTGCTGCACACGGTTGCCCAACTGGCCCAAGATATCCTCGGGAATGTCATCTGGACTTTGTGTGACGAAATACACACCCACCCCTTTGGACCGGATCAAACGGGCGACCTGTTCCACCTTATCCACCAAAGCCTTGGGCGCATCGTCAAATAACAAATGCGCCTCGTCAAAGAAAAACACCAATTTGGGTTTATCAGGGTCGCCCACTTCGGGCAGGGTTTCGAATAATTCTGATAACAGCCATAAGAGAAAGGTCGCATAAAGTTTTGGTGTGGCCATTAATTTATTGGCCGCCAGAATATTGACCTGCCCGCGCCCGCTGGCATCCACCCGCATCATATCAGACAGATCCAAGGCTGGTTCGCCAAAGAAATCCACGGCACCTTGGTTTTCCAAAATCAGCAACTGTCGCTGAATACTGCCAATTGTGCTGGCAGCAATATTGCCATAGCGCAGGGTCAATTCGCGACTGTTTTCCCCCATCCAAACCAGCATGCGTTGCAGATCCTTCAGATCCAATAACGCCAAGCCTTCTTCGTCGGCTAAACGATAGGCAATATTGATCACGCCTTCTTGTGCCTCGCTCAGCTCTAGCAATCGTGACAGAATCAGCGGGCCCATTTCAGCCAGCGTGGTCCGAATCGGGTGTCCCGATTCGCCAAACAAATCCCAAAATACCGTCGGAAATGCCTGATATTGAAAATCCTCGATCCCGATGGTCTGAACACGGGATTGGAATGCATCATGCAATTTTTGGCTGTCGGTGCCGGCCACAGCCAACCCAGACAAATCGCCTTTGACATCAGCCATAAACACGGGAACCCCACATTTTGAGAATTCCTCAGCCATAATCTGCAGGGTCACGGTTTTGCCGATTCCGGTGGCCCCTGCGATCAAACCATGCCGATTTGCGTATTTTAGCTTTACTTTCTGTGGCGTGGCGTAGTCGCGTTCACCGCCGCCCACTAAGATTTCTGACCGCATCCCTGTAATCCTTATTTCTGTGACGTATCAAACATACAATCTTAACAGATAAGCGCTAGTCTAACTTTGCTCAGACCGAAAATTGGTTTGGGCGACGTCCTCCCTGTCAGACTGGTCGCGCTTTGCGCGGCCTTTTTTATATTTGCGCTAATTTTGCAAGGAATCCCCAAAAACACTGTTGACCGATTGCAAATAGTTTCGTAGCGTCACCTGCATAAGTCGGCCAGTCCGACGGGGAGAGAAACAAAGATAAGAGAGGGCCGCTTAAAAGGCCCTCTTTTTCGTTTGATAGCCCGCCAACTTAATGTGACATTTCCCGCCTATTGCGAATTAATAAGGGCTGTTGCCTTGTGCTTGATCCAATAACTTTGCATGTTACGCGTATGGATTCTGTAAGCAAAGTGATCAATAGCATGTTGAAATTTTTTGGCCTTAACCTTGTGGCGCTTGGTTTGGTCTGTTTGATGCCAGCCCCGTCATTGGCGCAAGAGGCATCAGGCCTGTCCTTGGGTAAACCGTTGCAACCCAAACGTGAAATTGGCCAGCCCTACATCGTCGAACGCAAAGACGATTGGGCCATCCGTTGTGTCACAACGGAAACGGGCAATGATCCATGCGAAATGTTCCAACTGTTGGTCCGCGAAGAAGGCACCCCGATCGCCGAAATTTCAATGTTCCCACTGCCGCAAACTGAACCAGCCGTTGCAGGGGCTACAATTTTGGTGCCATTAGAAACATTGCTGACTGCGCCGTTGGTCATTGAATTTAGCGACACCAAGGCCAAGGAATACCCATATTCCTATTGCAACAAATCGGGCTGCGTCGTGCGGGTTGGGTTTGACCAGTCTGATCTGGATGACCTAAAGAAAGGCACCGAAGTTACGATGGCGATCAGCCATATTTTACAACCCGATCAACAATTGATCCTGCCTGTGTCGCTGATCGGATTTACGGCGATGTTCAACAAACTGGCCGCAGCACAGTAAATCACGCGGATTAATGGGGGCTGCGATTGCGCAATGGCATCACGGCCCCAAAAAATCCAACACAGATTTTGCCGCCCGTTGCCCTGGATCGATGCCATCACGCCCAAGCGCTTGCATCGTTTTGTCCATTGCAATGTCTTGGTCAGCGCTTTTTTGCAGCACTTTTGACAGGGCATCGGCAATATAATGAGGGCGACAGTTTTGGCCGATAAATTCCGGAACGCTGCGATCACCAGATACCAAATTGACCAAGGTCACCGTATCGGTCAGCAACATTCGACCAATGATCTGGCGCGATAACCACCCCATATTATAGGCGATAACCATCGGCGTAGAATTGGCGGCCAATTCCAATGACACGGTGCCAGAGGCCGCAAGCGCAATATCAGCCGTACGAAATGCGGCCCGTTTCATACGACGGGCAAAGTCAACATCAACATCACGCGGGTCAATCACGATTGGTTTTTGTTCCCAACGTGCGGTCATTTCATGGACCAAACCTGCCACATGTGCCGTTGTGGGCAAAACCCATTGCAAATCGCGATGTGATTGGCAGGTTTGCACCATTGCCTTGCGAAATACAGGCAGCAGGCGTTTTACTTCGGATGTCCGCGATCCGGGCAGCACCAGTGCAACGGGGGTATCGCCCAGGTCATAATATGAACGAAAATCTGCAATGTCTTGATCTGATGCCAGTGGTTCATGTGTTACAGGATGGCCCACAAAATCGCAGCTCATCTCTGCTTCGTGCATATATGGGGGTTCAAAGGGGAACAACGCCAAAACATGGTCGATGTATTTGGCCATTTTTTCTGCGCGCTTGGGCCGCCACGCCCAGACAGTGGGGGCCACATAATGGACCGTTGGAATGTCGGATTTAGATTTGATAATTTCAGCCAAGCGCAACGAAAATTCTGGCGCATCAATGGTGATCAACACATCCGGCTTTTGCGCCAAAATATAATCCGCACATTGGTTTAATCGACGTTTCAAATGGCCATATTGTTTCAAGATTTCAACAATACCCATGACGGACAGTTCGGACATATCAAACAAACTGTCCATACCGCGTTCGATCATTAGCGGCCCGCCCACCCCAATAAAATCGGCAGGCTGATCCAACAGCGCGTCAAACCCATCAATCATGGCCGCGCCTAATTTATCGCCTGACGCTTCGCCCGCAATCATGGCGATTTTTAACATGTGGGATCCTTTGCCCAAATGAATACACCCTTATCCTTGGCTTTGGCCAATACCGTATCGCGGTCAACCACGACCACACGGTTGGGTGCAATTACGATGCCAGCCAATCCAGCCTCGAACACTTGGTCGATGGTGGATGGGCCAATCGCGGGCATATCAACACGCAAATCCTGACCCGTTTTGGGGCGTTTGATTAAAACACCACGCGGGTTTCGGCGCAGTTTCGGGTTTGAATGTGCGACAAAGTCCAGCAACGCTTTGGTCCCTTGCAGCGTTTCGATGCCCAGTGTCAGGCCACCTTCGATCACGACAGCTTGGCCGATGTCAAAGGGTGCAAGTGTATCTAGCAATCTGTCACCCACCCCTATGTCGCGCAGATGTGCCTCAAGATGGGGGTCACCGCTGTATATGCCCTCTGGCAGGGTAAGTTCAGGGATCAATTCATGTGCGCCCACGACGTGAAACCCCTGCCCTTCGATCATCTTGATCAAAAACCGCAGGACGTTATCATCGCCCTTGCTCATCGCTTGGGCCAAATTTGGCAGAACATTCGCGGTAAATGGATCCAGCTTGTCTGTGTCAAATTCAGGACGTGACATCGCGCCTGCCATCACTATATCGGTCACACCACGCTGGCGCAGATCATCGAATAATTCGCCCATCCGTTCGAACCGATGTTCGACCACGACACCGGTATCCTTGGATAATTTATGATCAGCCCCAGCAAAGGTTACCCCGATTGCCCCCGCATAGCGTTGATGGATCATCACCGGCAATTGGCCGGTTCCCGATAGAATGGCAATGGTGTGGGGCATAATTTATCCAGGTGTTAAGAAAGAACGATCGCTGTCTGCTAATATGAAATTTACAATCTGTTTTACATAATCGCTGTCCGTGTCATCCCCCAAACGACTGGCGCGATTTTGAAATGTTCCCTCGCCTTGGGCCAGCATTTGAAATGCAGCACGCAGCGCGGTGATGTCACTGCGCGCGACACCTTTGCGTTTCAAACCAACAAGGTTCAATCCATCCAGTTCCCCACGCGGGGCCTGAACCAACCCATAAGGAATGACATCATTTGTCACCATTGTCACAGCACCGATAATGGCGCCCTGTCCGATCCGCACAAATTGGTGGATCCCTGACAGACCGCCAATGATGACGTCATCTTCTAGAACACAATGGCCTGCAACAGCAGCCGAGTTTACCAAAACGACACGATCGCCGATAATCACATCATGGGCCACATGACAGCCCGCCATAAACAAACCATCATTTCCAACGCGCGTCACACCCCCACCGCCTTGGGTGCCGGTGTTCATCGTGACATGTTCGCGGATACGGTTGCGTTCACCAATAATCAATTTGGTTTCTTCGCCGTTAAATTTTTTGTCCTGCGGAATTTCGCCCAATACTGCAAAGGAATACACCGTCGTGCCTGACCCAATTTCCGTCTGGCCCGTGACGACAACATGGCTTTTCAATGTGACATTATCATGCAGCACCACATTTGGGCCGATATGACAAAACGGCCCAATCGAACAGCCCTGCCCGATGACAGCGCCCTGTTCAATCACGGCTGACGGATGAATGTCTGCGTTTTGCATATTATGCCCCTTGTGGCAAATCCATCATTGCGGTGAATTCAGCCTCGGCCGCCATGTCGCCATCGACAGTTGCAACGCCTTGGAATTTCCAAACCTTGCCACCCGGTTTACCACGCAGCGTTTCCAATTTCATTTCCAACACATCGCCCGGAATGACTTTGCGGCGGAATTTGCATTTGTCGATGCCCATGAAATAAATCAACATTTCTTTGTCTGCCAAACCCAGCGATGCGCCGACCATAACAGCCGCCGTTTGCGCCATCGCCTCGACGATTGTGACGCCGGGCATGATGGGCGTGCCAGGGAAATGTCCCTGAAAATGCGGTTCGTTCATCGTGACGTTTTTGATCCCCGTAGCCGAGGTTGTGCCATTGATATCAACCACACGGTCAACCAACAAAAATGGATAGCGGTGGGGCAAAATGCGTTGGATCAACTGAATGTCAGCTGTTTTTAGGTCCTCGGTCATGAAAAAGATCCTTTTGTATATTTTGCACCGTCCCTAGCAAGCCTAGACGAATGGCGCAAGCGGTTCATTCAGCTGTTGGCGTTTGTGTCGTTCCATCACCGATGCGACGGTCCATTTCTTGGATCGCTTGACGTGTGACATCAACCGATGACAAATCAACCAAAACATTGCGTTTATCGATCAAAACAGATGCGCCATTTTGCTGGACCAGTTCGAATAAAATTGGCCCTGCGGCTTGTAACAGCGCGCGGCTATAGGCCATTTCCTTTTCCGGCAATTCAGCGCGACGTTCGCGTTGTTCACGGCGCACGGCGACGACTTTCTGATCAAAGGCCTTAGACAGAGCGCGAAACTCTTCTGCTGATACGATTTGTCGTTGGCGCACCAGCTCTTCTTCTTCCTGCGACAACTCTAATTCGATGCGATCCCATTCCGCTTGCAAGGCATCCTTTTCGGCCTGAAATTCGGCGGCAAGCCGGCGACCGTATTGGGTTTCACGCAAAAACGTCAGCCAATCGATGGTCAACACCGGCTTGACGCCATCCTGCGCCGGCACCTGCATCGGGGTCAGACCCAGACAACACGCCAGTGCAAATATGACCAAGCTGCGTATCATTAAAACCCAGTCGCGAATGTCAGATCAAAGGTTTGCTCTTCGTCCAAAGATTGTTTTTTGATGGCATTGGTAAAGTTGAACCGCAGCGGTCCAATTGGCGTATTCCAGAAAATGGATGCCCCAACAACGTGCCGCCATGCACCATCATCGTATTCGATATGCTCATCCGATGCGCCCGATGACCACAGGTTGCCGATATCGTAAAACACACCACCCGAAATGCCATATTCTTCGGGCAAGCCAATCGGGAATTCCGCCTCTAGGCGGGCAACGGCGAAGCGTTCGCCGCCCAATGCATCATTGATCGCGCCATCAACTTCGCGCGGGCCGACACCTGCGGGGTAAAAACCGCGCAATTTAGATGGGCCTAGGAAAAACCGGTCGGTGACGCGGCTAGCCCCTGTTTGATAGGACAATAACCCTGCCTCAACCGTGGCGCGCAGGGTCAATTCTTCGTTCCACACTTTGTTCTGGGCGATCACGCGGCCAGTGGTTTGGATGTGACGATCGCCGCCATCTAGCCCGCCGAAATCTTGGCCGATTTGGAATAATACGCCTGCTTTGCTATCCAACGCAGTCAAACGCGTGTCATAGGTATAGGTATAGCCCAAGGACACATTGTTCACCCGTCCCCGTTCGACATCCGCGTCAATCACGTCACCCACGGTTCCCGCATCGCTCAGTTCGGAATATTCGGCCGTCGTGCGCACCGATAGTTTCGACGCGGCGCTGATGGGGAATGTCAAACTGGGCTGAAACCGCGCAACACGGGTGTCATAGGCTGCGTTTTGGTTATCGGTTTCTTTGAACGACAAATCCAAGCCAAAGCGCAAATCATCATGTAAAAACGCAGGTTCCGCAAATTTCAATTCATACAGGCGGTTATCAACCCCACTGTTGATTGCGAAATTCAGCTGCTGACCGCGGCCTAGGAAATTGCGTTCAGAATATTCCAACAATAACCCCGCGCCCGAACTGACCGAATAGGTCGCCCCAAACGACAGGTTGCCTGTGGGCTCTTCTGACACTTTCACATCCACAACAACCTGTTCGGGCGACGACCCTTCGCGGGCGTTGACGTCAGAGGTTCCAAAATATCCAAGCGCACGGATACGTTCCGCCGCAGCACGGATTTCGCGCGGGTTAAAGGGATCGCCTTCGGCCACGCGGAATTGACGGCGGATCACGCGATCCAAAGTTGACGTATTGCCAGAAATATCAATGCGTTCCACAAAGATACGTTCGCCGCGTTCCAAAACAAAATCGACATCCAGCGTCAGGTCACGATCATTGCGGGTCACACGCGGTGTCACACGAACGAAATCCAACCCGTCCAGCATCGCCTTGCGTTCCAGACGGGAAATGTTTGTTTCCAAGGCAACTGGCGAATAAATATCACCGCTGTCCAGTTTCAATGCCGACTGAAAATCCGCTGCATCCACATCGCGCAGATCAGAGGTCACGCGCACCGACCCAAATTTGAATTGCTGGCCTTCGCGGATGTTGAAATTCAGGAAATAGGCGTCTTTTTCTTGGGCCAATTCCGCATTCACGTTGTTTACACGGAAATCAACATAGCCACGGGATTGGTAAAAATCGGTCAATACCTGTTTATCGAATTCGATCCGATCCGCGATAAAGGTATCTGATTTCACAAATGTGCGGAAAAACCCTGCCTGCTTGGTGCCCAAAACACGGCGCAGACGGCGATCGGAATAGGATTTATTACCGACAAACCCGATTTTTGCGATCTCAACAATGCCGCCTTCGAACACTTCGAATACCAAATCCACACGGTTGTCAGATTGGCGAATGATCTTAGGCGTGATTTTTGCGGCCAAACGACCGCTATCGGCATAGGCTTTGGCAATTGCGGCGCGGTCGGCTTCGGCTGTTTTGGGGTTAAACACCAAACGTGGGCGCGATTGGACCAAGCTGGACAACACTTCGTCGCCCAGACGCTGGTTGCCTTCGAAATTAATTCGGTTGATCGTTGGGTATTCTTTGACCTCAATCACCACCTGATTGCCACGCGGTGTCATTTCAACTGTTTCAAACAGACCACTGTCCAAGATACGCTGATAGGCGGCGTTCAAATCGCCCATTGAAACCGATTGGCCACGTTCTAGTCCGGCATAGGTTTGAATGGTCGATGTTTCAATGCGTTTATTCCCAACAACACTGATCCCACCTAGGGTGAAATTTTGCGCCTGTGTTGCCTGCGCAAAGCTGACCGACGCGATCAAAGCCGCCGCCAAAATTTTGCCCCGTCCTGTTCGATGAACCCGCTGTTTGAATTGCATTGCGCACTCCTGCCAAAAACCTAAGTCCTAGGTATCGTGTTCACGGGGCTTTGTCAAAATGCCAATGCCCCGTATTGCAGGATTTGCGCCACAATTATGGGCAGAAAATGTCGTTAAATATGGCAAACAACATGAAAGCCAAAATCAAGGTCAAGCCAGCGGACATTAAACCATTCATAAATTTTGGATTTGGGGGTTTTCTGAACACCGCCTCATAGGCGTAAAACACCAAGTGTCCCCCATCCAAAACAGGAATCGGGAACAAATTGACCATACCAATCGCGGTGGACAACATGGCAATGAACCACAATAAATCCATGCCGCTTTGCTGGGCCATTTGCCCCGTGGTTTCGGCAATTCCAATCGGTCCAGACAAGTTGCAACTGCTGATCGCGCCCGAAAACACGTGATACAGGCCTGAGACAGATCCCTCCATGATGCGGTAGGTATTTGCCAAACTATAGCCAAACGCATCCCACACCCCAACGGCACCATTTGCGGGTTCAAATGAATAAACCGTGCCAACAATGCCGATCCGCCAGTACGTGACGAATGATCCATCAGCTTTTTGTTCATCACTGCGTTTGGGCTGCAAAATGGTTTCAAATTCTTGACCATTGCGCCAAATGTTCAACGTCAGGGGTTTGCCTTCGGATCCTTCGACCAATTCTTTCAAGCGTGAAAATGAATAAATGTCTTGTCCATTGACCGCGGTGATCACATCGCCAATATCTAGCCCCGCCTCTATCGCGGCGGACCGCGGGATCAGACGATCGACACGCGCGGGGTCCATGCTGGGTCCGTCCACAGTCATCACCACCCCATCACGTTCCACGCGATAGGGCATCAACGGAAATGTGGTCGATTGGCGAATATCGGCAAAGAAATCGCCAACGTCATCGGTTTGCGGCGCGTCGATGCCGTCGACAGACAGCAATGTATCGCCCACCTGCAGTTCACCCATATGTGGCAGATCATAAATCTTGCCGACGCTTAGCGGCAATTTTACGGTACCTTCGTTTAGCGACAGGGCAAAAAACAACGCGATTGAGAAAATGAAATTAAACACAGGCCCCGCCGCAACGGTGGCCGCCCGCGCCCACAAGGGTGCGCCATGCATTGTGTCGCGTAATTCCGATGGGTCTAGGGTTTGCAACACCTCGCCGTCAGGCGCGCTTGCGGCGGATTTATCGCCCTTGAATTTAACATAGCCCCCAAAGGGCAACAGTGCGAATTGCCACTGTGTTCCATGACGATCAACACGCGATGCCACGACCGGACCAAAACCCAGCGAAAAAACATCCGCCTTGATCCCTGACCAGCGGCCCACAATGTAATGGCCAAATTCATGAACGAACACAATAATGGACAAGCTGACAACAAAGGCCAATATCGTAAAGCCAAAGTTTCCAAATGCGGGTAAGACGGACGCAAATTCCAACAGATATCCCTACCTTAAATCTTATTAATTTCGTCGAAAGCAACAGTGCGCGCCAAAGCGTCCATCGCCAAAATATTGTCCAAATCCAACGGGTCAGATGTGGTCGCTGTATCAATAGATAGGTGGTCCAATACCTGTTTGACAACCTGCGACATGGTTAAAAAACCAATTTGACCCGCGATAAAGGCATCCAGCGCCGTTTCCTTGGCCGCGTTAAATGCGGCCCCCATCAGCCCGCCCTGTTGCATCACATGATACGCCAGATCCAGCGCAGGGTATTTTGCGCGATCGGGTTCCATGAAATCCAAACGGCCAATTTTGGCCAAATCCAACCGTTCCAATGTCAGTGCAGGACGGTTGGGATAATACATTGCATAGGCAATTGCGTGACGCATGTCATGCGGCCCGATATGGGCCATCATGCCTGCATCACAAAACCCAACAACCGAATGGATCAGGGATTGGGGGTGAATGACCACTTCTATTTGATCGGGCGATAAATCGAATAACTCTTTCGCTTCAATGACTTCCAATGCTTTATTAAACATTGATGCACTGTCAATCGTAATGCGTTGGCCCATATCCCAGTTCGGATGGGTCTGCGCCTGCGCTGGGGTGGCCGATTGCAATTGCGCCAGCGACCAATCCCGAAATGCACCACCTGATGCAGTGATAATCACGCGTTCGACGGATTGACGGTTTTCACCTTGCAGCGCCTGAAAAATGGCGGAATGTTCGCTATCAACCGGTAATAACTGGCCACCACTGTTGCGAGCTGTATGTTTCATCAGTTGGCCGGCGGCGACCATGCTTTCTTTGTTTGCAAGCGCTAAATCGGCCCCGCGGGCCAAGGCGCGGTAACCCGGTTCCAGTCCAGCGGCACCAACGATTGCTGAGACACATAGATCAACCGGCAGATCGCCCGCGTCGACCAAGGCCGCGCGTCCCGCCATCGCGGTCACACCAGTGCCTGACAACAAATCTTTTAGCGGTTCATAAAGCGCATCAACGGATGTAATCGCGTAGTCTGCGCCAAACTCAATCGCGTCTTGGGCCAGTTGTTCGATGTTACGCGCCCCTGTCAGCGCACAGATATGAAATCCCGCACGATCGTGGCGTATGATATCCAAGGTGCTTTGTCCAATGGATCCCGTCGCGCCAAAGATGCTGATCCGTTTCATATTACAAAACCCACGGTCCAACCAAACCAAACGCCAATGCAGCCCCCACAATGCCATCCATACGGTCCAATACCCCACCATGACCGGGGATCAAGTTTGAACTGTCTTTTACGTCGCATTTGCGTTTAATTGCGCTTTCGAAAATGTCGCCCATTTGGGAACAAAACGACAAAACAATCGCCAGAACCACAATCGAGGTCAGCCCCAAGTCGGGTATAATTTGCGGCAGCATCGCAACCGATAAACCCACCGCAGCAGCCCATCCCGCCAAGGCACCCGACCATGTTTTTTTCGGGCTAAACCGCGGCCAAAATTTGGGGCCACCAATGATACGGCCCGCAAAATACCCCGCGATGTCTGTCACAACGACCAAGCCGGTCAGCCACAATATTGCACGAACACCATAGGTGACATCCAAGCGGTAAAGCACCAATCCAGCCAGTAAAATCGCACAGGAATACAGTGCCGCACGCATTATCATACGGCGCACCAACACTGCCTGTACCACTGCATTTACGCCAAAAATTACGCCCTGCTGGACTGGGTCAGGGTAATACACCACTCCAATCGACGCGATGACTGCAACGCCAGCGGATGCAAAACCCTGCCACGTCACATTGGTCACAATCATACGCGCCAATTCCCAGTGCATCGCTGCGACCAGAACCAATACAAACAGTCCAAATTGGGTTGGGCCCAACCACAGTGAACCTGCCGCGATTGCCAATAAAATCAAAGCCGATAAAATGCGCGCACGCAGGTCGTTCCAGCGCCCCGATGTCATGATTTCACCGCGCCAAATCGGCGATCCCGCTTTGCAAAATCCCCAACGATCTGCGCAAAAATATCGCGGGTGAAATCCGGCCATAGGGTTTTCACAAATTCATATTCGGAATAGGCCGCCTGCCAGAGCAGAAAATTTGAAACCCGCGCCTCGCCGGACGTGCGAATAACCAAATCCGGATCAGGCAACACATGTGTATCCAGATAGCGCGTCAGGGTGTTTTCAGTGACGTCTTGGGCACAGATTTTGCCAGTCTCGATATCCTCAGCCATGCGCTTGACGGCACGTGCCACTTCGTCTCGACCGCCATAATTCAACGCGATGGTTAAATTGACGCGGGTGTTATTTTGCGTCATGTCCTCAAGTTCGCCCATCAGTGTCACCAAAGTTGGTTCTAAACGATGGCGATCCCCAATAAAACGAACACAAACGCCAGCGTTGGCCAGCGAACTTGCTTCTTTCAAGATATAGCGTTTGAACAAAGACATCAGACCGGATACCTCGGTCTGGGTGCGTTTCCAGTTTTCAGTAGAAAACGCAAATATTGTCAAATACTTAACACCCAGATCTGGGCACGCCTCGACAATTTCGCGCACACGTTTTGCACCTGCGCGATGACCGAATAATCGCGGACGGCCACGCAATTGCGCCCATCTGCCGTTGCCATCCATAATGATCGCAACATGGCGCGCAATTTTTTCGTTGGGAATTCCGTCCGCCATCGTCGATATCAAACCTGCATGATCTCAGCTTGCTTCGTTTCTAGTGCTGCATCCACTGATTTGATGGATGTGTCAGTCAATTCCTGCACCTCGGATTCCCAGAATTTCTGATCATCTTCTGACATGCCGTCTTTTGCTTTTTTGATCTGATCCATGCCGTCGCGGCGGACGTTTCGAATCGAAACACGTGCGTTTTCTGCATATTGCGCTGCCACACGGGTCAGTTCACGGCGACGTTCTTCGTTCAGTTCGGGGATCGGCAGCATAATGATGGTGCCGTTCAACTGTGGATTAATCCCAAGCCCGCTTTCGCGGATTGCTTTTTCAACTTTGCCGACCATTGTTTTATCCCAAACATTGATGGTCACCATTCGCGGTTCGGGGACGTTGACTGTGCCAACCTGATTTATCGGGGTACGTTGGCCATATGCTTCGACCGTGATCGGCTCCAACATCGAAGATGATGCGCGACCTGTCCGCAAGGATGCAAATTCTGTTTTAAGTGACGTCAACGCGCCATCCATGCGCCGTTTTAGTCCATCTGTGTCTAACATAAACTCGTCTGACATTGTCCTGCCTTTTAGATTTGGTTTTCTGTTGATCCCTTGTAACCCTAGTCGGTCACGGTTGTATAGGTACCTTCGCCTGCCAAAATTCCACGGAACCCACCTGGTTCATCCAGTGAAAATACGATTAACGGCATTTTATTGTCGCGCATCAACGCAATTGCGCTGGCATCCATGACCCGCAGATTTTCTTGCAACACTTGGGTATAGGTGATTGAATCGAAACGCTTTGCATCTGGGTTTAGCTTTGGATCGCTATCATAGATACCATCAACTTGTTTGCCCATAAACACAGCATCACAGGCCATTTCAGACGCGCGCAATGCAGACGCGGTGTCGGTTGTAAAATACGGGTTCCCCGTCCCCGCAGCAAAAATGCAGACCCGCTTCTTTTCTAAATGGCGCACTGCGCGACGGCGAATATAGGGTTCGCAGACCTGATCCATCGGAATGGCACTGATCACGCGGGTAAAGACACCCAATCCCTCAAGCGCGCTTTGCATCGCCAAGGCGTTCATCACCGTGGCCAGCATTCCCATGTAATCGGCCGTCGTGCGTTCCATTCCCTGTGCGCTGCCCTGCAGGCCACGGAAAATGTTACCACCGCCGATGACCATACAGATTTCGACACCCATGTCATGAACGGTCTTTACCTCACGGGCGATTCTTTCGACTGTTGGGGGGTGAAGTCCAAAACCTTGATCGCCCATCAGGGCTTCTCCCGAAATTTTTAGCATGACACGTTTGAATGCGGTTTTCGGGGTGGGTGCTTCGCTCATATTGAACTCCTTGAACAACGCGATAGAATTGTCGCGTAAAATGTCGGAAATCGCCCCAAGTTTCAATGCACCAATTTACCTTTTGGTGCAGATCGGCCTAAAAAGCAGAAATCCTACCTGAAATCGTACAATGACCGGAGCACTGCGTGAACGAAATCACATCAAACGATATTCGCAATATACCCGACCATTTGCCCGTCTTGATTGCGGGCCCAACCGCGTCGGGAAAATCTGCGCTTGCGCTGGAAATTGCAGATCGTAACAACGCGGTGATTATCAATGCGGATGCGTTGCAGGTCTATGCGAATTGGCGTGTTCTGTCGGCCCGCCCCTCTGAGGCAGACGAACAAATCGCAGACCACCGCCTGTACGGTCACCTAGCCGCTGATGCGCCCTATTCAGTTGGTCATTGGCTGCGCGAGGCCGGACACCTGATCGATACATTAACATCACAAGAGAGACCGATCGTGATCGTGGGTGGGACGGGATTGTATTTTACCGCCCTAACCCAAGGCTTGGCTGATATTCCGGCAATCCCACAGGATGTACGCGCATTGGGCGACGCCATTCGAACCACCCAAGGCTTGGCGCCGATGATCGCGGATCTGGACGATGCGACGCGCAACCAGATTGATTTACAAAATCCGATGCGCGTTCAGCGCGCATGGGAGGTTCACAAAGCCACTGGACAGTCTATCACCTGGTGGCAGGCGCGCACACCTGCGCCCAAACTTGACCTATCGCAATGCTATCCAATTTTATTTGATGTCGACAAAACTGTTTTGAATGAACGTATTGAACACAGGTTTCATCAAATGATAGCCCAAGGCGCATTGGACGAGGCTGCACAGAATTTAGCCAATTGGGATCCAGATGCGCTTTCATCAAAAACAATCGGCGCACCAGAGTTGATTGCACATCTGCGCGGCGCGTTGTCATTGACCGAGGCCTGCGAATTGGCAACAATTTCCACACGCCAATTTGCCAAACGACAGCGCACTTGGTTCAAGGGTAAAATGAAAAACTGGCACAGGTATCAACCAAAGCATAAATAGTTTCATTGGTTTATTTAGTGATCTTCACAAAAAAAACTTAGATTCGGGTTGCATTACCGGTCAGAGTCGTTTTTCATGGCCCTATGTCGCGAATTGATAGAAATATGACGATTAACGACGTTGACGCGTGGGGGATTTTGGGGCCGTATGTGATAATGTGGGCCAAACCATCCGGCAAACGCGATCTCGTTTACGATTTCGACGAAAACCCACCAATAAGATAAAGTGTCACTCAGGGAGAACAATATGACGCATAAAACCATCACAGATGGAAACATTCATCCAGCCGCAGAAATGTATGCGAGCGAATTCAAAAATGGCGATCTAAGCCGTCGCGAATTTCTAGCACGCACCACAGCTCTTGGGCTGACAGCTTCAACCGCATATGCCTTGGGTGGACTGACACAGCCAGCGCAGGCTGCTGGTCACGCACAAATGGGCGGCACGCTACGCATGCAAATGGAAGTGCGCGCACTGAAAGATCCACGCACCTATGACTGGACACAGATCGCCGCATTTACAGCAGGTTGGTTGGAATATCTGGTTGAATATAACAATGACGGTTCATTCCAGCCTATGTTGCTGGAAAGCTGGTCCGTCAATGACAACGCCACAGAATACACATTGAACGTCCGCAAAGGCGTAAAATGGAACAATGGCGACGATTTCACCGCCGAAGACGTTGCGCGCAACATCGAAGGATGGTGTGACAAATCAGTCGAAGGTAACTCAATGGCTGGCCGTATGGCATCGCTGATTGACGCCGACACTGGCAAAGCAGCCGCTGGCGCGATCACAGTTGTTGACAGCCACACCGTGCTGTTGAAATGTGCGACATCGGATATCACAATTATCCCAGGCATGGCCGATTACCCAGCGTCGATCGTACATTCCAGCTTTAGCGCTGAAACAATGCTGTCAAACCCAATTGGTACCGGTTACATGAAACCTGAAAGCCTGGAAGTTGGCGTAAAAGGCGTCGTTGTACGCAACGAAGACCACGAATGGTGGGGCTATGCCGCGGGCAAAGGTGGCTATCTGGATCGTATCGAATTCATCGATTACGGCACAGACCCATCCGCATGGGTTGCAGCCGCTGACGCGGACGAAGTGGACGCAATTTGGGAAACCGTTGGCGATTTCGTTGACGTATTTGACGGCCTAGGCTGGACAAAATCCGAAGTGGCATCAGGCGCGACAATCGTTGTTCGTCCAAACCAACTGGCAGAAGACGCAAATGGCGTAAAACCATTCGCTGACAAACGTGTTCGCCAAGCGATCACAATGGCCGTTGATAACGAAATCTGTTTGGAACTGGGCTATGCTGGTCTGGGATCTGCAGCCAACAACCACCACGCTGGCCCAATGCACCCAGAAACTGATCCAAACGTGGGTCGCCTGCCCTTTGATCCAGCCAAAGCGAAAGCATTGCTAGAAGAAGCTGGCATGGCGGATTACGAATTCGAACTGCATTCAATCGATGACGACTGGCGTAAAAACACCACCGACTCGGTTGCGGCGCAGTTGCGTGATGCAGGGTTTAACGTCAAACGGACCATTTTGCCAGGATCCACATTCTGGAACGACTGGACAAAATATGCGTTCAGCTCGACCAACTGGAACCACCGTCCGCTGGCAACGCAAATCTGGGGTCTGGCCTATCGTTCCGGCGAGGCATGGAACGAATTCGGTTGGTCAAACCCAGAATTCGATGCGTTGTTGTCAGAGGCGAACTCAATCGCGGATTCGGACAAGCGTCGCGAAGTGGCGGCAAAATGTCAGGCGATTATCGCCGACGAAGGCGTCACAATCCAGCCATACTGGCGGTCGCTGTATCGTCACCACAAAGAAAACGTTGTCGGCTGTGACATGCACATCGCATATCTGCCACAGGTTTATAAGTGGGCGCTAAAGGCTTAATTTCACAATAAATAAAGACCGCATACCCAGCTGTATGCGGTCTTTTGCTGTATAATGGGATGCACCCCCGCAGCCGATAAGGAATGATATGGGACTGTTTATTCTTAAACGTTTCGGCGTGATGTTAATGACCGCGCTGTGTTTGACGTTTATCGTGTTTTTCTTGACCAACCTCTATCCTAATTTGGAAAAATTGGCGAAGTCCGAAGGAAACTTTCGGATGTCCGATGAAGAAGTTGCAAGCTATCTTGGCAATAATGGGTACTTGCGCCCTCTGCCAATGAAATATGGTGAATGGCTCGGGGTTTGGCCTGGATATGTGATCACCGGGTCCGATGGGAAAACGCGCGCACGCTGTGCAACAATCGACATCCCTGTCGATCAGGCACCTACATTTTGTGGCGTGCTTCAAGGACAGTGGGGATTTTCCAATGTGTTCAAAGCAGACGTTTCAGATATCGTCAGCACACGCTTGGGGTTGACTGGGAAACTCATGTTCTGGGTCATGGTGTTGATGGTGCCCTCAGCTTTAATAATCGGCGTTTTAGCCGGTATGAAAGAGGGGTCAAAACTGGACCGCAGTCTGTCATCCTTTGCCATTACAACAACGGCGACGCCTGAATATGTGTCAGGTGTTATCTTGATTACCGTGTTTGCATCATCCGCCTTTGGCCTAAAGTGGTTCAAAGGAACCGCAACGCAGGCCGCTGATGCCGCAACGTTCGAAAACTTCTTTCTGCCCGTTCTTACAATTGCGTTGTACGGCATGGGCTATATCGCGCGGATGACACGCGCATCAATGGCCGAGGTGATGACCGCGCAATACATTCGAACTGCACGGCTAAAGGGCGTGTCGTTCCGAAATGTTGTTATAAAACATGCGCTGCGCAATGCCTTGATCGCGCCCTTTACCGTGATCATGCTGCAGTTCCCGTGGTTGCTGAATGGAGTCGTTATCGTCGAGACACTGTTTAACTACAAAGGTGTCGGTTGGACATTGGTCGCCGCAGCAGGCAACAACGATATCGAATTGCTGTTGGGGATATCCGTCGTGTCTGTGATGGTCGTATTGATCACGCAGCTGATTTCAGACATCGGCTATGTGTATCTTAACCCACGCATCAGCGTAAACTAAGGGAACGTGATTATGGAATTTCTTTCTTGGTTTGAAATTACGCTGCGCGTATTAACACAGCTGGCACCAGTTTGGGTAGCACTGATTGTGACGTTCGTTTTATCGATCAAATACAAACGTAAACTGGGCCTATATGGTAAACTGTTCGATAGCACGATCGGTATGATCGGCTTTGCCATTGTGATGTTCTGGGTCTTTACGGGAACATTTGCGGGTCTGTTTGATATGATTTTGACGCATGACCCACTGGGCCAGGTGTCGGGCATGAAAAACAAAGTGCCGGGCATTCCCCTGCGTGGGGCCGAAGATGGCGATTATCCCTATTACCTGTTCGGTGGCGATAATTTGGCGCGCGATGTATTCAGCCGTATGATCGCAGGATCAACGATTGTAATTGTGATTGCGCCTTTGGCGACCGTCTTTGCGTTTATGGTTGGTATCACATTGGGTCTGCCTGCCGGATATTTTGGCGGCCGCTTGGACATCGGGTTGTCATTCTTGGCAAACCTAATCTTGGCCTTTCCGGTTATTTTGCTGTTCTACCTGCTGGTCACACCTGAAATACGCCTGACAGGCTTGCCGCAATATATGGCCGTGGTGCTGTTTTCATTCCCGTTGATCTTTACAACAGTGTTGATCAATTCACGGTATTACATCCTGCCAAAGCAGCGAAACTTGCTGTTGGCGATCAGTTTGTTCGTTCTTGGGATGTTATATGTTTCACTGATCAACGAAACGGGGTCCAAAATCACACTGTTCAATAAAATTGACCTGTTCGATGTCGATGCAGGTTTGTTGACGGTGTTTGTATCTGTGGTGTTCGTCAATTCGCCCACCGTTTTCCGGATTGTGCGTGGTTTGGCGATGGATATCAAAACACGCGACTATGTTGCGGCAGCCCAAACACGGGGCGAAGGCCCGTGGTACATCATGTTATGGGAAATTTTGCCAAATGCGCGGGGTCCGTTGATTGTGGATTTCTGTTTGCGCATTGGCTACACCACCATCCTTTTGGGAACATTGGGCTTTTTCGGTCTGGGCCTTGCACCCGAGGATCCGAATTGGGGTGCCACCATTAACGAAGGGCGCAAATTGCTGTCCATCTATCCGCATCCTGCTTTGGTGCCGTCGATCGCCCTGCTCAGCCTTGTTTTGGGGTTGAATCTGTTGGCGGATGGTCTGCGCGAAGAAAGCTTGAAAGATTAATTTAAGGGGCCCAAGTGCCCCATCCCCAACAGGGAGAGTTCGAATGTCAAAGATAGAGTATGACGGTCCAATTTTAGAAATCGACAATTTATCGATTTCATTTTTCACACGTTTGCGTGAAATTCCAGCGGTCATGGATTTTTCGGTGACTGTCCAACCCGGCGAAGCGGTCGGTTTGGTTGGTGAATCCGGATGTGGTAAATCCACGGTTGCCTTGGGTGTTATGCAAGACTTGGGCGTAAATGGGCGCGTCGTGGGCGGTACCATTAAATTCAAGGGCCGTGACCTGAACACCATGAGCGCAGAAGAATTGCGCGATATCCGCGGCAATGAAATTGCCATGATTTACCAAGAACCCATGGCATCGCTGAACCCAGCCATGAAAATCGGCAAACAATTGATGGAAGTGCCGATGATCCACGAAGGGATCAGCGAAGAGGATGCATACAAACGCGCGCTAGAAGTGGTCGAGGATGTTAAATTGCCCGACCCTGAACGCATTTTGAAATCATACCCGCACCAGCTGTCGGGGGGGCAACAACAGCGCATCGTCATCGCTATGGCGTTGATGTCGAAACCTGCGCTGCTGATTTTGGACGAACCGACAACCGCACTGGATGTGACGGTTGAGGCAGCGGTTGTCGATCTGGTCAAAGATTTGGGTAAAAAATACGGCACATCCATGCTGTTTATTTCGCACAATCTGGGCTTGGTTTTGGAAACCTGTGACCGCATCTGCGTCATGTATTCGGGCGAAGCCGTCGAAACAGGGTCGATCAAGGATGTGTTTGACAAAATGCAGCATCCCTATACGCAGGCGCTGTTTCGGTCGATCCCTCTGCCCGGTGCAGATAAAAACGCGCGGCCCTTGGTCGCCATTCCCGGCAATTTCCCATTGCCGCACGAACGCCCACAGGGTTGCAACTTTGGCCCGCGCTGCGATTATTTCCAAGACGGCCTGTGCAACGCAAATGACATCACCATGAGCGCAATACCGGGTGACGACCGTCACAACACGCGCTGTCTGCGGTTTCGTGACATTGATTGGAACGCCCCGATCAAGGCCAGCGTTGTGTCCGAAAAAACCGAACCAGGCGATGTGGTTTTAAAGATAGACAACCTAAAAAAATATTACGAAGTCGCCGCGAACGCGTTGTTTGGCAGTGGGGGTGCAACCAAAGTTGTCAAAGCCAATGAAACATTGTCATTTGAAGCACGCGAAAGCGAAACCCTAGCCATCGTTGGTGAATCAGGTTGTGGCAAATCGACCTTTGCCAAGGTCTTGATGGGCCTTGAAACAGCGACCGAAGGATCGATTTTTCTGGATGGCAACAGTATCGAAAGCACAGCAATCGAAGACCGCGATACACAAACCGTGGCCGATGTGCAGATGGTGTTCCAAAACCCATTTGATACGTTGAACCCGTCCATGACGGTTGGGCGACAAATCATCCGCGCGCTTGAAATTTTTAAATACGGAAATTCCTATGCCGAACGCGAAGCGCGGATGTTAGAATTGCTCGACTTGGTGAAATTGCCACGCGCATTCGCCGATCGTATGCCACGCCAGTTGTCAGGTGGACAAAAACAGCGCGTTGGAATCGCACGCGCGTTTTCAGGTGGCGCACGAATTGTTGTCGCAGACGAACCTGTGTCAGCCTTGGACGTATCAGTTCAGGCGGCTGTTACCGATTTGTTGATGGAAATTCAGCGCAAAGAAAAAACCACACTGCTGTTTATCAGCCACGATTTGTCAATCGTTCGCTATCTGTCAGATCGCGTGATGGTGATGTATCTGGGCCATGTGGTGGAATTGGGCACAACGGATCAGGTCTTTGCCCCGCCCTATCACCCCTATACCGAGGCGCTGCTATCCGCGGTACCCATCGCCGACACCAGCATCGAGAAAGAGCATATCGTGCTTGAAGGGGACATTCCATCGGCGATGAACCCGCCCACGGGCTGTCCGTTCCAAACACGCTGTCGTTGGAAATCCAAGGTTGCCGGCGGGATCTGTGAACGTGACGTGCCACCCATTCGCGTCTTGGCTGATGGGCATCAAATTAAATGTCACCTGCCCGACGACGAACTGGCGAACATGCGCCCTGTCATCAAGGTCGCAGCTGAATAACCGGTAACTTGACTTGGTCCGCTGACCCTGTATGGTCAAACGGGCCAAGCCAAGGGATCGTTATGTCACATTTTGCCCCCATGCCCGAACCGCCCTATTACGCGGTGATTTTTGCAAACCAAGCGTCAAAAACGCCCGAGGGATATGCCGAAATGGTGCAAGTCATGTTGGATTGCGCCGCCGAAATTCCCGGATACATCGGTATTGAAAGCAGTCGCAACACAGATGGCTTTGCCGTCACGGTCAGTTATTGGGACAGTGAAGACGCCATAAAAACATGGCGCAATCATGCCAAACACCAAGTGGCGCAAAAAATCGGGCGCGATCGTTGGTACGATAATTTCCAACTGCGTGTCGCGCGTGTAGAACGCCAATACGACATGGCAGCGCATGGATAGCCTGTTTTTTATTGCGTCCAAGGTGTTTTGGGCCATTGCACAGCCCGACAGTTTGATCGTGATTGTATTGGCGCTTGCTGCCGCTATGACCCTGTTGAACTGGATAAAATGGGCCAAAATTACGATCACAACCTTGGCGCTGTTTTTGGTCAGTCTCGGGCTTTATCCGCTAGGGGATTTCGTATTGGCCCCCTTGGAAAACAGCTATGCCCAGCCCACCGATTTGGCCCCAACGCGCATCATCGTTTTGGGTGGGGGCGAAGACAGCTATCCCAGTGGCCTGTCCCAAACACAAAATCTGAACGAAGCGGGCGAGCGTTTTTTAACCGCAATAAAACTGGCGCATCAATTTCCCAACGCCACCCTAATTTTCACAGGCGGCAGTGGAAATATGTTGGATCAATCCATTTCAGGCACAGATATAGCCAAACCGATTTTTGATGGATTTCCCAGCCTATCTGGTCGAACACTCTTGGAAGGATCCTCGCGAAACACATATGAAAATGCAAAAAACACGGCGCAATCGTTGCAATCCATGGGGTCTGATCCAACCCATGGGCAAACGATTTTGGTCACATCCGCATATCACATGCGCCGCAGTATGGGGGTATTTTGCGCCGCAGGTTATCGAAATATGATCCCCTATCCCACGGATTATCGCGTGTCTTACAGGTGGGATTGGGACTTGGCCAACCATTTGCATGATCTTAACAAAGGGTTGCGCGAATGGATTGGATTGATCGCCTATCGCGTGACCGATAAAATTGACACACTGGCGCCTGCATCGTGTTAACGTAAAATGGCGCGAACGTAATTTTGCGTTTCTTTGAACGGGGGCACACCACCATATTTTTGCACCGCACCCGGCCCTGCGTTATACGCCGCCAAAGCCAGACGCCAATTTCGAAACGTTCGATATTGCGTTGCCAAATAGCGCGCACCACCCATAATATTTTGCTTGGGATCATAGGGATCGACACCCAATATACGCGCTGTTTCTGGCATTAGTTGTGTCAGGCCAATTGCGCCTTTGTGCGACACGGCGCGTGGGTTCCAACCGCTTTCTTGTTCGATCAGCCTCAAAAAAAGTTGCTGCGGTATATCAAATTGCGCGGCCGCGCGTTGTGCCGTTTCCAGATGTGGTCCAACGTCTTCAAAACCTTGTGGTACATCGCCCGGCCGCGGGGGAATAAAAACAGCGGGCGGATCCAAAGGTACAGAAAATCCAGGTTTTTCGCGTTTGTCTAGCAGCGCAAACTGGCCCATGCGCACATCTGCCGCGGCCGACAGCGGAACGACAGCACAAATTGCCACACTGAATAAACGTTTCAACCCAAACATACACCATAAATGGTTGAGTTTTTGATTTTTGCAACCCTCAACTTCCCATTTCCAGCAGAAAATCCCAAGGTTAATTTCAAAGTTTAATCTTTTATTCATCGTCATAGAATGGTGTAAGGTTGACGCAAGACACAAGATTCGTAGGAGCGTAGAATGGCTGGATCCGTAAACAAGGTAATTTTGATCGGGAATTTGGGCCGCGACCCAGAGGTGCGCAATTTCCCCAATGGTGGCAAAGTGTGCAACCTGCGGATCGCCACATCTGAGACCTGGAAAGACCGCAACACAGGCGAACGCCGCGAACGCACAGAATGGCATTCGGTCGCCATTTTTTCAGAACCCTTGGTGCGTGTGGCAGAACAATACCTGCGCAAAGGTTCGAAAATCTATATCGAGGGCCAGCTTGAAACCCGTAAATGGCAGGACCAATCCGGCGCGGACCGTTATTCAACCGAGGTTGTTTTACGTCCCTACACGTCAACCCTGACCATGTTGGACGGTCGTGGTGACAACAATGGCGGTCAAGGTGGTGGTGGCTATGGTGGCCCATCCGATGGCGGCTACGGTGGTGGCGGTGGTGGTTATGATAATGGACCATCCGATGGTGGCTTTGGCGGTGGGTCATCGTCCGGCGGCGCGCCGTCGCGTGATTTGGACGACGAAATCCCGTTCTAAAAATTGGCCCCGCTTTTGCGGGGCTTTATTTTTCTGGCTGAGACAGTTCAATTACCTGCCCATTGCGCACGGCCCGATAAAAACAGCTGCGCCGATTGGTATGACAGGCCGGGCCCGTTTGGCGGATCACAACCAAAATACAATCTGCATCACAGTCATAGCGCAAATCCACCAGTTCCTGTACGTGACCCGATGTTTCCCCTTTGATCCACAGCGCTTGGCGCGAGCGTGAAAAATATGTCACCCGCCCCGTGGCCAATGTTTTTTCAACCGCCTCTTGGTTCATCCACGCCATCATCAGCACATCATGGCTATCGGCATCTTGGGCAATTGCAGGGATTAAACCATCGCGATTGTATCTAAGCGTTGCAGCGTCAAAGTTTTCCATTGTATATGCCTTTGTAAATTCGGTACCGCACCCTATCTATGGGGAAACAGCAGAAAGGGAAAGCCATGTCGAACGACAGTGATCTGATCAGCCTGTATTCGTCCCGTATTTTGGGGCTGGCGGCTGATATGCCCCATACGGATCGGCTGGAATCACCGCAGGCGACGATCAAAAAACGCGCGCCTCTGTGTGGATCGACTGTGACAGTGGATCTGGACATGGAAAATGGCCATGTCAGCGCCTATGCCCAAGATGTCAAAGCCTGCGCCTTGGGCCAAGCGGCAGCGGCCGTGGTGGGACAGGCCATTTTAGGCACGACCGAGGCCGACATTCGCCGCGCGCGCGATGAATTATATGCCATGCTGAAATCTGACGGTCCGGTCCCCTCTGCCCCCTTTGACGGGTTAGAGGTGTTGTTGCCCGCCAAGGATTACAAAAATCGCCATGCCTCGATTCTGTTGACACTGGATGCGGCGGTGGCGGCGATTGACGACATCCAATCCCATAAAACCACATAAAAAAACCGCCACACGATTTTCATCGGTGGCGGAGACATTCTGAGCGATCATAGGATGGTCAGGGGTCTGGGACGATCCCCTGTGTTTGGGATAGGCACGCATCCAAGGGATAATAACAGATCGCACAGACTGGGCAGGTAATTAATTTACAGGAAACTGGGCAAATGCAATGCGCTGACCAACATAACGATCAATGCGGTAGCACCCACCATATCTTGGATAAAATTGCGTGATGCAGTGGTGGTAAGTGTTTTCAATTCTGTGAACATTGCGATAACCCTTCCTGTTTGTTTCCACTTTGTTCTCATGATTCTGACCTCAAGTAAAGAACTTTTTAAGAACATTTAACAAACAATAAACGAATATCTGGCTAACCCACTGAAATTAAACGAATTGCTTTTTCACGTTCCATCAACCAAAGTAGAACACGCGCAGCACGTCCGCGGGGTGATGTCAGATCGGGATCGTGCGTCAATAAATTGCGCGCATCAGATTGCGCCGTGGCCATCAGGCCTGTCATCGCCTCTAGGTCGGCAATCTGAAACCTTGGCAATCCCGATTGGGCCGTGCCGATCATATCGCCCGCACCGCGCATTTCCAAATCGGTCTGGGCAATCAGAAACCCATCTTCGCTGTTGCGCAACACACTTAGCCGTTTTTGGCCGCTTTCCGATAATGGTGCTTGGTACAACAGCAAACAGGTCGATTGCGCATCACCGCGCCCCACCCGTCCGCGCAATTGGTGTAATTGGGCCAGGCCAAATATTTCGGACCGTTCAATGACCATGATGGTGGCATTGGGCACATTCACGCCCACCTCAATGACTGTGGTGGCGACCAATACCTTGGACTGGCCGGATTGAAACCGAGCCATGGCCGCGTCTTTTTCGGTGGGGTGCATTTGACCATGCACCAGATCGACCACCCCATCGCCCAAGACAGCGCGCAACCGTTTGAACCGTTCCTCGGCCGAGGCATAGTCCAACACTTCGCTTTCTTCGACCAAGGGGCAGACCCAGTAGGCTTGGCGGCCCTCAGCTATGGCACCGCGCAACTTGGCGATGACTTCATCCATCCGCGATGTTGGAATCACAGCCGTGATAATTGGTTTGCGACCGGGCGGTTTTTCATCCAATACCGACACATCCATATCGCCGTATTGCGCCAAGGACAGCGACCGTGGAATGGGGGTGGCCGTCATGACCAGAACATCGACTGCGCGCCCTTTTTCGCCAAGCGCCATACGTTGACGCACCCCGAACCTGTGCTGTTCATCAATGACAGCAATGCGCAGATCACGAAACACGACGTCTTGTTGGAATACGGCATGTGTGCCCACCAAAATATCGATGTCACCATTTTCTAGCAAACGTAATTTTTCCGCCCGTGCCTTGCCTTTGTCGCGTCCGGTCAGAATTTCGATGTGAACACCAGCGGACTGCGCCAAAGGCTGTAACCCTTCAAGATGCTGCCGCGCCAAGATTTCAGTGGGCGCCATAAACACGCCCTGCCCGCCTGCCTCAACGGCAATCAGTAATGTTTGAAACGCCACCAAGGTTTTGCCCGCACCAACATCGCCCTGCAGCAAACGGTTCATTTTAACGGGGGCTGCCAAATCTGCTGTTATTTCAGCAATGGCCCGCGTTTGCGCGCCCGTGGGTTTATAGGGCAACGCGGCCAAAACGCGTGATTGCAAATGGCCTGTCCCTTTGGTGGTGATGCCCGCTGTTTTACGCATGGCTTGGCGCGCCAGTGCCAGCGTTAATTGATGCGCCATCAATTCATCATAGGCCAAACGCACCCGCGCCTTGGCCGTCAGGGCCGTATCCGTGACAGAGTTTGGATGATGGGCCTGACGCAGCGCATCGGCCCAATCGGGCCATTGGGACGTGCGTTTTTGTTCAGGATCAATCCATTCGTCCAATTCGGGTGCCAATTCCAACGCGGCCCGCGTTGCTTTGTGCATTGTTTTTTGCGTGACCCCTGCAGTCAGTGGATAAACAGGTTCAAACGGGGGAATATCCCCCCCCTGATCCACTGGAACAATGTGATCGGGATGCACCATTTGTGCGATCCCATCGAATAATTCCACCTTGCCCGATACAATCCGATCTTGGCCGACGGGCAGGATTTTCTGCAAATAATCACCGCGCGCATGGAAAAACACCAACTGCAATGTGGTGGCGCTGTCTTTGACCGTGATGCGATAGGCCCCCGATTTTGTGCGCGGGGCTTTGTGTGACAAAACATGGATGCGCAGTGTGACAACCGCGGGCAAAACGGCATTTTGTACCGTATCGATCAAACGTCGATCGATCCCGCTGTGGGGCAATACAAACAACAGATCGCGGGGTTTTTCCACGCCCAGCCCTGCAAAATTTTGTGCCACCTTGGGGCCAACGCCTGCCAGAGCCGTCAGATTTCCGAACAAAGGATACAAAATTTCCGGGCGTGATTTTGTCATAGCCCCTCAATCAGGGTCAGCCATCCCTCTTCGTCGATGGTCTCAATCCCCAGATCGGCCGCTTTCTTTGCTTTGCTGCCAGCACCGGGACCTGCGACCAATAAATCAGTTTTGGCCGATACGGACCCTGCCACCTTGGCGCCCAAACTTTCGGCCTTGGCCTTGGCCTCAGACCGGCTCATCCGTTCTAGGGTGCCTGTGAACACAACGGTTTTTCCGGCCACAGGGCTGCCATCGGTTTTGGGGCGTTCGGCAGGTAGGATCGTTAGATGTGCGACCAATCGGTCGATGCCATCGCGTTCAGCCCCCGGTGCAAAGGCGGCCAACAGCGATTGCGCCATCACCTGACCAAAGCCATCAATCGCAATCAAATCGTGATAGGCCGCGCTGTCAGGGTTTTGCGCGTCCTGCATCGCCACAGCAAAGCTGTCCCAATCGCCATAATGCATGGCAATCAGGTTTGCCGCCACTTCGCCCACATGGCGAATCCCAAGGGCAAACAAGCATTTTCCAAAACCGATTTGTTTTTTATCCTCAATGGCTTGAAACAGGTTTTTCGCGCTTTTGTCGCCCCAGCCGTCCCGATTTTTTAGTTTGGCCAAATTGGCACCATCGCGCGTTTCCAGCGTAAAAATATCGGCCGGTTCGCGAATGGGCAGCACGTCATCACCGAAAAACATTTCAATCTGTTTCGCGCCCAATCCATCAATATCAAACGCCTTGCGCGATACGAAATGTTTTAACCGCTCGACCGCTTGGGCGGGGCAAATCATGCCGCCGGTGCAGCGGCGTACGGCGTCGCCCTCTTCTCGGATGGCGGGGGATCCGCATTCGGGGCATTGGTCAGGAAACACGAAAGGCTGCGCCGCATCGGGGCGTTTGGTCAAATCGACATCGGCAATTTTGGGGATCACATCGCCTGCGCGATAGACCTGCACCCAATCGCCCACGCGGATATCTTTGCCATCGCGGATGGGGTCGCCGTTGCCATCACGACCTATGATGTAATCTTCGTTATGCAGCGTCGCGTTTGAAACCACCACACCGCCCACAGTCACGGGTGTCAGACGTGCAACGGGCGATAATGCGCCTGTGCGCCCCACCTGAATGTCGATGCCGGCCAATGTGGTCCATGCCAGTTCTGCGGGGAATTTATGCGCAATCGCCCAACGTGGCGTGGTAGCGCGGAACCCCAAACGCGATTGCAGCGCCAAGTCATTGACTTTGTAGACCACACCATCAATGTCATAGCCCAACGTGGCACGCTGTTCCTCGATCATGCGATAGTGGTCTAACAGATCCTCAACCCTGTCACACAGTCGGGTCAACGGATTGGTTTTGAACCCCATTTCCGCCAACCGTTCAATCGCGCCCATTTGCGTATCCGCCAAGGGCTGTGACAATTCCCCCCAAGAATAGGCGAAAAAACACAAGGGGCGATCCGCCGTTATCGCAGCATCCAACTGGCGCAACGATCCTGCTGCCGCATTTCGGGGGTTGGCAAACACCTTGCCTCCGCGGCTGGTGTGGCGTGCATTTAGATCGGCGAAATCACGATGCGACATGTACACTTCGCCGCGCACCTCTAGGACATCGGGGGCGTTTTCGATGGTATGGGGAATATCGGCAATCGTGCGTGCGTTGGCGGTGACGTTTTCGCCCACCTGACCATCGCCACGCGTTGCGGCAGAGACTAGCTGACCCTGTTCATAGCGCAGGCTAAGTGAAAGCCCGTCAATTTTCGGCTCAGCCGTAAAGGCGATGGGATCGCCATCCTCTTGACCCAAATACCGTTTGATCCGGTCGCGAAAATCGAACAATTCATCATCGTCAAACGCATTGGCCAGCGACATCATGCGCACAGTATGGGTTATTTTACTAAACCCATCCGCAGCCGGCGCGCCCACCTGCAAACTGGGGCTGTCGTCACGGACCAAATCGGGAAACGCGGCCTCAATCGCGGCATTGCGTTGCTTTAGCCGGTCATATTCTGCATCGCTGATATCTGGCGCGTCATTTTGGTGGTATGCTAGGTTTGCCCCCCCCAAAATCGCGGCCAAGCGCGCCAATTCCTGCCGCGCCTGTTCTGGTGTCAAATCTTTCGGTTCGGTTGCCTCTGTCACGCGTAGATGTCCTATCACTATCGTTTATCCCAGTGATAGTTCCCGCACCCCGTTGCGTCCAGTGACAAATCGCAATTTAACGCGATATCCGCGCCCTAGGCCGATACCGCGAATGTATCAACGCCTGTGCCAATTGGCATTGGATCCTTTAACACATAGCCCCGGCCCCAAACGGTTTGGATATAGGAGTCGTCCCCTGTCGCCACAGCCAATTTTTTGCGCAATTTGCAGATAAACACATCAATAATTTTCAACTCGGGTTCGTCCATTCCACCGTAAAGGTGATTCAAAAACATTTCCTTGGTCAATGTCGTTCCCTTGCGCAGGGACAGCAATTCCAACATCTGATATTCTTTGCCCGTCAAATGCACAGGTGCGCCGTCAACTTCGACCGTCTTGGCATCCAAATTCACCGCAATTCGGCCCGTTTTAATAATTGACTGCGAATGCCCTTTGCTGCGGCGGATGATGGCGTGAATGCGGGCGACCAATTCTTCGCGGTGGAATGGTTTGGTCAAATAATCATCGGCCCCAAATCCAAAGCCACGTATTTTCGCCTCGGTATCGTCGTTGCCTGACAATATCAAGATGGGCGTTGAAATGCGCGCCAAACGCAGCTGGCGCAACACGTCATAGCCCGTCATATCGGGCAGATTCAAATCCAATAAAATCAGATCGTAATCATATAGTTTCGCTAAATCGATACCCTCTTCGCCCAGATCGGTGGAATAGACATTCAGATTCGCATGGGTCAGCATCATTTCAATGCTTTTCGCTGTGTTTGGATCGTCCTCTACCAATAATACACGCATTCAAGCCTCCTGCTTTACACTCTTGCTGTAATTTGCACCGAATTGGTTAACGCAAGGTTACCGCTTGATAACTTTTACCACCACAATCTATGGTTGTCGATACGCTTTGAGCTTGGTGCATTTCAATCCATCGTGACCATGATCCAAAAAATGCTTGATCCAACTGGTAAATTCTTCTTCACTCAGGCCATAGCGCTCCAACGCTTCGCGTTGGGTCAACAGGCCATAGACAACGGATCGCACGACGACCAATTTCCGCGACGCAGTCCAGCGTGATAAATTCGCGTGTGGTAAATCGGCGACCGACAGAATTTGCCCATCGGGCAACTTTGCAACCCTAGGCCTGCTTGATAACTCCTTCATTGTGACCCTCATACTTGTGAACGGGGTAAAAATGCCGCGCTTGGGTTAACAGCCGCTTAAATCGTGGGGTTGTGAATATTTCAAATTTTCCTATATTTCAGCCAAACTTGTAACCAAAGGCCAACGACATGGATCACCCCGTCAATTCACTGGGATTTGCAAAACCCCCCGCCGATACGCGCGTCGTTGTCGCGATGTCCGGCGGCGTGGACAGTTCTGTCGTCGCAGCCCAACTGAAATCTCAAGGCTATGATGTCATTGGCGTGACATTGCAGCTGTATGATCATGGGGCAGCCCTGGCCAAGAAAGGCGCGTGTTGCGCAGGCATCGACATTCACGATGCGCGCCGCGTGGCCGAGGATATGGGGTTTCCCCATTATGTTCTGGATTATGAAAACATTTTTCGCGATGCCGTTATCGAAGAATTCGCCGACAGCTATCTGGCGGGTGCAACGCCTGTCCCCTGCATCCGTTGCAATGAACGGGTAAAATTCAAGGATCTGTTGGAAACGGCCAAAGATCTGGATGCCGATTGCATGGCAACGGGGCATTATATTCAACGCAAATCCGGCCCGCATGGGTCCGAATTACACAGCGCCACGGATGCCAACCGCGATCAAAGCTATTTTTTGTTTTCCACAACCCAAGATCAACTGGATTTCCTGCGCTTTCCTTTGGGGCATTTGGCGTCCAAAGCTGAAACGCGTGAACTGGCGGCGCAATATGGGTTGGTCGTCGCCGATAAACCCGATAGCCAAGACATTTGTTTCGTACCCGATGGAAATTACGCCGGTGTTATCGAAAAATTGCGCCCTGGTGCGGTTGAACCCGGTGATATTGTGGATATGGACGGCACTGTTTTGGGCCAGCACAATGGCGTGATCCATTACACAATCGGCCAGCGGCGCGGTTTAGGGATCGGTGGACTGGCAACACCGCTGTATGTTGTTGGGCTGGACGTGGACAAAAAACACGTGATCGTGGGCGAAAAAGAACATCTAAAAACCCGCCATGTCCCGATTAAGCAGGTCAACTGGTTGGGTGATACCCCCCTGACATCGAAAAGCGAATGGCACATTTCCGTCAAAGTCCGGTCCACCCGCCCCCCGCGCGAAGCGATTTTGCGCCCCATCAACGACACCGAAGCTGTGGTTGAATTGCTAAACCCGGAAGAGGGCGTGGCCCCCGGTCAGGCCTGTGTATTTTATGAAACGGGTGGCAGCCGCATTTTTGGAGGCGGTTGGATCACCAAACGCGCCTAGGGTTTTTCCGCTAAAAACGCGTCAAAGGCGGCCAAGGTTGCCTTGGACACATGATGTTCGATCCCTTCGGCATCCAATTCGGCGGTTTCTGGCGGAACGCCAACTGCGATCAACAATTGCACCACGGTCCGATGGCGCGCGCGCACCCGATCGGCCAATGCAGCCCCTTGGTCGGTTAAGAACACCCCGCGATAGGGGCGCGATGTTGCCAAACCTTCGCGTTTTAGGCGCGCAATCGCTTTGGTCGCGGTGGGCTGGGCCACGCCCATGCGTTCGGCAATATCGGCAACACGCGCTTCGCCCATCTCAGCGATCAGATCGCCAATCAGCTCGACATAATCCTCAAGCAAAGCGACCGCCTGTTTTTCGCGGGCACGGGCAAATCGATCGGCTTGATCGTGGGGCTGTTCGGGGTGGTCTGTCATTGATCTGTAATTATGCCTTTGTTTGCATGGCTTGCCCGCCAACTGCGCACGTGCTGCGCGAAATCGGTGTTATTCGGACGCAAAAACGCCCCAGATTGTATAGCCCAAACCATAAATCACCAAAATGGTCCCCAATGCGACCAGATAGGGTTCCAACCGTTTATCATTGAAAAACGGTGAAATCAGTGGCCATATATATTTACGGATCATATTTGACACCCATTTGGTATGGTCTAGTTATGGTGTATCGTTACCTAAGGACAGCGCCATGTTCAAATGGTTTTGGAAAATTTTATGTGTTGTGATGTGCCTTGGCGCACCCGTTCATGCGCAAAACGTGGATGAATTGCTGGATCAATTGCAACAGGCACCATCCCCGGAAATCGCCAATGAACTGGTATCGGAAATTTGGCCACTGTGGTTATATCCCGAAACCAACAGCGACCAGCGCCCCAAAATGGAACAAGCCCTGCGCGCGATGGATCGCAATAATTTTGCCAAGGCGGATCTGATATTAACCGATATCATCACCGCAGCCCCCGATTATACCGAAGCGTGGAACAAACGCGCCACCATACGGTTTTTGGCCGGTGACTTTGTCGGGTCCGAAGCAGATATTTACGAAACCCTGCAACGCGAACCCCGTCATTTTGGGGCGATATCGGGATTGGGTTTGATCAACATGCACCTAAACGAATACGAAAAGGCGCTGAATGCGTTCAAACACCTACGCACCTTGCACCCCCATTCCCGTGATGCGGACGAATTTATTCCGATCTTAAATGACCTGCTGGGCAGGCAGGATCTGTGATCCGAACCTAGCCCAATTTTGCCAAACGCGCTGCGCGCAGACGTGCGAAATCGTCACCAGCATGATAGCTTGATCGTGTCAGCGGCGTGGCCGATACCATTAGGAACCCTTTGCCATAGGCGGCCTTTTCATAGGATGCGAATTCATCGGGATGCACGAAACGATCCACCGCGTGGTGTTTGGGTGTCGGCTGCAGGTATTGTCCGATGGTCAGAAAATCAACATCCGCCGCGCGCATATCATCCATGATCTGCATAACCGCTTGGCGTGTTTCGCCCAGTCCGACCATGATACCTGATTTCGTAAACATCGTTGGATCCAGTTCCTTGACCCGCTGCAACAGGCGCAGCGAATGGAAATACCGCGCGCCTGGGCGCACCTCGGGGTATAGGCCGGGTACGGTTTCTAGGTTGTGATTGAACACATCCGGTTTCGCCGCAACCACGGTTTCCAGCGCGGATGCATCACATTTCAAAAAATCAGGGGTCAGAATTTCGATTGTGGTATCGGGGCTGCGATGACGAATGGCGCGAATGGTCTGGGCAAAATGTTCAGCGCCCCCATCAGCCAAATCGTCGCGATCCACGGATGTAATGACCACATGGTTCAGACCCAGTTTTTGAACCGCATCTGCCACGCGGCCCGGTTCGAATTGATCCAAGGTATCGGGCCGACCGGTGGCCACATTGCAAAATGTGCAGCCACGGGTACAGATTTCGCCCATGATCATCATGGTTGCATGTCCTTGCGACCAACATTCGCCCGCGTTTGGGCATCCTGCCTCTTCGCAGACGGTGACCAATTTATGTTCACGCACGATGTCGCGCGTGCGCTTGTACCCTTCGCTGCCGGGGGCCTTGACGCGGATCCAGTCCGGTTTGCGGGGCTGGGCATTATCGGGGCGATGCGCCTTTTCTGGATGGCGGCTTTCAGGGATTTTTAGATCACGCACAACAGATTTCCTTGTTCTTTGGGTGTTTCATATCACAGAAATTGCGGCATGTAAGTATCTGAACTGGAATTCTGTTTTGCATGCTACGCATAGCTGGCACCAAAAACACGCTAAATCTGGGTTCGGCATTCGCCAATGACAGATGTCCCTGCATCTTGGATCAGCGTGGCCAAGGTTGAAAACCATTCGCCCGCAGGCGTGCTGGTACGGCGCACCAATCCAATGCGCCGCGCGGGTTCCACCCCGTCAAAGCGGCGCAGTTCCAGCGCGCCTGCCGCCGAGCGTTCGGCCAATGCCGCCAATTCAGGCACCAAAGTCACCCCAAACCCAGCCGCAACCATCCGCGTCAGTGTCGCCATTGACGACGCCCCCATATTGATTTGGGGATGCGCGCGGGTGCGTCCACATACATCCAAGGCTTGATCCGTCAAACAATTGCCATCCTCTAACAACAATAACTGCCCCTGCGACATCTGCGATGCCGGCAAGTTTTGCGGATAACGTGACAGGCGCGTTTGCGTTCCGGCCAGCAATAAACGATCCTCAAACAGGAATTCATCGTGTAAATCATCGCATAGCGACGGCAGCGCGATAACCGCGGCGTCCAGATCACCAGAGCGCAGTTCAGCGATCAAGTGTTCTGTTTTTGCTTCGTGGATTTGAATATCCAATGCCACATCCCGCGACCGCAAATCCGCCAAGACATTGGGCAACAGATAAGGCGCGATCGTGGGGATCATACCAATCGACAACCGCGCGCTGCGTCCTGCAAAAAATTTAACCTGCTGTTCCATGTCATGGGCGGCCTGCAGAATGGATTTGCAATGACCCAATACCATTTGGCCAAAGGATGTAACAATCACATCGCGGGCCTGCCGTTCAACCAGTTGCGCACCCAGTTTTTCCTCCATCTCTTTGATTTGGATGGATAATGCGGGTTGGCTGATATTGACCACCTCGGCGGCGCGGCGAAAATTGCGTTGCGCGGCCAAGGTGACGAAATATTGCATTTGGCGTAGGGTAATATTCATAAGATCAGATTATGAAATACCACCAAAAACTGCAATCCAATTTATCCAATTTGACCGCCCCCCGCACCATAAAGCGCGTCGTAATGCCGTTTTAGTCGCACCAAGGCGATGCGCAAAACCACCTTGCCCGACCGTGCTGACCACCCCAAAGCGGCCTCGCTGCGTTCTAGACCTTCGTTCAGGCAACAACTGCGCAGGGCAATATCGGCCAAACCTGGTCCCAAATCGCGCAGGGCCGCGATAAAACGCCCCCAAGCGGCAATATCCCCTGTCACTTGGGAATCCAGCGCGCCATCTAGAATCGCAGCGACATTATTGATGGTGTCTTGCACACAGCTGCTGGCAGCGGACAAAATGAAATCTTCGGACAGGCGCAGGCCCGCTTGAACCAAATCACGCGACAAAAACGCATCGCCCTGACCATCGCGACGGCGTGCTAGTATTTTCAACGGCGCTTCGCCGCGAACGGGCAGCACAGCAGTTTGTTCATTCACATCCACGATCTGATCACGCCATTTCGCACGATGGGTCGGATTGGGGTGGCAATAGCGTGACACGCGGCCACGCGAGACAGATTTCAAATGTAATCGCACCAACAGAATATGGGCGGCATCTTGGGAAATGGCATCCAATTGATGAAAATTGCCATCTTCGGTTTTCCCAATGATCAATGCGCGATCCATATCCGCGGCAACCACCAACAGGGTATCGGCCTGCTTTAACAATTTGGCCGCACGGTTAAATTCATCCGTCACCCCTGCCCCCAATGTGCCCGGCCGTCCAGCGGTCGTTTCAATCAAGGCACGCACATCAGGATCATCTCGATGATCGCAAATGCGCTGAATATGGCGCATGACAGTTGTGGCGTGACATCCCGTTTTTTGCGCAATTTCGCGCAATGATTTTCCCTGAATATGGTTCCATACATAAAATTGTGCGGCCTGCCCCAGTTTTGCGTCGCCCCCACGGGCCATGTGTTGTTTGTCCTGTGTCATTTTAACGTCCCTATACATCCGCCGATGCTTTTTCTACCTATGCGTGTTTTTCGTTACCCAAAGGTTAACCAAACTAGGGATCCAACATCTGTTTAACTGTTTAAATTTCTTTAATACAACCGCACGTTGCAATTACAGGTTGCAAACCATTTGCCCCCAACTTGGGTCCAAACACATGAAAGGACAGGAATATGACCCAAGATTTGATCACTCAGCTAGAAACTGCAAAGCGTCCCCGACTGCTGATGCGTGCGGCGCGCCATGGCCGGCATCTGTATGATCGCAACCGTGATTTGGCCCGTATCATCCCCCAGCAGGGATCAATCGCGCAGTGTGATATTGTGAAATCACTGATCATGATCGAGGACGCGCACGAAAAAAGCGGCGCCAAAATGACGCCGCCTATTTCGTGACCGATCATGTCGAATGCCTAAGTGCGCTGCTGGCTGAAAGCGTTTTGTTATTGCAGCGCGCCGAGCAGACAGCCTAGGTAAAGCTGTCCGGCATAGATGCCTTTTTGTTTTCGACATAGGCGACTAGGGCCGCCTCAATTTCGGGATCAATGGCTGGTTTTTCATAGGTATCCAGCATTGATTTCACTTTGGCCGCGGCCAAAGTCATACTGTCGCGTGCGCCCTCTTCGTCCCATGTTTCAAAGGGTTTGTAATCCAGCACATTGGTGCGCCAGAATGCGTCTTTGAAATTGGCTTGGGTATGCGCGCAGCCCAGATAATGACCGCCTGGTCCGACTTCGCGGATGGCATCCATCGCTTGGGCGTTTTCGTCATAGGCGACACCGCGGGCCACATGGTGCAATACACCCAGCTGATCCGCATCCAGCACGAATTTTTCAAAGGATGATACCAGACCGCCCTCTAGCCAGCCGCAGGCGTGCAACATGAAATTCACGCCACCCAGCAAAGCTGCGTTCAGGGTGTGGGCCGTTTCATAGGCCGCCTGCGCATCCGGCAATTTCGATCCGCACAGACCACCGCCCGACCGGAACGGCAATCCCAAACGACGCGCCAATTGACCCGCACCATATAGGATGTGCGACGCCTCGGGCGTACCGAATGTTGGCGCACCTGAGTTCATATCAATCGATGTCACAAAGGCACCGAAAATAACGGGCGCACCGGGACGGATCATTTGGTTATATGCGATACCGGCCAGAACTTCGGCCAGAACTTGGGTCAATGTACCGGCCACCGACACTGGTGCCATCGCGCCACCCACGATAAAGGGCGACAAAATACAGGCTTGGTTGTTGGCGGCATAAACCTCCATCGCGCCCATCATCACATCATCAAAGGTCAACGGCGAATTGACGTTGATCAGTGATGTCATGACGGTGTTTTCTTGCACGAACTCTTTGCCGAACAAAATTTCGCACATTTCAATGCTGTCTTGGGCGCGGCTGGGTTCGGTCACAGACCCCATAAACGGTTTGTCCGACAACGTCATATGCGCCAATAACATATCCAAATGGCGTTTGTTCACGGCAACATCTGTGGGTTCACAGACCGTACCACCAGAATGGTGCAGCCATTTCGACATATAACCCAATTTCACAAATTTCTGGAAATCGTCCATTGTCGCATAGCGGCGACCGCCGTCAATATCACGCACAAAGGGGGGGCCATACACCGGCGCAAGCACCAGATTTTTACCACCAATTTCCACATTGCGTTCAGGGTTGCGGGCATGTTGGGTAAACTTCGCAGGGGCTGTCGCGATTAATTTGCGTGCCAAACCGCGTGGGATACGCACACGTTCACCATCGACATTTGCGCCAACCGCGCGCCAACGATCCAATGCGGCGGGGTTGTTTACGAAATTAACGCCGACCTCTTCTAGAATTGTTTCCGCGTTATGTTCAATAATGTCCAACGCCTCTTCGGTCAAAACCTCAAAGTTTGGAATATTGCGTTCAATATATTTCGCAGTTTCGATTTTTACCGATGTGCGTTCCGCCCGACGTGCTGCGCCGCCACCGCCGCGCCCGCGTCTGCGTGCTGTTGCCTCTGTCATGATGTGCCCTTTCGTGAAAAGACGGGATTAAGATGTGGATGCACTATCCCAAACCAAATCAGAGTCGCGATAGAATTGCGGCGATTGAGGTGCGAAAGCGACATTGGCGCAAATATTCCCGCCAAATCCGGCAAACATCGACCACACAGCGCGAAAGATTGCCACAGTGGCAAAGCAGCGTGCAAATAATTACCCGCGCACGATTTATCAGACTTGCGCAAAAACCAAGGACGATTTACACGACTAGCATGGAAAACATGACCCACGACCGCCTCTTAATCATAGACTTTGGCAGCCAAGTGACGCAGCTGATTGCGCGGCGTTTGCGCGAATTAAATGTCTATTGCGAAATTCACCCCTATCAAAATGTCACAGACGCCTTTTTGGCTGACTTTGCCCCAAAGGCTGTGATTTTTTCTGGTGGCCCAGACAGCGTAACGCGCGACGGCAGCCCACGCGCACCAGAAAGCGTTTTTTCAATGGGCGTCCCGATTTTGGGCATTTGCTATGGCCAGCAGGTCATGATGCATCAATTGGGCGGCACTGTCGAAAGCGGTCATGGAACAGCCGAGTTCGGGCGCGCATTTGTGACACCGAATGGATCGCTGAATATTTTGGACGGCTGGTTCACACAAGGTGATGAACAAGTTTGGATGAGCCATGGCGATCACGTCAGCAAAATCGCACCCGGGTTTGAAGTTTACGGTACATCACCAAACGCGCCCTATGCGATTACGGCGGATACATCACGCCATTTTTATGCCGTGCAGTTTCACCCCGAGGTTCACCACACGCCCAAAGGCGCAAAACTGTATGAAAACTTTGTCCGTTTGGCTGGGTTTTCAGGCGATTGGACGATGGGCGCATATCGCGAACAGGCGATTGCAAAAATCCGTGAACAGGTGGGCGACAAACAGGTCATTTGCGGCCTATCCGGCGGTGTCGACAGTTCTGTGGCGGCCGTATTGATCCACGAAGCGATTGGCGACCAACTGACATGTGTGTTCGTCGATCACGGTCTGCTGCGCCAAGGCGAAGCCGACGAAGTCGTTGCAATGTTTCGCGACAACTATAACATTCCGCTGATCCATGCGGATGAAAGCGAATTGTTCTTGGGCGAGTTAGAGGGTCAATCTGACCCTGAAACCAAGCGCAAAATCATCGGTCGTTTGTTTATTGATGTGTTCCAAAAATACGCCAATCAAATTGAGGGCGCGGAATTTTTGGCCCAAGGCACGTTGTACCCAGACGTGATCGAAAGCGTGTCATTCAGCGGCGGTCCATCCGTCACCATCAAATCGCATCACAACGTGGGCGGTTTGCCAGAAAAAATGGGCCTGAAACTGGTCGAACCATTGCGTGAATTGTTCAAGGACGAAGTGCGCGCATTGGGCCGTGAATTGGGTTTGCCCGACAGCTTTATCGGCCGCCATCCCTTCCCTGGACCAGGCTTGGCCATTCGCTGCCCCGGTGAAATAACACGCGAAAAATTGGAAATCCTGCGCAAAGCAGACGCCGTCTACATTGATCAAATTCGCAAACACGGGCTTTATGATGAAATTTGGCAAGCCTTTGTCGCGATCCTGCCAGTGCGCACTGTTGGCGTCATGGGTGATGGCCGGACATATGATTTTGCCTGTGCCCTGCGCGCGGTGACGTCGGTGGATGGTATGACTGCGGATTATTATCCGTTTACCCATGATTTCTTGGGCGAAACCGCCACGCGGATCATCAACGAAGTCAAAGGCATCAACCGCGTCACCTATGACGTCACATCCAAGCCCCCTGGCACGATTGAGTGGGAGTAGACTATTCCCACAAGTTCCGCTAGGAATTAGGGGTCGCGCAACGCGGCCCTTATTTTTTGCCCCACGAAAGCAGGAATCCGCAATGCGCC
>CAZWFE010000002.1:23459-108367 GCA_964633145.1 uncultured Phaeobacter sp. | reverse complement strand
GCCTTCGGAGGGCAGCGCTCTATCCAGCTGAGCTATGGGTGCCTATGCGTTTCTATAGCCTGATCGCAGAACAGTCGCAATCAGAAATCGTGGAAAACTAGCCCAAAAGTTCATGGGCCAAATGCAGCGCGTCGATAAATGTATCGATGTCCGCCTGCGTATTGTACATGCCCATTGACGCACGACAGGTTGCCGTTAGCCCAAGATGATCCATCAAGGGGCCTGTACAATGCTGCCCTGCACGCACGGCCACACCACGTTTGTCCAAAATTGTGGAAATATCGTGGGCATGCCCTGCCCCATCAAGGGTAAAGCTAAAGATCGCCCCTTTGTTGGCTGCAGTGCCTTGGACATTGACAAAATTCAGGCCACGCAATTTTTCAATCGTATAGTCGCGCAGGCTGTTTTCATGGGCGGCAATGTTTTCCATACCGATCTGCATCATATATTCCAGTGCAACGCCCAAGCCGATGGTTTGCACGATGCCAGGCGTACCCGCTTCGAACATCATGGGGGCGTCATTGTAAACGATCTGATCTTTGTGGACCTCTTTAATCATATCGCCACCCCCGATAAAGGGGATCATTTCAGTCTGTCGGTCGGGATGGATGTAGATTGCCCCCGATCCAGATGGACCATACAGTTTATGCCCCGTGATCGCATAGAAATCACACCCTAGATCGCGCACATTCACGGGCCCGTGCACGGCCGCTTGCGATCCGTCCACCAACACAGCCACCCCGCGTTCGCGTGCAGCGTTACAGATGGATTTCACATCCACACGGCTGCCCAGAACATTGGACATATGGGTAATCGCGATCAGTTTGGTTTTGGGGCCAATCGCATCAATCACGGCCTGCGGGTCTAGATGTCCAGTTTCATCAATATCGACCCATTTGATCACCACGCCCTGACGTTCGCGCAGAAAATGCCACGGCACGATATTGGCGTGATGTTCCATAACGGATAAAATGATTTCATCACCGGCCTGCAAATTCGGCATGGCCCATCCATACGCAATGGTATTGATCCCCATCGTTGAGCCAGTGTTTAGGACAATATCATCCTCACTCACGACCCCTAGGAAACGTGCAACAACACCGCGCACGGATTCATATTTTTCAGTCGCAAGATTGGATAAAAAATGCAATCCGCGATGCACATTTGAATATTCGTGTGAATAGGCTTGTGTAATGGCGTCGATCACGACCTGCGGTTTTTGTGCAGATGCACCATTGTCTAGGTAAACCAGCGGCTTGCCATTGACCTGACGTGACAGAATTGGAAAATCTGCACGAATTTTTTCCACATCAAACATGATTAAGCCCCCACAAATATCATGGTCACAAAACCCAAGGCCAAAATCGCCAAGAATGATCCGACCAACACGGCAAAGATTGATTTCAGTATGCCATCAAACCCATGCGCAACCCGTATCATGTTGAAAAATATCCAAAAAGAAAACCACAACACTGCGAATTGCAAAACCACGGCAATGGGCATTGCGATAACCACAAAGATGCCCAAAACGCATTGCATCAAAAATTGCAACCATTGCTGCCATGCCATGACCACCATAATTCGATCAAAATCGGCCTGACCACCGACAAAACGCCCCGCTGTTTGAATACCGATCGCCGATAACACCGTCACCGCAAGGATCATAATCGCCAAACGGATCGGCGATGCCATCATTGGCAAGTCTTGTTCCAAATCGCCCGATGTTGGCCCACCACTCAGGTAAATCGCAACAACGCTTAGGCAGACAGCGATCAAAAAGAAACCAAAAATCGTGCGTCGATCAAGTGATAAGGCAAGCAAGCGTTCTGCGGCCCGGCGTGGGGCAGTAAAGGACAACTTGGTAAGGTTGATGATCAAATCCATCATATCAAATGTTTCCTGTGGTCGAACGAACGCCAGCTACAAAGGTTCGCAAAACGACCGCGATCCAGACGACGCCAATTATTTGTTTTTGCACACTTGGTCCGATAAACCCAGCGACCAATCCATGCAGCAATAACACAGGAACGGCAACAACCAATGACCAAAAAACAATAACGCGCATTTGCGCCGCTGTGATTGTTTTCAAAAAAAGGCCTAGGATCCAATATAAAACCAAGGCCAAGCAATAAAACATCAATGGTGCCATGAATATCCATCCAAGCAACGCACCACCCATCAATTGCTGAAGATCCAACGATTCCAGATGCGCACGCCGGGCCAGTTCAGGCAAAGCCGAAATAAAACCAGCAGCACTTGCCCCCATAACCAAAGCCAAGCTTTTGCTTTCAACAACGCCTGCAACCCACATTTGGCGAAACACCAATTGTGGATTGCGATAACTTTGCGTGATCGACTGGATCAGCGGCATCAGCGTCTATGGCGGATCAGCCATCCCTGTAACCGTTCGACGACCATATCGGCCAGGTCACGATCTTCGATTTCATCAACGGCTTCGCCCAAAAACGCTAGGGTCAGCAGATCTGTTGCCTCGCCGACAGGAACGCCGCGCGAACGCAGGTAATACAGCGCCTCTTCGTCGATGGCACCCGATGTGGATCCGTGCGAACAGGCCACATCATCCGCATAAATTTCCAATTCCGGCTTGGCCAAGAACTGGCTGTCATCGTCTAGCAACAATGACTGGCTGATCTGATACCCATCTGTTTTCTGCGCATCAGGTTTGACCAAAATTTTGCCCTGAAACACGCCTGTTGCGCCATTTCGCAATACTTTCTTAAACACCTGACGGCTTTCGCAGTTTACGGCATCATGTGTTACAAAAACTGTATCATCGTGATGGAAATCACCATCCCCGACACAGGCCCCCGCAATGTGGGCCACACCTTCGTCGCCCTGTAGCCACACAATACATTCATTGCGCGTCAGCACACCATTGGCGGTCAGGGTAAATGTTTTGAACACGCTTTCTGCGCCAATTTCAGCAAAGATATGTGTCACGGCCCGACGTTCATGATCGCGACCTTGGGTCCGAATGTGGTTGAACGTCGCGTTGGGTGCAACAAATGCCTCTAGGACTTTGTTGAAACGTGCGGCAGCGGGGCCATTTTCCAACAAGGTCAGCGACGCGCCTGCATCCAGTTTGACGACATGGTGCAGCATCGCATCCGATGACGCATCTTTGTGTTCATAGATCAGATTGACGGGCTTATCGACCTGCCCCGTGACATGGATCAACAAGCCATCGTTGGCAAAGGCCGTGTTGAGCGTTGCCAAAGGTCGTTGAACTGGGTCTTGGCCCTTGGCTTCTAGAACGCCGTAGGCATCTTTGGCCCAATGCAGATCCAAATCGGCGACATCCGCCAACCGTTCAATTGAAAGGTTTTCACCCGACAAATCATCGGATCGTTGTGCGTCAAAAACACCGTCAACAAACACGATTTTTATCCGATCAACACCATCAAACATGGGGGATTCTTGGGCATCAAAGACAGCTGCATTTGGTGCATCAGCATTGATCAAAGTTTCTGGATTTGTATATTTCCAGTATTCATCGCGGCGCCCAGGCAATCCCATGGCACGCACGCGTGTCAAAGCATCTGCGCGGATGTCGGCAGACCAACCTGCCGTTGGCAGATCCAACCCCGCAAGACGCGCATCTGTTGCGTCAATCTTAGCCTGTGGTAATGCCATTACACTGCCTCCGCCAAGATGTCGGCATATCCGTTTTGTTCAACCTCAAGCGCCAATTCAGGGCCGCCCGTTTTAACAATACGACCATTGGCCATAATGTGAACCACATCGGGTTTGATATGATCCAACAAACGCTGATAGTGGGTGATGACCAAAAACGCACGGCCTTCGGAACGTAGGGCATTCACACCCTCGGACACCAGTTTCATCGCGTCCACGTCCAGACCACTGTCGGTTTCGTCCAAGATACACATCTTGGGTTCCAGCATGGCCATTTGCAGAATTTCATTACGCTTTTTCTCGCCGCCCGAAAATCCGACGTTTACGGGGCGTTTTAGCATATCAGCGTCAATTTTCAGGGTCTTGGCACGTTCGCGAATGATTTTCAGAAAATCTGCGGCGCTCAATTCTTCCTCTCCACGCGCTTTGCGTTGGGAATTCACAGCTGTGCGCAGGAATGTCATATTGCCAACGCCTGGAATTTCAACCGGATACTGAAACGCCAAAAACAGACCCGCTGCTGCGCGCTCTTCTGGTTCCATATCAAGGATATCTTCACCCTCTAAGCTGGCCGATCCATCTGTGACCTCATAGCCGTCTTTGCCAGACAAAACATAGGACAAGGTGGATTTCCCTGACCCGTTTGGACCCATGATTGCATGCACTTTGCCCGCCTCAACGGTCAGATCAACCCCTTTGAGGATCTGCTTGTCTTCTTCTTCAAGTTTGACGTGTAGATTTTTGATTTCCAACATTTTTTTAATTCCTGTCTTGCGCCAGATGCGCCGATTTATTCGATAATGACGGCAGTGCCACTGATGGACACCATCAGCATGCTTTCGCCCACAACTTCGTAATCTAGATCAACCCCAACAATGGCGTTTGCGCCTAGGGCCAAAGCTTCTTCTTTGATTTCGGCCATTGCTGTTTGGCGGGCATCGACCAGTTTGCTTTCATATGCGCCGGAACGCCCACCGATGATATCGGTGACGCTGGCGAAAATATCGCGCACGAAATTGGCGCCCATGATGGCTTCGCCCACAACCACACCTTTGTAGTCAACGATTTTGCGACCCTCAATGCTGGGGGTCGTTGTGACGATCATCCCTTGTGATTTATCCCAAACCATTAGCCCACGGACCCCTCAAGTGAAATGGCAACAAGCTGCTGTGCCTCCATCGCGAATTCCATTGGCAGAGCTTGCAGCACCTCTTTACAGAACCCGTTTACGACCAAGGCGACCGCCTCTTCTTCGTCCATGCCACGTTGGCGGCAGTAAAACAGCTGATCATCATCAACCTTGGATGTTGTTGCCTCGTGTTCGACGCGCGACGAATTATTTTTCACCTCGATATAGGGAACGGTATGCGCGCCACATTTATCCCCGATTAACAGGCTGTCACACTGGGTATAGTTGCGGCTGTTTTTCGCCTTGGGGTGCATCGACACCAATCCGCGATAGGTGTTTTGCGCAACGCCTGCGCTGATGCCTTTGGATACGATGCGTGATTTGGTATCCTTGCCCAAGTGGATCATTTTCGTGCCAGTGTCGGCCTGCTGATGATTATTGGCAATGGCGATGGAATAAAATTCGCCTTGGCTTTCATTGCCACGCAGAATGCACGATGGGTATTTCCATGTCACGGCGGATCCTGTTTCAACCTGGGTCCACATCACTTTGGATCGATCGCCACGGCAATCGGCGCGTTTGGTCACAAAGTTATAAATGCCGCCCTTGCCGTTTTCATCCCCTGGGAACCAGTTTTGGACTGTGGAATATTTCACCTCGGCGTCTTCTTCGATGATGATTTCGACCACGGCCGCATGCAGCTGCGCTGTGTCGCGTTGCGGTGCTGTGCAGCCTTCTAGATAGGATACATAGCTGCCCTTGTCGGCGATGATCAGCGTGCGTTCGAATTGGCCGGTGTTTTCCGCATTGATGCGGAAATATGTGGACAATTCCATTGGGCAACGTGTGTTTGGTGGGATATAAACAAAGGATCCATCAGAAAACACAGCGCTGTTTAGCGTCGCGTAGTAGTTGTCGGATACCGGTACAACAGAGCCAAGGTATTTCTTGACCAGCTCAGGGTGTTCACGGATTGCCTCGGAAATGGAGCAGAAAATCACGCCTGCTTTCTTTAATTCCTCTTGGAACGTTGTTCCGACCGATACACTGTCAAACACGGCATCAACGGCCACTTTGCGACCCTCGGCAGGCATATCCTCGGCGCCATCAACGCCCGCTAGGATCATCTGTTCCTTTAGCGGGATGCCCAGTTTTTCGTATGTGGCCAGCAATTTTGGATCAACGTCATCCAATGATTTGGGTTTGTCGGCCATCGATTTGGGGCGCGCATAATAATACTGATCCTGAAAATCAATTTCAGGATAGTTGACCATCGCCCATTTGGGTTCGGTCATTTTTTCCCAACGCTCAAATGCCGCCAAACGCCATTCGGTCATCCATTCGGGTTCTTCGTTCTTTTCAGAAATCAACCGCACGATATCTGGATTAACGCCCTTGGGCGCGTATTCCATTTCGATATCCGTGTTCCAGCCATATTTATAGGTGCTGACCTCGCGAACGGCGTCGACTGTCTCTTGATCAACACCTTCTTTGACTTCGACCTTATCCAATGCTGCCACTTCTGGCCTCCTATCGGTTGTTGCCCCAATGCCTTGAGGCGAATTTTGCGTAATGCGCGCACCATGCGTCGCAAAACGATTGAATGTCATTTTCAGTTGTGCTTGGCCCTAAACTGACCCGAACCGCACATGAGGCCATGTCATCATCATAGCCCATAGCCTTTAAAACTTTGCTGGCCTTTACCTTGCCACTTGAACAGGCAGACCCAGCAGATACAGCGAACCCAGACAGATCCATTTGCATCACTTGCGTCTCGCCCTTCCAACCTGGCGTCACAAAATAGGACGTGTTCGGCAGGCGTGCCGCACCTTTCCCGACAAAAATAGTTTTATTTGAAGATTGTGCAATGGTCTTTTCTAGAATGTTTCTAAGTTTTTCGACATTTTGCCAAACACCCTGTTCCAAATCCTGCTGCGCGGCCTGCGCTGCTGCGCCAAATCCAGCAATTCCGATGATATTTTCCGTGCCAGACCTGCGGCCCATTTCCTGACCCCCACCGCGAATGCGGGCTGCGATATCAATACCACGCTTGATCACCAATGCGCCGACGCCCTTGGGACCGCCCAGTTTATGGGCCGAAATAATCGCCATATCCGCGCCAGACCAGTTAAAGGCCAGTGGAATTTTGCCAAATGCCTGTGTCATGTCGCACAACAAAACGCCTTGCGGGACACTCTGCAAAATGCCCGTTTCGGAATTCGCCAGTTGAATGGCAGACCGCGCAGGGTCATCGGTGGTCACACAACCCTGATCCGTTGTTGGCAAATTGGCATCACACCATGCCTGCACCGCATCATGTTCAACGCCTGAACACAGCGCGCCCCGCCCCTCAAGCGCAAGCGCGGCCGCTTCGCTGGCTGAGGATGTGAAAATAATGTCTGCGCCTTCGCAGCCAAAGGCCTGGGCAATCTGCCCACGCGCACGTTCCATGATCCCTTTGGCCGCGCGTCCCTCGGCATGGACGGATGATGGATTGCCGACAACGTCCATCGCCGCAATCATGGCCGTCCTTGCCGCATCCCGCAGCGGGGTTGTGGCGTTGTAATCCAGATATACGCGTGGGCTTGCCATCCGTTATTCATCCACAACTGAAAACAGGTTGGGCACCGCAGGACAGGGTGCCATGGCGTTTTCCACCACATCCGATAACCGCGCCTGATGTAGGAATACATAAACATTGGCCGACAGGCTTTCCCACAAACGGTTTGACAGCGATTGCGCCTTGGACCCCGACACGGCACCACTGGCGCCTGCCCCTTTGTGCATGGCGTCTAGGGTTTCATCGACCGCAGTTAAAATATCAACCACGCGAATGTCTGACGCATGTCGCGCCAAACGGTACCCGCCACCAGGCCCGCGCACCGATTCGACCAAATTTGCACGACGCAGTTTAACAAACAGCTGTTCCAGATAGGCCAGGGAAATATCCTGACGTCGTGATATGTCGGCAAGCGTGACCAAATGATCAGCACCTTGCAATGCCATATCAACCAATGCGATCATCGCATATCGCCCTTTGGTGCTCAGTTTCATATGCTTTTTCCCGCAAATTCATTGACGCGACGCGAAACAGACCTTATGTGCTTTTTAACTGCACACAGGACCCGTTGTTTAGAACCCTTCTAAGAAAACCGAGTCATTTTGTCAAGAATGCACATCCTTTGAGGAGAGACAATTAAATATGCCAGAGGTCATTTTTCCAGGTCCCGAAGGACGCCTAGAAGGTCGATACCACCCACAAAAAGACCGCGACGCCCCGATTGCCATCGTTTTGCACCCGCATCCGCAATTTGGCGGTACGATGAACAACAAGGTCGTCTATAATCTGCACTATGCGTTCTATAACATGGGCTTTACCGTGTTGCGGTTCAATTTCCGCGGCGTGGGCCGGTCGCAGGGTGAATATGATCAGGGCATCGGCGAATTGTCTGATGCGGCCTCGGCGCTGGATTATCTGCAATCTATGAATAACAATTCCAAACATTGCTGGGTTGCAGGGTTTAGTTTTGGGGCATGGATTGGCATGCAACTGTTGATGCGTCGCCCCGAAATCACAGGATTTATTTCTGTGGCCCCCCCCGCAAATATGTATGATTTTTCATTCCTTGCCCCCTGCCCGTCGTCGGGTTTAATCATCAACGGCACCAACGACCGGATCGCGCCGCCAGCTGATACCGAAAGTTTGGTTGGCAAGCTGCAAGAGCAAAAAGGCATCACAATCACGCATACCCAGTTAGAGGGCGCTGGTCACTTCTTTGAAGAGCCACATATGGACCCGATGATTGGCCATGTGACCGATTATGTGAAACGTCGCCTAACGGAAAATTCGCGCTAACATGGGTGTGGTTGACGATCTGGCCGATGCGTTAGCAAAGGACGCGATTGCCATTGCAAGTGCAATTGGCAATGACGATGTGATCTATGAAACCGCAAAAATCCTAGAGGCCACATCCGCCACAATGCAAGAATCCTATATGACATCGGTGCGCGTGCGTTTGGCCGAACGGCGCGCACGCGAATTTTTGGCTGAAAAACTGCCGCCAGATGTGGATGAAATTTAACGCTGTTTGCGCCAGAAATTATCATACAGCATCACGGTTCGTCCATTTTGGTCCCCGTTATAATCCCGTAAAACTGATCGCCTGAAAACCCACCCGCGATGTATTCAGCATTTAACTGCGGATCAGCAGAAAACAAACCGCCCTGCAATGTCGCCCAAGACTGGCGAAATCCAACGCGGCCTGTAAATTCGCCCGTACTGTTCAAATCAGCGTAAATATCGACCCCCAGGCTTGGGATTCCTCCTAACACACGCGGGACATCCCAATTGGTGTTCACGGTCAATAAAACGGGGTGCTGCAACGCAGTTTTCCCTGATATAATTTGAATTTGTGCCTCGTATGTTATGGGACGATCGCCAGTGGCGTCCGACAATGTTCCAGCAACACCATGGAATCCGATGCCGTTTTCCGTACCGGCCACAACAAAATAATCAGGCCGTCGTGTCATGACATAGGATAACGTTGGCCCGGACGAATGCGCATCATCGCCCTGCCAATTTGGGACGCCCAAATCGACGACACCAAGGGGGCCTGTCACCTGAACCTTGGCCCCGTCCACCACCACTGTTTCGGAATGATATTGCACAATATCGCCACCTGCGGTTGGGGATCCTGCCCCACCACCACAGCCCTGCACGCCAATCGCTGCAAGAATAATGAACACATACCGCCCTATCATAAAAAATCGTTAACGTATGAATGGTTAACAATTACTTAAAATAGCTTAGGCTTTCTTGATCTTATTGGCGGCCACGACCTTTTCGGCCAAATCACGGGCGATGGAAAATGCGCCTTTGATTTTATCGCTGTCTTTGGTCCAATCCCTGCGGATCACAATTTTATTATCCTTGATTTTGGCCAAGCCTCTTTGATCGCTGATAAATTCAACCAAGCCCTGCGGCGAAGCAAATTTATCGTTATGGAATTGAATTGTCGCGCCCTTGGGCCCGCCATCCAGTTTTGCGATGCCTGCTTTCTTACACATCGCTTTGATCCGAACGATCAGCATCAATGTGTTGACCTCTTTGGGTAATTTACCAAACCGGTCAATCAGCTCGGCGGCAAAGCCCTCTAGCTCGACCTTGGTCGACAGTTGCGACAACCGACGATACAGCCCCAAACGTACATCTAGATCGGGTACATAATCCTCGGGGATCAGAACAGAAACACCCAGATTGATCTGTGGTGCCCATTGATCGTCGTCCAGCACCGCCTCGGATTGCCCCGATCTGATTTTGGCAATCGCCTCTTCTAGCATGGATTGATAAAGCTCATATCCCACATCGCGCATATGGCCAGATTGTTCTTCGCCCAGCATATTGCCTGCGCCGCGGATATCCAAATCTTGGCTGGCCAGCGTAAAGCCCGCGCCAAGCGTGTCCAAGCTGCTAAGTACGCGCAGACGTTTTTGCGCAGTTACCGTCAGTTTGGCATTCGGTTTGGTCGTAAGATAGGCATAGGCCCGCGTTTTCGACCGCCCCACACGTCCCCGAATTTGGTAAAGCTGCGACAGCCCAAACATATCAGCCCGATGAATTACAATCGTATTGGCGGTCGGAATGTCCAATCCAGATTCCACAATGGTCGTGGCCAATAACACATCGAATTTACCATCATAAAAGGCATTCATCCGATCATCCAATTCCCCCGCGGCCATCTGCCCATGCGCCACGACATAGGTCAGTTCTGGGCATTGTTCGCGCAAAAACTGTTCGATTTCGGGCAGATCAGAAATTCGCGGGACAACGTAGAACGATTGACCCCCACGGTAATGTTCGCGCAACAACCCTTCGCGAATGGTGATGGCGTCAAATTCACTGACAAAGGTGCGGATCGCCAAACGATCCACGGGCGGTGTGCCGATGATCGACAGATCGCGGACCCCCGACAATGACAGTTGCAATGTGCGCGGAATGGGTGTCGCTGTCAGCGTCAAAACGTGAATGTCGGACCGCATCTGTTTTAGGCGTTCTTTGTGTTGTACGCCGAAATGCTGTTCTTCGTCGATGATCAATAATCCCAGCGATTTGATGTTGACGGATTTGGCCAAAACCGCATGTGTCCCGATGACGATATCAACGGTACCATCAGCCAGCCCTTTGCGCGTTTGTTCGGCCTCTTTGGTGCCAACAAATCGGGACAGTTGTCTGATATTTAACGGAAAACCGCGGAAGCGGTCGGCAAAATTCTTGGCATGCTGGCGCGCCAACAGGGTTGTTGGTGCAATAACCGCAACCTGCAACCCAGACATCGCAGCCGCAAAGGCCGCGCGCATAGCAACTTCGGTCTTACCAAAGCCCACATCGCCGCAGACCAAACGATCCATTGGCCGTCCGGCATCTAGGTCATCAAGCACATCGCCGATGGCTGCCAGCTGGTCGTCAGTTTCTTGGTAAGGGAAGCGCGCACAAAATGCATCCCACATCCCCTCGGGCGGGTTTAACACCGGCGCTTTGCGCAGTTCCCGTTCGGCAGCAACACGGATCAACCGTTCTGCCATTTCGCGGATACGCTGTTTTAACTTGGCCTTCTTGGCCTGCCATGCGCCGCCGCCAAGGCGGTCTAGCAGGCCCTCTTCATGGCCATAGCGCGACAACAATTCGATATTTTCAACCGGTAAATAAAGGCGTGATTTTTCGGCGTATTCCAGCAACAAACATTCATGCGACGCGCCTGCGGCTGTAATCACCTCAAGTCCATGATAGCGACCAATGCCATGATCGACATGAACGACCAAATCCCCTGGTGACAGGCTTTGCGCCTCGGTCAGGAAATTATCCGCTTTGCGTTTTTTAGACCTTTGGCGGATTAACCGATCGCCCAGAACATCTTGTTCAGAAATAACCGTCAGGTCATCGGTTTCAAACCCATGTTCCAAGGCCCAAACCGCCAAATACAGGCCAGACTTTCCAAGGCGGGTTCCGTTTTTGATTTCGATCGTTTCTGAGAGCCCTTCGTCCTCGATCAAACCGGCTAGGCGTTCGCGCGCACCTTGGGAATAGCTGGCGATAACAACCGGTCCTTGGACCAATTTTTTGCGAATATGGTCGCTAAGCGCACTGAACAGGCTGATTGTTTCTTGCTGTCGTTCGGGGGCAAAATTGCGCCCGGCGCGCGCGCCTGCATCAATCGCATTTGGTCCACTGGCCTGCGGCAAAGGATTGAATTGCAACACCCGATGTCCTGATATCGCTTGTGCCCAATCATTGTCATCCAAATACAGTAAATCAGGCGGGATCGGTTTATAAACGGTGTCTATCCGGTTTTTCTGATCCATCGCGATTTTACGTGTTTCAAACTGATCAACAATGCCATCCCAACGCGAGACCCGCATTGGTGTCAGTTGATCATCCAAGGTAACAGATGCATCAGGCAGATAGTCGAATAATGTTTCCAATTTATCATGAAAAAACGGCAACCAATGTTCGACACCTTGGTGTTTGCGCCCTGCGCTGACGGCTTCATACAATGGATCGTCGGTCCGTGCTGCGCCAAACTCAATACGATAATTTTGTCGAAATCGCGTTATGGCACTGTCGTCCAATATCACTTCGGATACGGGGGCCAACTCAACCGTTTGCAACACATCACTTGAGCGTTGCGTATCGGGGTCAAACCGCCGCGCACCATCTAACACGTCGCCAAAAAAATCCAACCGCACAGGTCCACCTGGACCAGGTGGGAAAATATCGATGATCCCGCCACGGATCGCGTAGTCGCCTGGTTCCATAACTGTTGGTGATTGCGAAAACCCCATGCGCACCAAAAACTGGCGCAGGTCCGTTTCATTGACACGTTGACCAACAGTGGCACGAAATGATGCCCCCTGAATGACCGACCGCGCCGGAATACGCTGCATGGCCGCATTCAGCGTCGTCAAAACCACGCAAGATTTGGGCATATCATGGACCAGACCGGCCAAGGTCGCCATACGTGTCGCCGAAATTTCTGCATTTGGCGATACACGATCATAGGGCAAACAATCCCAAGCAGGAAAGGTAAAGACAGGCACATCAGGGGCAAAAAACTGCAATGCCTCGGCCATAGCAGCCAGCCGTTTATCATCACGCGCAATATGCAAAACGGCACGACCATTTTTGGCCAGTTCCGACAATAAAAATTTTGCGTCATATCCTTCGGGGACGCCGCCCACGCGAATAAACTGTCCCATATGATGTTGTCCCTAGGTTATGGCAAAATGCTAGATGACAGAATGCCAGAATTGACCATATTCACCCACATTCCCCAAAACGTTGTCAGGAATATAAATATTGCGGCCAAAATCATTTTATAGATCCGGAACCGATACATGACCCGATACAGATCGTCAAATTGAGGGTTTGTTCGCAGAATGACACGCGCAAATTGATACCGAATAACAGCTACGCTAGACAGCGGGACAAGCAGAAAAAACAACGCCTGCAAAATTTCGCTTTGGTAATAAAATGCCAACACGGCCCAAGTTGTGACCAAAAATGACGCGGATGCCGCAAAGATGACCCAAGATGCACCTTGATACATCCGCACTGTCATTTGCGCATTTTCGGGGACCAACTGTTCCAGATAATACCGCATATAATCATCGCCACGACGTGCCAAAATCCAATAATAAAACGGCACCCCCATCGTACGATGGGTGACTGCGGTCCAGACAACAAACAGCCCAAGCCAGTACCAGATGTTGCTAAACGATGAAAATTCGATGTAATCCAAAGGTGTGCCTATTTTTCAAGTATGGGGCAACATAACCCCTTGGACGTGAATGACAATAGCCAAGGGCGCATGCTCTCTTGCTCATGACAAAAAAAACTGCCAACTTAGCGCAAATTTGAAATATGAGGCACACCATGACCAATACGATCCAAGGCCCCTTTCCATTCACCCGATTTCGCCGCGTGCGAAAATCTGCGGCAACCCGCGCCTTGGTTCGCGAAACGCGGCTGAGTGTGGATGATCTGATTTGGCCCGTGTTTGTTTGTGATGGTGACGGCGTGGAACAGCCTGTGTCATCCATGCCAGGCGTCATGCGTCGCAGCGTCGACAAAATTGTCGAAGCCGCAAGCCAAGCGTTCGATTTGGGCATCCCCGCGATTTGTCTGTTTCCCTATACTGATCCATCGCTGAAAACCGCCGATTGTGCCGAGGCGTGGAATCCCGACAACCTGTCAAACCGTGCGACCCGTGCCATCAAACAGGCTGTGCCTGATATCGCCATTATGACTGACGTGGCTCTGGATCCCTATAACAGTAACGGCCATGACGGGTTCGTCGTTGATGGTGAAATCCTAAACGACGAAACGATCGAGGCCTTGGTCAAGCAAGCCCTATCCCAAGCCGAAGCTGGCGCAGATATTATCGGACCATCCGATATGATGGACGGCCGCATCGGCGCATTGCGCGAGGCATTGGAAACCGAAGGTCATACAAATGTATGCTTGATGTCCTATGCTGCAAAATATGCCAGTGGGTTTTATGGACCTTTTCGCGACGCAGTTGGGGCCAGTGGCGCATTAAAGGGCGATAAAACCACCTATCAAATGGATCCCGCCAACAGTGACGAAGCCCTGCGTTTGGTGGCGCGTGACTTGGAAGAAGGCGCAGACATGGTCATGGTCAAACCCGGCATGCCCTATCTGGATATTTGTCGCCGTGTCAAAGACAGCTTTGGCGCGCCCACATATGCCTATCAGGTGTCGGGCGAATATGCGATGCTGCAAGCCGCGTTTCAAAACGGCTGGCTGGATGCTGATAAGGTCATGATGGAAAGCTTGCTGACATTCAAACGGGCGGGCTGTGACGGTATTTTGACCTATTTCGCGCCCGAAGCTGCGCGAAAACTGGCCAAATCCTGACAATCTGGATGACAAGACTGGGCGAACAGGTTACAATATCGCCCAGAAAACAAAACAAAAAAATCGAGCTTTAACATGACACTTTTTTCACGACGCAGCGCAATGGCGCTGATGATGGTCGCAGGCCTAGGGGCCTGTACAAATGGCATAGGCAATGGGTTTTCAGGCAGCACAGCCGATAAAATCGATGCACGCGTGGCACGCACAATCGACCGCATGCACCAAGAATTCCCAACGACACGCGAATTGTCACAAAAAGCCGCAGGCATGCTGGTCATGCCGCTGATTACTGAGGCCAGCCTAGGGTACGGTGGCGGCTATGGTCGCGGTGCATTGGTCATAAACGGCGAAATTGTGGATTATTATTCGACGACATTTGCATCCGTTGGGCTGCAAATTGGCGCGCACCAATATGCGCATACCCTGTTTTTCATGACCCAAGAGGCGCTAGAGGAATTTAGATCATCCCAAGGCTGGGCCGCAGGGGGTGATATCGAATACGCCCTGCCCTCGGGCGGCGAAGCAATGCGTGCAGAAACAACGACCGCACTTAGCGAAGTTGTGGCTTATGTTTTCGGACAGGCTGGCATCAAATTCGGCGCATCACTTGAAGGTTCGAAATATACACGCATTATTCCCTAGGATCACCACACAACACAACCAGCAAACATCGTTTGCAACGGGGCCAACAATTTGTGTTGCGCCCCGTTTTTTTATGAAAATACGCGGCAAATCCCTGAAACTTGACCAAAACAGGTAACCAACCATTGCGCCCTACATCAATGGTCTGCTATACCTTGGCACAACAATATATAGAAAAATCTGATGCGAGCAATTCACAGTGACAGAAACGCCTGAAACACCCGAAACTGACGACGAAAACCGGCCCGTACGCATGCCATTCGATGGCCCATCGGTATCTATTACAGATGAACTAAAAACAGCCTATCTTGACTATGCAATGAGCGTGATTGTCAGTCGTGCCATTCCTGATCTGCGCGATGGCCTGAAACCTGTGCACCGTCGCATTTTGTATGCGATGCACGAAACGGGCAACACGGCCGACAAATCCTATCGTAAATCTGCACGTCCTGTGGGCGATGTTATGGGTAAATACCACCCCCATGGCGACAGCGCGATTTATGACGCATTGGTCCGTATGGCCCAAGATTTTTCAATGTCATTGCCGTTGCTGGATGGTCAGGGCAACTTTGGTTCGATGGATGGCGACAACCCCGCCGCCATGCGCTATACCGAGGTACGCATGGACAAACCCGCCGCATTTTTGTTGGCCGACATTGACAAAGACACTGTCAATTTTCAGGATAACTATGACGGCAAAGACCGTGAACCCACTGTTTTACCGGCCCGTTTTCCAAATATGTTGGTCAATGGCGCAGGTGGTATTGCCGTCGGTATGGCCACGAATATCCCGCCCCACAACTTGGGCGAGGTGATTGATGCAACGCTGGCCCTGATCGACGATCCTGATCTGGATGCAGAACAACTGATCCAATATGTCCCTGCCCCCGATTTTCCGACAGGTGGCGTTATTTTAGGGCGCTCTGGCGCACGCAAAGCCTATACCGAAGGACGCGGCAGCGTCGTGATCCGCGCCAAAACCCGGATCGAGGAAATCCGCAAAGATCGATATGCGATCATCATTGACGAAATTCCCTATCAGGTGAACAAAGCCACGATGATTGAGCGCATCGCAGAACAGGTCCGCGAAAAGAAAATTGAGGGCATCGCCCATGTTCAGGACGAATCTGACCGCAATGGTGTGCGTGTTGTCGTCGAATTGAAACGCGATGCCACGGCCGAGGTGGTGTTAAACCAGCTCTATCGCTTTACGCCGATGCAGACATCCTTTGGCTGTAACATGTTGGCACTGAATGGTGGCCGTCCGGAACAGCTGACATTGCGGACATTTCTGACCAATTTCATCGATTTCCGAGAAGAGGTCGTCGCCCGCCGCACCGCCTATGAATTGCGCAAAGCACGCGAACGCAGCCATATCCTGTGTGGTTTGGCTGTTGCCGTCACAAACGTGGACGAAGTTGTCGCCACCATCCGCAGTTCATCGGACGCCGCCGAGGCGCGTGAAAAATTGATGACCCGTGCATGGCCTGCCCATGACATTGCGGAATACATCCGCTTGATTGACGATCCAACCCATACCATCAACGATGATGGCACCTATCACCTGTCCGAAACCCAAGCGCGTGCCATTTTGGAACTGCGTCTGCAACGCCTGACACAAATTGGCGTCAAAGAGGTCACCGACGAACTGCAAGAGTTGGCCGGTAAAATCCGCGAATACCTGGATATTTTGGCGTCTCGCGAACGGATCTTGGACATTATCCGTGCGGAATTGCACGAAGTTAAAGATCAATTTGCCGTGCCGCGTCGGACAGAAATCGTCGATTGGGCCGGTGATATGGACGACGAAGATCTGATCGAACGCGAAGATATGGTCGTGACGATCACATCAGGCGGCTATATCAAGCGTACGCCTTTGGTTGATTTCCGAGCACAACGTCGTGGTGGCAAAGGCCTATCAGGCATGCAAACCAAAGACGAAGATGTGGTGACCAACCTGTTCGTGGCCAACACGCATACTCAGCTGTTGTTCTTTACAACAGATGGCATGGCCTACAAACTGAAAACATGGCGCCTGCCCCAAGGGGGCCGAACCGCCAAAGGCAAAGCAATTGTAAACATCCTGCCGATCCCGACAGGCGTTTCAATCGCGGCAATCATGCCTGTCGACGTCCCCGAGGATGATTGGGAAAACCTGCAAATCATCTTTGCAACATCGCAGGGTGACGTTCGACGCAACGCATTGTCAGATTTTGTAAATGTACGTTCCAACGGTAAAATCGCGATGGATCTGCCTGACGGGGTCGAATTGGTAAATGCGCGGATTGCAGGCGAAGATGACGATGTCATGCTGTTTACAGATTCTGGTCGCGCGATCCGGTTTTCCACCACCGATGTCCGCGTCTTTAAGGGTCGTAAATCAACTGGTGTGCGCGGCATTCGTTTGAATGGCGACGACCGCGTCGTATCAATGTCGATCATCCGCCATTTCGAAGCCACAGCTGACGAACGCGCCGCCTATCTGAAAATGCGCCGCGCGATGGCAGGTGTTGCCGATGATGACACCACCCCAGTGGACGAAGATGGCGGAAATGCAAACGCGCAAATCAGCACGGAACGCTATGCGGAAATGTCCGCGGCTGAAAACCTGATCCTGACGATCACCGCCGCTGGATCAGGAAAATTGTCATCCAGTCATGATTACCCCGTTCGCGGACGTGGCGGCATGGGCGTGACTGCGATGGACAAGGCGATGCGTGGTGGCGATATTGTGGCATCCTTCCCAGTGGAATTGTCAGACCAGATCATGTTGGCCACATCCAAGGGACAATCGATCCGCGTGCCTGTCGATGGTATTTCATTCAGGTCGCGCAGTGCAGGTGGTGTGCGTGTGTTCAACACCGGCGCCGGCGAAGAAGTTGTCTCGGTCGCTTGGATCGCGGATCAGGGCGATGACGATGCAGCAGAGGACGCACCACAAACGGATTAAGATCCAATCCTTTCTGAACCTAAATATCCCAAAATACACGGTAAGCCATTCGTCTGAATGGCTTACTTTCTTTTTATTTGCACGCAATACTTTGGTTATGTCCGATAAACCTTTCGCAGGTGCGCATTCGATGCATCTGGATACCAAGAGACCAAAATGCAAAACTGGGATGATTTGAAATTTTGTTTGGCGCTAGAGCGCTATACCACCATGACTGCCGCAGCCAAGGCATTGGGAACGAATGTCGCCACAGTGTCGCGCCGCATTGAACGGATGACCGAACAGGCGGGCCAACCCCTGTTTGTGCGCGATCAAACACAGTGGGTTGCAACGGCCTTGGGCAAAAAACTGGCTGATTTGGCGGGGGATTTGGAAACGGGTATCCAATCCTCTGCCCCTATGGTCGGTCAAAAGTTGACGCGCCAAACATTACGCCTGTCTTTGCCGGATATGTTGGCCTGTGTAATTGCGAAACAGGATATGTCCCCGCTTTATGATCAACTGCCCAATCTGGAACTGTCGTTCTCGGATAAACCGGCCAGCCTAGCCTATGGTGAAACAGATTTGGTGCTGTCCCATGTGGAACCGACCGAAGGCCGCGTTTTACGCCGTAAAATCACAGATCTGTATTTCGCCCTGTACCAACATGCAGGTTGGAATGCACCCGCAACCAACTGGCTATCGATTGCCAGCAATCACGATCTGGAACAGCAACAGGATCAAATGGACCAATTTGGTGGGCCCGCAGCGATCACAGTGCCAAATGTCGCACAGGCCGTTGATATCATGACGATACGTCCGGTTGCCAGCCTGCTGCCCGTGACATGGGCCCAACGCAATCCGAATTTGGTGGCGCTGCCCGCAGTGCGTCCACAGCCGTATCCTGTGTGGATGTCCTATCACGTCACACGGCGACATGACCCTGTTATACAACACGCCATCACTTGGCTAGATAGCTGCTTACAGCCGAAACACTGATCCCTGTCTGATGGTGATTATAGAAACTCAGAAAATTTCTGATTGATATAATCGACAAATGGCGCTGCGGTGGGCTGGGTGCCACAGGCCTGCGCAATCAGATCTGGTGCGGGCACAGATGCCCCATGGCGTTGCACATTTTCGCGCAACCAATCGCGTGCGCGCACTGTATCCCCTTGGGCCAGATCGTGACGCAGATTTGGATCATCTTGGGTCATTTTGGCCCATAGATTGCCGGCGTAAATATTGCCGATCGAATAGGTTGGAAAATATCCCAACAGCCCTTCGGACCAATGGATATCCTGCAACATGCCATGGGCTGGGCAATCAACATCATAACCAAAATCCGACGCAAAGCGATCGTTCCAAGCGGTTTCAACATCGGCTACGGCCAAATCACCGGAAATCAGCGCACGTTCCAGATCAAATCGCAGCATGATATGCAGGTTATATTGCAGTTCGTCCGCTTCGGTCCGAATGAACCCCCGCGACACCGCATTCACGGCACGATAAAAATCGAATTCTGTTGCAATACCAATATCGCCAAATACATCGCGCATCCGACCATAGAGCCATCCACAAAATTCGCGAGAACGCGCCAGTTGGTTTTCGTAAATGCGGCTTTGACTTTCATGCACACCCAACGATGTGCCCTGCCCCAAAATGGTAAAGTTATAGTCCGCATCTATGTTTTGTTCATAGGTGGCGTGACCCACTTCGTGGATTGTGGAATACAGGCTGTCAAAGGGGCGTGCATCGTCAAAGCGCGTGGTAATGCGCACGTCATTGCCCCCGCCCGTGCTAAAGGGATGCAGCGCCACATCAATGCGCCCACGCGTCAGATCATAGCCGAACACACCTGCAATTTCTTGGGTCAATGCCAATTGCGCATCCCGCGGGAAATGCCCCGACAGTTGCGGCGCAGGGGCTGCCTGTAACACCGCGGCACGCAGATCAACCAAGGCAGGGCGCAATTCATCAAACATCGCGGCCACATCTGCCACACGACCGTCTGGTTCATATTCACGAAACAGCGCGTCATAGGGCGACATGTCTGTGCCTTGGGCAATGGCTGCGGCCTTTTGCTTGGACAGATCAACCACCTCGGACAACAGCGGTAAAAATATCGCCGTGTCGTTTTCGGATTTCGCCTGTGCCCACGCGGCATGGGATCGCGCCGTGATACGGGCCAAGGCCACGCTAAGATCGGCAGGGATTTTTTTGGTTTTTTCAAAACTGCGCTGGATCAAATCATATTGACGCCGTTCAACGACGGCCAATTCAGACGCAGACACAGCCGCCAATAAATCGCCCAATTCAGGGGATGTATTGCGGGCATGGACTGTCGCCTCAAGCGCGGCCATTTCTTCGGATCGGTCGCCTGCGCCGCCTTTGGGCATTACGGTTTCATGGTCCCATCCCAACCGTTGCGCAATGCGCCCCAAGGCTTCGGTTTGGCGTTGATAGGATTGTAATGCGTCAAATGCCTGCGTCATAGGTTCATGCCCCCCGTACGGATTGCACTGCGGGATAGCCGGCCATGAACCGCGCGCGCAGGATCAATACCCATGTCACAACTGCGCCCAGCTGATGCACAATCGCAATCTGCCACGGGGCCGAATACATGACCGTAATGATCCCCAGCACCATTTGGAAAAACACCATCGCCAAAACAGCATTGAACCCAAAGCGCACCTGCGTATTGCCCGATTTACGCGCCACGCGCCACACAACGATGGCAAAGATCATCAGCACATAACCGGCCATGCGGTGGATGAATTGCACCAGACCATCATCTTCAAAGAAATTACGCCACCAAGGTGTCAGGGAAAACATATCAGGTGGGAAAAATTCGCCCGCCATCAATGGCCAATCCACATAATTGCGCCCCGCATCGATCCCCGCGACCAAGGCCCCAAGCAGAATTTGCAAAAATGCAAGATGCATCAGGCCGGTGCCCATTGAAAACAGACGCGTTTCGCGCATGCGTCGACGCTGAATCAGATCCTTTTCGGTTTGGCCCAATTGGAACACATACCATGAAATGAACCCCAAGATGACAAAAGCCAATCCCAAATGTGTCGCCAAACGATAGCTGGCCACATCCAACATGGTGCCCGTCAAACCGCTGGATACCATCCACCAGCCAACAGCGCCCTGCAATCCACCCAATGCGCCCAACAACAGCATGCGCGAAGTCCAGCCATTTGGAATATTTTTAGTCAGCAAAAATCCAAAAAACCCGATGGCCCAGACCAATCCAATGACGCGGCCCAACTGGCGATGTCCCCATTCCCACCAGTAAATGAACTGGAATTCGGACATAGACATCCCTTTGTTTTGTAACTGATATTCTGGGATCGCACGGTATTTGTCGAATTCAGATTGCCAAGCGGCCTCGGACATTGGCGGCAAGGCACCTGTTAGCGGCCGCCATTCCGTGATCGACAATCCGCTGTCGGTCAGCCGTGTCAAACCGCCCACCGCAATCATGACAACCACCAAAGCAAACAGTATCATCATCCAAAGCCGCACCCCAGCGCGCGCGCCAGACTTGCTGCCGCGCTCAATCACGCCTTGGGCGGATGTCGCAGGGGCTGCGGATTTATCTGTACCAATCTCTTGGAAAATAGCGCGTTTGCCTTGGGTCATTTGAACTGCCTATCTGTATGTTTTGCTTAACGTATACATAGAATGGCCTGCCCGTTGAAACAAGTCACTGGGGCGGTGTTTTACCACGTAGCAATTGTCGCAGTATGCCATGGAACATTTGAACATCGCTGCGTGTCAGTGGCAGGCGCGACCACAAATTGCGCAAATTGGTTTTCATCCCTGCTGATTTTTCAACCGGAAAGAAAAATCCAGCCTCGTCTAGGCGCTGTTCGTAATGATCCGCCAGTTTTTCAATTTCGATATGTTCGGCCCAGTCGGTCTTGGCCATTTCCATCGACATATCGGCAATTTCAGCGGTCGCGCGGCGCCATTCATACGATACCAACAAAACGCACTGCGCCAAATTAAGGGACGGAAATTCTGGGTTCACGGGCACTGAAATAATGGCATTGGCTTGCGCGACGTCATCATTTTCCAAACCCGATCGCTCTGGGCCAAACAAAACCGCTACGTTTTGACCCTGGCCAATTTTTTCCGCAGCAAGCCGCATGGCTGCCTCGGGCGAATAAACGGGTTTTGTCAATCCGCGCGCACGCGCTGTTGTTGCAAATGTAAAATGACGGTCCGTCAGGGCATCTGGGACGGTGTCGAAATGGCCTGCCTCGTCCAACAATCGCCCCGCGCCGCTTGCCATCGCGACCGCCTTAGAGCTGGGCCAACCATCGCGTGGGGCCACAACGCGCATCCGGTCCAAACCGAAATTCCACATACCACGCGCAGCCGCGCCGATATTTTCGCCCATCTGTGGACGGACCAAGACAAATGAAGGCTGTGGCGTATCTGTTGGCATTTCGGATCCTTTCGTTTGGGCGTGATGTAGGTTAGTTTGTTCCACAAGAAAACCCCAAATCCCGCAAATCCAGCATGGTCAAACACAAAATTCCGCGCTATTACATCGTCAAGGTGAAACAAGGACACACACATGTCAGATCAAGAACATCCCCAACTGTATTTGGTGACACCATCTGAATTTGAACCGGCTGAATTTTCCGTAATTTTGGTCGATCTGCTTGATGAATTCGACATTGCCTGTGTACGGGTCGCATTGGGAACACGCGACGAAACGCGCATCATTAAATGCGCAGATTCCGTTCGCGAAATCTGTCACGCCCGCGATGTGGCGGTCGTGATCCAAGACCATGTCTTGATGGTTGAACGGTTGGGGCTGGACGGCGTGCATTTCAGTGATGGATCGCGCCATGTGCGCAAAACACGCAAAGATTTGGGCGATGACGCCATCGTGGGCACATTCTGCGGCGCATCGCGTCATGACGGCATGAGCGCGGGCGAACAAGGTGCAGATTACGTCAGCCTAGGCCCCATCAGCGGGGCAAATTTGGGCGATGGGACCTTGGCCGAATTTGACACGTTCCAGTGGTGGTCCGAAATGATCGAAGTGCCCATAATTGCCGAAGGTGGGCTAACACCTGAATTGATCACCAAGCTGACCCCAGTCAGCGATTTTTTCGCGATTGGCGATGAAATCTGGACCCAAGACGACCCCAAGGCTGCCCTGTCTACCTTGATCGCGGCAATGGGCTAGCCTTGTTGTGACAGATGCGCGGCGCGAACATCTGTTTCCAGCGCCGCAGCAATCGCTTTACGCGATGGAAAATCTGACACTTTGCGTTCTGGGTGGTAAATGACATCCACCCGACCTTGGCGAAATTTGGCCAAGGTATGGATCAGATGCGTGCCAAAATCCATATCACCCCACCACCCGTAAAATCGTGGATCTACGCCACTGGGCGCATGAAAATTAACGGTCACCGGTTGGATATACATATCATCGTGTAATTCGGGCGCAAAAAACGCCGCAAAAAGGGTTGTTTTAAACGGCAACACACGCAAACCATCGGTTGAGGTGCCTTCTGGGAAAAACAGCAGACGATGGTTGTGTTTTAATCTGGATTCAAAGGTTTCCTTTTGCGCTTTGGCCTGACGGGGATCGCGTTTGATAAACACCGTTCCCGTGGCGCGGGCCAGCCATCCGATACCAGGCCATGCGGCTACTTCGGATTTGGATACAAAATAAACCCGTTGCGCGGCATTTAGAGTGAAAATATCCAACCAAGACGAATGGTTTGCCACGATTGCCCCTGTGTGGCGCATGGGTTTGCCAATGGTACGATACCGGATGCCCATCAGGATCAGGGCCGTGCGGCAGACTGCTTGGGTCAGAAATGGGGTCACGGGCCGGTTCAAACCAAAAATTGGCCGTTCAATCACGCGTAGCAGTAACAATACACCCAATCCGCCAAAAACAACAATCGCAATGGGGATCGCCCGTAAAATTGCGATGACCCAGCCCAAAGCAGAAATGTCTTTTAGATCGGGCTCTGGCCCTTCATCCCAAGTGAGCGACATCAAAAACGATCCTTTCGAAACAGGGTACTTTGTTTTTCGTTCATATTTTGAATATCCAAAATCATACAAATGTCGGTTGTATTAAACCTGTGATCCACATAGGCGCCCTGCCCAATCACGCCCCCCAACCGCAGATAGGCTTTGATCAACGCAGGCACCTGACGCATGGCGGACAAACGATCCATTGTATGAACATCCAATAAATCCATGGGCTGATTGTTCGGCGGCTTGGCCGTCACACGCAGATGCGGCGGGGCCAAGTGTTTGTGATGTAATGCGGTCAGTGCAGGCGCAAGCTGCGCAATATCGGTGCCGGCAAAACTGGCAACGCCAAACAAAATCTGGATATCATGGGCCGTGACATATTCGGCCAAGGCCTGCCACAGCACAAACATACCCATCCCATTGCGATAGCGTGGATCCAAACAGGACCGCCCCAATTCCAACAACCGCCGTTCAGACTGCAGTAGCCGCGTCAAATCATATTCATGTTCAGAATAAAACTGCCCCACTTGGGTACGGTTTTCCCCGCGCAGCAGACGGTATACACCTACAACACCCAGCGGCACATCCTGCGGCGCATGGTCGTCGATCAACAGTAAATGATCATAGTGCGGATCAAACTGATCGCATTCCAACATACGTTCATGATCAACATGGTCGCCGCTTCCGCCCAATTCTTGTACAAATACGCGATAGCGTAATCGCTGCGCCGCGAACAGTTCGTCATCCGACTGCGCTAATTTAGTGCGAAAATCTGGGGGCGTGATTGACATTTATGTTTTCGGTTCCTGCATCAATGCCCTAGTTGCATGACACAATTTGATGCACCAGGATACAAAATTATCCGTGTAAGTTTCTGTTTCTTCATATTATTATTCCGCGGAATAAATAACCTCTAGCAACACATGTGATCCATCGATGACAACCTTTCCCTGCTCGGTGAAATTCACCGTAACCTTGCCATTTACGCGCGATTGCACTTGCCCCACGCCCCAGTCAGGTTGTTGGGGGTGTCGCACCAACATGCCAGGTTCCAAAAATTCGTTCAGGTCACTCATACTAACCTCATAGGAGTTCGCGTTGAAACATACCACACTGGCCAATTTGGTGGCCTCCCGGATCTGCCATGATCTGATAAACCCAATTGGCGCAACACACAATGGCATCGAATTATTGGCATTGGATCCCAATGTGCCCAAAGGCCTGGAATTCGATCTGATCACGGCCAGCTTAAACGATGCCAAAGCACGGGTCGAATTTTGCAGGCTGGTGTTTGGGGCAGCGGCAGCGGACATGACGGTGACCAGCGCCACATTTCGCAGCCTGATGTCAAACATCTTTGATCAAAAACGCTATGGTATGACCTGGGGATTGCCCGATACGATTGATCGCGCCTTGGCCAAGCGGTTGGGCCTGTCTATGCTGTGCATCGAACAACAAATGCCGCGTGGGGCCAATATATCAATATCCGCCGATCAGATCATTGCTGAAACACCACATGCACGCGATATTTTACCCCAATGGGACCATGTAAAAAATGCCCAAGCCAGTCCCATATTACAGGGACGTGACGTGCAATTTGCCGTTCTGGGGGCTGTTGTGGGGTATGATCCGTCCGTGATCATTGACCTGCATCCCCAGCGCGTTGAATTGGGCCTGCGCTAACGGCGGGTCGTTCCGTTCCCTAAAACTTGATATTTGAAACTGGTTAATTGTTGCGCGCCCACTGGACCGCGCGCATGCAATTTACCAGTTGCAATCCCAATTTCTGCCCCCAAGCCAAATTCACCGCCATCCGCAAACTGGGTAGACGCATTATGCATCAAAATTGCACTGTCCACGCGTTCAAAAAATCGATCCCGCGTAATGGTGTTTTCTGTCAAAATACAATCAGTGTGGTTCGATCCATAGGATCCAATATGCGCAATCGCCATATCCACATCATCGACTACGCGCGCAGCAATAATACTGTCTAGGTATTCACAGCCCCAATCGCTGTCCGTTGCAGGAACGGTGCCTGCAATGGATTGCAGAACACTATCGGCACGCACCTCGACACCCGCCTCGACCAACATTTTGATCACATCGTGGCCCAGGCCCGAGACCAAATCGCGGTGGATCAACAAACATTCAGCTGATCCGCAAATCCCTGTACGTCGTGTTTTCGAATTCAACACAACGTCCAATGTTTTTTGCGCGTCTGCGTCGCCATCAATGTAAATATGAACAATGCCTTCTAGATGGGCAAACACAGGCACCCGCGCTTCGCGTTGAACCAAGCCGACCAAGCCCTTGCCACCACGGGGGACGATAACATCGACATAATCCACCATGGTCAATAATTCCTGCACAGCGGCACGATCCCGCGTTGGTACCAATTGAATGGCATGCTCTGGCAATCCAGCTGCGCGTAATCCGTCAACCAAACATGCATGCAAAATGGATGCACTGTGAAAACTTTCGGATCCGCCACGCAAGATAACCGCATTTCCAGCCTTAAGGCATAATGCGCCGGCGTCTGCGGTGACATTTGGTCGGCTCTCATAAATGACGCCAATCACGCCCAATGGGGTGGTAACCTTTTGTATATGTAATCCATTGGGGCGATCCCATGCATCCAACACGCGACCAACAGGATCATCCTGCTGGGCGATTGTTTCTAGAGCATCCGCAATGGCATGAACACGGTCTGTGTCCAACATCAAACGATCCAACATCGCAGCACTCAGCCCCTTGTTCCGCCCAAATTCCATATCCTTGGCATTTTCGACCAAGATCTGATCTACAGCGTCGCGCATTTTCTGCGCCGCCACCTGCAATGCCGTTGATTTGGACTGCGCCGAGGCAAATGCAAGTTGTGCCGCCGCTTGACGTGCCTGTTCCCCCAAAGTCACCATAATGCCATGAATGTCTGTCATAATTGCCCCCTATACGGCCATATCATCGCGATGTATCAGCGCCGAACGCCCCGCATAGCCCAGTATCTGTTCAATCTGTGATGAATTGCAGCCAATCAATGCCTTTGCCTCTTGTGCTGCATAGGCGGTCAAGCCCTGCCCCACATCACGGCCTGATTGATCCACAATAGTCACCATGTCACCACGGCGAAATTGACCCGAAACGGCGATCACACCCGCGGGCAGTAAACTTTTGCCGCTGTTTAATGCATGCGCGGCACCTGCATCCACCGTTATGGTCCCCATGGGTTTCATCGATGAAATCCAACGTTTTCGCGCGTCATGCGGATCGCCCATAGCCATAAACCATGTACAATTTGCCCCCTGTTCCAAGGCTTGCAAAGGCGACAAACCCGACCCTTCGGTTATGGCCATGGAACAGCCCGCTGCAACAGATGTTTTTGCAGCCATCAGCTTGGTTTTCATGCCCCCTTTGGACACACCTGAAACCCCGTCTCCGGCCATTGCTTCGATCTCGGGTGTGATGTCATGGATCACATCAAACCGTTTTGCCGTGGGATCAATATGCGGGTTTGCCGAATAAAATCCATCCACATCTGACAACAGCACCAACTGATCCGCGCCAACTGTTGCCGCCACCTGCGCAGCCAATCGGTCATTATCACCATAGCGGATTTCATCTGTCGCAACTGTATCGTTTTCGTTTACAATCGGCACGGCATCTAGCGAAATCAAGGTCTCCATCGTTGAACGCATATTCAGATATCGGCGGCGATCTGCGCTGTCTTCAAGGGTGACCAACACCTGCGCAGCGGTAATCCCGTGGGGGGCCAACACCTGTTCATAGGCGCGGGCCAATTGTATTTGCCCGACGGCGGCAGCCGCTTGGCTGTATTCCAACCCCAAAGGACCGTCTGCCAACCCCAAAACACGCCGCCCCAAGGCAATTGACCCCGATGAGACCAACACCACATCAGTGCCACGTGATTTTATATTGGCAACATCTTGCGCCAAGGACGCCAACCAATCATACCGCAGTTCGCCCTGCGCACGATCCACCAACAATGCGGATCCAATTTTAACAACCAATCGACGCGCCTGTTTTAGGGCTGCCATGATCCCACATCCTCTTGGTCATCCTGACGATGGCGCAACCGATTTTCATCAATATGATCGCGCAGACTGCGCAAAATATCTTGGATCCCCTCGCCGCTGACACCAGACATCATCCAAACGTCATTGCCAGATACCCGCGCCAACTCATCGCGCAAAAACATGCGTTCCTCTGCATCTAGCGCATCAATTTTATTCAACACTGTCAAACGCGGTTTATCAGCCAAGCCCGCACCATATGCCTCGATCTCGGAAACAATTGTTTGATAATCCTCCAACAGCGCATTGGACGATCCATCCACCAAATGCAACAATACCGCGCAGCGTTCGATATGGCCCAAAAACAAATCGCCCAATCCGCGACCCTCTGATGCGCCCTCGATCAAGCCCGGAATATCAGCGACAACAAATTCAACGCCGTCAACGCCAACCACACCCAAATTAGGATGCAAAGTGGTAAAGGGATAATCCGCAATTTTTGGCCGCGCATTGGATGTTGCGGCTAAAAACGTCGATTTCCCAGCGTTAGGCATTCCCAACAGTCCAACATCCGCAATTAATTTTAGCCGCAGCCAAATGGTGCGCTCAATCCCCTCTAAACCAGGGTTTGCACGGCGTGGCGCTTGGTTTGTTGAGGATTTAAAATGCAGGTTACCAAATCCACCATTTCCCCCCTTGGCCAATAATACGCGATCGCCCACAGTAGATAAATCAGCAATGACCGTTTCTTGATCCTCGTCAATGATCTCAGTTCCGGCGGGCACTCGTAATATTATATCGCCCCCGTTTGCCCCAGATCGCTGCTGCCCCATCCCAGGCCTGCCATTATCTGCAAAAAAGTGTTGCTGATAGCGAAAATCAATCAAGGTGTTTAAACCGTCAACCGCCTCTGCCCAAACAGATCCGCCATGTCCACCATCACCACCATCGGGGCCACCAAATTCAATGAATTTTTCGCGCCGAAAACTGACCGCGCCCGACCCGCCCGATCCCGAGCGAATGTAAACTTTGGCAAGATCAAGAAATTTCATATTATCGTCCTAACGTAAAAGGTTCCTAGCGCATATTCGAAAATCGAAGCAGGCTCAAGTACTCGCTTAAATTTGCAATCGCTGGGGGGCTATCAGCCCCCCAGACCCCCGAGAGTATTTTTGCAAAAATGAAAGGCACATTTTTTGTCTAGAAATATCCTGCGGGGGTTTGGGGGTGCAAAACCCCCAAAAAGTATTTTTGCCAATCAAAGCGCTGCTTGGGCTTGCTGACGTTGCAATTGCATTGTTGTATCTGGAGTTTCAAATCCGCGCGCGGCACCTGTGGCTTGGCCATGTGCTACAACTTTGAACCCGCATTTTTCCAATACACGGCCTGACGCTGGATTATCATCGAAAAAATCGGCAGAGATGGACGCGCAGTCATACCGGTCAAATACAAAGGCGGCAACAGCATTCACTGCTTGGGTGGCATAACCGCAGCCCCAATGGTCAGGGTGCACGGCATAGCCTAGGTTCATATCATCCCGACGACCAGCGGTTGGGGAATGAAAGCCTATGACACCAACAGCTTGGCCTGAATGTTTTAATCGCATCAAAAAATTCCCATTCCATGCGCCCCGCCACCGAAAATCGCGGGCGCGATCCATCACATCTGACAATTCCAACGGATGGGGCCAGGTCCCTAGGTCCCACGCAACCTTTTTGTGTTTTAAAATTTCATAGTTTTCTTGGACCGTCGCAAGTGTCGAAATTTCAAGGCGTAGATCCGCAGTTTCCAATATGGGCGGATGCAGAAAATGCCACTGCTCTGGTGTTAACACCATTGGTTGCGCCTCTACGCTTTGGCCTTGGGCCAAGCTATGGGGCTGGGTCGTGGCGCCAATTGGCGAAAATCCGAGACGTGCAAGGATAGCACCTGATTTTTCGTTTCCCAAAAAATACGACGAATAGACCACATGTGCGCGTGGATTTTTGAAATGATCAGACAAAATCGCATATGCTGCCTCTGGCACAATTCCCTTGCCCCAAAACGACTGCCCCAGCCAGTATCCAAATTCGCCGTCAAGCCCGATGCAGCCCGCAACGGTGCCGTGATATTCAATGATCCATTGGGGATTTTGCCCTGCATAGATCAAAAATTCGTCAAAATCTGATGCCGTATAGGGGTATTTCACCCGTGTGAGCCATTTTGAGACCTCATAATCATTGATCAGGGCGACCAATTCGTCGCGATCAGTTGCTGCGACAGGCCGCAGACGCAGCCTATCGGTTTCAATAATATCTAACATGTCCCTTACCCTAGAGTAGGTGCTTAATGCATTTTGCGTAAATATGTCCAAGTGGCGACCTTGGCATTGCGTGCGACACTGAATGCCTCGGCGTCACCAAGGTATTCGAACCCACAATTTGTCAGCACGCGTGCCGATGCTGGGTTGTCTTGGAATACGGCGGCAACAATTGTTGCGTTGTGCATTGGGTTTTGCGCGACAATGGCTTTGGCCACCTCAGACGCGACACCTTGGTTCCAAAATGTGGGGGCGACCCAGTACCCCAATTCTGATTTATTTTGGCCCAACCGTTCCAACGACACCAATCCGATGACCTCGGACCAGCCGGTGCGGCTGCCATCAATTACCCAAACGTCCTCTTCCCGATTTGGGGACTGGCAGCGATCAATAAAGGATTGCGTCGCACCAGATGGTAAAGGATGCGGAATAGAAATGGTTTGACGGGCCAAACGGATATCGCGTGTGTGAAATTCGATCAAACCCGCGTCAGAGCGCTGCACAGGGCGCAAAACAAAGCGCTCTGTTTCAAACACGGGTTGTTGAATAAGTGTATCCATTTCCATCAAATCTCTCCTGTCAATGTGGCGATTGCCACGAACCCCACTGTCAAACCTGCAAGCGTCCACATTAGGTAACGTTCAAAGGGGGTTCCCATTATAGTTTTTGCAATTCGATCGCCAAAAAATGTCCAGATCGGGTGACACAACAACTGAACACCAAAAAGTGTTAATGAAATCTGAAGTGTCGCCGAAAATGCCGGTGTTTGGGGCGAAACATAGGTAGTGAATCCTGTCACGATCATGGCCCATGCTTTCGGGTTTAGGGGATGAACCCATAGCCCCGCCCAAAACCTTGGCGCCGGTTGTGTGTCCCCAACTGGGGACAAGCGCATATTCGCCACGCGCCATGCCAGCCATACAATATAAGCCGCCGAGATATATTTAAGCGCCAAAAACAGCCAAGGCAGCTGCGTTGCATAGGACATCAAACCAAAGCCGATGGGCCAAATAATAATTTGCTTGCCCAAGACGACACCGAACATAAAGGGCAACGCCCGACGAAAGCCAAAGCCAGCCCCTGTCGCCATCATGGCCATATTGGCAGGACCGGGCGTGCCCACCTGTGACAATGCAAATCCTATAAAGGGTAAAAGTGCAACGCTCATACCATTGCCCCCCATTGATCCGCGCTAAGGCGGACCCAAACATGGGGCCGTGTTTCATTGCGGGCGCGCGAATATTGTGGGCCGCGATGGGTTTCGCGAAATCCGCATTTTTGTAAAACCCGTTCGGATGCGGCATTGTCGGCGTAATATCCAGACAACAGCTCGGCCCGTTTTTGCGAATGAAACACAAAATCACAGACGGCCTTGACCGCTTCTGTCGCGTATCCGTTTCCATGTGTCGCAGGCGCAAACCAATAGCCCAAATGTGGATGGTTGTTTACCGCGCCAATCAATTGATCACCCAGCGCCACGGCCATAAAATTTGGCCAAGCGCGCGGGCTGTCGGGATCAAAAATTTTCAAATCCTGCGCAGAAAATGGATGGGGCACAGAGGACAGCCATTTACTGACAGCATAATTTCCCAAAATTTCAATCACCCGAGGTGCATCCTTGGGCACAAAGGGTCGCAAAATTAATCGATCTGTTTTAATGGCCTCAAACATTTCTGAGGATCCTGTGTAAAAAATAAAAAAGGGGCCCGGCGGTGTGCCGAGCCCCTGATATGAAAACTGATATCTTTGGTTTTCGGCTTATTCAGCAGCCTCCGCAGCGGGAAGAACTGAGATAAATGTACGGCCTTTAAAGCCTTTGTGGAATTTCACATTGCCCTCTGCAGTTGCAAAGATTGTGTGATCTTTCCCTTGGCCTACGCCTTCACCTGGCCACCATTTGTTACCGCGCTGACGCACGATGATGTTGCCTGGGTTTACGGACTGACCGCCATAGATTTTAACGCCTAAACGACGACCGGCTGAGTCGCGACCGTTACGGGATGAACCGCCTGCTTTTTTATGTGCCATGGGTGGTTACTCCTCTTATTCTGCCGCTACTGCGACTGAGCCTGCGCCGACTGCCGCTTTCACGCCAGTTTTGTCAGCACCTTTGGCCAAAACTTCTGTGATACGAACCAATGTCAATTTTTGACGGTGGCCCTTTGTCCGTTGTGAGCTGTGCTTACGACGGCGTTTCACAAAGTTGATTGTTTTTTCACCTTTGATCTGATCGATAACCTCGGCCTGAACCGCGGCACCGTCAACGCGTGGTGCGCCGATGACTGGTTTATCACCACCCACCATCAGAATTTCGTTGAATTGTACTGTTTCACCTGCGTCGGCAGCCAATTTTTCAACGCGCAAAATATCGCCCGCTTGAACTTTGTACTGCTTACCGCCAGTTTTTAGGACAGCAAACATGTGTCTTTCCTTTTGTTACCGCGTCCTTAGGCCCCCAACAACTTGGGCGTTTTGTGCAATTGCAGCCGTCGAACAGCGCGCCCTAGGGCGTTGTCAATTTAAAAAAGACGGGAAACCCCGCCTTAGGCGCGGTCTATGCCCGTTTCATGGATGAAAGTCAACCGTAAAACCCTATAACTCTTGTGCGGCCATGAAACTGGCCACCAATCGTCCCATTTTTTGCGATTGTTCGACATCCATGACCCGAAACGCATCAAACAATGCCTGATTTAGGGCCTGTCCCGGGTCCGATGATTGGAAATCGATATAGCCCTGTAATTCGTCATCACTGACCGGCGAATAGGCCATATAAGTAAAGGCCAACAGCCATTCCTGAACCATTTCGGTCAATTCGCCCTGATCCTCAGCAATCAACGCCAATATTTCACCTTGGCTAAAATCAATCACTTCGGCTTGGGCCAGTTCAATCAAAAAACTATACTGGCTTTCTTGTGCGGCTTGGATGTTGAATTCGACCATTTCCAACACCTCAATCGAACGCTCTAACAATGCGATCCGTGCGCGATCACTGTCACGCGCCTGCGCAGCCATGGCTTTGGCCTGTTCTTCGACCTCATCATCAGAAATGGCGACCCGCGCCGTTGTTTCCAATTCGGCAAACAGCGCACCTTGGGCCGATGTGAAATAATCGAGTGCCGCGGCCATATGATCAGGATCCAGCGTTTCCAGCCCATTCATCAGCGTAGATTGGATATCGTCACGCGCAAAAATTTCCTGGGCCTGTTGCGCAAACTGCGATGCAGATCGCGGGCCTACATAATTTTCGGCATAAACGTCGATTTGTTCGATCCCCTCTTGGTGAATGATGTCGGCAATCCCATCCAGCCGCAGTGCGTCGTATAATTCCTGAACATCAGCGGCCTGTGCAGCCGTGGCGCAAACACCAGACAGCACAGCAGCAAATACAACCCGTGAACCCGTGGCGAACATAGTGGCAATCATATCGCAATCCTTTTTCTTAGATATGGCATGCGGGCCAAAAATTCCAAGCCCGCTGTTACGCCCGATCACCCATTTGTGTTGAATACATCGCAGCATAGAGCCCCTGTTGCCCCATCAAATCGGCATGCTGGCCCTGCTCGACCACCTGGCCCGCATCCAGCACATAGATCATATCTGCGTTTTCGATGCTTTTGAGCTTGTGCGTTACAATAATTTTCGTCGCGCGCGCTTCGTGATTGAAAAAGGCGTCATTGATCAATTTTTCCGTCACGGGGTCCAGCGCGGATGTGGCCTCATCCAAAATCAGGATCTGGGCCGATTTCAAAAACGCACGCGCAATCGCGATGCGTTGACGCTGGCCACCCGATAGCCCCGACCCTTTGGGGCCCACGGGCTGATCGCCGCGCGTGGTCATCAGGTCGAAAATCTGTGCCTTGCGTGCGGCGGCATGAATATCATCGACGCTGGCATCAGGTCGCGCATAGGCAATATTTTCGTATATTGATTTATTAAATATAACAATATCTTGCGAAACGATATTAATGTTTTCGCGCAACCCTGCCAGCGCATAATCATCAATCCCAATGCCATTGTACAGAATATCCCCACCACTGCGATCATAAAGCTTGGCCAGTAATGCCAAGACGGTGGTTTTACCCGATCCCGTCGCCCCAACGATCGCCGTGGTTTTTCCCGCCTGAAACTGCATGTCCACAGATGACAAAACCTGCATCCCATTGGGATAGCTGAAATCCACCGCATGTAACGCAATGGAAACGCCGTGATCAGGGTCCAGATGCTGGCCCGATGGATTTTGATCCTCGGCCGGCAGCTTTAGGTAACTGCGGATGCTGTCGATCAAGATCAGGTTGGATTGCAACCGAACAAAGAAATTGCCCAAGTTTTTTGCAGGATCAAACAACATGACCAATCCCAACAAAAACGAAATAATCCCTGCCCCATCCAGCGCATATTGATCGCTTAGCGCGAAATAACCGCCAACACCGATCACCAGCAAATAAAAGGCCGCTGATGCAACATCAATCAAGGGGGGCAAAATGGCACTGGCTTTTTGCAGATTTACGGTGAATTTGAACAGGTCCCCCACCTCTTGGTTCAGGCGCTGGGTTTCACTGGCCTCTTGTCGGGTCATTTTTATGGTGCGCATGCCGGATGTCATTTCGTCTAGGCTGCCCATGTAATGGCCATAGGCATCTTCGTAAGATCGTTGCAGCGTTTTGATCCGTTGTGAGGCAAAATTAATGGCCACCGAAATCATCGGAATAACCACAATCGCAAAGGCAAACAGCTGTGGTGATTTGTAAATCAAATATCCCGATACAACGATTATCGTCAGCGCATCACGCACCGCGCTGACGGTCGATTGCCCCACAAAGCCCCCCAAATCACGCGCCTGATTGGCCAATCGCAGCGATACATCCCCTGCGGTTGAACGGTCGAAAAATTCCTGCCGCACCCCCAACAAATGTTGGATCAAATCCGTGCGTAATGCGCGCACCGCCCGCCCCGCAATTTTTGCAGACTGCACAGGGATAAAGTAACTGCCAAAGGCACGCACCGCAAAAATGGCCGTGGTCACACCACAAATCCAAATCAGTTCGGACAATTGCCCCTGTTCAAAAATGACCCGTAACCCGCGTTCGGTCAGCGACAAAAATTGCTGATACACAAAGGCTTGGGACAAAATAACAACAAAGACCACCGACAAAGCCCCGACATGGGGTTTCAAATATAGTTTCACAAACCAAGCTAGGTTTGATTTATCTTGCGTGGAAAAAGATCGGTTTGCCATAGGTCGGCCTTTTGTTTTGTTACGACAATCGGCTATCGGATTTCTGTGCAAAAGGCAATGTTGCCGCTATGACAGGGTCAGATCGTCAAACAGGGCTTTCATTTTTGTGAAAATAGATTAGATGGGCGTCATGGATAAAAAATTACATATCATCGGCGGCGGAATGGCCGGATCCGAGGCTGCATGGCAGGCCGCAAATTTGGGCGTTCAGGTTGTTATTCACGAAATGCGCCCCAAGGTCGAAACATTTGCCCATCGTACAGGCAGCTTGGGCGAAATGGTCTGTTCCAATTCGTTCCGCTCTGATGACCACGAAAATAACGCCGTGGGATTGCTGCACTGGGAAATGTTGCAGGCTGGCGGGATTATCATGCAAACCGCGCACAAACATCGGTTGCCTGCCGGCGGGGCTTTGGCTGTTGATCGCGATCCATTTGCGCAATCCGTCACGCAGGCATTGCGCGATCATCCCAACATCGAAATCAGCTTGGATGAGATCCCCGAATTACCGCAGGATGGCCACTGGATCGTGGCAACAGGGCCACTGACCTCCTCGTCTTTGGGGCAATCAATTGCAACCGAAACAGGTGCCGAAGCCCTAGCATTTTTCGACGCGATCGCGCCAATTGTTTATGCCGAAAGCATTGATATGTCACAGGCGTGGCTGCAATCGCGCTATGACAAGGGCGACACCGAAGAAGAGCGCACCGCCTATATCAATTGCCCCATGACGCGCGACCAGTATGAGGCGTTTATCGATGCGTTGCTAGCGGCCGATAAAACTGAATTTCACGAAGGTGAGACGGCAGGATATTTCGATGGCTGCCTACCGATTGAGGTCATGGCAGAACGCGGGCGCGAAACGCTGCGCTTTGGCCCGATGAAACCCGTTGGCTTGACCAACCCGCACAGCGACATCAAACCCTATGCAGTGGTGCAGTTGCGCCGCGATAACGCCTTGGGCACGCTGTATAATATCGTGGGTTTCCAAACCAAAATGAAATACGGCGCACAAACAGAAGTGTTGCGCATGATCCCCGGGCTACAAGATGCGTCCTTTGCCCGTTTGGGTGGGATCCACCGCAATACATTTATCAATTCGCCCACCCTGCTGGATGCGCGCATGCGGCTGAAATCACGCCCCAATGTTCGCTTTGCAGGCCAGATCACCGGCGTCGAAGGATATGTTGAAAGTGCAGCAATGGGATTACTAGCGGGCCGCTATGCTGCGCATGAAATTTTGGGGACAGATGTTTCAGATATCCCCCAAGACACCGCAATGGGCGCATTGGTCCATCATATCACTGGCGGCGCCGAGGCCAAGACATTCCAACCCATGAACGTGAATTTCGGGCTTTTCCGTCCTATTGAGGGGCTGAAATCTGGCCGCAAAGGGCGCAAAGACCGCTATCGCGCCTATACCGATCGCGCCAAGGCCGCATTCCAAGACTGGCTGGATCAGCAACAGGGTTAACATGCGTACGCGTTTTGCCCCATCGCCAACCGGTCCGCTGCATTTGGGGCATGCCTACTCAGCGCTGTTGGCGCATGACTTGGCCCGCGCGAATGGCGGGTCATTTATCCTGCGGATCGAGGATCTGGACCAAAGCCGCGCCCGGCCCGAATGGGAACGGCTGATCTATGATGATCTGGCGTGGCTTGGCATCACTTGGGACGGGCCGGTTTTACGGCAATCAGACCGGGCTGATATTTATGCCGATGCGCTGCGCGGGCCACTGGGCGACCATATCTTTGCATGCCACTGCAATCGTCGCGATGTAATGGCAGCGGCTGCCGCACCGCAGGACGGCGAACCTGCTTTTGGCCCCGATGGGATTATTTATCCGGGCACCTGTGCGGGTTTGGCGCCTGTCGATCTATCAGATATTCCAACGCAAAACATGCGCCTGCGGTTAGACCGATTGGACCCCAAGCTGCGCCTGTTATTTCACGAAACCTGTTATCAGGGCACCGCGACCCACGAATTTTCAGTGGATGAATTTCGCCGCACTATTGGGTCAGTTGTTTTGTGGCGCCAGCATTATGCTGCCTATCATTTGGCCTGTGTCATTGATGATCATGCGCAAGGCATCACCCATGTCATTCGGGGGTCCGATTTATTTGAAAGCACGCAAATCCACGTCCTGTTGCAACATCTGCTGGGCTATGACACCCCCAACTATTGCCACCATCGCTTGATCACAGATGAGGCAGGCAAACGTTTGGCCAAACGCCATGATGCCAAATCCATTCAGGTGTACCGCGACCAAGGTGCGACACCCGCAGACATTCGCCGCATGGTGGGTCTGCCCCAGATCAGCCCATAAAAAAAACCGACCCCAAAAGGATCGGTTTTCTATATTTATGTTACGGGCGATTATTGCGCTGCGATAGCTGCGTTTGCGCCGCGGCGTTTGACCAATTCTTCGGCCACCAAAAACGCCAATTCCAGTGATTGTGACGCGTTCAAACGTGGGTCACAAGCTGTGTGATAGCGTGATGACAGGTCTTCGTCTGAAACGGCCACCATACCGCCGGTACATTCAGTGACGTCTTGGCCCGTCATTTCGAAATGCACACCACCAGGAACGGTGCCTTCGGCCTGATGAATTTCGAAAAATTCACGAACCTCGCGCAGAACACTGTCAAAGGGACGTGTTTTATAGCCCGAGGATGATTTGATTGTATTGCCATGCATCGGATCACACGACCAAACAACATTCGCGCCATGTTCCTCAACCGCCTTGACCAAACGAGGCAAATGATCGCCAACAGATCCCGCGCCAAAGCGTGCGATCAGGGTCAAACGGCCTGCTTCGTTTTCAGGGTTCAGTTTGTCGATCAACACCTTTAGATCGTCGGCGGTTGTGGTGGGACCACATTTCAAACCGATTGGGTTCAACACACCGCGACAGAATTCAACATGTGCCCCATCAGGTTGACGCGTACGATCACCGATCCAGATCATGTGACCAGATCCGGCCAACCATTTACCCGATGTCGAATCTTGGCGTGTTAAGGCCTCTTCATATTCCAACAACAGACTTTCGTGGCTGGTGAAAAATTCCACCGTGCGCAATTCATGCGCCACCTTGCTGTCCAGACCAGCGGCTTTCATGAAATCCAACGCATCGCTGATGCGTTCGGCCATTTGGCTGTAACGTGATGCTTTTTCACCCTCGATGAACCCTAGGGTCCAGCTGTGAACCTGATGCACATCTGCGTAACCACCTGTGGAAAACGCACGCAACAAATTCAGCGTTGCTGCCGCCTGTGTATAGGCCTGCAACATTTTTTTCGGATCAGGGATCCTTGCCTGGGACGTGAAGTCCAATTCGTTGATAATGTCGCCACGGTAGCTGGGCAGTTCAACGCCATTTACCGTTTCCGTGGGCGCAGAGCGTGGTTTCGCAAACTGACCCGCCATACGGCCAATTTTGACCACAGGCACCTTGGCGCCATAGGTCAGAACCATTGCCATCTGCAACATAACCTTGAACGTGTCACGAATGCCATCTGCGGAAAACTGTGCAAAACTTTCAGCGCAATCACCACCTTGCAATACAAAGGCTTCTCCGCGGGACGCGGCGGCCAATTTCGCCTTTAGGCTCCGCGCCTCGCCTGCAAAAACAAGTGGCGGATAGTTTGACAGCTGACTTTCGACTGCGTTCAGCGCCTCCTGATCCGTATAATCAGGCATCTGAACCCGTGGCTTGTTGCGCCATGTGGATTTTTGCCATTCACTCATTTCTGTATCTCCTCGTTAGCGATATCATTGGGTTATATACACAAGATATACCAAAGGACCAGAGTGTTATTACACGATAGGTATTGACTGTGCTGGTAAGTTTGGCCCAAGTGCATTATCTTTGCACCCCAAAGAGCATATTCCAGCGACGTAGGTCCAGATGAAAACGAACCGCCAAATCATCCCAGTGGATACGAAAAACAAAGACACCAAGCGATTTGTCTTTGTACTGATGCATAATTTCACCCTTCTTTCCTTTGCCTCAGCGCTGGATGCGTTACGCATTGCGAACCGGATGTCTGGTCAAGACCTGTATTCTTGGCGGTTTTATGGCGAGGGGGGGGAATCAGTTTCATGCTCGGCGGGAACGGTGTTCAAACTTGATGATGATCTGTGCGAGCTAAAGCGCGACGATACCATCATTTTGTGCGGCGGCATGGACATCCAACACGCCACTACGAAAAAACTGCTGAATTGGATCCGCCGCGAGGCCCGCCGCGGCTTGACAATCGGTGGGTTGTGTACGGCCGCCTATCCCATGGCCAAGGCCGGCCTGTTAGATGGCAAGCGCGCTACGATTCACTGGGAAAACCAAGACAGCTTTGCCGAAGAGTTTTTAGAGGTCGACCTGACAAAATCGGTCTTTGTCACCGATGGCACACGTTTGACAACCGCTGGCGGCACATCGTCTATCGATTTGATGTTGAAAATCATTGCCGATGACCATGGCGAAGAATTGGCAAATGCGGTTGCAGATCAAATGATCTATAGCTCAATTCGGACCGACCAAGACACACAACGCCTGTCTGTGCCAACCCGAATCGGGGTTCGCCACCCAAAACTGAGCCAAGTGATCCAAATGATGGAAAAAAACATCGAGGATCCGATCAGTCCGGCGACCTTGGCCAAAGAGGTATCGATGTCGACGCGCCAGCTGGAACGATTGTTCCGGCGTTACCTAAATCGCAGTCCCAAGCGATACTATATGGAATTGCGCCTGCAAAAAGCGCGCAACCTGTTGATGCAAACAGACATGAGCGTAATCAATGTTGCCTTGGCATGTGGATTTGCATCGCCATCACATTTTTCAAAATGCTACCGCGCGCATTATGCAACGACGCCCTATCGCGAACGCGGCAGTCACTCAACTCGACTGACAGTTTGACCCCATCCGCAACGTAAAATACCCACAATAACACACGCTGCCCTTGGCGATTCTGGGCAATGGCCCCTACTTGGGCTGCACGAATTGCGGTTGATGGCCAAACGAACGCGCGTTGATTTATTTTTGAAAACCTTTGCACCCGTTCCATGCGATCGCCAAGAAACGGTTGCGTATAAATTATTGTTTTAACGCCATTTTAACCGAAATTAACCAAACGCAGCCTAGGTAGATTCACAGCAAACATGATACAGCTTTCCGCAGCGTTAAGGTTCCTTAAATTGGCCTTTTCTTTTGCGATTGTGAACAGTATTCTAAGGCTCGAGTTTTACAAAACTTTTGGGAGAGAAAACTATGAAAAAATTGCTGACAGCGACAGCTGCATCCGCAATCCTAGCGTCATCCGCGATCGCAGCAGAAGACGTTAAAATCGGCGTTATCTTGGGCTTTACTGGTCCATTGGAATCCATCACACCTATGATGGCCGCCGGCGCTGAAATGGCGATGGCCGAAGTAACCGCATCTGGCAAACTGCTGGATGGTTCAACTGTCACGCCAGTTCGTGCAGACAGCACATGTGTTGACGCCGCCGCAGCAACCGCAGCAGCTGAGCGTTTAATCACATCTGACAAAGTCAACGCCATCATGGGCGCAGACTGTTCCGGTGTAACAGGTGCGATTTTGCAAAACGTAGCACGCGCAAACGGCGTTGTGATGGTATCACCATCGGCAACATCACCTGCGCTGTCGACAGCCGAAGATGACGGCCTGTTTTTCCGTACAGCCCCATCAGACGCACGTCAGGGCGTTGTGATGACAAATGTGATCATGGAACGTGGCATCAAAACAGTTGCGTTGACATACACAAACAACGACTACGGCAAAGGTTTGGCTGACAGCTTCCAAGCTGCGTTCGAAGCGGCTGGCGGCACAGTGACCATTTCTGCGGCACACGAAGACGGCAAAGCCGACTACTCAGCCGAAGTGGGCGCATTGGCATCTGCCGGTGGTGACGTATTGGTTGTCGCAGGCTACACCGACCAAGGTGGCAAGGGCATCATCCAAGCATCTTTGGACACAGGCGCGTTTGACACATTCGTGTTGCCCGATGGTATGGTCGGCCAAGAATTGGTTGACACAATTGGGTCCGATTTGGACGGTTCATTCGGTCAGTACCCAGGTACCGACAGCAAAGGTTCCGAAGTGTTCCAAGAGCTAGCCTCAGCAGCAGGTTTCGAAGGCACATCAGCATTCGCACCTGAAAGCTATGACGCAGCCGCATTGATCATGTTGGCAATGCAGGCCGCGGGTTCAACAAACTCGGCCGATTTTGCAGGCAAGATCATGGATCTGGCAAACGCACCAGGCGAACCAATCCTGCCAGGCGAGTTGGGCAAAGCGCTGGACCTGATTGCAGCGGGTCAGGACATCGACTATGTTGGTGCCACTGCGGTTGAACTGATTGGCCCAGGTGAATCAGCCGGTAACTATCGTGAAATCGAAATCGGTAATGGTGCGATCAACACCGTACGTTTCCGTTAATTCAAACGAACTGTAAGAATTACGCAGCCCGGCGATTGCCGGGCTGTTTCGTTACAAAATCGGGGAAAGGATCCAACCGTGATCAAGGTTGAAAACCTTCATAAACATTTTGGCGGCTTCCATGCAGTGGATGGGGCAACGCTTGAAATCGAACAAGGATCGATCACAGGTCTGATTGGTCCAAATGGTGCTGGCAAAACGACATTGTTTAACGTGATTGCCGGCGTATTGACCCCCACATCTGGGCGCGTCACGATGGCAGGAGAGGACATAACAGGTCTGCCACCCCACGAATTGTTTCACAAAGGTCTGTTGCGTACGTTCCAAATCGCACATGAATTCCATTCAATGTCATGCCGTGAAAATTTGATGATGGTCCCTGGTGATCAAATCGGCGAACGTTTGTGGGACACCTGGTTTGGTCGCAAACGCATCGCAGACCAAGAACGCGCATTGCGCGCCAAAGCTGACGAAGTATTGGAATTTCTGACCATCACGCATTTGGCCGACCACAAAGCGGGTCAGGTCTCGGGCGGGCAGAAAAAATTGCTGGAACTGGGCCGCACCATGATGGTCGACGCAAAGATCGTATTTCTGGACGAAGTGGGCGCAGGCGTAAACCGCACTTTGTTAAACACGATCGGCGATGCCATCATCCGTTTGAACCAAGACCGTGGCTACACATTTGTTGTGATCGAACACGATATGGATTTCATCGGTCGCCTGTGTAACCCAGTCATTTGTATGGCCGAAGGCAAAGTTTTGGCTCAGGGCACTTTGGATGAAATCAAATCCAATGAACAAGTGATCGAAGCCTATCTGGGAACAGGTTTGAAAAACAAAGACCTGCTAGAAGCATAACATAGGGGCAATGCGCGCCCTGCCCTACGCCAAAGTGTGTAGGCACGTGAAAGGAAAAATAAATGTCTGAGCCATTTTTGATTGGCGATTGCATGACCGGCGGCTATGGAAACGGCCCCGATATTTTGCATGGCTGCACGATTGCAGTCGACAAAGGCGAAATTGCTGTAATTGTTGGCCCGAACGGTGCCGGCAAATCGACCGCGATGAAAGCTGTATTCGGAATGCTAAACGTCCGTGATGGTGCTGTGCGCCTGGACGGAGAGGACATCACACATTTGTCCCCCCAAGACCGCGTTATCAAAGGCATGGGGTTCGTGCCCCAAACAAACAACATCTTTGCGTCAATGACCGTCGAAGAAAATTTAGAGATGGGCGCATTCATCCGCAACGACGATATTCGCCAGACAATGGAACAAATCTATGACTTGTTCCCAATTTTACGCGACAAACGCTACCAAGCGGCGGGTGAACTGTCAGGCGGGCAACGCCAACAGGTCGCAGTGGGTCGCGCATTGATGACCCAACCCAAGGTATTGATGCTGGACGAACCCACCGCAGGCGTCAGCCCCATCGTCATGGACGAATTGTTTGACCGCATCATCGAGGTAGCGCGCACAGGCATCCCAATTCTGATGGTGGAACAAAACGCCCGCCAAGCACTGGAAATCGCTGACAAAGGCTATGTTTTGGTCCAAGGGGCCAATGCGCATACTGGCAGCGGCAAAGATTTGTTGGCGGACCCCGAAGTTCGTCGTTCATTCCTAGGAGGATAAGGGCATGGAGTTTCTAAACGGTTTTGTCGCCCTTTCAAATTTCGTCTTGGTGCCTGCGATTGCCTATGGCAGCCAATTGGCCCTAGGCGCGCTTGGCGTCACGCTGATCTATGGTATTTTGCGGTTTTCGAATTTTGCGCATGGGGACACCATGGCCTTTGGGGCGATGGTCACTGTGCTGGTCACATGGTGGATGCAATCCATCGGCATCAGTTTTGGCCCCCTGCCAACGGCGTTACTGGCCCTGCCCTTTGGCATTGCAGGCGCGGTGTTGATGGTGTTGATGACCGATAAATTGGTCTATAAATTCTATCGCGAGAAAAAATCGAAACCGGTGATTTTGGTCATCGTGTCGATGGGTGTCATGTTCATGATGAACGGCATCGTTCGTGTCATCATTGGCCCCAATGAACAACAATTCCGCGACGGCGAACGGTTTTTGATCAAGGCGCGTGAATTCAAAAATATGACGGGCCTAGACGAAGGCTTGGCCATCAAATCGACCCAAGCCATCACTGTTGTTACAGCTGCCATTGCCGTGGCGCTGTTGTTTTGGTTCCTAAACAAAACGCGCACTGGCAAATCGATGCGTGCCTATTCCGATAACGAAGATCTTGCATTGTTATCCGGGATCAGCCCGGAACGTGTTGTTGCCGTCACATGGATCATCGTGGCTGCACTGGCAACAATCGCGGGTGTTTTGTATGGTTTGGATAAATCGTTCAAACCGTTCACCTATTTCCAATTGCTGCTGCCAATCTTTGCCAGTGCGATTGTGGGCGGCTTGGGCAGCCCATTGGGCGCGATTGCGGGCGGTTTTGTTGTCGCCTTTTCTGAGGTGATGATCACATATGCGTGGAAAAAAGTGTTGGGATATTGGTTGCCAGAAACGCTTGAACCCTCTGGTTTGGTGCAACTGTTGTCAACTGATTATAAATTTGCGGTTAGCTTTATGATTTTGATTGTCGTGCTGCTGTTCCGCCCAACGGGACTGTTCAAAGGAAAGGCATACTGATGGAACGTACAAAAAACATCGGCCTCTTTGCCATTGTCGCAGGTTTAATTGTGATGACCGGCATGATTCAAAGCTGGAACTCGGCGCTGTTGATCGTCAACATGGGCTTAATCAGCGCAATCATGGCCTTAGGTGTGAACCTGCAGTGGGGCTTTGCTGGCCTGTTTAACGTGGGTGTCATGGGCTTTGTTGCACTGGGTGGCTTGGCAACCGTTTTGGTTTCATCCGATCCTGTCGGCGAGGCCTGGTCTGCAGGCGGCTTGGGATTAATCGCAGCACTGGTTCTTGGAGTGTTGGCGATTATAGCGACAGGGTTTGCCATCAAAACGTTGCCAGCCGGCAGAATACGATTTTTCGGCGCAACGGCTGTTCTGATTGTTGGTTTTTTCATCTACCGCGCTGTATTCGACCCAGCCGTTGCTGCGATCGAGGCGATCAATCCCGCATTACAGGGCAATATTGGTGGCTTGGGTTTGCCCATTTTAATGGCATGGCCCATTGGTGGTGTCTTGGCCGCAGCTGCAGCCTGGATTATCGGTAAAACAGCATTGGGCCTGCGGTCTGATTATCTGGCGATTGCCACCTTGGGCATCGCGGAAATCGTCATTGCCATTATGAAAAACGAAGATTGGTTGGCCCGTGGCGTTAAAAACGTTATCGGTTTGGACCGCCCCGTCGCGCGCGAAGTTGATTTACAACAATCTGCTGAATTCGTCGACAAAGCCACCCAATGGGGATTTGATCCTGTCACGGCATCGTCACTCTATGTGAAATTCAGCTATTCGCTGTTGTTCACAGCCGTTTTGGTGATTTTGCTGGTAATGGCGCAATTGTCGCTAAACAGCCCATGGGGACGCATGATGCGCGCCATCCGCGATAACGAAGTCGCAGCCGAAGCAATGGGCAAGAACGTCACACACCGGCATTTGCAGATCTTTATCTTAGGCTCGGCAATTTGTGGTATCGCGGGCGCAATGATGACAACCCTTGATGGACAGCTGACCCCAGGAACATATCAACCGTTGCGGTACACATTCCTGATCTGGGTTATGGTGATTGTTGGTGGATCAGGTAACAACTTCGGGGCCGTATTGGGCGGATTTCTGATCTGGTTTTTATGGGTTCAAGTGGAGCCGTTAGGTCAATGGCTGATGAACATCGTTACCAGCGGCATGGCCGAAGACAGCGCGCTGCGTTTGCACCTGCTGGATAGTGTGGCGCACATGCGATTGTTCACAATGGGATTGATCCTGTTGTTAGTGCTACGATTTAGCCCAAGGGGTTTGATCCCAGAAAAATAACATAGAAAATGGCCCAGCTCAGCTTGGGCCATTTTTTTATTGTCATTACTTGAATTTAGTATATATTCAAATTTATATATATGTTGTGAGGGACTATTATGAAAAAGAACGTAGGCGGCATTGATCGCATTTTACGAATTGTCGTCGGCCTGGCACTGATCGCAGGGTATTTTTTCAACACAGACGCCACCTATAGCTGGTTATATCTGTTGGGAATTATCCCACTGGCAACCGGCTTGATGTCAAATTGTCTGCTGTATAGCATTTTGGGGATCAACACCTGCGCTGCCAAGAAAGACTGATTCTGGATCGTTAATGCACCCCTATGGGGGTGCATGCCTTCGGCGAGGATATTTTTAGACAAAAAATGTCCTGTTTTTCTAGGTTATTGCGTCATCAAAGCATGCCAGCCGCGCGAAAGGCGGCTGGGTCAGCCAAAATGTTGACGGCGCGCTGGCAGTTTACTCAGCCGCGGTACGTTTTGGGTTGAGCATGTCTTTTAGGTAATGGCCTGTGTGGCTTGCGCCGACTTTGGCCACATCCTCGGGCGTACCAGTGGCCACGACAGTCCCACCACCATCGCCGCCCTCGGGGCCGATGTCGATAATCCAATCAGCCGTTTTCACAACATCGAGGTTATGTTCGATGACAATGACGGAATTGCCTTGTTCGACCAGTTCATGCAGCACCTCAAGCAATTTACGGACATCTTCGAAATGTAAGCCAGTGGTCGGTTCATCGAGGATATAGAGCGTTTTGCCCGTTGAGCGGCGCGCCAATTCTTTGGACAATTTGACACGCTGCGCTTCGCCGCCAGACAATGTGGTGGCCTGTTGGCCCACTTTGATATAACCCAATCCAACCCGCACCAAGGCATCCATTTTTTCGCGAATGGAGGGAACGGCTTGGAAAAATTGTTGGGCGTCTTCGACGGTCATGTCCAAAACATCTGCGATGGATTTGCCTTTGAATTTCACCTCAAGGGTTTCACGGTTATAGCGTGCACCATGGCAGGTTTCGCAAGTGACATAGACATCTGGCAGGAAATGCATTTCGATTTTGATGACACCATCGCCCTGACAGGCCTCGCATCGGCCGCCTTTGACGTTAAAGGAAAAACGGCCCGGTTTATAGCCGCGGGTTTTTGCCTCGGGCAGGCCTGCGAACCATTCGCGAATGGGGGTAAAGGCACCAGTGTATGTGGCCGGATTGGACCGTGGCGTGCGCCCGATGGGGCGTTGGTCAATATCGATCACTTTGTCCAATAACTCCAACCCTTTGATCGTATCGCAGGGCGCTGGGGCCTGTTTCGCGCCGTTCAAGCGCATTGATGCGGTTTTGAACAGGGTTTCGATGGTCAGCGTTGATTTCCCACCGCCGGATACCCCAGTGACGCATACAAATTTCCCCAAAGGATAATCAACCGTGACATTTTTCAGGTTGTTGCCAACCGCATTCACAACGGTCAGTTTTTTGCCATTGCCTTTGCGGCGTTCCGCCGGCACGGAGATTTCGCGTTTACCGGATAGATACTGGCCCGTTAATGAATTGGGATCGCTGGCCACGTGTTTGGGTGATCCGTGGCTGACAACCTGTCCGCCGTGTACGCCGGCCCCTGGCCCGATATCGAACACATAGTCCGCCTCGCGGATGGCCTCTTCGTCGTGTTCGACAACGATTACTGTGTTGCCCTGATCGCGCAGATTTTTCAATGTGGTCAGCAAACGATCATTATCGCGTTGATGCAACCCAATCGAGGGTTCGTCCAGCACATAAAGGACGCCCGTCAGGCCCGATCCAATTTGGCTGGCCAGTCTGATCCGCTGGCTTTCGCCGCCCGACAATGTTCCCGCATTTCGGCTGAGGGTTAAGTATTCCAGACCCACGTTATTTAGAAAGCCTAGGCGTTCGCGAATTTCTTTCAATATCGCGCGCGCAATTTCATTTTTCTGCTTGGTTAATTGTTTGGGGACGGTTTCGCACCATGCATATGCCTCGCGGATGGACATTTGCACAACTTGGCCAATATGAACGCCCGCGATTTTGACGGCCAATGCCTCTTGCTTTAGGCGATAGCCGTCGCAGGTGCCACAGGGGCGGTTATTTTGATATTGTTCGAATTCTTCGCGGATCCAATTGCTGTCGGTTTCTCGGTAGCGGCGTTCCATGTTGGGAATGACACCTTCGAACACGCGGCTAACCTGATAAATCCGGCCACCTTCGTCGTAGCGGAACTGGATTTCTTCGTCACCTGAGCCATGCAAAAACACCTGTTTGACATGGGCGGGCAGATCTTTCCAACGGGCGTTTTGGTCAAATTCGTAGTGTTTGGCAATCGCTTCGATTGTTTGCAGGAAATATGGGGATTTCCCCTTGCGCCACGGGGCCAATGCGCCATCACGAACCTTTAACATCTGATCGGGCACGACCAAGCGTTCGTCAAAGAACAGTTCCATCCCCAACCCGTCGCATTGCGGACAAGCCCCAAAGGGCGCGTTGAACGAAAACAGGCGCGGTTCAATTTCAGGAATGGTAAAGCCACTGACAGGACAGGCAAAGTTTTCTGAAAATGTGATCCGTTCCGGATCGCCGTCGCGCGGGGCCGTTTCCAAAATTGCAATCCCATCGGCCAAATCCAGCGCGGTCCGGAAACTGTCTGCCAGCCTAGTATCCATACCTTCGCGTACTACGATGCGGTCCACAACCACATCAATATCGTGGCGGTATTTCTTATCTAGTGTGGGTGGTTCGTCCAATTCATAAAACTGACCATCCACTTTGACCCGTTGAAATCCCTGCTTGCGCAGTTCCAAAAACTCTTTGCGATATTCGCCCTTGCGATCCCGCACGATTGGCGCCAACAGGTGGGCGCGCGTGCCCTCCTCCATGGCCATGACGCGATCGACCATATCTTGGACCTGTTGCGCCTCGATCGGCATGCCAGTCGCGGGGCTATAGGGCGTGCCCGCGCGGGCAAAGAGCAGCCGCATATAGTCGTAAATTTCGGTGACTGTTCCAACGGTTGAACGGGGGTTTTTAGATGTGGTTTTTTGTTCGATCGAAATTGCGGGGCTTAGGCCGCTGATATGATCCACATCCGGTTTTTCCATCATATCCAAAAACTGACGCGCATAGGCTGACAGGCTTTCGACATAGCGGCGCTGGCCCTCGGCGTAGATGGTATCAAAGGCAAGGGATGATTTCCCTGATCCTGACAACCCCGTAATGACCACGAATTGATCACGCGGGATATCGACATCGATGGATTTCAAATTGTGTTCGCGCGCGCCGCGGACCTGAATGGTTTTCAAATCGGTCATGATATATTCCTAATGGTTAACGCACAGATAAACCTTTTTCTGACGATGGCCAACGAAAAATTGGAACATAAGACGAACACTTACTATTTTTTCGTCATAGCGTGACCGCGATTGTTTGCGCTAACAAAAATGGGCGGATGGACCGCTTGGGGACTTGCTTGGCTGTAAATTTATGCATAAACACGGACAAAATAATAAGGATGAACGCAATGTCGCAGCCTACTTGCCTTGTGGCGGATATCGGTGGAACGAATACACGGATGGCGATTTCCGATGGCCTGACCCTGCGCGATGACAGCATCACGCGGTTCAAAAATGCTGATCATGCGACATTTTATGACATCATTGATTTATACCTATCCCAAATGGGTCTGACACAGGTGGACCGTGCTGCGGTTGCCGTGGCCGGCCCAGTTTCAGGTGGGCGTGCAGAAATGACCAACCTAGATTGGGTGTTTGAGGACACAAAAATCGCCGCGAAAACTGGTGCCGCCCATGTCGGTTTATTGAACGATTTGCAGGCACAGGGCCATTCACTGCACCTGTTGCGCAGCGATGACATCCAAACATTAATGCAGGGCAATCATCAGGCACGACCAACGGATCCACAGATTGTGATTGGCATGGGCACTGGATTTAACGCAGCCCCCGTCTATCACACCAATTCCGGCACCCATGTTCCGCCCGCAGAAATTGGTCACGCCCGTATTGCGGTCGCGGGCGCAGTGCAGGCCCGCGTTGTGGACGCCATCGCCCAGACCGAAGGGTTCGTGTCAAACGAACATATTTTGGCGGGCCGTGGTTTGGAACGCATCGATGCCGCCCTAAACAACCGCCAAGATCGCAGTGCGGCCGATATTATGGCGGCAGCATCTGCGGGCGACGCAACAGCCATTGCCGTGGCTGAAACACAGGCACAATTTGCAGGATCAGTTTATGGCGATATGGCGCTGGCCACTTTGCCACTGGGTGGTATTTATTTAATCGGCGGTGTTGCGCGTGCGCTGTCGCCCTATTTGTCCCAAGCCGTTTTTGCCGAGGCATTTTGCGACAAAGGCCGCTTTGCCGAGTTCAACAAGCAATTCAGCGTGCATGTCATTTTGGATGATTTTGCGGCGCTTCGGGGCTGTGCCAGCTTTGTCACGTCACTGGCGTGACGGGTTGTATTTGCGAATTCCGATCATCATGGCCACGGTTGCACCGCAGAAATATAGACCGACAAAACTGTATTGCTGACCCAAGGGCACCCCAAGCGTTAAAAACCAACCTGTGATTGCCGGACCAACGGCAGATCCGACAACCATCACAGCGCTGGCAATTGCCTTGATCCCGCCCAAATGGCGCGTTCCGTAAAATTCGGCCCAAAACGCCACAGGCAGGGTACCGTTCGCCCCCGCACTCAGCGCCAAAAACACCAAACCTATGCCAACGCCCAGCAATGTCTGTGCCTGCGCAAATACGAAAAACGCGGCCGCCATAGGAACCAGATACAACGGCATCAGCCGCGCCGCGCCATAGCGATCCAGTGCAATGCCCGACAAAATATTCGCCCCGACCGAAACCGCTGAATATATCGGAAACACCGCGACCAAGGCCAAATGATCAACCGCCAGCCCCTGCGCAAATGGCACCTGCTGAAAGAAAAAGGCCGTGACAAAGGCACCTGGCCCCATCAGCGTTGGGATCATAAACCAAAACAGGGGATGGCCAAGGGTTTGCTGGCGTGTCCAATGTCGCCCCTGCATACCCGTTGCTTCGTTTTGTTGTGCCATGGATTGCGGTGTGCGTTCTTGGGACAACAATGTCCATAAAACGGGAATGGCGGCACAGATCACCAATGCTGACAGGCCCCACAACACCCGCCAGTCATAGACCCCCAACAATACCACAAAGAGGATGGGCAAACTGGCCTCGCCCAAACTAAAGCCCAGGTTTGACAGCGACAGCGCACGCCCGCGTTGGGCCACAAACCAGCGCGACATGGCAACGGCAGCCAAATGCGATGACATCCCCTGCCCCATAAGACGCAGCAAGAATATCACCACCGGTAATAAAACTGCATAAGGGTTCATCGCCATACACAACGCCGCCACAGCCAATCCGCAAAACACACCAATCCCAAGCTGGCGGGTTTTAAACCGATCACTTAGCCCGCCAGACCACACCATGACGACAGCCGATGAAAATGTGCCCACGGCATAGGCGGTTCCCCATTCGCCGTGGGTCAGGCCAAAATCAGCGCGAATTTCACCGGAAAAGACGGAAATAAAAAACGTCTGCCCAAAACTGGACATCAACGTTAATAAAAACCCCGCCGCAATCAACGAAATATTTTGTATTAGGAAATTTAAAAATATCATGCAATCGCGCCAGTGTGTTTTGCACACTATGGCGCGCTTTTGCGAAAACTCAAGCTGATTTAACGAAAGGCGCGTAACGCCAAAACGGCATTCAACCCGCCAAAGGCAAAGGCGTTGGATAGGGCCACATCAACCTTGGCCTCGCGCGCCACATTCGGGACCACATCAAGGGCGCATTCCGGGTCAGGTTCCTGATATCCGATCGTGGGTGCGATAATGCCATCACGCACCGCCATGATACAGGCCAGTAATTCGACCGCACCCGTCGCGCCAATCAAATGCCCGTGCATGGATTTTGTCGATGACAGCATCAAGGCATTGGCATGCTGGCCAAATACATGGGCCACGGCTGCACATTCGGTTTTGTCATTTGCGGCCGTACCTGTGCCATGGGCGTTGATATATCCCACATCCTCTGGGTTCAAACGCGCATCACGCAACGCGCCCTGAATGGCGCGGGCCGCCCCCTGTTGGCTGGGCATCACAATGTCGGACGCATCCGACGACATGGCAAATCCTGTCACCTCGGCCAGAATGTCGGCACCGCGGGATTTCGCCTGTTCCAATTCCTCGAATACGAAAATGGCCGCACCTTCACCTTGGACCATGCCATTTCGATTGGCAGAAAAAGGGCGGCAAGCGTCTTTGGACATCACGCGCAGACCTTCCCATGCTTTGATCCCACCGAAACATAGCATGCTTTCTGATCCGCCGGTGATCATGGTTTTGGACAGGCCCGTACGCACCATTTGAAACGCCTGCGCCATGGCATGATTGGAACTGGCACAGGCCGTTGATACGGTAAAGGATGGGCCCTTTAGGTTGAATTCCATCGACACGTGACTGGCGGCGGCATTGTTCATCAGTTTCGGCACAACAAAGGGGTGGACGCGGTTCTTGCCTTCTTCATAAACGGACCGATAATTTTCATCCCATGTGCCAACACCGCCGCCTGCCGTGCCCAACACAACGCCCGAGGTCGCCGCCAGATCACCAGAAAACACCAAACCAGATTGATCAATCGCCTCTTTGGCGGCCAATAAAGTGAATTGGGTAAAGCGGTCGTATAATGCCAATTGCTGCCGGTTAAATACCGTTTCTGGATCAAAATCATGGACTTGGCCACCGATTTTAATTGCCAAACGATCAACATCACGAAATTTCAGTTCACCAATACCACAGCGGCCCGCCTGCATCGCTGCCAGCGTTTGGGGGACATTTTGCCCCAAGGCATTGATGGTGCCAGCCCCCGTTATAACAACCCTGTTCACGATTGTTCGGCCACCAAGGTTTCAACACCTGCGATAATGCGCGCGACCGATGAAATGTCAAAATCACCTTCGGTCGGGTCATTGGCATTAAATGGCACTTGGATGTCAAAGGCCTCTTCGATCGCGAAAATGCATTCGACCAATCCTAGACTGTCGATTCCCAACTGCTCTAGCGTACTATCCAAGGTCACGTCTGATGGCTCTAACACGGCTTGCTGCGCTAAAATTTCGATGACCTGTTGTTTCACTGACATATGCGTAATTCCATGCGATGCCCCTATGGGGATTAGTCTTTCTTAGATAGGTTCAAAACCGTTTTTTGCAATTCCGAAACAGTGCGCATCAAACGGGGCAAGCGCCGCAGCGCTTTATAGGTTTCGATGTGGCTGTCCATTTTCATAGCAGGATAGCCCAACATAATGCGACCGCTTGGAATATTGGACAACACTTTCGTGGCACCACCTGTAATCACGTTATCACCGATTGTGATATTGTCACTGACACCGGTCTGGCCCCCCAAAACAACATTTCGGCCCAGCACGCTGGATCCCGCGATACCGACCTGCGCACAGATCAGGCAATCATCCCCTATCACCACGTTATGACCGATTTGTGACAGATTGTCTGTTTTGACACCATTGCCGATTTGCGTCGGTTTCACCGTACCGCGATCAACACAGCACGACGCGCCCAGTTCCACATCATCGCCAATAATCACACCCGCCAATGAATGGATGCGCGCCCACGGTTGTCCGCGGTCTGAAATATCGTGTTTGCCCAGGCTATCGCGGGCAATTTCAACCGCCGACACCTCGGGCGTGACAAAGGAAAACCCATCCGCCCCAACGGTTGCGCCCGGCTGCGCGATGAAACGATCACCGATCCGGACGTCTGCGCCAATCCGAACACCTTCGCGCAGATAGGCATTTTGCCCCAAACGTGATCCGGTTCCGATATAGCATTGTGGGCCAATGACACTGTTGTCGCCAATCACGACATCGCGGCCAATTACCGCCAAGGGACCAACTGATATATTTTCGCCCAAACGGGCCGTGGGGTCCACAACCGCGGATGGGTGAATGCCGGCGTCATATCCCTGCCCTGCGTCCATCATCGCAGACAAGGCCGACATCGCATAGCGTGGGCGCGGTGCGACCAGCGCGGCCTGCAACCCGTAACTGGCCCAATCCGCACCGGGCCACAACATTGCAACGCGCGCACGACCTTGGGGGATCAATGCCGCATAATCGGGATCCATTGCCAGTGCGATATCCGTTTCGCCCGCCAAACTAGGTTGGGACACGCCAGAAACAAGGACCGTGCCATCACCCAACAGTTGGGCGCCAAGTGCTTGCGCGACATCCGCGACTGTATACATGTTTATTCCCCACGTTTACGCGGGATCAGAATTACCCTGCAATTGATCCAATGACCACCCCTGCACGAACCAAGGCATCAAAAATTGCACCATCGCGACCGTAAATATCGCGACGATATTCCATGCCGCCCGTTGGTTTGGATACGGCAGTGCGATACATCAAATGCACAGGTACGTGTTTTTTCAATTCGATGACCGTTTCGCGTCCGCTGTCTAGGGCTGTGTGGAATTCCCCCTTGGGGTTTGACGACTGAACCGACAGCAAAGCATAGGCAAAATCAAACGGTTTGTGCAGGCGCACACACCCATGGCTAAAGGCCCGCGTTTCGCGCGAAAACAGCGACTTAGCCGGCGTGTCATGCAGATAAATATTATACTGGTTGGGGAACATAAATTTCACCAATCCTAGCGCATTGCGTGTTGATGGCGGCTGTTTCAAATCGAATGGAAAATTCGACGCGTTGTATTGGTTGAAATCAATACCTTCGCGTGAAACGACCCGCCCCGACTGACTGATCAAATTCAGATAGCTATGCGCGTTCGGATTTTTTTGCATTTTGGGCAGGTATTCCTTGACCGTGATCGAACGTGGGACATTCCAGGTTGGATTAATCACCATATGTTCCATTTCATCGGAAAATTCGGGGCTGCGTTGATCATTTTTGTTCGACCCAACAACCGCGCGGGTATAAAATTCAATTTGCCCCTTATTCATGATCTTGGCACTAAAATCCGCCAAGTTTACCATGATGTGACGTGTCCCACGATCAAAGTTGGTCCAGCGTTCGCGTTCCATCGCAACGACCACTGCGGCCAAGCGATCACGTGCTGATTTGTTGATTTCGGCGCGCGTGCCAGGCCCCACGATACCGTCCATAGACAAACCGTGATCGGCCTGAAACGCCTGCACAGCTTTCTGCATGTTGCCATCGTAAACCGCAGTTAGCGTAGATTTCAAATAGCCCATGTCGATTAATCGATCACGCAGCGCAACAACGGCTTTGCCTTTGGCGCCCGGCTCTAGTTTGACCGCAGGGACTTTGGATTTCCAGTCGCCCGCTGCAATGATCCGCAACAGACGTTCTTTTTCAGTCAGCAGTCGTTGGTATTCAACAGACTGAGGTGGCAAAGCGCGCATGAATTTTCTGGCGGACGAACGTTCGATGCCAGCCAGATAATCAGCCGATACAATCCCCAAACGGTCCCGTTTGATGTCACGCACTGCAGATCGTGGATTCAGGATCCCCGCGCGTACATCACGCACATAGGTCAAATAACTCTTGGTTAATTCTGCCTCGACACGGCCCAAATCTTCGGTCGTTTTAATGGCGGCAACAGCAGTTTCTAGTTCGGCTAAACGGTATCTTTCAACCGGCAAAGCGTGTCCTGACGCGCCGGCAAGTGCCTCAAACAATGCTTTTCTGCGGCCCGGCGCACGGAACGACCGTTCCATCCAAAGCGGTTTGAAATCGCGACCTTTATAATATTCCAACGCCGAAGCATCGTTTTTTAACGCTTTGCTTAGCGCCATTTGATATGAAATATCGTTATGTTGTGCCGAGCCGATAGACGGCAACGCAACCAAGACCAAAGCACAAAAAACAAAAATTAAACGTTTAAAATAACCAAGCAGCATTTCATTACCCCCGCAGCGACAGCACCCGTGGAATAAACCCTAAGCACCTAGGATGTCTATTCACAATTGCTTTAGGATGATCTCAATGGCGCAAACACCCTGAATGCGTGACCTGTTTGCATCGCAAAGCGCACAAAGGCAATAATTCGCCTAAATTTCGTTGCATTGGGCGATCCATCAAAAAAAGGGTTGGTTCGCGAATCGATTCATGGCATAGGTATTGCACCTAGGGGATAGGTCAAACAACTGCGCCAGCTGCCCGGCGTTTGGAAATGAACGAATGACAATGAATAATAGCAACGATATCACACGACGTGGATTGCTAACAGCATTTGCTGCGACCGCAGTTGTTGCGGCACCCACCTATGCGAATGCATTCGGGTTTTTGCGCGGTGCAGGCGATATTCGCAAGGTGTCGTTATTGTCACGCCGGACCGGTGAACGCGTTAATACCATCTATTGGATTGAGGGCGACTACATCCCCGAAGCCTTGGCTGAGATCAACAAATTCATGCGGGATTGGCGACATAACGAAGTCAAGAAAATTGACACGCGTACTATCGATATCATCGCCGCCAGTCACGCGTTGCTAGATACCAATGAACCGTTCCAAATGCTGTCGGGCTATCGCAGCCCCAAAACCAATGCGATGTTGCGACGCAATTCGCGTGGTGTTGCCAAAAATTCCCTACACATGAAGGGTCAGGCCGCTGATTTGCGTTTGGGATCACGATCGGTTCGCCAGATTTCAAAGGCAGCGCAGGCCTGTCATGCGGGCGGCGTTGGCAAATACTCAGGATCAAATTTTGTTCATATGGATTGCGGTCCTGTGCGCGTTTGGGGCAGATAGGCCCCACAGTTCCAACCAAACACCACTGTTTTTGATCGGATCATTGCCATGATTTATCAAGTCGTCGTTTATCATGAAATCCGTGACCAGGCTGCATTGGCAGCCTATGCACAATTGGCAGGCCCTGCCATCCAAAAAGCAGGTGGCAGGTTTATCGCCCGTGGACTGCCCGTAAAAACACTGGAACAGGGCAAAGCAACACGAACAGTTGTGATCGAATGGGATGATTTAGAAACTGCAATCGCAGGATTTGAATCTGACGATTACGTCGCCGCACTGCGTGAATTGGGTGATACAGCGGTCAGGGATATTCGGTATATCCCCGCCGCGTGATGATACCCCAGCTACGTTAAAATACGTTTTGCAATATTGATAAACGCTGCTGCTTGCGGTCCATCGGGGTCGCGAACAACAATGGGTTCGCCCTGATCTGATGCCAAACGGACATCAAGGTGCAATGGCACTTCGCCCAGGAATGGGACACCCATTTTTGCAGCCTCGGCCGCCACGCCGCCATGACCGAAAATATGTTCTTCGTGGCCGCAATTACTGCAGATATGCGTGGACATGTTTTCAACTAATCCAAGGATCGGAACATTCACTTTGTCAAACATATCAATGCCCTTGCGTGCATCAATCAAGGCGACATCCTGCGGTGTTGACACCACGATAGCGCCGGCGACCTGCGCCTTTTGCGCCAATGTAATCTGTACATCGCCAGTGCCAGGTGGCAAATCGACGAACAACACATCCAGTTCACCCCAATCCACCTGAAACAGCAACTGTTGCAGCGCGCCCATCAACATTGGCCCACGCCAGACAATCGCCTGATCGGGCTGCATCATCAGGCCAATCGACATCATCGTCACACCATGCGCCGTCAACGGAATGATCGTTTTGCCATCCGGGCTGGCAGGCCGTTTGCTGACCCCCAGCATCTGGGGTTGGGACGGCCCGTAAACATCAGCATCCAGCAATCCCACCTTTAGTCCCATTTTGGCAGCGGCACAGGCCAAATTGGCAGACAGGGTCGATTTACCAACCCCCCCCTTGCCCGAGGCAATGGCAATCACACGTTTCACATTTGGCACGGCCGCTGGACCAGATGCGGTCGCTTTCGGTTTCAAACTGGGCGGCTCGGGTGCCGTTTTGTGCCCGGTCAAAATCCCCTTGGCTGCATCCACGCCGTCTAATGTCATCAAGGCTTGCTCAGCCAAGGCCAAGGTTTCGGCGTATTTCGGTGCATGGTCTGGATTGACCTCAAGCACAAATTGAATTTTGCCGCCATCTTGGGTCAGTCCGCGCACCAAACCAGCCTGCACAATATTTTGCCCTGACACAGGATCCGTGACCTGTGACAAACAATGTTCCAATGTCGATTTATCCACCATGTTTTGCCCCTATCGTGACACACAAAAAACGGCGCAGATGCGCCGCTTGTTCTTTAGGACGTGCGGTCCGCGGTTATCTAACCTTAAGCTGACCTTGGATCTTGGCGCCCTTGGAGGTTGATATAGTGTTGTATGAAATATCGGCAACCACCACACCAGTACTTGCAACGGTCACATCAGTCGCAGAGACTGCGCCCTGCAATTCGCCATCAATGGACAGGTTTGTGCATTCAACAGTGCCCTCTAGGCGTCCCGCGCCCAAAACGCTGATTGCGGCGGCCTGAACCTTGCCTTTGACTGATCCGTCAATTTCGATATCGCCCTTTGAGCGGATTTCCCCATCAATGGTTATGTCTGAACTGAAAAAAGATTTTGCCATGGTCGCCCCCATCCGAAACATTTGCTTTGATGTGTTTTCGGCCGCTTGCACACGATTTGCAAGGTGAAAATGCACCCTGTCGCAAATCACGGCGAAAATCAGCGCGTTTCGTGATTATATTCTACAAACTTTGGTGGGTTATTTGGTGATGTTACGCCTGCCTGCGCCCTAGAATTTTTTACCGCATCCCCACGCAACATTGGTCGCGACCTTAGCGTAACATCACCTATAATTCGAACATCAGCCCGATGCACATTGAATAATCAGCTGATGCGGCAAGAATAAGACCAGAAACGGATTGATTTGTGAAAATAACATGGCACCTTGGCCGCGATTGCAGCCGCCGCAAAACCGACCCCAAGTAAATGGTAAGTTTTGCATTGCACTTTGGCCCAATTCATGGCATTGCACCCCAACTTTTCCGCAAAAATGTTAATTGCGCGGTCTCTCGTGGGTGGGTGCGGAAAAGATACGCCCAAACCCTTTGAAACGCGCCCATATATGAATGGAGCTTACATGCCTTTATATGAGCATGTCTTTATTTCGCGTCAGGACTTGTCCAACGCGCAGGCAGAGGGCCTGATCGAACACTTCTCAGCAGTATTGAAAGACAATGGCGGCAACGTGATTGATTCTGAATACTGGGGTGTCAAAACGATGGCCTATAAAATCAACAAAAACCGCAAAGGTCACTATGCGTTCTTGCGCACAGATGCGCCATCATCTGCGGTACAGGAAATGGAACGCCTGATGCGTCTGCACGAAGACGTAATGCGCGTTATGACAATCCGTGTTGATGAACATGCCGAAGGTCCTTCGGTACAAATGCAAAAACGTGACGACCGTGGCGAACGCCGCGAACGCCGCGCATAAGGCAAAGGATCTAAATCATGGCAAACAAACCATTTTTCCGTCGTCGTAAAGTGTGCCCATTCTCGGGCGATAACGCACCAGCAATCGACTATAAAGATACAAAATTGCTTCAGCGCTATATCTCAGAGCGTGGCAAAATTGTACCTTCGCGCATCACTGCAGTATCCGCTAAAAAACAACGTGAGTTGGCCCGCGCCATCAAACGTGCACGTTTCTTGGCTTTGCTGCCATACGCTGTGAAATAAGGAGAATTTGAAATGCAAGTTATCCTTTTGGAACGCGTGGCCAAGCTAGGCCAAATGGGCGAAATCGTTGACGTAAAACCAGGCTATGCGCGCAACTATCTGTTGCCACAAGGCAAAGCGCAAACTGCATCAGATGCAAACGTAAAAGCATTCGAAGCACAAAAAGCACAGCTGGAAGCACGCAACTTGGAAACCAAAAAAGAAGCCGAAGCATTGGCTGCGAAATTGGACGGACAGCAATTTATTGTGATTCGTTCCGCATCTGATGCTGGTGCGCTGTATGGCTCTGTCACACCACGTGACGCAGCAGACGCGGCAACGGCAGATGGCTTTAGCGTTGATCGCAAGCAAATCTCTTTGATCAAACCGGTCAAGGAATTGGGTCTGCACGAAATGGCTGTCAAACTGCACCCAGAAGTTATCGCAACTATCGTTTTGAACGTTGCACGTTCAAACGAAGAAGCGGAACTGCAGGCATCTGGCAAGTCTATCCAAGAACAAGCGGCAGAGGATGAGGCAGCAGCCGAATTCGAAATCCAAGAATTGTTCGACGACATCGGTGGCGCGGCCAGCGATGAAGACGGCGCAGGCGACGACGAATAATCCATTCGTCAATCGCAACCAATATGAGCCGCGCAGATTTTCTGCGCGGCTTTTTCGTTGTCAAAACCGCAGACAAATGGGCAGTTGCGGGCCCCTAGCCCATGGACAGAAAATTCGCCTAACAGTATTTTCGTTTCTCAAAAGTTGGGATTTTGTTATTTAATTTCCAAATTTCACCCCACAAAGCAATTAATGCAAAAATAAGTTCCAAATTATTCAAGATTTTGCATTTGCGGCTGTTGACCTTCTGTAATCTGTTTCATATGTTGCACCCCATACATTAGGAGCGAAACAATGTTAGCCTTTGTGGTCGTGAACGAAAAACAGCGCATGGATCGGTGACGGTAACCATATCCAAATCCATGCGCCCCCGAAAATCGGGGGCTTTTTTATTCGCCCTACACAAAAACCATGGGCCCCCAGGGTCCGACTGTCAAAACGGAGCTAAACGATGACACGTCAAATGATCGGAGCAAAAATGATCGTCCAAGCCTTGAAAGATCAAGGTGTGGATACAGTCTTTGGGTATCCAGGCGGTGCGGTGCTACCGATTTATGATGAAATTTTTCAGCAAAATGAAATTCGTCACATCTTGGTTCGCCATGAGCAAGGCGCAGTACATGCGGCCGAAGGCTATGCCCGTTCAACCGGTAAACCGGGTGTTGTTTTGGTCACCTCTGGCCCTGGTGCCACGAATGCAGTGACAGGATTAACTGATGCGTTGCTAGACAGCATTCCGTTGGTTGTATTAACCGGACAGGTTCCAACATTTATGATTGGCTCGGATGCGTTCCAAGAGGCAGATACAGTTGGCATCACCCGCCCCTGCACCAAACATAACTGGCTGGTTAACGACACCAAAAACCTAGCCGCCACAATCCATGAGGCGTTCCATGTCGCAACCTCTGGACGGCCCGGCCCTGTTTTGGTTGATATCCCCAAGGACGTACAATTCGCATCTGCCGCGTATACAGATAAAAAGGCTGTAAAAGTCAGCCATTATCAACCCACCGTAAAAGGTGACATGGATATGATCACAAAACTGGTCGAAGCCATGGAAAAAGCAGAGCGCCCCGTATTTTACACCGGCGGCGGCGTGATCAATTCAGGACCAGCGGCAAGCCAGCTGTTGCGTGAACTGGTCGAGGCAACCGGATTTCCAATCACATCAACCCTAATGGGGTTGGGGTCCTATCCTGCCTCTGGCGACAAATGGTTGGGCATGTTGGGCATGCACGGTCTGTATGAGGCCAACCTTGCGATGCATGATTGCGACCTGATGATCAATATCGGCGCACGGTTTGATGACCGGATTACAGGGCGTTTGGACGCCTTTAGTCCAAAGTCGAAAAAGGCACATATCGATATTGATCCATCGTCAATTAACAAGGTGATCCGCGTAGATATGCCCATCGTCGGCGATGTTGGTCACGTTCTTGAGGACCTGTTAAAGGTTTGGAAATCCCGCGGTCGCAAAACCAATTCCGAAGCAGTTGCTAAGTGGTGGAAACAAATTGATGAATGGCGTGCGGTAAATTGTTTGTCCTATAAACAAGAGGGATCAACAATCAAACCACAGTACGCGCTGCAACGCCTAGAGGAACTGACCAAGCACCGCAAAGATCGATACATCTGTACCGAAGTTGGCCAACACCAAATGTGGGCCGCACAATATTTGGGATTTGAAAACCCAAATCAGTGGATGACATCGGGCGGTTTGGGCACCATGGGCTATGGTTTCCCCGCGTCAATCGGCGTGCAAATCGCGCATCCTGATGCATTGGTCGTCAACGTTGCAGGCGAAGCGTCTTGGCTGATGAACATGCAAGAAATGGGAACAGCCGTCCAATATAACCTGCCTGTTAAGCAATTCATTTTGAACAATGAACGCTTGGGCATGGTGCGTCAGTGGCAACAATTGCTGCACGGCGAACGTTATTCCCATTCGTGGTCTGATGCCCTGCCCGATTTCGTAAAACTGGCCGAGGCGTTTGGCGCCAAGGGTATTTTGTGTTCGGACCCAGCAGATCTAGATGATGCAATCATGGAAATGCTAAATTACGACGGCCCCGTCATTTTCGACTGTTTGGTCGAAAAACATGAAAACTGTTTCCCCATGATTCCGTCAGGGCGTGCGCACAATGAAATGCTGCTCGGTGAGGCGTCAACTGAAGGCGCTATCGGATCATCCGGTGCGGTTTTGGTTTAATTAAGGATTTAGATAATGTCTGCTCTTCGCATTAAAAAAGGTTCCACCGCGCATTCCGCCTATAATTTGCGCGCCAATTATGGGGAAATTGATGAAACCCATACGTTGGCCGTTCTGGTCGATAATGAAGCCGGCGTTTTGGCCCGTGTAATCGGATTGTTTTCCGGACGTGGATACAACATCGAAAGCCTGACCGTCGCCGAGGTCGATCACACAGGTCACCTAAGCCGTATCACAATCGTCACACGCGGCACGCCGCAAGTGATAGAACAGATCAAGGCACAGCTTGGCCGTATTGTCCCCGTGCATGAAGTTCATGATTTAACCGTCGAAGGTCAAGTCGTTGAACGTGAATTGGCATTGATCAAAGTCGGTGGCACTGGTGAAAAACGTGTCGAAGCGCTGCGGCTTGCGGATATTTTCCGTGCGCATGTGGTCGACAGCACGTTGGATAGCTTTGTGTTTCAGTTGACAGGCACATCAGATAAAATTGACGCTTTTGCGGAATTGATGCGCCCCTTGGGGTTGATTGAAATGGCACGGACCGGTGTTGCAGCCCTATCGCGTGGCTAGGCGCAATTATTGCGCCAAGGCCAATTTGTTTTCGACAGGCGCGCGTTTGAATTCGATAACCTGACCAGATCCAGCACGCATCTTCATGGTGCGTGCTTTCGTTTCTGGTGATGGTTTTGCATCTTTTCGCTTTAACGCCGCAGCCAGCGTTGGATATTCGTGTTGCGATACCAGCCTCAGGTCACTGGCATAGCGCAGATCATCTAATTCCTCGACGTTAAATTCGACCAAATCACCAACATCATATGCATACGGCAAAATAGACGCTGAATGATCGTTATAGAATGCCAATTGCCCGTGATCTTCACACCAAATGACTGCTTTTTCGCGATCTGGATCACTCCATAATATAACCCCAAACATTCCCCATCCTTTCGAAATCCTCACACCGATATATTCCTAAAATCTTTGCTAAGTTCATATAAGGATTAAGCAATTTGCCTGTTGCAATTTGTGACGTTCTAAAACTATGCTGACACAGTACTGAGTCAAGCTGACACGGATACGCGTCACATTTTCACCTAGACGTGTATAACAGCTATTATTGGTGTGTTTTAAGGCGAACCGATAAACAAGGCTTGGGGTGCTATGGCTAACACAACATTAAAACGTCGATACGAATCGCCTGCGCAGATTCGGTCTATCTTTGGCGAAAATCTAAAAACACTTTGCCGTGAAACTGGTGCCGTTGCTGCGATATGCCGCGAACTGGATATAAACCGCACTCAATTCAACCGCTATCTTTCGGGCGAAAGTTTCCCGCGGCCTGACATTTTGGCAAAGATTTGTGATCGCTTTAGCGTAGACGCGCGCATTTTACTGGAACCGCTTTCCGATCTGGTCAAAACCGATATGGCCGATATTTTGGCAACAGAACTGGGCGACTTTTTCGACCCGCGCCGTTCGGTTGTTCCGCGCGATAATTTTCCGTCCGGTTTTTATCGCTTTACGCGCAAAAGCTTTGTGGATCCAAATCTCTACGTTCAGGGGTTAATCCTGATCTACCGCCGCGGGTCTTTGACCTTTGCGCGTGGGCTTGAGGCGAAATCAGCCTTTGTGCAACAGGGCCTGCCCATTGATCATAAGACGCGCGAATTCAAAGGGTTGTTCGTCCAACAAGACGGCGGGCTGAGCGCAATTATGTCGCGACGCGGGTCGTTGACTGTGTCATTCAACTTTCTTTCGCGTGTACCGTCGTTTGAAAACAATCATTGGGTTGGATATGCAGCCAGAACCGTGTCTGAACACCCCCAATCCACGCGCGTCACCCGCATGGTTTATGAACATATCGGTCGCTTTAGCAGCGAGGTATTGAAAATTGCGCGGACAGCCGGATTTTGTAAACAAGAAGACTTGTTACCCTTTCACAAAACGTTGCTACAGATCGACCAAGACTTTCGTTAGCTAGGGTCGTTTTCATTTAACAAACTGGTCGGAAATCGACGTTTTTTGCTGCACGAAAACTGTAGTATTCACATCAGGTCAAACCCGAAATGAAAGATTTGCGCATGTATCAGTCTGACGACTTGGATGCGGTTCGCCGCCCTGTATCACTGGCCAATGGCTTACCCAACGCACATTACGTTGATCCAAATATGTTCCTTGAGGAACGTGATGCACTGTTGTTTTCGCAATGGGCCGGGTTGGCGGTTGCTGCGGATGTCCCCGAGGCAGGGGATGCCGTTCCAATTGATTTTTTAGGCATGCCATTGTTGCTGGTCCGCGACCGTGAAAATCAGGTGCGCGTGTTTCAAAACACCTGCCGTCACCGTGGTATGATACTGGTCGAAGAGCCCCGCAAAATCGAAGGCGCTATTCGCTGTCCCTATCACAGCTGGTGTTATGCAACCGACGGGCGCTTGGTCTCTACCCCACATGTTGGTGGACCAGGACAAAACACCCACCCAGATGTCAAACGTTCCGAATTGGGGTTAACCGAAATTCGCAGCCATATTTGGCGTGATGTTATTTGGGTCAATATCCACGGCAATGCCCCCGAATTCGAAGTGGCGATGGCAGATGTCATCGAACGCTGGGCGGAATTTGACAAACCGCTGTATCACGGTGGTGCGGACAGTAAATTTCAGCTCAAGGTCAAAACGAATTGGAAATTGGCCGTCGAGAATTATTGCGAAAGCTATCACCTGCCATGGGTACATCCAGGATTAAACAGCTATTCACGCCTAGAGGATCATTACAACATTGAATCCTATGGCAACTATTCTGGCCAAGGATCACTAGTCTACCGTCAACTAAAAGATGCCAATGGTACAACTTTCCCCGATTTCCCAGAGCTGGATTCGAAATGGGATACATCGGCAGAATATATTGCAGCCTATCCCAATGTGTTGTTGGGTGTGCATCGTGACCATGCCTTTGCCATTGTGTTGGTTCCCCAAAGCACAGATGAAACCATCGAAAACATCCATCTGTATTATGCACAGCCCGACACAGATCCCCAAATGCGGGCAGAAAATACCCATTTGTGGAAAACCGTTTTCGAAGAGGATATTTTCGTGGTCGAGGGTATGCAGCGTGGACGCCATGCGGTGACATTCGATGGCGGACGTTTTTCCCCAGCGATGGACGGTCCAACACATTGTTTCCATGATTGGGTTGCATCCCAAGTCCAAACACATCGTGCGGCAAAACAGGCGGCTGAATGAGCACCCTAAACGACGCGATCCTAGAGGCGCATGACCAACGCGATTTCGTCGCGTTGGTGACGCTGTATCAACGCGCCTCAATGGAGACCGACGACATAGATGAGGCCTGTTTTTTTGCGACGCAGGCCTATATTTTTGCCCTAGACACAGGGCACCCAAACCTAAATGAGCTGCATCAGTTTTTATGCGCGCACAATCGAGAAGAATAAATCCGCTAGCCTTGGGCCTTTTCTTCCAGCATCATCCATTCCTCTTCCGCATCAGCCAAAGCGGTTTGACGCTCTAACAAAGCATCAGTTGCCTTTTGAAACTTCAAGGGCGCAGTTTGATATAAATCCGGCTGGCACAAAAATTCTTCTAATTTCGCAATTTCCGCCTCAAGGCGCGTGATGATGTCAGGCAGTTTTTCAAGCCTATGTTTTTCCGTATAGCTTAGCCCGCTGACCTTGGATTCAGGCTCGGATTTGGGCTTGGATCCAGATTTATCAGTCTTTTTGGATACTGCTATCTCGGGATCGGTCACTGTTGCGCGCTGCGCCAAATAATCCGACCAACCACCGGCATACACCGTGGCTTTGCCATCGCCTTCCATTGCGACCGTGGTCGCAGCAATACGATCCAAAAAGTCGCGATCGTGACTGACCAGCAAAACCGTACCATCAAAATCGTCCAGCAATTCCTGTAACAGATCCAGTGTTTCGACATCCAAATCGTTCGTCGGTTCATCCAAGACCAAGATATTGCTTTCACGGGCCATTATTTTGGCCAACAGCAGGCGCGCTTTTTCGCCACCACTTAGGCTGCGCACAGGCGCGCGCGCTTGCGCATCATCAAACAAAAATTCCTTGAGGTATCCAACAACATGTTTCGGCGTGCCACGCACCATGATCTGATCGGCTTTGCCAGAAACACGCATATCAGGATCACCCGTCAAACTGTCCCATAGTGTCATGTCAGGATCCAGCTGCGCACGACTTTGGTCAAAGATTGCGGGGATTAAATTCGTACCCAACGCAACTGTGCCTTGATCTGGTGCCAATTCGCCCATCAATATTTTCAACAACGTCGTTTTTCCAACCCCATTCGGCCCAACAAAGGCAACGCGGTCACCACGTTGAATATTGATCGAAAAATTCGAAACGATGGTTTTGTCGCCAAAACCTTTGGTAATCCCCTTGGCATCGATCACCTTGCGGCCAGATTTTGGCGCTGATGACAATTCCATAGCGGCTGCGCCTTGACGTTTGATCTGGCCAGCCCGCTCTTGTCGTAAATCCTGCAACGCCCGAACACGGCCCTGGTTACGCTTGCGTCTTGCGCTGATGCCTTCCACTGCCCAGCGTGCTTCGGATTTAATCTTGCGATCCAATTTGTGGCGCGCGATGTCTTCTTCTTCCCAAATTTTGTCGCGCCATGCTTCAAACCCTTGGAAACCAATTTCTTGGCGGCGCACTTGGCCGCGATCAACCCACAATGTGGCCCGCGTCAGTGCATTCAAAAATGCGCGGTCGTGCGAAATAATGACATAGCCCGTCCGCGTTGATTTCAATTCCTCTTCGAGCCAAGCAATCGCTTGTATATCCAAATGGTTGGTCGGTTCGTCCAGCAACATCAATTCGGGGGCCTCGGCCATCAATTTTGCCAATGCCGCACGGCGACGTTCGCCCCCTGACGCTGTCGAAACTGGGCGTGCAGGATCAAATTTCAACCCCTCGCCTGCGCGTTCCACGCGGTATAATTCTGATGGGTCCAACCCCGAACAGGCATAATCCCCCAAGGTGGCAAATCCCTGCATGTCGGGGTCTTGCTCCATATATCCGACGCTGACCCCACTGGGCAAAATGCGCGCGCCCTGATCTGGTTCGACCAGACCTGCCATAATTTTCATCAGGGTCGATTTTCCCGATCCATTACGACCCACCAGGGCCAAACGATCCCCCGTTTGAACCACCAAGTCCAGATCACTGAAAATGGGGTCACCCCCAAAGGTCAAAGAAATCGCATTAAGCTGTAATAAAGGTGCACGTGCCATAAACCGCAGCTACGCCGCAGCGGTCAAAAGGTCAAGCCATTGCACGCAGCAAACGCTGCCGCGCCGGTGGAATTTTGTTAATTTCGACGGCGGTAAAAACATGCAATGTGTTCATATCGTGATCAATCACCGCGTGGTCACTGACCCATCCCCCCATCAACATATAGGTCCGCAACAATGCGGGCATGGATGTTAGCGCCCGTTTGGGATCGATTTTGCCCGCCGACAGGGTTGCATACTCTACCACGTCTGGTGATTTGATGCGGGGGGCAAAGGCCGCTGGTGCAGCGTGGTTATGGTGTAACAGGCGAAAGCAATCATGATAGGGTCTGGGATCAGTGCCCTGAAACGACGCGCAGCCGAATAACAAATTGATACGATGGTGATCTACAATGTGGGCCAATCCCGCCCAAGCGGCACGCAAAACATCGATATCCCCCGTACCGCTATCCACGCATAACCGCCCCAATTCCGCGACAGGCCCTGCATATTTGCGCAAATTTGTTAAATCATAGTACTGCGCGGAATAAGACTGCGTGATTTCAGCCGCCGAAGCGCTGATCATCACTCTAAAACAACCCACCATCTGCGCCGAGTCGCGATGGTGGACAACGACATGATGGCACAGATCATCGAAACGATCGCGATCCAACCCATCCGCGTTATTGCGGCGAAATGCGCGGTGCCGCAGGCGTTGGGCCTGTTGCAGGGTATGAACATCGGTGGCCAAGGATACCGAATATTGCCCCAGTTCCAGATCCAGTTCCAGTTCCAGTTCCAAATTCATGGCTTACGATCCGCGCCGGTGCAACAGGCAACACGCATCCCAACGCTCATCTTTTATTTGATGAACTGGCTGGCAGAGGGTCCACCGATGGTCGATATCAATCGACGAATAATGTTTTGATCGGCAATCGACGTTTCCGTCACACGATGATCCAGTAAAATGATAGCCCCATCTTGCAACCCATAGCGTTCAACATTTTGCAATGTACCAGAGGCATCAAAGGTCAAAGCCACAACTTCGCGCGAAATTTCTTGGGGGGCAAATGCGCCAAATTGTTTAAACCGTGATCGAACGTAATACAGATTACCGCCGTCAATAACACCCTGGGTCGTCGGCGCGCCCAAACTATCCAAAATGGCGTCACGCGTTTCGACACCAATGATCAAGGCATCCAAATCCTCGGCCGGAGGCACATAGCCATGGTTGCGAAACTGTGCAGAACACCCCGCAATGGTGATCGCTGTTAGACTAGCAAACAGAAAGGATTTATAATTCATTGCGCTGGCTCCTCTTGTTTCGGAACGCATAGGTCAGTATTCGGATTACACAATGCTATCATGTCACGCAAGAAAGGATCCTATCAAATGACTGAGAGAGACCCACAATCAGCCGTTTTACGCGTGGCTGACCTGAATGAACGCCGCCCAACGCGATTCGATTTAACGTTTGGGCCCCACCATATCGAACAATTGGTCCGCGATCTGGACTTGATCGCATTAAAAAAACCACGGTTTCAGGGGGAATTGCGCGCCGAGGGAAAATCAGAATGGGTATTGCAGGCAAAGTTGGGGGCAACCGTGCAACAGCCCTGTGTTGTCACCTTGGATCCTGTGACCACGCGCATTGATGACACGATCACGCGCCGCTTTATTCCCGCAGACCGGATCAGCGGTGATGTTGATGATGAAGGTGAAATTGAAATAAACGATGACGACACGCTTGAGCCATTGGACCAGGTCTTTGACCTACACCGAATCTTTACCGAGGCACTGGCCCTAGCGTTGCCTGATTATCCGCGTTCAACCGATGATCCCGCCGCACCGCAGGTATTTGCCCAAGACGGTGTGGCCCCAATGACGGATGACGATGCAAAACCCTTTGCTGCGCTGGCTGCATTAAAGTCGAAAATGGAAAAAGATACCTGAAATTTCGTATTTTGGGCTTGTGGTGAAAAAAATCATCAGTATTTTGGCCACTTATTGCGAAATTGGGTTGTGTTTGGGTACGATTTAGATGTATTCGCCCCCAATACATGAACACCGTAAAACGGGGGCTTTGTCCCCATCACACTAGATTGAGGTTGAGACCATGGCTGTCCAACAGAACAAAGTATCGAAATCACGTCGCAACAACCGTCGCGCACATGACGCATTGGTTGCCGCGAACCCGAACGAATGTTCAAACTGTGGCGAACTGAAACGTCCACACCACGTTTGCGCATCTTGCGGCCACTACGCCGATCGCGAAGTTGTCGCGATGGCTGACGAAGTCGAAATCGACGAAGACGCAGCATAAGCTTTGACCGCGATCACATGTCCACATCTTTGACACATGATCAATCGGTGGGGCCTGAGAGCGCGGTTATTAGCATCGACGCCATGGGTGGCGATCAGGGACCGGCGGTTGTTATCGCCGGTGTTTCGTTGTTTGCGGAAAAAAACCCCGATCACAGCTTTATCATCCATGGTCCTCAGGATGTTTTGGAACCGCTGATTGAAAAACGCCCGCAGCTTGCAGGGCGCGTCCAATTGCGTCACGCCACCGATATTGTCCAAATGCAGGACAAACCAGCCCAAGTGCTGCGTACGGGGAAAAACACATCCATGTGGTCCGCGCTGGAAAGTGTGCGATCCAAGGACGCACAAGTCTGTGTGTCATGTGGCAACACCGGTGCCCTGATGGCGCTTAGCATGATTCGTCTGCGTAAATTGCCAGGGGTTTATCGCCCTGCTATTGCGGTGCTATGGCCATCGCGCAATCCCAGTGGTTTTAACATTATGTTAGACGTGGGCGCCGATATTCGCGCCGATGCCAAGGATTTGCTGCAATATGCGCTGATGGGCGTATCCTATGCCCGCAACGGCATGGAAATTAAACGCCCCCGTGTCGGATTGTTAAACGTCGGAACAGAAGAACACAAAGGACGAGACGAGCTGAAAGAGGCCCATGAAATGATTGCGGCGCAGGCCGACCATGGGCAATTTGATTTCTGCGGCTTTGTCGAAGGTGGAGATATTCCCGGAAAAACCGTTGATGTCATTGTGACAGACGGATTTACAGGCAACGTTGCGCTGAAAACTGGCGAAGGTACGGCCAAACTGATCGGCGATCGTTTACGTGATTCCTTTACCCATTCGCTGTGGTCGAAACTGGCGGCATTCGTATCCATGCCTGTGTTAAAACGGTTTCAAAAACGGATTGACCCACGCCGCGTCAATGGCGGCGTGTTTCTGGGCCTGAATGGAACCGTGGTCAAATCACACGGGGCCGCCGATGCCATGGGTGTCGCGGCCGCAATCGGTCTGGCCGCACAGCTGGCAAAGTCACAAATTCATCACAAAATTGCCGCACGGGTTGCATCGGTTTCCAGCATAAAGCAGGATGATCACGACAATCAGGCAGGGACGGAACAATAATATGACGATTCGCGCAGTCGTGGCAGGTGTGGGCCATTACCTACCAAAACGGGTTGTCCCGAACGCAGAATTCGAAACCTTTTTGGATACGACGGATGATTGGATCACGTCGCGTTCCGGCATTAAACAGCGCCACTTTGCATCAGATGGTGAAACAACATCTTCGATGGCTGTGGCAGCAGCACAGGCGGCATTAACAGATGCGGGTCTGGTTGCCGACGATATCGATGCAATCATTGTCGCCACATCAACCGCTGATCTGACCTTTCCGTCTGCTGCAACCATGGTTCAGGCCGGTTTGGGTATGACACGTGGTTTTGCATTCGACGTCCAAGCGGTCTGCGCTGGGTTTATTTTTGCAATGGCCAATGCAAATGCACAAATATTGGCGGGACAGGCAAAACGGATCATGGTGATCGGCGCAGAAACCTTTAGCCGGCTGATGGATTGGCAAGATCGCACAACCTGCGTTTTGTTTGGCGATGGCGCAGGCGCCCTGATCCTTGAGGCGCAAGAGGGCGCAGGAACCAAAGACGATCGTGGGATTTTATCAGTCGATTTGAATTCGGACGGCACGCATCGCGACATTTTGTATGTCGATGGTGGCGTGTCCACACAAACCGTTGGCCATTTGCGCATGCAGGGCAAAGAGGTATTCCGCCATGCCGTTGAAAAACTGGCGCAAACGGCGCAGGTTTCCATGGAAAAAGCGGGCGTCACATCAGATGACGTCGATTGGATTGTCCCACATCAGGCCAATATTCGCATTATTTTGGGCACAGCCAAAAAAATGAACATCCCCGAGGATCGCGTAGTCGTGACCGTCCCAGAACATGGCAACACATCGGCAGCATCGATTCCCTTGGCCCTGTCTGTGGCCAAACATCGTGGTCAGATCACAGCAGGCGACCTGATCGTAACCGAGGCAATCGGTGGCGGTTTGGCCTGGGGATCCGTCGTCTTGCGCTGGTAAGCCCAGTAAATTCATATTTTATTGTTGAAAAGCATCTATTTACAGATAAGCTTTGGTCAAATTTATTGACTCGCAAAAATTTTGACGACTAAGATGGAATTGGAACAGGGGTATAATATGACAGAAAAAACTTTGACGCGTATGGACCTAAGCGAAGCTGTATTTCGCGAAGTGGGATTATCACGCAATGAATCCGCCGACTTGGTCGAAAGTGTACTACAACATATGAGCGATGCACTGGTGAATGGTGAGCAGGTTAAAATCTCATCCTTTGGTACCTTTAGTGTGCGCGACAAAAATGAACGCATCGGCCGAAATCCAAAAACCGGAGAAGAGGCCCCAATCCCACCGCGGCGTGTTTTGACATTTCGTCCATCCCATTTGATGAAAGATCGCGTGGCAACGGGCCCTAAGAAGTAGTTAGAGAAAAGGCGAGTTTATGTCTAAATCGGCGGATGCCTTTCGCACGATCAGTGAGGTTGCCGATTGGCTAAATGTCCCAACGCATGTGCTGCGATTTTGGGAGAGCAAATTTACCCAAATCAAACCTGTGAAACGTGCAGGCGGCCGGCGGTATTACCGCCCCAAAGATATGTTGATCATCGGCGGTATCAAAAAACTGTTGCATGACGACGGCATTACCATCAAGGGCGCCCAACAAATTATTCGTGAACAGGGTGTTACGCATCTGGTGTCCCTGTCCCAGCCATTGGATGACGACATTTCGGCGACTGACGAAATGCCCGGTAATGATTCAGCGAATGATTTAGTGGCGGACGTGAACCATCCATCGCAACCGCCTGCCCCAGCCACGGCCCCCGCAGTTGCTGAAACCGCACCAGAACCACAGGGTTCTGCGCAAACTGCCGACGATTTGATTGTCAACGACGACGATCAATTCGATCTGTTTGCCCCCCGCCCGGCTGATCCTGCCCCAGCCGAACAGCAGCCAGTTGCAAATTTGTGGGCCGCGCAGAATGACGCGCCCGCCACAATCATCGCACCACGTTATGCGGAAATTATGCAAGCCTTGGATGCCCCCGATAAACTGCGGTCCGACCAAAGAACAGCATTGCGTCCCCTGCTGGACCAAATCAAGTCCGCATGGGATCACCGTCTTGGATAAAGTTTTGCTAAAAAATGTGTATTTCCCCCTTGTCCTTGGCGGTAAAACCAGTATGAACAACACAGATCATCGGGCTATAGCGCAGTCTGGTAGCGCGTCCGTCTGGGGGACGGGAGGTCGTAGGTTCGAATCCTGCTAGCCCGACCAACAAAACCGCCCGCGGCTTAGGCCACGGGCGGTTTGTTTGTATATGAGGATCAAAATGACAGGTGTATTGCCAAATCAATCGATTAGCGAAATGATTTCCGCAGGCCAGATCACAGGATCGCCGGATATCATCGCGCCGCAAATCCAGCCAGCCAGCTTGGATCTGCGTCTGGGCAACACCGCATGGCGTGTGCGTGCGTCATTTTTGGCTGGTGGGGGTCGTACTGTGACCGATCGTCTGGGTGAATTTGAAATGCACCAAATCGATCTGACCGCTGGTGCCGTGTTGGAAAAAGGCTGCGTCTACGTTGTCCCCTTGATGGAAAGTTTGGCGCTGCCCGATGGCATTACAGCGGTCGCAAATGCCAAAAGCTCGACAGGTCGGTTGGATTTATTGACCCGTGTGATTGCCGACAACGGAACTGAATTCGACCGCATTCCTGCGGGCTATACTGGCCCACTTTATGCAGAAATTTGCCCCCGCAGCTTTTCTGTGCTGGTCAGACCCGGTATGCGGTTGAACCAAATTCGATTCCGGTCGGGACAATCGATTTTGTCGGATGCCGAACTGATAGCGCTGCATGACAGTGATGTGTTGGTCTCGGGCACAGCGATGATCAGCGATGGATTGGGGTTTTCTGTTGATTTACGCCCAGAACAGGGCAATTTGGTGGGATACCGCGCCAAACCCCACACAGGGATCATTGACCTAGACCGCATTGGGCATTACGACCCCCGCGATTATTGGGAAGAAATCCATTCCGACAATGGGCAAATCATCCTAGATCCCGGTGCATTCTATATTCTGGTTAGCCGCGAGGCGGTTCATATCCCCCCCAAATATGCCGCCGAAATGGCCCCATTTTTGGCTATGGTTGGCGAATTTCGGGTGCATTATGCCGGATTTTTCGACCCCGGTTTTGGCCACAGCGCCGCCGGCGGGGCCGGATCGCGTGGCGTGCTAGAGGTACGCTGCCACGAATCCCCCTTTGTTTTGGAACATGGCCAAAACGTAGGGCGTTTGGTTTATGAACATATGGCGGATGTGCCCACACAGCTATATGGTGCGGGGATTGCATCGAACTATCAGGGCCAAGGATTGAAATTGTCGAAACATTTCAAATCCGCATAGGCTAGTCTTCAAACATCTCGGTCTGGCCCTCGGCCTCGTCTTGGTCGTCGGGATCAGGCGTTGGGCCAGGAACCTGACCGATGCGGTTATCCAACAGGCCAGCGGCACGCAATTCCTTGATCCCGGGCAAATCGCGCGCACTTTCCAATCCGAAATGATCCAAGAATGTTTGAGTGACCACGAATGTCACTGGTCGTCCCGGCGTCATACGGCGCCGGCCCAGCCGAACCCATTCAATTTCGATCAGTAAATCAATGGTTCCGCGCGATACGGACACACCGCGAATTTCTTCGATCTCAGTGCGGGTAACGGGTTGGTGATAGGCAATGATTGCCAGCGTTTCAATGGCCGCGCGGGACAGTTTGCGGACCTCAACCGTTTCCTTTTGCATCAGATAGGCCAGATCAGCGGCCGTGCGAAACGCATAGGCATCGCCCACCTTGACCAGATGCACGCCCCTGCCCTCATATCGTTTGCGCAAATGCACGATTGCCTCGGCAGGGTCGCACCCATGGGGCAGTCTATCGCTAAGCTCTTTGAGCGTGACGGGTTCGGCGGTGGCAAATAAAATCGCTTCGACCATGCGTTCCTGTTCAGCCATGATGGGGGCATCAAACAGACTGTCTTGGGCAAATGGATCCCCCACAGCGGGGGCGTCTGCGTCACCTGTTTCGATTAGATCATCAAAATCATCGCTCATGCTGGGTATCCTTGCGGCGTAGCTCTATGGGGGCGAATGTGTCAGATTGCCGGATTTCCACCTTGCCCGATTTGGCCAATTCCAGCGATGCGGCAAATGTGGCTGCGGTTGCTGCGCGTCGCCTTGCTGGGTGTGTGTCCCATCCTTGGGGCAGATAGCTGGACAGATCCGTCCAATCCCCTGCAAAGCCGATCAAGTCGCGCATCCGTTCCAGCGCTTGTTCCATCGTATAGACGTTTTCGCGATCCATCACAAAGGGGCGGAATTCATCGCGGGTACGAATCCGAGAATAGGACTGCATCAAATCCAACAGGTTTGCGGTATATTTGACATGTTTGACCCGTTCCACAGTTTCGGGCAGTCCACGGGCGAAAAAATCACGCCCCAGCTGATCGCGCGCCATCAGCTGCGCGGCCGCATCGCGCATGGCCTGTAACCGTTCCAACTGAAATGCCAGCTGTGCTGCCAGTTCTTCGCCTGTGGGGCCTTCTTCGGTCGGGTCAGGCGGCAGCAAGAGGCGCGATTTCAAAAACGCCAGCCAAGCCGCCATCACCAAATAATCCGCCGCCAATTCAATGCGTAACTGCTTTGCCCGTTCGACAAAGGCCAAATATTGCTGCGCCAAGGTCAGGATTGAGATTTTTAGCAAATCTACCTTTTGTGTGCGCGACAGGGTTAGCAAAACATCCAATGGCCCTTCAAACCCGTCGACATCGATGATCAATGCCTCGGCCGCTAGGCGTTCGGACACAGCCTGATCGCTGACATCGCGCTGAAATAGGTTTGGCGTCTGTGACATTGGGTTCCTAGATTATCTAGCTTTCAAGCTGACCAAGCATCGCCCCAATGTCAAGATCTGCGTCCCGCACCCCATCGCGAAACGCCAAAAACGCGTCCAGTCGCTGGATCATCGCATCCGTGGGCGTTCGCAATTGTTTGGCAACCATTATCATTTCGTCGCGATCCCCATTGCAATGCAACACCGCATCGCAGCCTGCGGCCATAATCCCATTGCAACGATCCTGTAACGTGCCCGGCAGGGCCTGCATCGACACATCATCACTGATCAAAAAACCATCAAACCCCATCGCATTGCGCAGATAATCAACGGCCTGCGGCGATGTGGTCACCGGCGCATTTGGATCTAGTGCATCAAATATGATATGCGCCGTCATCGCCATCGGGGCAGAGTTGAAATGACGGAACACCGCAAAATCGGACATTTCCAAACTGGCCAAGTCTGCCGTTACATGGGGCAAATCATGGTGGCTGTCCACTTGGGCCCGCCCATGGCCCGGCATGTGTTTTACAATCGGAACCACACCGCCATCACATAACCCATCATAGGCCGCCTGCCCCAATTCGATCACACGATCTGCATCACGCCCATAGCAGCGGTTTTGTAAAAATGGATGGGTTTGGGGGGTTGCAATGTCCAAACATGGCGCACAGTTGCTATCGATGCCCAACGCCCGCAGTTCCGCCGCGATAATTGCAAAACGGGCATGAAAAACTTGCGCCGCATCGGTCGCGCCGTCCGCATGATCCAAAGGTGGCAACCATTCGCGCGCAATCGGGGCGCGCAGGCGTTGCACACGCCCACCCTCTTGATCGATCATAATTGGGGCATCATATCCCACGGCATCGCGCAAATTATGACACAGTGCGCGTATTTGATCCGCGCTGTCGATATTGCGCGCGAACAATATAAACCCCATCGGTTTTGCATCACGTAAAAAATCACGTTCCCAGCGGGTGATATCGCACCCACTAACACCGAAAAATACGGGCAATTCCGCCTGAGTGGCCAACATGTCTAGCGCACTAACACGGGGATACAGTCGGTTTTGCTGGCCACCGCCGAACAAAACCGCCGCGCATCCGCCAAATCTGAAAAACCGGCAGCGCGCAAACGATAAAACGGACGTCCGCCACTGTTTGCCTGTTCAATCACGGGGCTGCGATCCCCAATGACTGCCGTCAGTGCGGTTGCCAATTTATCCCATTCGTCCTGTGCTGCCTGCGACGTGTCAAAGGCCCCAAGTTGAACCAGTGCTGATCCAACAACAACCTTGGGCGCTGTGGGGGTGGGTGATACGGTTTCTGCTGACGCAGCCCCTGCGATTGTCATAGACTGCTGTGTTACAGGCCGCGCCTTAGGCCGCAGTGACACCTGCACCAAACCATCGACCACCAATGGGCCTGACGTTTCCTGATCCGACAGGGCCAAGCGTAGGGCATCGTCGATATTACCTTGGACAATATTTGGGGTTGCTGATTCCTGCGGCAATTCACTCAGTGGTTCAACACCCTGTGTCATCGCATCCGCCAGTGCGTTCATATCAAAGACTGCTTTTTCTTGTTCAATGGTTAACGCTTGGGTTTGTTGTGCTGCGATCAATTCCGCCTGCGGCGCATCACTGTCATCCAGATCCGGCGGCATGGATGCCACAACGACACTATCAACTGATTGCGGGGTTTCTGCGGCTGCGACGCGTGACACCGTTAAATCCATATGATCGGCTGCCTGACCGCCGGGGTTTTCCGGTGCAACACGCATGGGTTCGGCCCGTGCTGCCACGACGGGAATTTTTGAAATATCCCGCTGGGTCATCGTCACGCCCCAATATACTGCACCCGCTATCAATCCCAGACTGACGGCCGCGCCACCAAGGTAGATGACATTTTTAATACGATACTGAAAACCACCGTCTTGCGACGGTGCCTGATACAACTGCTCTGCCATTTTGCCCTCTGGGGTAAATCCCCATGTTTATAATTGCTTAACTGGCAGAGCAGGCTTTATCCTAGCGCAGTTCTTCTGCCGGTTTCACGCCTAGAATACCAAGACCAGCAGAAATAACAACACTTACGGCACGTGCTAGCGCAATTTTGCTTTGTGTGGTGGCTGAATCGCCCTCTTGGACAAAGCGAAGATCGGGAACATCGTTGCCCTTGTTCCACAATCCGTGGAATTCACTGGCCAGTTCATAGAGGTAAAATGCCACGCGGTGCGGTTCATTCGTGCGTGCGGCAATTTCCACCAAACGCGGCCATTCGGCAATTTTACGCGCCACGGCAATTTCCGCATCATGCGCCAGTTTCGTCAAATCTGCAGCGGACAAATCCGACTCTGAAACGGTGATGCCCGCCTCTTGGGCGCGGCGCAGAACGCTGTGGACCCGTGCATTTGCGTATTGCACGTAAAATACAGGGTTTTCGCGGCTTTGTTCCAACACTTTGTCAAAATCGAAATCCAAATTGGCATCGTTTTTACGCGTTAGCATAACAAAGCGTGTCACATCAGGGCCAACCTGATCGACCACATCGCGCAGCGTGACAAACGTACCAGCCCGTTTCGACATTTTGAACGGTTCGCCGTTTTTGAACAATTTGACCAGCTGGGTCAATTTGATATCCAAGGGTGTCTGCCCATCGGACAGGGCGGATACGGCTGCCTTCATCCGCTTGACATAGCCACCGTGATCAGCACCAAAGACGTCAATCAACAGATCATAGCCCCGCTCAACCTTATCAAAGTGGTAGGCTATGTCGGGCGCGAAATAGGTCCAGCTGTCATCTGATTTCTGAATGGGGCGATCGACATCATCCCCATGGGCGGTGGATTTGAACAGGGTTTGTTCACGTGGTTCCCAATCTTCGGGTTTTTTGCCCTTGGGCGGTTCCAACACGCCGCGATAAATTAATCCTTTGGACCGCAGGCTTTCGATTGCGGCCTCGATCCGGCCAGTTCCATAAAGCGATTTTTCCGAGAAAAAGTGATCCATTTTAACGCCCAGCTGCGCCAAATCTTGACGGATCAGATCCATCATGGCAGCGGTTGCGAATTCACGCACCTCAGCCAGCCAGAATTGTTCGCCCTTGCCGACGAATGCATCGCCCACTTTTTCCTTTAACGCCTGCCCCACTGGGATCAGATAATCACCAGGATATGTGCCATCTTCGAACGCGACCTCTTGGCCGTGCGCCTCAAGATAACGTAAGTAAACGGAACGGGCCAATACATCGACCTGCGCGCCGCCGTCGTTGATATAATATTCGCGTGTCACATCATAGCCCGCATAGGCCAACAAACTGGCCAATGCATCGCCAAACACCGCCCCGCGGGTATGGCCCACATGCAAGGGGCCTGTTGGGTTGGCCGACACATATTCGACGTTCACCCGTTTGCCCTGCCCCATGTCTGATCGGCCAAAGCCTGTGCCATCTGCCAAAACGCAACCAATGACACCCTGCCAACAGCTGGCTGACAGGCGCATGTTCAAAAACCCAGGGCCTGCAACCTCGGCGACATTGATCCGGTCATCCTGGATCAACAGGGCGGCCAAATGATCCGCGATATCACGCGGTTTTTGCCCAGCAGGTTTGGCCAATACCATGGCCGCATTGGTCGCCATATCCCCATGCAGCGGGTCACGCGGCGGTTCGACGGCGACATTTGCGTAATCTAACCCTTGGGGCAAATGTCCTTGGGCCACCAACTGATCCAATGCGCTGATAACAACACCACGAATTTCGGCAAACAGGTTCATATCACTATCCTTTTGTTGGATGTGGGTTTACCACGATGACCAACAAGGTCAATGCCGTAAAAACGTATAAAAACAGGGTTATTCGTTTTGTTCTGCGGTTTGTGAACGCGGGGGCGAAAAATGGATCAAACGCACACCCGCCGCGATGGTCAGGTTTTTGGTGTCTGATACAAACGACAACCGGCCCGTTTCCGAAATTAACGCGATGTGAATTGCATCAGGGCGTGTGGGTTGCCAATCCTCATACCGATATTCATCGGTGAACCGCGTTGTGCGAAATTCCCAACCCTTGCGTAACAAATCAAGCAAATCGCCATATGTTTTTTCCTGAACCAAGGCCCGCCCACCCAGTGTTGATGGCAGCGCATAACGCGAAAACCCATCCTTTTCGCGAAACAATTGAAACACGTTATTGCGCCCAAATTCGGGGGCCAAATCGGTGGTCACCAAGGTGTTATAGGCATCATTATCCGTGACTGTGACAACCGTTTGATAGGGATGCAAATCAACATGATGTTCCGCGCTTTCAGATAGGATATCACCGAAAAACACAGGTACCGCATGATCGCGCGCCGCGCGCAGATTGCGCATATTTCGGTCAGTAATCAAAACCGGGATTTCGTTTCTTTGCAAGGATTTGGCAAATTCGGTACCCCATGACGTGCCACCCACGATCAACACACCCGCCGTTTGTTTTGATGATAACCACAACCAATGGGCCAAGGGTTTCAACGAAAACCCATAGACCACAACCGTCACCGCCACCAAGACAAAGGCCAGTGGCGCAATCAATTCGGCATCTTGGACACCAACATCAGCAAGCCGGACACCAAACAATCCCGCAACCGCGACCAGAACGACGCCGCGCGGACCGCTGAGCGCCAAGAGCCAGCGTTCGCGCCACGCGATGTCCGTGCCCAGTAATGCGCCATGCACAGTCAGGGGCCGCACCAATAAAATCACAGCCGCCAAAAACACCACAGCGCGCCAATCCAACGTGGCAAGTGTTGTGAAATCCAGCGATGCGGCCAACAGGATAAACACACCTGAGACCAATAATACCGTTGCATGTTCTTTGAACCGCAGTAATTCACTGTAGGATGGTAATTTCGCATTGGCGATCCACATTCCCATGATCGTGACGGCCAGCAATCCGCTTTCATGCAGGACCAAATTTGAAGCCGCAAAGATGGCAAGCAAAGTGACAAACAGCACAGGTACCTTCATATACTCGGGCACCCATCCGCGCCGAAATGCAGAGGCAATGCCCCAGCCTGATAGCACCCCCAAGAGGGTCGCAAAGACAATGCCTGACACCAAAACCAGCATTGCGTGTTCTACAGTCCCCACCAGTCGCGACACCAACACATATTCAAACGCCAAAACGGCCGCCAATGCGCCGATGGGGTCGTTTACGATGGCCTCCCACTGCAATAATGCGGCGGGGCGGCGGGATAATTTGGCCTGACGCAACAGCGGTGCAATCACGGTTGGGCCCGTCACAATCATGATACCACCGAACACGGCCGAACTTTCCCAGCCCAGTCCCGCACCGTAATGCAGGGCCAGCGTAGACAGGATCCACCCCAAAGGGGCCCCAACCACGACCAAGCGCACCACGCCCTGTGTAGCATCGCGCAGACTGTGCATGTTCAGGCTAAGACCGCCTTCGAACAAGATAACAGCAACAGCGATCGAAATCATCGGCGCCATAATTGGGCCCAAATCCTGTGCAGGATTTAACACACCCAACACTGGTCCAACCACGATACCCGCAAGCAGCATCAACACAATCGCCGGGATTTGCATGCGCCACGCAATCCATTGTGCCCCGACCCCCAACACACCAATGCAGGCCACCGCTGCCACGGGGTCCATTCCTAATTCTGTCATTGCCATCAGCTTGCATCCCTTATCCGCTGATTAAAATTGCACTGACCCTACAGGGTTAGTCGTCGCCGATCAATTCATCATATTGTTGCAATGCAAAACGATCGGTCATGCCAGCTATATAGTCGCATACAATGCGCGCCAGATCGGTTTCACTGGTGACTTGTGCCACATCTTTGCGCCACTGCTTGGGCAATAAATCGGGGCGCTGCATAAACAACGGAAACAACGCCAGCAATTTACGTGTCACGTCTTGGCGCACCACCACAACGGATGGGGCGCGATACATGCGGGTGAACAGAAATTTTCGGATCACTTTCAAATCGGACCATAAATCATTGGAAAAACGCACCATTGGACGGCCCGCCATGCGAATATCTTGGGCAGATTGCGGGGCCAATTCAGCCAGATTGGTGCGTGCGATCGTCATAACATCATCCACCAATATGCCAAAAAACCGACGCAAGGCTTCGTGACGGCGGCGGTAATAATTCAGGCCAGGATATTTTTTATCGACCGCTGCGAAACAGTCGCGCAATATAGGCAATTCAGCAATTTCATCGGTCGAAAACAATTCCGCCCGCAGCCCATCATGCAGGTCATGGTTATTATAGGCGATGTCATCCGCCAATGCGGCGACTTGGGCTTCGCAACTGGCATAGGTGTGCAGTTCCAGATCGTGTTTTTCGTTATATTGCGCCAAGGCATGGGGCAATTCGCCCACCACAGGGCCATTGTGTTTTGCAATCCCCTCTAGGGTTTCCCATGTCAGGTTCAGCCCATCAAATTCGGCATAGTGGCGTTCCAAATCCGTCACAATTTTCAACGCCTGTGCATTATGATCAAACCCGCCATAGGGGGCCATCAGTTCATTCAACGCATCCTCGCCCGTATGGCCAAAGGGGGTGTGGCCCAAATCATGCGCCAATGCCACGGCCTCGGCCAGTTCATGGTTTAATCCCAATTCACCAGCGATGGTGCGGGCGACTTGAGCCACCTCAATGGAATGGGTCAGACGGGTGCGGAAATAATCGCCTTCGTGTTCGACGAACACTTGGGTTTTGTGTTTTAACCGGCGAAAGGCGCTGCAATGAATGATACGGTCCCGATCACGCTGGAAACAGGAACGAAATGTGCTGTCGCCTTCGGGGTATAATCGCCCACGGGAATGATCGGGGGATGATGCATAAATTGCCTGCATTGCAAATGCCTTTCTTGTCGTGGCCTTTTGCCTGCCTTATATACTAGGAAACGGTTCGTGTTAAGGATAGGTCCCAAGAAATGCTATTGCCCCCCAAAGTCACCCCGCGCGCATTCGAACGTCTAGACGAAATCGGCGCCGCGGACCAAGGCATGGCCCTGCGCATCGCCGTCGAAGGTGGCGGATGTTCTGGGTTCCAGTACGAAATCAAATTAGACGCCCCCACCCCAGAGGATATGATCCTTGAGGGTCAGGGCCAAAAGGTTATCATCGATAACGCGTCGCTGCCATTTTTGGAAAATGCAGTGATTGATTTTGCCGATGAACTGATTGGCGCGCGGTTTGTGATTAACAACCCCAACGCCACCAGTTCGTGCGGTTGCGGCACCAGTTTTTCGATTTAATTCCCAGCCTGCAGCCGATTTCCATCGCGCTGCAGAATCGGACTTTGACGGGTGAATTTTTCGAAAAATTCGTCAAAGTGTTCTGATGTATCCGCCACAAATTCCAGCATATCATAAACATCAGTTGGCAATGACACAGACAATGTCTGGGTAGCCATACCGCCAACTGCCATTAATCCCGATGTCTCCATGATCGCATGTGATAAATGTCGCAAAGCTGCTGTGTTATATTCGGGCATGTCAATTGACCCCACTTGGTCTGGAACAACCATTTCAAAACATGGCGACCCGTGCAATTGTGCCAGCCAGTCGCACATCAGGTATTGATGGTAATCATCTGCCATCACGGACCGCGTCCCAAACTGTGCCGCTGACAGGTGTTTTTCCAACCACGCCACCCAATCTGCAGGGACAGTGGCCCCACAAAAACGCAAAGCGATGCAGACCTCGGCCAGCAAGTCGGCATTTTGTTCTAGCATCGACAAAATCCCGACAAAATGCAGCGATTTGATTGCTTGGTCACTGACACCAGGATCGCGGCGTCCATATTCACTTAGATAAAAAATGATATGCGTCAGCTCATAGGCTGCCTTTTTGTTGGGCAGGGCAAAGGTCGCACTGGTGTTCATGAAATGGTGCAGCCGTTGATCCAGACCATCTAGACCTGTCAACTGCACGTCAACACGTTGTGCCAGCCTGCGCGCTTCGGCCCGTTGCAGATCGGATAATTCGCCTTCGACCAATTGTTGTGCGGCACACCAATGGGTCAAATCAGCCGCCTTGCCGCCTGCAAATCCACCCGTAAAGCCCAAGGATTCCAAATCCAAAGCGATCGACAGGAAAAACCGATAATACTGCGGAAAAAACTGCAATTTCTGTTCGATCGTATCGTAGAATTCATCGTACACCGACAATGCATCTGATGTGACATCCTGACCAGAGGATTCCAATACATTCAGTGCTTCTGCATTTTCTTTCAGCCAAAACACATCTTCGGTCCTGCGACGCGATTGGGCCACCAATTCCAGCACAGACTGAATGCGCTGCATCGGCGTAGCTTTGGGGGATAGCGGTTTGAACTGAATGATGTTTGACATGACGAACCTATAATTTTGATGAAAAAACCGCGCGGGGATGTGAGGTGCCGCGCGGTTTTGGAACTGGTTCATGTTTTAGGGGCATTGGGGTGTGCCCCTAGCGACATTAGGAACCAGATGAAAATGCGCCTGTGCGCTCGCCTTGTGTGATAACGGTGGATGCCACTGGCGCAGACCCTGATGAAAAACGACCAGT
>CAZWFE010000002.1:2285-23359 GCA_964633145.1 uncultured Phaeobacter sp. | reverse complement strand
CGCTGGTCATTGTTGGCGCCGAGCCTGATGAGAAACGACCAGTGTGGACGCCATCGTAGACTTCGCTAGACATTGTTGGTGCTGATCCTGATGAAAAACGGCCAGTGTGGACGCCATCATAGATTGACGTTTCACAAACAAAATCAACTGCGTTTTCGATTTCAGGTAGTGAAATTAGATTTAGCATTTTTCCCTCCAAGGTTGAATAACTTAATAATTACAATTTATGAGTGTCTTGCAAGCCTTTTTTATCTTATAGGTTGTATTTAGATCCCAAGCACATCCATAAATTGATTTAAGCCATTGTTATTAAACCATATAAATTAGGATTTTTTTTCGCCCTTTAATTGCATCCAAGCGCAAGCCAAGGATCATATGGCACAAATTTCTTGGAACTTGGACGAATCGAAACTGCTTGCCAGTGCTACGGTTTCCCCGTTACAAGACGCACAACAGACCAAGGAGCCGTCATGAAAATCGCGACCTTTAACATCAACGGAATAAAAGCGCGCATCGCGGCATTACCCGAATGGCTGGATCAGGCACAGCCCGACGTGGTTGTGCTGCAAGAAATCAAATCCGTTGACGAAGGTTTCCCCCGCGAAATTTTCGAAGACCGCGGATATAACGTCGAAACCCATGGTCAGAAATCATTCAACGGCGTTGCGATTTTATCAAAACTGCCGCTTGAGGACGTCACCCGAGGCCTGCCCGGTGATGACAGCGACGAACAGGCCCGCTGGATCGAGGCGACCGTGGTTGGCAAAACAGCGCTGCGGATTTGTGGTTTATATTTGCCCAATGGCAATCCAGCACCAGGGCCCAAGTATGATTATAAACTGGCTTGGATGCAGCGCCTATACCAGCGTGCGCAGGAATTGATGGCATCGGAAATGCCCGCCTTGATGGCAGGGGATTACAATATCATCCCCCAAGCCGAAGATGCCGCCCGCCCAGACGCCTGGGTCAATGATGCGCTGTTTCGCCCCGAAAGCCGCGCTGCATTTCGCAAAATCGTAAACCTAGGCTTTACCGAAGCCTTTCGCGCGCGCCACCAAGGGCCTGGGCATTACAGTTTTTGGGATTACCAAGCCGGTGCATGGAACCGCAATGATGGCATTCGGATTGATCATTTCTTGCTGACACCTAGCTGTGCGGATTTGTTGCGGGACTGCCAAATCGACAAAGATGTGCGCGCCGGTGAAAAACCGTCTGACCACGTGCCTGTTTGGATCGAACTCGACCTCTAAATTTCGCGGGTAATATCATAGTTATAGACCCAATCAAACTGCCGGACCAAGGCAGCGGGCCGCACCTGCGACGCGATCCGCAGTGCTGTGTGTGCTGATGCGCGGATCAGCGGCTGTGACAGATGATATTTCCACGCATTGCGTCCTGCTGCCTCTACGACGCGCGTGACACGTGGTTGGCGCAGGGATTGATAGCGATCATAGCCCTGCGCGACTGTATCCACGTCATCCAAACTGGCGGCCAGTGCCCAGGCGTCCTCAATCGCTTGGACCGCACCTTGGGCCATGAACGGCAGGGTCGGATGGGCAGCATCCCCTAGCAACACAATACGACCCCGCGACCATTGCGCTGCCACAGGCCGCAGGAACAACCCCCATTTGCTGACCTGATTGATGGATTGCAATGCTTGGCGCATGGGGCCGCCAAAATCAGAAAACACCGCCTGCACGTGATCTGGTTGATCTGTTTCGGACCAACGATGATCGGTCCATTCCGCCTGTTCTTGGACCATCACCAAATTCAACTGTTCCCCATTCCGGATCGGATAGCTAACGATATGCCGGTGCGGCCCCATATGAATTTGGGCGCCATTGGTATGTTGGGTCACATTTGGAACAATCGCCCGCCATGCCACTTGGCCCGTGAACGTGGCACGATCGTTTGGACCCAGAACATAGGACCGACATAGCGAATTGATACCGTCCGCCCCAACGATCACCCCTGCCCTTTGTATCCCCTGCGGCGTATCAACGGCTGTTCCTTGATCCAAGATTTCCGTAACAGAGCAATTTATATCCACCCGAATGCCACGGGCCAGACAGGCCTGATACAAAACATCCAGCAAATCGGCGCGATGAAAAAACCGGTATCCGATAGATGCGCCATATTTTTGCAAGTTCAGGGTGGCGACATGATCACCACGCGCATAATCGCGCAGCGTAATGGTTTGCGCGCGAAACGCCACGTCATCCAAATCCTGCGATAGGCCCAGTTTATCAAGAACGTAAAACCCATTTGGGCTGATTTGCAGGCCTGCGCCCACTTCGGTCAATTGGGGGGCCTGTTCGATGACGCGCACAGTTGCGCCGCGCTGCTGCGCGGCCAAGGCAAAGGTCAGCCCACCAATGCCTGCGCCAACCACCAAGATATCGTTTTCAAACCCCGTCATATTAAAAAAGCCGAAGCGTCAACTTCGGCTTAATCATCAATCGTCGCGGTGCACTTTTTCGCGGCGCTCATGCTTTTCTTGCGCCTCTAGGGTCATGGTCGCGATAGGTCGCGCGTCCAGACGTTTTAGCGAAATCGGATCACCTGTCATTTCACAATAGCCATATTCGCCATTGTCGATCCGACGCAGCGCTGAATCAATTTTGGCAACCAATTTACGCTGGCGATCACGTGTGCGCAATTCCAATGCGCGATCCGTTTCTTCGCTGGCGCGGTCAGTAATATCTGGAATATTGCGTGTCGTGCCTTGCAAACCTTCGATCGTGTCGCGGCTGTCTGACAGCAAATCGTTTTTCCAAGCAATTAATTTTCTTCGAAAATATTCCAGCTGACGGTCATTCATGAATGGTTCGTCTTCGGCTGGTGTGTAATCATCAGGAAGAATAACGTCTTGTTTCATTGTTTTCCCCTCATGCAGGTCAGTATGTGACATGCATTCTCCTCCGTACATAATGCGATACTCGCCTATGGGCCCGCGTCTAACGCAAAGATGACACAATGTCACTAGCCAATCCTAAGATTGCAGCTAATTCATTTAGTGGTTACAAGACAACCACCACACCGATAGCAAAGACTGAGAGCCTGATGAAATTTACCTCGACCGCGGATTATGTCGCCCCACAGGATTTAACCCTAGCCGTCAATGCAGCAATCCAGTTGCAACGCCCTTTGCTGATCAAAGGCGAACCTGGGACCGGTAAAACAGAATTGGCCAAACAGGTGGCCAAGGGTTTGGGGCTGGACCTGATCGAATGGAACATCAAATCCACCACCAAGGCACAACAGGGTCTATATGAATACGATGCCGTATCACGTCTGCGCGACAGCCAACTGGGCGATGAACGCGTTCACGACGTTGCAAATTACATTCGTCAGGGTAAATTATGGCAGGCATTTTCCGCCGACCGCCGTGTGGTGTTGTTGATTGATGAAATCGACAAAGCTGACATCGAATTCCCCAATGACCTGCTGCAAGAGCTGGATAAAATGGAATTCTATGTGTATGAAACTGGCGAAACAATTCGTGCCGAAAATCGCCCCATTGTGATCATTACGTCGAATAACGAAAAAGAATTGCCAGACGCATTCCTGCGCCGGTGTTTTTTCCATTATATCCAGTTTCCCGATCCCGAAACGATGCAAGACATTGTTCGCGTTCATTACCCCGATATCAAAGAAAAACTGCTGACAACTGCACTGACGCAATTCTATGAAATCCGCGAACAACCTGGGCTAAAGAAAAAACCATCCACATCCGAAGTCTTGGATTGGTTAAAACTGCTGTTGGCAGAGGATCTAGCCCCAGAAGATTTACAGCGCGATGGATCAAACCTGTTGCCTAAATTGCATGGCGCGCTGTTGAAAAACGAACAAGACGTTCATTTATTTGAACGCCTGGCGTTCATGTCGCGACAAAAACGATAAAACCTAAACAAACGGGAAAACCACATGTACCTAATCATCGGATTAATTGGCGTCGCACTTGGGGCGTATCGGGCAAAAAAACTAAACGGCAACCGCGCGGATATTTTGCAATATGCGGCGGGCTTTGGGATTTTATTTGCAGTGGTGGCCTTGGTCGCAACGATTATTTTGGATCGAACTGTGATTTAACACATGTTTTTGCAATTCTTTGATCAGTTACGAAAAACCGGTGTTCCCGTATCGCTGCGGGAATATTTGGGGTTTTTGGGAACTCTGGATCAGGGACTGGCCACCTATGACTTTGAGGCATTTTATTACCTAGGCCGCATCACGATGGTCAAAGATGAACGCCATCTGGATCGGTATGACCGCGCGTTTTCCAATACCTTTAAGGGGTTGGAAAATATTTCGCTGTCCGATGTGCTTGAGGCGGTAAACATCCCCGCCGAATGGCTGGAAAAACTGGCCGAAAAACACCTAAGCGCCGCGGAAATGGCCGAAATCAAATCCTTGGGTGGATTTGATAAATTAATGGAGACCCTAAAACAACGACTTGCCGAACAAAAGGGACGCCACCAAGGCGGCAATAAATGGGTGGGCACCGCTGGCACATCGCCCTTTGGCGCCTATGGCTATAACCCCGAAGGCGTGCGCATCGGCCAAGACCGCAGCCGCCACCAACGCGCGGTCAAAGTCTGGGACAAACGCGAATTTCGCAATTTGGACGACAGCTTGGAACTGGGCACCCGCAACATCAAGGTGGCGTTAAAACGTCTGCGCAAATGGGCGCGCGATGGCGCACATGAGGAATTAGACATCGACAGCACCATTCGCGCAACAGCCGAACACGGATACCTAGATGTGCAAACCCGTCCCGAACGGCGCAACGCGGTCAAGGTGGTGTTGTTTTTGGATGTGGGTGGATCGATGGATGCCCATATCAAAATGGTCGAAGAATTATTTTCCGCCGCGCGCACCGAATTCAAACATATGGAATATTTCTATTTCCATAACTGCCTGTACGAAGGTGTCTGGCGTGACAATGCGCGGCGGTGGAATGAACAGTTAAACACCCATGACATTTTGAACACCTATGGCAGCGACTACAAATGTATCTTTGTCGGCGATGCCAGCATGTCACCCTATGAAATTGCCTATGCGGGCGGCGCAAACGAACACTGGAACGCCGAGGCGGGTCAGGTTTGGCTGGATCGCGCGCGCAGCAAATGGCCGGCGACAGTATGGTTAAACCCAGTGCCTGAACGTCAGTGGCCCTATACCCAGTCCATTCATATGATCCGTGATATTTTTGAAAACGAAATGTATCCACTGACGCTTTCTGGATTAGAAAGCGCCATGAAATCATTGGCACGTTGATCTAGACAGTTCGCGCCCAAACCCCCATATAGATACTATGTTAAAACTGGGCCCCATATTAATGGCCGTAATCTACGGCCTGATGTCTTATCGGTTTTCTGTCTGGCGGTTGCACCGCACCCTAGACAGCCAATCGCGGCCGTTGGTTGATCCAAGCTTGGCCCCCATTTTAACCAAGCTGGCCAAAGCGTTAGACCAAGACCGTGTGTTAATACATTTATATGAAATCGATCCCGTCAATGGGCTAGCAGCCCCCGATGGGCGGATCTTTATCACGCGCGGATTTTATAACAAATACCTATCAGGCGAAGTCACAGCCCAAGAATTGGCATCCGTCATTGCCCATGAATTGGGGCATGTAGCGCTGGGACATACGCGCAGACGGATGATTGATTTTACCGGTCAGAATGCCATTCGCACAGCGGCCACCATGGTGCTGGGTCGCATCATCCCCGGTGTCGGGCCGATGATTGCAGGGGTGATGGGGCGTGTATTGATGGCCAAATTATCGCGCAACGACGAATTTGAAGCCGACGCCTATGCCACCGCCTTGATGATGTCGTCGGGGCTGGATCCAACCGCGCAAACCAGCCTGTTGGACAAATTGGAAACACTGACCCAATCTGGCCCAACCCCGCCCGCATGGTTGATGAGCCACCCAAAAACGCCAGACCGCATCACCGCGATCCAGCGCAATTTGGAAAAATGGCGCGACTAGGCTAGCCGCGCATCCGCTGTAATTCGCGCACCAAGGCTTGGGTTGAACCATCTTTGCCATCGGAACTGGCCTGCCCTGATACGATCGGGCCCAGCGCCGTGGCCAGTTCTTTGCCCAATTCAACGCCCCATTGATCAAAACTGTTGATCCCTAGAATGACCCCTTCGACAAAGACGCGATGTTCATAAAGCGCCACAATTTGGCCAAACACCCGTGGGGTCAGGCGCGGGTACAATAGCGTGGTCGACGGACGATTGCCCTGAAACACGCGGTGGCGCGCTTGGCGGTCCAATTCGGCCCCCTGATGGCCCGCAGCCTGCATCATGGCACGGGCGGTGTCATAGCTGCGCCCCAGCATCAATGCCTCGGACTGGGCAAAGCAGTTGGCGACCAATAAATCGTGATGATGGGACAAATGCGGTTCATGCGACTGTGCGCCGACCATAAATTCGCAGGGGATTACCCGTGTGCCTTGATGGATCAGCTGGTAAAATGCGTGTTGCCCATTGGTACCGGGTTCGCCCCAGACGATCGGACCCGAATGATAGGGCAAATCTGCGCCATCAATGGACACGCCTTTGCCGTTACTTTCCATTTCCAGCTGCTGCAGATAGGCAGGCAAACGCAACAACCGCTGTTCATAGGGCAATACTGCACGGGTGGCATAGCCGCAAACTTGGTTGTGCCAAATGCCAACCAGTGCCAGTAAAACGGGCAGATTTTGATCTATTGGCGCGGATTGAAAATGCACATCCATATCCTGCGCACCGGCCAAAAATTCACGGAAATGATCAGGGCCCACCGCCAACATGATGGGCAACCCGATTGGTCCCCACATGGAATAACGCCCGCCCACCCAATCGGCAAACCCGAACACGCGATCATCTGATATGCCAAAGGCCGCGGTTTTATCACGTGCGGTCGACAGGGCCACAAATTGTTTTGCAGGGTCCCCCACCGATTGCGCCATCCAATCAAATGCCGTTTTTGCATTGGTCATGGTTTCAATCGTGGTAAATGTTTTTGACGCCACAATGATCAACGTTGTTGCAGGATCCAACGGGGCCAAAACATCTGCCACATGTGCCCCATCGACATTCGATACAAAGTGGCAGTTTGGCCCATCGTGATATGGTGCCAGCGCCGCACAGGCCATGACAGGGCCCAGATCAGATCCACCGATACCGATGTTGACAACATCGCGAATGGTGCCCCCCTGCCCCTGATATGCGCCACTGCGCAAGGCATGGGCAAACTGTTCCATACGCGCCAAGGTGTCCAAAACATCGGGCATCACGTCCTGACCATCCACCATGACCGGCGTGGCATTTAGATTGCGCAATGCAGTATGCAGCACCGCCCGATTTTCGGTGTCATTAATTTTATCGCCACGAAACATAGCGTCGCGTTTTTCCCCAACACCACGCGATAGTGCCAAGTCAATCAGCGCCTGTCGGCTGGTGGCGTCGATATTGGTTTTTGAATAATCAAACAACAATTCCCCCATGCGGACGGAAAAATCATCCGCGCGGTTCGCATCTGCATCGAATAAATCAATGATACGTCGATCGGCCGCTTGGGCCTGAAGGGTTTTCAAGGTGTCAAACATGGTCTGTCCTAAACTGGGGTTATGGTGCCCAATGCACGGTTGCACCATCTAGCACGGCGCGGATTGGGGCCTGATACGGGTCCAACATCTGCGCCTGTTCCAAACTGTGTTTTTTGTCGTCCCCATAGATGACCACATGTTTATTCATGGCCTGATCTAAAACGGGGGCGGTTAGTGTGACGCGTGGTTCCGGCGCACCCGCAGCACGCATGGGCAATAAAATGGGCGCATCCGCTGAAATCGCCAATTCCAAATTATCCGCGCCTGGGAAAATTGATGCCGTATGCATATCGGCCCCCATACCCAACAGCAAAACCGTAATGGGCAGGTTATCTTGGTATTGTGGGATCAGACTGGCCAATCCCTCTTCTGGGGTGGGAAAGGGCGCATAAAGCGACAGATAACGCGCCTGTGCAGCAGGACCCACCAATAAACGTTCCTTGATCAGGCGGGTGTTGGATCGATCACTGGTTTCAGGCACCCAGCGTTCATCTGACAACGACACAGATACGCGCGACCAATCCAGTTCAACGGCACTAAGATCATCAAAGATCGGGCCCGGTGTCGTCCCACCGGGAACAACCAATGTGGCGCGGTCTTGGTGGTGCAATGCCGCGGCCAATTCATCGGCGATCAGACCCGCCAAATCCAATGCCAAAATATCACGGTCAGGGTATTCGACAAATTTCATTACTTTACTTCTCTCCAACGACGCCCATCGCGGTGCATCAATGCCAAGGCATCCTCGGGCCCTGCCGATCCATTTGAATATGGCTTTGGCACATCGTTTCTGGATTCCCAGCCTTGGATAATTGGGTCTGTCCACGCCCATGCGGCTTCGACCTCGTCTCCGCGCATAAACAGGGTTTGGTTGCCACGGATCACATCCATGATCAATCGTTCATAGGCGTCTGGCACATCCTCGGCATCGGGGCCCAGCGCATCAGCAAATGTCATATCCAGTGGGACATCCACCAAACGCATTCCGCCAGGTCCAGGTTCCTTGATTGTTACATCCATTGTGATCCCTTCGTCGGGCTGCAACCGAATGACCAATGCGTTTCGGTGGCTGCCTGCATCGGGGCCAAAAATGGAATGTGGTGTTTCCTTGAACACCACGGCAATTTCTGATGTCCGTGCGCGCATCCGTTTTCCAGTGCGCAAATAAAACGGCGTGCCCGCCCAGCGCCAATTGCTGATGTGGGTTTTCAGCGCGATAAAGCTTTCGGTACGCGACCGTGGGTTTTCAACGGCACTGCGATAATCGGGATGTTCGCCATCGGCCTCATATTGGCCCCGCACGATATGGTGGGGCAAAACTGGGTCCAGCGCACGGATCACTTTCAGCTTTTCGTCGCGCACTGCGTCTGGTTCGAATTTCGCGGGCGGTTCCATGGCAATCAGGCATAAAAGCTGCATCAAATGGTTTTGGACCATGTCGCGCATCGCACCTGAGGTATCATAGTATCCCCCGCGTCCCCCAACACCCACGGTTTCAGCAACGGTAATCTGAATATGATCCACGTATTGCGCATTCCACAAGGGTTCGAACAGCATATTGCCAAACCGCACGGCCATCAGGTTTTGGACCGTTTCCTTGCCCAAATAATGGTCAATGCGGTAAATCTGATCTTCGCGGAAATGCTTGGCCAGGGTATCATTCAAGGCGCGTGCAGAGGCCAGATCCTTGCCAAAGGGTTTTTCAACCACAATGCGGCTATCGTCCAAGGCAATTTCATAACCGTGCAACCGTTCGGCCAAATCCCCAAACAATGCCGGCGCGACAGAGAAATAAAACGCCCGCACACAGCCCGTGCGCATTTTTGATTTCAGCATATCCCAGCCGCCAGTGCCCTTGGCATCAATGGGGACATAGGACAAATGTTGCAAAAATTCGTCCACTTCGGCTGTGGTCGCCTGTTTTGGTCCGAATTCTTGGATCGCGTCACGCACCAAATCGCGAAACCCTGTTTCATCCATTTCACTGCGCGCGGCCCCAATGATCTGTGAATCACCGGTCATTTGCCCTGACTGAAACCGACGGAACAAGCCAGGTAAAATTTTGCGCCGCGCCAAATCACCCGTGGCCCCAAATATGACCAAATCAAAGGGATCGACAGGAATCACTCTTGAAACCATTTGCTTGTCCTTTACTGCTTTTAAACTGTTAGCGCTAACGAGCGCTGTTTAATACGAAACATAATCTATGTCCATAATTAGATTATTTTTCACAATCGCGTCATGGCTATTGTGTCAATCATTTGATTTTGTGACAACAGGTGTAAATCGAATAAGGAATGCAACCAAATGCAAAACACCGCGATACCCGCAAATATTGGAAAGTTCCAAGATCCATTGGTCACCGCCAAGGGTGAAGCACGCGCACAGGTCGCACTGACATCGCCCAAAACACTGTGGGTCAATACGGGAACGCTGTGTAATATTGAATGCGTGAATTGCTATATTGAAAGCTCGCCCACGAATGATGCGTTGGTCTATTTTCCACTGTCTGATTTGGAAAACTATCTTGACCAGGTCAAGCAACGTGAATGGCCAATCACCGAAATCGGTTTTACGGGCGGTGAACCCTTTATGAACCCTGAAATGAACGCTATGGCCGAACTGGCTTTGCAGCGTGGATATCAGGTTTTAATCCTAACAAATGCGATGCTGCCCATGATGCGGAAATCTGTGCGCAAAAAATTGGCAGAACTTGCACAGCAATACCCAAACCATTTGACCCTGCGCATATCAATTGATCACCACAACCCAGATAATCACGACAAAGAACGCGGTGAAGGTAGCTTTGCCAAAACAATAGCAGGCATGGAATGGTTACGTGACCAAGGGATCCGTATGGCTGTCGCGGGTCGTACTGTTTGGGGCGAAACCGATGCACAAGCCCGCGAAGGCTACGCCAAACTGTACGATCAGCATGGGTTTGTGATTGATGCCTATGATCCCGGGACGACAGTCCTGTTTCCTGAAATGGATGAAACGGTCGATGTGCCAGAAATCACTACGGCCTGTTGGGACATATTAAACAAATCACCCGATGCTATGATGTGTGCCAGTTCGCGCATGCTTGTGCGTCGCAAAGGAGCCGGACATCCATCAGTACTGGCCTGTACGTTGTTGGCATATGATCCCCAGTTCGAATTGGGCCAAACACTGGCCGAGGCGGAAAAACCCGTACAGCTGAACCACCCCCATTGCGCAAAATTTTGTGTTCTAGGTGGGGCCAGCTGCAGCGCGTGATTGCGGCTGGGCAATCTGCCCGCCCCCCATGGGATGCGCCACACCCGTTGTCATTGGCGCGGAAATCGGCATCCCCCGCGCCACACGCACCGCCAGATAACCAAAGGCCTGCGCCTCAAGCATATCACCATCAAGGCCAACCGCCTCAATGGGGATCACAGGACAGGATAAACCTGCAGATAGGCCCGACATGATGACCGGATTTTTGCGACCGCCCCCTGTCACCCACAGACTGCTGGGCCGTTTGGGCAGTTGCCCCACGGCATGAATAACACTGTCCACCACAATGTGCGTCAGTGTGGCAATAACATCCGCATCCTTTACCCCAGAAAACCAATCCATCACTTGGGCAAAGTCGTCACGATCCAAAGATTTCGGGGCCGGTGCCGCAAAATAATCCAACGCCATTGTCCGTCGCACGACATCTGCATTCATCCGCCCCTGCGTTGCGGTCTGACCATTTTCATCATAGGGCCTGCCAAAGCGCGCCATCATCGCATCATTAATCGGCGCATTTGCCGGCCCCGTATCAAAGGCCAACACGGCCCCATTCTCCGCAGGGTCATCATAGCTGGGGTCAACGTAGGTAATATTGCCAACACCACCCAAATTCAAAACCGCAATCGGTTCCGTCACGCCACAATACTTGGCGCAAGCAAAGTGGAAAAATGGGGCCAACGGGGCCCCTTGCCCGCCATGCGCCACATCGCGACTGCGAAAATCCCACGCCACAGGTAAGCCCAGATGATTTGCCAAAATCTGCCCATTCCCAATTTGATGCGTTCGCCCAGACGCCGGATCATGGGCCAAGGTCTGTCCATGAAATCCCAAAATATCTGCGCTAAACCCCTGCGCTGCCTCGATATGCAACCGTTCTACCAATTGCTGCAGCGGATCCAATTCTGGATCTGGCCAACGCCCCAAACCTGCCTGCAACATTGAACGGTGGTCGTCATCATAGGCATGATAGGCACTGCGTCCAAATTCAAAAATTCTGTCGCCATCCGTGACAATTTCGGCAACATCAATGCCATCCAACGACGTTCCCGACATCATTCCCACTGCGCGATATGGCTTTTTTGTAAACATCATCTTTTCCTTGGACCGGTTCCCCGCTATAGACATGGCGCAAACATCTTCACGGGGCAAGCCATGACCTTTAAACCAAAATCTGAATTCCTGAAAATCATGCTAGAACGCGGCTTTGTTGCTGACTGCACCGATTATGCAGGCCTGGACGAGGCATTGGAAAAGGGAGGCATGCCTGCCTATATCGGCTTTGACGCGACTGCCAAATCGCTGCATGTGGGATCGCTGATCCAAATCATGATGCTGCGGTGGTTGCAAAAAACGGGTGGCAAACCGATCACTTTGATGGGCGGCGGCACGACCAAGGTGGGCGATCCCAGCTTTCGTGCTGATGAACGCCCCCTGCTGACACCGGCGCAAATTGACGACAATATTTCGGGTATCAAACGGGTGTTTTCCGCATACTTGTCATATGGCAATGGCGCGTCCGACGCGATGATGATCAACAATGCCGAATGGTTGGATGAATTGAACTACCTCGAATTCCTGCGCGATATTGGCCGCCATTTCAGCGTCAACCGAATGCTATCGTTTGAATCGGTAAAATCGCGACTGGATCGGGAACAATCCCTGTCGTTTCTGGAATTCAACTACATGATCCTGCAGGCCTATGACTTCTTGGAACTGCATAAACGCTATGGCTGCATGCTGCAAATGGGCGGATCAGATCAAATGGGCAACATCATCAACGGCCTCGATCTAACGCGCCGCGCCTGCGATGGACGCGTCTATGGCCTGACATCGCCCCTGCTGACCACATCGGACGGCAAAAAAATGGGCAAATCGCAAAACGGCGCGGTTTGGCTCAATGCCGAAATGCTGTCACCTTATGAATTTTGGCAATTCTGGCGCAATACGACCGATGCGGATGTGGGCCGTTTCTTGAAACTCTACACCGAACTCCCCATCGACGAATGCGACCGCTTGGGTGCGCTACAGGGATCCGAAATCAACGCGGCCAAAGTCGTCCTCGCAAACGAAGTCACCACACTCCTACATGGCGCCGAGGCTGCTGCAGCCGCCCAAGACACCGCACGCCAAGTCTTTGAACAAGGTGGCATCGGCGATGACCTTCCAACCGTCACATTGACAGCGGATGACATCGGCGATGGCATTTCAATCAACCAATTGATTATCAAAGCAGGCCTTGTCAAATCCGGGAAAGAGGCCAAACGCCTGATCGCAGAAAACGGCGCAAGAGTGAATGACGCGCCGCTCTCCTCACCCGGCTTAATGGTCACCGCCGATATGCTGGCGCAACCTCTCAAACTCTCAGCTGGCAAAAAACGCCACGCGCTGGTCGTCTTGGCCTAGTCTTTCATTTTTGCAAAAATACTCACCCCACCTGCGTCAGCAGGTGGGAAATACACCAATTATTGCGCCCCATTTACAAGATGCCAAATCCCATCTGGCCAAAACGCATGAAATGCAAATGCGAACATCACATCATGCGCCACATCCGAACCGTTTTCGGTCTGTACCCTGACAGATCCAACCTCTCGCCCATCGGCTAACTGCGCGGTATCCAATGCCGATGCCTGACCGGCAATCCAGCTTATGGTTATCGCGCCTGACGACACCTTGCCCTGATCTTTCACAGCAGCCATTGGCCAAGCATGATTTCCAACACGGATTACCCGTTCCAATGGTGAAATTCCGTGCGGTGGATTTTCGCCTTGATACAAAAACGGATACTGAGCCAAATCATATCCCACATAGGGGTTTTGACCATATCGCCTGTTAAATTCGGGGGTACGCATGACCAAACCGTGGGGATGATCCGCCACGAACTGGGCCCACCCCACCAAATGACTGGGATGCTGGACCAATTTGGTTCCAACCATATCGCCTACAATCGCCTCCCCAATGGCCTGCTGCCACCAGCTTTCGCTTTGGCGATCAAACATAATCATATCCGAATGGCGCAGCTTGCCTGTGACCCCGAACTCTAACACGTCCCCCGCAACGCGCCGATCAAACACCAAGGCTGAATTACACAACGGACAATAGGTCACCGCAATGGGGACCCCGTCCACTATGTCATTCACAATTTCATGCCACATCAGATATCGCAGCGGATAGGCGCGCGCGGGCCCAGTTCCCATTTCGACGACAATCACACCTTCGCGTGGGGCCAGAACGTTATTATTTTGAACGGATTGAAACTTGGGGACATTTAACGCGGGAATTCCGTCTTTGCCTGGTCCGCCCGATCGCACATCGCGCCAATCTGACAGGCTTGTTTTTTCAAAATCTGTTTTTGGCCATTCATAACGCCAAAATGCTGGATCGGCCGAAGCAGACCCAGCCACCAAGAACAGCACATAAATCAAAAACCGCATCACATTACCCCCCTTTATCAGGTCAGGATATCACTGTTTTGCGGATGTGTCTGGGATAGCACGCAATTGTGATTTTGCGTGCTATCTGATTTATTTCACGACGCTGACGGATTTCATCATGTCAGGTTCGCCCAAAACGGACCCATTGCGGCCCTCGCCACGCTTGATGGCATCAACAACATCCATACCTTCGGTCACTTGACCGACGACGGTATATTGACCGTTTAGGAAATACCCTTCGTCAAACATGATGAAAAACTGACTGTTGGCACTGTTTGGGTTTTGCGATCGCGCCATACCGACGACACCGCGATCATAGGGGACGTCCGAAAATTCGGCAGGCAAATCTGGCAATGATGATCCACCACGCCCCGCCATGCGCAAATCTTGGCCCATTTTGCCAAATTCCACATCCCCTGTTTGCGCCATAAACCCGTCGATCACGCGGTGAAACACAACGCCATCATATTGGCCCTGTTTGGCCAATGTGGTGATGCGTTCAACGTGTTTGGGGGCTACATCTTCGAACAAATCAATAACAACGGTCCCATTCGCTACGCCGGATACCTCTATCGCGATGCTATCGGCGACAACGGGTGCCGCCAAACAACATACCAATGCTGCAACCGCTGACTTAAGCATCGGCGGCAACCTTGACCGAAATCATGCGATCGGGCGACACAGGGGGTTCGCCACGGGTGATGGCATCAACAAATTCCATGCCTGAGATCACACGTCCATAAACGGTGTACTGACGGTTTAGGAAATGGTTGTCACTAAAGTTGATGAAAAACTGGCTGTTGGCGCTGTCTGGGTTGGCCGAACGCGCCGCACCCAATGTGCCACGATCATGGGGAATGCCAGAAAATTCAGCCTTAAGGTTGGGCAAATCGGACCCACCTGTTCCCGCCATCCGCAGATCAAAATCCTGTTCCATATTGCCGTGTTTTACATCGCCTGATTGCGCCATAAAGCCATCGATCACACGGTGGAAACACACATTGTCATATGCACCTGAACGGGCCAATTCCTTCATCCGGTCACAATGGCCGGGTGCGATATCGGGTAACAATTCAATAATGACGGTTCCATCCTTAAGTTCCATCAAAATTGTGTTTTCTGGATCTTTAATTTCGGCCATGTGGCAGACTCCTTTGGTTTTGATTTGCATAGATACCTAAGCTGGTTTAATCCAAGGAACAAGATGCACAAGGCGGCAATCGTCAATATCTCACCCTTACAGGCACAAAGGAAACGGTCATGGCTTGGAAAACACTCGATGATTTCGATTTGTCAGGAAAACGCGTTTTAACGCGGGTCGATATCAACGTCCCGATGAAGGATGGCGAAATCACCGACCACACACGGATTGAAAAAATTGTTCCAACCGTGACGGATATACTGGCCAAAGGGGGCATGCCAATATTGCTGGCCCATTATGGCCGCCCCAAGGGCGAACGCCGTGACGATATGAGCCTGCGCCATTTGCGCAGCGCGTTAGAAGAACACATCAAAGCGCCCGTGACATTTGTTGCCGAAACCGTGGGTCCTGCGGCAACCGCCGCGGTCAGCACCATGCAACAGGGTCAGGTGTTATTGTTGGAAAACACTCGTTTCCAATCCACAGAAGAGGCAAATGATCCCACACTCTCTGCGGATTTGGCCGCTTTGGGCGATATTTACTGCAACGATGCCTTTTCCGCAGCGCACCGCGCCCATGCGTCCACCGAAGGTGTCGCGCGTTTACTGCCGTCCTGTGCGGGCCGTTTGATGCAGGCCGAACTTAGCGCGCTTGAGGCGGCATTAGGCGCGCCCAAACGCCCTGTTGTGGCCATTGTCGGTGGTGCGAAAGTATCAACCAAGCTGGAACTGCTGGGCAATTTGGTGGGCAAGGTCGATCATTTGGTCATCGGCGGCGGCATGGCAAACACATTCCTAGCGGCCCAAGGACTGGATGTTGGCGCATCACTGGCCGAACATGATATGACGCAAACCGCGCGTGATATTCTGGCCAAGGCAGACAGCAGTGATTGCACAATTCATTTACCCTGTGATGTTGTGGTCGCCCGCGAATTCAAGGCGCAGGCCGCGCATGAAACGGTTCCAGCGGCGCAATGCCCCAGCGATGCGATGATTTTGGATGCGGGCCCTGAAACCATCGCAAGCCTGAAATCCGTCTTTGACAGCTGCAAAACGCTGATCTGGAATGGCCCACTTGGGGCCTTTGAATTGGACCCGTTTGACGCGGCAACAAATGCCGCGGCCGAACATGCAGCCGCATTGACCCAATCGGGGGCGTTGATTTCTGTAGCCGGTGGCGGTGACACGGTTGCCGCGCTAAACAAATCGGGTGCGGCTGGGCAGTTTAGCTATATCTCGACCGCGGGTGGCGCGTTTTTGGAATGGATGGAGGGCAAGACATTGCCCGGTGTTGCCGCGCTTTCGTAATTGCACAAAACCACATCATTTCAGGATCAAGGCCCAAGTTTCGGGCCTTTTTCATTTCTGTTGATCGGTGATAGCGCAACCACGATTGCCACATAGAATAAGTTTCGCTAGGGACTTTGTGAAACCAGTTACAATACCGGAGCATCACGATGTCAGCCCTACCCACCGCAGAACACCAAAAGCAAATTGAAACAATTAAATCCGGCGCCGGCTTTATTGCAGCACTGGATCAAAGCGGCGGATCAACCCCTAAGGCCTTGGCGCTTTATGGTGTCGCTGAAAACGAATATTCGAACGATGCCGAAATGTTCGATCTGATCCATCAAATGCGCCGCCGCATTATCACATCACCTGCATTCAACGGCGAACGTGTCCTAGGCGCCATCTTGTTTGAAATGACAATGGATCGCGACATTAATGGCACCCCTACGGCGCAATATCTATGGCAAACATGCGGTGTCGTGCCATTTTTGAAAGTCGACAAAGGCCTAGCAGACGCGGAAAATGACGTAAAACTGTTAAAGCCAATGCCTGATTTGGATGCATTGCTTGCGCGTGCCGTAGACAAGCAAATCTTTGGTACAAAAATGCGCTCGGTCATTGATGGTGCGAATGAAACCGGCATCCGCGCGGTCGTGGACCAACAATTCGAAATTGGTCTGCAAATCTTAGAACATGGATTGATCCCGATCATCGAACCAGAGGTGACGATTTCGATTGCCGACAAATCCCAAGCAGAACAGATGTTGTGCGCAGCAATCTTAGAACGCTTGAATGCGCTGCCCGACGATAAAAATGTCATGCTTAAATTGACATTGCCTGAAACGCCCAACCTTTATGCGCCATTGGTCGAACATCCACGCGTACTGCGCGTTGTTGCGCTGTCGGGTGGATATTCCATGCAAGAGGCAAACACACGTCTGGCCCAAAACCGTGGTATTATCGCGTCATTTTCGCGGGCATTGACCGAAACACTCAGCGCGCAACAGACGGATGACGAATTTAACGCGGCATTGGACACAGCAATCCAAGGCATATACGACGCGTCAAACGCATAAGCACCTAAATTTCGCGTATTTTTCAAATTGAACCCGCCCCAAAGGCGGGTTTTTTCATTTTTTTTCATTAGAGGGATTCACAAAACGAATCACTTGTGACATAGTCACCGAATAACCCCGAAAATACGGGGGACCATTGAGGCAAACCATGAGCAAGAGAAATACACCACCATGGGGAATGTTGGGGGCTTTTGCCCTTGCATTGGCGCTAAGCCTGTATTTCACTTTTGCGGCGGTACAGGGCGACTACGGCCTGTTCCGCCGTGCAGAAATCATCGCGCAGAACAACAAACTTCAATCCGATCTGGACCGCCTATCACGGCAAGTGGCCCGTATGGAAAATCTGACCCGCAGAATGTCAGATGATTACCTAGATCTGGATTTACTGGATCAACAGGTACGCGATATTTTGGGCCAAGTGCGTCCCGATGAAATCATCATTCAATAAAACGCGCATCTAATACCAAACATTCCCAATTTTTCCGTCTGGAACACGGACGCAAAGCCATGGCCATCGGGGTACACGCATGCAGTTTGCGCATAACTGGCATGCAACAAAAATTTTTTCTCGCAACAGCAAGAATTTTCATGTAAGAGATAGTTTAACACTAAACTATTTTTCACGAGGGTGTTCAGATGGCTGTTAAAAAAAGCTCGGCCAAACCGAATGTATCGGCCGAAGAGCTAACAAAATATTACCGCGATATGTTATTGATCCGGCGTTTCGAAGAGAAAGCCGGCCAATTATACGGTATGGGTCTTATCGGTGGATTTTGCCACCTCTATATCGGCCAAGAGGCCGTCGTTGTCGGCCTTGAGGCCGCCGCCGAAGAAGGTGATAAACGCATCACATCCTATCGCGATCACGGCCACATGCTGGCCTGCGGAATGGAAGCAAACGGCGTGATGGCCGAGCTGACTGGCCGCGAAGGTGGTTATTCCAAGGGCAAAGGCGGATCCATGCATATGTTTTCCAAGGAAAAACATTTCTATGGTGGCCACGGTATCGTTGCAGCACAGGTTCCGCTAGGGGCGGGCTTGGCATTTGCTGACAATTACCTTGGAAATGGACGCGTCACATTTACATATTTTGGTGATGGGGCCGCAAACCAAGGTCAGGTCTATGAAACCTTTAACATGGCAGCCCTATGGAAATTGCCCGTTATTTTCGTAATCGAAAACAACCAATATGCTATGGGCACATCGCAAAACCGATCAACATCGTCACCCGACATCTATACACGTGGTATTGCATTTGGCATCCCGGGCGAGGCAGTCGATGGTATGGATGTCTTGGCCGTGAAAGCCGCGGGTGAAAAGGCTGTCGCCCACTGCCGTTCGGGCAAAGGCCCCTATATCCTGGAAGTAAAGACCTATCGCTATCGCGGGCATTCCATGTCAGATCCGGCAAAGTACCGGACCCGTGAAGAAGTTCAAAAAATGCGGGATGAACGTGATCCGATCGAAAACGTACGTTCAATGTTATTGACTGGCGGCCATGCGTCCGAGGATGATTTGAAATTGATCGATAAAGAGATCAAAGAAGTCGTAAACGCATCCGCAGAATTTGCCAAAACCAGCCCAGAGCCCAGCTTGGATGAGCTGTGGACAGATATCTACGCATAAGGAGACGAAGACTATGGCAACCGAAATTCTTATGCCTGCCCTATCCCCAACGATGGAGGAAGGCACATTGGCCAAATGGTTGGTCAAAGAGGGTGACACAGTAAAATCTGGCGACATCATCGCCGAGATTGAAACCGACAAAGCGACGATGGAGTTCGAAGCCGTCGACGAAGGCATTATCGGCAAAGTCCTAATTGCCGAAGGCACAGCAGACGTCAAGGTAAACACCCCCATCGCCATTTTGGTCGAGGACGGCGAAACCGTATCAGACTTGGCCGCAGCCCCTGCCCCAGCGGCAGCCGCAGCCGCGCCAGTTGAAACCGCACCTGCCGTTGCAGCAGCCCCCGCCGCGGTTGAGATTGTATCAAACGCATCGCCCGATTGGCCCGAAGGCACCGAATTGAAACAACAAACCGTCCGCGAAGCATTGCGCGACGCGATGGCCGAGGAAATGCGCCGCGACGAAACAGTGTTTTTGATGGGCGAAGAGGTTGCTGAATACCAAGGCGCCTATAAAATTTCCCAAGGGATGCTGGATGAATTCGGATCAAAGCGCGTGATCGACACACCTATCACTGAACACGGTTTCGCGGGTATCGGTGTGGGCGCCGCATTCGGTGGTTTGCGCCCGATTGTTGAATTCATGACCTTTAACTTTGCCATGCAGGCGATCGACCATATCATCAACTCGGCCGCGAAAACGCTGTATATGTCGGGTGGTCAAATGGGTGCACCCATGGTGTTTCGGGGTCCAAATGGTGCCGCTGCCCGCGTGGGTGCACAACACAGCCAAGATTACGCCGCATGGTATGCACAGATCCCGGGACTTAAGGTCGTTATGCCTTACTCCGCCTCTGATTACAAAGGGTTGATGAAAACCGCGATCCGCGATGATAACCCTGTAATTTTCTTGGAAAATGAAATCCTTTACGGTCGTTCCTTTGACGTTCCTGTCATGGATGATTTCACAATTCCATTCGGCAAAGCACGCATTTGGCGCGAAGGCAGCGATGTAACCATCGTGTCATTCGGTATCGGTATGACATATGCCCTAGAGGCGGCCGACAAATTAGCCGCAGACGGCATCTCCGCAGAAGTCATTGATTTACGGACATTGCGCCCCATCGATTATGACACGGTAATTGCGTCTGTGATGAAAACAAATCGCTGCATCACCGTAGAAGAAGGCTGGCCGGTTGGATCCATTGGCAACCATCTGTCTGCCACCATCATGGAACGTGCCTTTGATTATTTGGACGCGCCCGTCATCAATTGCACCGGTAAAGACGTGCCCATGCCATATGCTGCGAATTTGGAAAAACATGCGCTGATTACAACTGACGAAGTTGTCGCCGCGGCAAAACAAGTGACCTATCGCTAGGAGGAACAGATATGCCAACAGAAATTCTGATGCCCGCCCTTTCCCCTACGATGGAGGAAGGCACATTGGCCAAATGGCTGGTCAAAGAGGGTGATACCGTATCATCAGGCGATATTATCGCTGAAATCGAAACCGACAAAGCCACGATGGAATTCGAAGCCGTCGACGAAGGTGTGATTGGTAAAATCTTGATCACCGAGGGCAGCGAGGGTGTCAAAGTAAACACCCCTATCGCCGTACTGTTAGAAGACGGCGAAACCGCGGA
>CAZWFE010000002.1:0-2185 GCA_964633145.1 uncultured Phaeobacter sp. | reverse complement strand
ATTGCAAGATGGGGCACGCGTTTTTGCGTCCCCCCTAGCCCGCCGCATCGCTGCGGACAAAGGTTTGGATTTAACACAGATCAACGGCTCGGGCCCGCGTGGGCGAATTGTAAAAGCGGATGTACTGTCAGCAACCGCAACAACCACGACAACGCCCGCAGCTTCTGCCTCTGCGAGCCCAGCGGCAGCATCCGCAATCACCGCGCCTAGCGTGTCGGCTGATGCAATCGCCAAACTCTATGCGGATCGCGAATATACCGAAATCCCCCTAGACGGCATGCGCAAAACAATTGCTGCGCGTCTGACCGAGGCGAAGCAAACCATACCGCATTTCTATCTGCGTCGCGATATTCGCATTGATGATTTGCTGTCATTCCGCGCACAGATCAACAAGCAGTTGGAATCACGCGGCGTGAAACTATCGGTGAACGATTTCATCATCAAAGCCTGCGCCAACGCATTGCAGGCCGTGCCTGCGGCCAATGCGGTTTGGGCGGGCGACCGCGTCTTGCAACTGACGCCATCTGATGTGGCCGTTGCCGTCGCAATCGAAGGGGGATTGTTTACCCCTGTGTTGAAAGACGCAGATAAAAAATCATTGTCCGCGCTGTCATCCGAAATGAAAGATTTGGCAGCACGCGCACGTGACAAAAAATTGGCGCCCCATGAATACCAAGGCGGCAGTTTTGCAATTTCCAACCTAGGGATGTTCGGCATCGATAACTTTGACGCGGTCATCAATCCACCGCACGGGGCCATTTTGGCTGTTGGCGCTGGTGTGAAAAAACCGGTTGTCTCTGCGGATGGGTCCTTGGGTGTCGCAACAGTGATGTCTGTCACATTGTCTGTTGATCACCGTGTTATTGATGGCGCCTTGGGGGCACAGTTGCTGCAATCCATTGTCGATGGGTTGGAAAACCCAATGGGCATGCTGGCATAACAATTTCGGGGGGCCACTGGCCCCCCAATATTTTACAAATCCCTTGATCGCACAACCAAAGTTGTTGCCATTAAATCATGCAGTGTTTGGGATCGTAGCGTAAATAATGCAGCCAAATACCCGTATCCAAGCCACTGAAGCGTCAAAATAGAACCGAATTGACGCAATACGGCTTTGCCAAAGCTCAAGCGTTCGCCAACCTGATCCACAATGGCAATGCCAAAGATTTTCATCCCTAACGTCCCCTGCCACGACGAGCTGAAAAAGGCCGCAAATACAAAAAAATTCATTACAATAAGAACCAAAAATTCAATCAGCAGTGCCCGAGCCATCTGTTCATCTTTGACGGCAAGACTGAATGGGGCTGCAAACACGAAGCTATGGATCGTTAATGCAATCCCCCCTAGGCAAGCGAGATCAACGACCGCTGCAAGAACACGTCGCCACAAAGCCGCCGGCCTAAGTGGCCCATAGTCAACGTCACGTTTAGACAGCGAATAGGTCAATGCGATTGTCGTAAGTAAGTAAAAAATGCCTAGGGCGATAAACCATAGTTCTGGGTTATCTCGGAGAAATTGTGAAACACTTGAATCATTCAGCATATTGCCACCTTAAAATCTTGGGTCGTATTTTGGTTGCATGTCTTGCTCGGGCACAGCACTTTCCCCAGACAGCTTTCCCGTCCATATATTGGAAGTCTGTCTGGTCCGTTTCGATTGTGGCGCCTGAATGACCAACGTTTTGGCCAACACATCATGTAACGCCACTTTCTGTCGCGTAACGCCTGCCAAAAGATAACCAAAGGTAAAGGTTAAATAATTGAAAAAACAGCAGAACAACCGTAAATAAGCCCTTCCAAGGCTAATTCCTTGCCCGCTCCTGTCGACAACTTGTATGCCCATGGCCAGTTTTCCAGGGGTCGCTTTCAGCTCAGAGCTTTCAAATACTGCAAAGTAAGTTAAATAAAGGAAAGTTGACATTAATGACAATATGACACTGGGTCGAGCATACACAAGCTTTTGGTCTGGCACAATCGCACCAAAAACAAAAATAAGTACCAGCACGCTAGAACACACAGAAATGATCGTCGTGTCTATATAGTATGCCCCACAACGTTGCCAAAACCCGGCATATTGAAATTCATCCATGTCGTCGGGCTGCGGGCCATGAGATAAGAATGCAAATATACCAAACAAAGCCACAAGAAGAAAAAAGAATGTAACTATAAACGTCATTGGCTACCCC
>CAZWFE010000001.1:31261-155652 GCA_964633145.1 uncultured Phaeobacter sp. | reverse complement strand
TGCGCCCACCTGTTCCCAGGTGTCGGGCAAATCCAACCCATAGGCGCGGCGTAACCGATATGCTTGCACCCACGACACCAACGCGCCCTAGGTCACCAACTGAACGCCAGGGGCATAGGCGATAAAGAACGTGTTTTCGTAATCAGGTTTGCCATAGCGAAACGGTGTATGATCATCGAACCGCACCACATGTCCACCCGCACCCTGTAATACGGCCTGACCTGCGGCGGTGTCCCATTCCATCGTGCGTCCCAAACGGGGGTATAAATCGGCCTCGCCCGTGGCGACCAAACAGAATTTCAAGGATGATCCAGCAGGCGTCATTTCGGCCACGTTATATTTTTGAATATAGGCATCTGTTGCCGCATCGCGGTGCGATTTCGATGCCACCACGGCAAGGGCGTTGTTGTCTGGCACGCGCACCGAAATTGGCACCATTTCACCAAAGGTATCAAGGCTATAATCGCCCGATTCCTCAATACTTTGCCCTGCGGCATCGGTATAGAACAACCGCCCCACCGCAGGGGCGTAAACGATACCGCGGGTGGGCACCCCCTGTTCGACCAAGGCAATATTTACGGTAAATTGCCCACGCCGTTGAATGAAATCTTTGGTTCCGTCTAGAGGATCGACGATCAAAAACTGATCTGCCTTCAGGCTGTGCGATTGGGCCTGCTCTTCGGTGATGATGGTGATGTCGGGAAATGCCGCGCGCAACCCATCGAAAATGATTGCATCCGCGGCGGTATCGGCACGGGTGACGGGACTGTTATCGCCCTTGGTTTCGACGCCCAGATCATCTTGGGCATAAATGTCCATAATCGCCTGTCCAGCCCGCAGGGCCAGTTCACGCATCACATTGGTAAGGATTTCGTAATTCAATTCTGTTCTCACTTTGGCAGGGGCAGTCCCAGTTGGCATCCGCATTGCTAATGCAATAGTCAACGGTTAAAATCTAGTTTAGGAAAGACATACCCATGGGTCACGCACTAAATCCGGGATTTGGAAAAATTATGCCGATGGTACACAGCAACAAAATGTTTTTTTCATCCCTCGTGTCGATGTGGTCTGTTGTTTATGTAACAGCCGTCCAAAATGTACGCAAAGAACACCGCATTCCGCTGATGTCACTGGTCAATGCGGTGATGAAATCGCTGATCTTTGTTTTGTCATTCGTTTTGATGTTTGAAATCCTTGGAATGCGCGCGGCCGCGATCCGTGGGGATTTCATTATTTACCTGATGACAGGTATTTTCATGTTCATGACCCATTTGGCGGCGATTGGGGCCGTATCAAACGCCCCCAGCCCTGCGTCGCCGCTGATGCAACATGGCCCCATGACGCCAAAAGTCGCCATTCTGGGCGCTGCCCTTGGGTCGCTATATACCCAGTTTTTATCGGTCTTTATTCTGCTGGCGGGGTATTATTTGGCCTTTGAACATTTTGTCATTTATGACTGGATCGGATGTTTGCTGATGTTTTTGCTGGCTTGGGGATCTGGTGTTGCCATCGGCATTGTGGTGTATTCGGCCCAGCCTTGGGCCCCAGGATTTTTCAAATTATTGGCCACATTTTATCAGCGGATTACGATGCTTGCCTCGGGTAAAATGTTCGTGGCAAATATGATGCCTGCCTTTGTCATCAATATGTTTGACTGGAACCCATTGTTTCACATCATCGACCAAACGCGGGGCTATGCCTTTGTCAACTATAGCCCGCGCAACAGTGGTTTGACTGTGCCGTTGTTGATCACAGCGGCATGCATCGTGATTGGATTAATCACCCAATATTACACCAGCAAGCGGGCCTCGGCCAGCTGGATGGCCAAATGACATCAATGACGAAATCATAGCGCGTGAAATTTCGGGGTCCGCTGGCACATCTGGGGCCGGTTCGGGTTTCGGTAAAGGGTCAGGGATCGCGATATCGGGCAATTCGCCTGTCAGGGCCTGTAGAAATTCAATCAGCAGACTGATTTCGTCTGGTGACAAATCCGACCCAAGCTGGACCTGCGCCATGATTTGTATCGCTTCCTCTAGCGTGTCGGCACTGCCAGTGTGAAAGTAGGGGCCTGTTTCGGCTATATTGCGCAAAGTCGGCACGCGGTACACGAATTTATCCGTTGGATCCCCTGTTACGGCAGCCAAGCCAATATCATTTTGGGGGCGATGCGATGTGCTAGGTTCTTTGACCGCGCCAAATCGCTGATAATTACCACCGCCGATGTTATAGCCATTGTGGCATTCAACACATCCAAGGTCGATAAAGATATCCAGTCCGACCTTTTCGCCCAAGGACATCGCCTGCATATCCCCCATCAAGAACGCATCAAATCGTGACGGTGTCAGCAATGTTGTTTCAAACGCCGCGACTGCAGTTGCGAAATTGTCAAATGTGATTGGATCCTCTTGGGATGGATAGGCTTTGGAAAACAGTGACACATATCCGGGAATGGCCTTTAGCGTTTCAATCAATGCATCACGCGTGTTTGCCATTTCAATGGGGTTTTCGACAGGGCCTTTGGCTTGCTCAGCCAAATTAGGGGCGCGCCCATCCCAAAACTGTTCAATATTCAAAACCGCGTTCAGAACCGTGGGCGCATTCCGCCCGCCGACCTGACCATCATGCCCGACCGACGTTGGCAGCAAATCGACACCGCCAGTGTCCAGACCATGGCATGACGCACATGAAATGTTTTCATCCTTGGACACGCGCTCTTCGAAATACAAATGCCGGACCAATTCAATCTGCGCGTCATTGTATCCAAAATCCTCAATCAATTCGCTCAGCGTCGGCAAAGCAAACAAATATTCAGAGGCGTCATCATACACATTTCGGCTTAGTAGCGTTTCCGAGGCCATGCTAGGAACGGCTGATGCACAAAGCATACCCAGCGTTAATATATATTTCATATGAACTCCTATCTATCAGAGTCCGTAACGCCCAAGGTAAGTTGATTTTTAGCCGGCTCTCAAATTGGCAGCCGTGAATCCAGTAAAATTAACGGATTCGTAATAATTTTCACCACTTTTGCGAAAAATTACCCGATAGAGGTGCTTGCAGCACAGTCAATGCCTGACTATATACGCTCTGTCGCGTTGGAACGTATCGGTTCCATCGCTTTCAGAAACGGCGCCAATGCCAAGACGGGTTTGCGTCGTATGTCATCGCCTTATATTTAGAGAGGGATCATAAAATGGGAAAAGTTATCGGTATCGACCTAGGCACCACGAACAGCTGTATTGCGATCATGGACGGGTCACAGCCACGCGTTATTGAAAATTCCGAAGGTGCGCGCACCACACCATCCATCGTTGCCTTTACCGAGGATGAGCGTCTGGTTGGCCAACCTGCGAAACGCCAAGCTGTTACAAACCCAACAAACACAATTTTCGGCGTGAAACGCCTGATTGGCCGTCGTGCGGATGACGCGCATTTGGCCAAAGACAAGAAAAACCTGCCATTCAACGTTGTTGACGGTGGCAATGGCGACGCATGGGTCGAAGTGCGCGGCGACAAATACAGCCCCAGCCAGATTTCTGCGTTCACTCTGCAAAAGATGAAAGAAACCGCTGAAAGCTATCTGGGCGAAGAAGTGACCCAAGCGGTTATCACAGTTCCTGCCTATTTCAACGACGCACAGCGTCAGGCGACCAAAGACGCGGGTAAAATCGCGGGTCTTGAGGTGCTGCGCATCATCAACGAACCGACCGCTGCGGCGCTGGCCTATGGTCTGGACAAGAAAGAAACCAAAACCATCGCAGTCTATGACTTGGGCGGTGGTACATTCGACGTGACCATTTTGGAAATCGACGACGGCCTATTCGAAGTGAAATCAACCAACGGCGACACGTTCTTGGGTGGTGAAGATTTCGACATGCGCATCGTGACCTATCTGGCCGATGAATTTAAGAAAGAGCATGGCGTTGACCTGACTGCCGATAAAATGGCCCTGCAGCGTTTGAAAGAAGCCGCAGAAAAGGCGAAAATCGAACTGTCATCATCCAGCCAAACAGAAATCAACCAGCCATTCATCAGCATGGACGGCAAGACAGGCCAACCATTGCACATGGTCATGAAACTGACCCGCGCGAAATTGGAAAGCTTGGTTGGCGATCTGATCAAAGCATCCATCAAACCCTGCCAAGCCGCGTTGAAGGATGCGGGCGTATCTGCATCAGAAATCGACGAAGTGATCTTGGTCGGTGGTATGACACGCATGCCCAAAGTGATCGAAGAGGTCACCAAATTCTTTGGTAAAGAACCACACAAAGGTGTAAACCCTGACGAAGTTGTGGCCATGGGTGCCGCGATCCAAGCCGGCGTTTTGCAAGGTGACGTCAAAGACGTTGTTTTGTTGGACGTAACACCATTGTCCTTGGGTATCGAAACATTGGGTGGCGTGTTCACACGTTTGATCGACCGCAACACCACGATCCCAACCAAGAAATCTCAGGTTTTCTCAACAGCCGAGGATAACCAAAACGCTGTGACCATTCGCGTATTCCAAGGGGAACGTGAAATGGCGACCGACAACAAAATGTTGGGTCAGTTCAATTTGGAAAATATCCCACCAGCACCCCGCGGCATGCCACAAATCGAGGTGACGTTTGACATCGACGCCAATGGTATCGTGTCAGTCGCCGCCAAAGACAAAGGCACTGGCAAAGAACAGACAATCACCATCCAGGCATCTGGCGGTCTGTCTGACGACGACATCGAACGCATGGTTCGCGAAGCCGAAGAAAACGCAGATTCGGACAAAGCGCGCCGTGAGTTGATCGAAGCGAAAAACCAAGCGGAAAGTCTGATCCATTCGACTGAAAAATCCGTCGAAGAGCACGGCGACAAGGTTGACCCATCCACAATCGAAGCAATCGAATTGGCAATTGCGGCGCTAAAAGATGAACTGGAAACAGAAAATACCGATAAAATCAAATCTGGTATCCAGAACGTCACCGAAGCATCAATGCGTTTGGGCGAAGCGATCTACAAGGCGTCACAAGAAGACGGCGCAGACACCAGCCCAATGGATGCCGCAAACGGCGACAACGATGCCGCGGATGACGACATCCTAGACGCCGATTTCGAAGATTTGGGCGGCGACAAACGCTAATCGTAACACCAGACACAAACCGGCCTGTCACGGGCAGGCCGGTTTTTCCGTCTGAAAAGGAGGCGTAATCAATGTCTAAACGCGATTACTATGATGTTCTTGGAATATCCAAAGGTGCCTCGGCCGACGAAATCAAGAAAGCCTTTCGCAAAAAGGCAAAGGAACTGCACCCCGATCGCAATTCCGACAATCCCAATGCCGAAAGCCAATTCAAAGAAGCCAATGAGGCCTATGACGTCCTAAAGGACCCCGATAAGAAAGCCGCATATGACCGCTACGGTCACGCCGCATTCGAAGGTGGCATGGGCGGTGGTGGCCGACCAGGTGGCGGCTATGGCCAGGGCGATTTCTCATCAGCGTTTTCCGATGTTTTCGACGATTTGTTCGGCGATTTCATGGGCGGTGGTGGCGGTCGCACACGCAATTCGCGTGGATCAGACCTGCGATACAACATGCGCATCACACTAGAAGAAGCCTTTGGCGGTGCGCAAAAAACGATCACGGTTCCATCCACAACCCAATGTGGGCCATGTAATGGCACCGGCGCCGAGGGTGGATCAGATCCTACAACTTGTCCGACCTGCTCTGGCATGGGCAAAGTCCGCGCGACACAAGGGTTTTTCACCGTTGAACGTACCTGCCCCACCTGTTCAGGAATGGGCCAAATCATCAAAAACCCATGTAAATCCTGTGGCGGACAAGGGCGCACCGAAAAAGACCGCGCACTGAGCGTGAACATCCCTGCGGGTGTTGAAACCGGCACTCGCATTCGCCTGTCTGGCGAAGGCGAAGCAGGTCTGCGCGGGGGCAGCAGTGGTGATCTTTATATCTTTATCGAGGTCGCACCCCACGACATTTTCCAACGCGAGGGGACAAATCTGTTCTGCCGCGTACCAGTGTCGATGACCACAGCCGCTTTGGGTGGTGATATCGAGGTACCCACCATTGATGGCGGTCGCAGCCGCGTCAAAGTCCCCTCGGGCAGCCAATCTGGCCGTCAGATGCGACTCAGATCCAAGGGGATGCCAGCGGTACGCTCGTCTCAGGTGGGTGATATGTTCATCGAACTTGCAGTGGAAACGCCAGTCAACCTGACATCCCGTCAGAAAGACTTGCTGCGCGAATTCGAACAAGAGTCATCTGAAAACAACCCTGAAAGCAGCAGCTTTTTCTCTTCTGTGAAATCCTTTTGGGATTCGATGAAGGGATAAAATATCAAAATTTATAGAAAACTGGCCAACCCTGGCCAGTCTTTCTGTTTGTGTGTTATTGCACTTTTAACCAATTTCATTTCATTCTAGCCTGAATTCATTGCTATTGGGCCTATACTTGGCACGCGGCGTGCAGCCAAACGCCTAGGGAACCACGGTAAGCGTATGTTAGAATTTATGAACGTCAGCAAATCGTTCTGGACAGGGACACGCCGCAAGATCATTCTTGATCAGGCTTCGTTTCGCGTGGATTTGGGGACCTCGGTTGGGATATTGGCACCGAATGGAACCGGCAAAACCACGCTGATCAAAATGATGGCCGGCCTTGAAAAACCAGACGAAGGCGAAATTCATCGCGGGGCGCGAATTTCATTTCCCTTGGGGTTCATGGGCGGCGTGATCGTCAAACACACGGCCCGCGAAAATTGCCGTTTTATCGCGCGCATGTACGGCATGGATCCCGACTATGTCGAGGCATACTGCCGTTGGCTGTGCGGGCTTGAGGAATATTTCGATCAGCCCCTATCCATTTATTCCGCGGGCATGAAATCGCGGTTCACATTTTCCCTGCTTCTGGCGTTAGATTTTGATATCTATCTGATCGACGAAGGGATGCCACGCACTATGGACGCCGAATTTAACCGCAAGGCGGGGGAAATTTTGGCAGAACGGCTAAGCAGTACAACCATCGTGATTGTTTCGCATCAGGCCGATACATTGGAAAAATATGCCAGCCGGGCGGCGGTCCTAAGCCAAGGCAAGCTGATCATGTTTGACACGCTGGTTTTCAGCGCGGGTTTCGACGATTTCCGCGCTTAGCGCCTTGGCATGCCGGCCCAATTTCCGATTGGCCGCCGATAATTCGGCCTGTTTTAATTCCAGCAACCGCTCTGCTGCCAATCTGGCGCGGCGTTCTTCGGCCAGACGGTGGGCCAGCTGCGTCATACCTATGCTCCGTTCAGGTTGGATATCCAACCTGAACGCTAGGACTTTTTCGCTTAAACTTCGTTAACGTGGGCGCAATTACAGCGTTTCGATCGCGATTGCGATGCCTTGGCCACCGCCGATACACATGGTGATCAACCCTTTGCCACCGCCAATGCGTTCCAATTCATAAAGCGTTTTGATCGTGATAATTGCACCGGTTGCCCCAACTGGATGGCCCAGCGCAATCGCACCGCCATTGGGGTTTACACGGGCAGGATCCAATCCCAATCCTTGGTTCACGGCCAAGGCTTGGGCGGCGAATGCCTCATTGCTTTCGATGACATCGAAATCAGTGATGGACAGGCCCGTTTTTGCCAACAGGTTTTCAACCGCAGGAACGGGGCCAATGCCCATGACCTCGGGGCGGACGCCAGCATGGGCATAGCCCAAGACGCGCGCACGCGGTTTCAAACCGGCCTTGGCGGCCGCATCAGCGCGTGCCATCACGATTGCAGCGGCGCCATCGTTGATGCCGGATGCGTTTCCGGCGGTGACGCTGCCATCCTTTTGGAACACAGGGCGCAGACCGCCCAGCGCGTCCAATGTGGTCGCCTTGGGGTGTTCATCAGTGTCAAAGGGCACCATGTCGCGTTTTTGTTTCACCATCACAGGGGTGATTTGGCTGGCAAAGCGGCCATCCGCTATCGCCGCCGCTGCGCGTGTTTGGCTGGTCATGGCAAATTCATCTTGGGCGGCGCGGGTGATATCATGTTCGGCCGCCACATTTTCCGCCGTGACCCCCATGTGACCCGTCCCGAATGGGCAATTCAACGCGCCCAGCATCATATCCAGCGTGCGAATGTCGCCCATTTTGGCGCCCCAACGCTGATCCTGAATGATATAGGGCGATCGCGACATACATTCGGCCCCACCGGCCAAACCGAAATCCGCATCCCCCAGCATCAGCGATTGCACGATCGACACAATCGCCTGTGCGCCTGATCCACACAGCCGGTTGACGTTCATGGCAGGGGTCGTATCAGGAATGCCCGCCTGCATTGCGGCCACGCGCGACAGATACATATCGCGCGGTTCTGTGTTGATGACATGGCCAAACACCACATGGCCGATCTGTGCGCCCTCAACGCCGGATCGTTCCAATGCAGCCTTTGCCGCAACGGTGCCCAATTCAATGGGCGTTGTTCCCGCCAACGATCCGCCAAAGGTGCCGATTGCGGTGCGTGCGCCGTCTAAAATTACGATATCTGTCATGGTCTGCCCCTATCTGTGACTTTGTGGCGATTATGGCGTTCAAATTTGATTTGTCACCCAGAACGTACCGTCAAAACCGATACTTATGCGGTGGGTTGTTATTTGATGGATATTGGATAAACCTAGGGTCATGAAAAAATCACTGCTTTCGTTTGGTCATGGATATTCTGCGCGCGCCTTGGCGGCGCGGTTCATTCCATTGGGATGGCAAGTATATGGGACGACACGATCCCCAGACACCGCCGACAAAATGCGTGCGGATGGGGTCACGCCCCTGATTTGGGGCGATGCACAGATCGCAGATGTCTTGGATCAGGTATCGCATGTCATCACATCGATTGCCCCACAGGCCGATGGTGATCCTGTGCTAGGCACCTATGGCGACGCCATTGCCCGAAATGCTGCGCGCTATCGCTGGGTGGGCTATCTGTCGACCACCGGTGTCTATGGCGATCATGGGGGCGCATGGGTGGATGAAACCACGCCGCTGACGCCCAGCACCCAACGCGGCCGCGCCCGCGTTCAGGCCGAGGCCGCATGGCAAGCCATTCCAAACCTGCCCCTGCATATATTTAGATTGGCAGGCATCTATGGGCCGGGCCGCGGCCCCTTTGCCAAGGTGCGGGCTGGGACAGCACAACGGATCATTAAACAGGGCCAAGTGTTCAGCCGCATTCATGTGGATGACATCGCACAGGCCGTTGCCGCGTCCATGATGCACCCAACGCAGGGCGATATATATAACCTATGCGATGATGATCCTGCCCCCCCACAGGATGTGATCGGCTATGCAGCAAAAATTCTGGGCCTGCCCCAACCGCCCGAGGTGGATTTTGAAACAGCCGATCTGTCACCGATGGCGCGCAGTTTTTATTCCGAAAGCAAGCGGGTGTCGAACGCCAAGGTCAAACGCGATCTGGGGATCACATTGATCCACCCCACCTATAAATCGGGGCTGGACGCGATGTTAGCCAGTGACCAAACCTAACACCTGCGCCACAATCGCGTCTGCATCCAGACCCGCTTGGGCATACATGTCATCTGGGCTGGCATGATCGATATAGGTATCGGGCAGCTGCATGGTGCGCACCCTAAGCCGTCCATGATCCAACACGCCGTTGTCGATCAACAACTGCAACACATGGCTGCCAAAGCCGCCAACGGCGCCCTCTTCTATCGTGATTAGGGCATCGTGATTGGCCGCCAGATCCAAAATCATGTCCCGATCCAGCGGTTTTGCAAATCGTGCATCGGCAATGGTGGGGGTAATGTCGTGTGACAACAGCAATTCAGCGGCCTGCTGGACCTGACCCAAACGGGTACCGAATGACAAAATGGCCACGCGCGATCCGGTTTGAATGATGCGGCCTTTGCCGATTTCCAGCACTTGGGGTTGGTCGGGGATGTCCACGCCCTGCCCTTCGCCCCGTGGATACCGGAATGCGATGGGTCCATCGTCATAGGCGGCGGCGGTGGCCACCATGTGGGTCAATTCAGCTTCGTCCGCGGCGGCCATAACGACCATATTGGGCAGGTTCGCCATATAGGCGATGTCAAAACTGCCCGCATGTGTGGCCCCATCGGCCCCCACCAATCCCGCGCGATCAATGGCAAAGCGGACAGGCAGGTTTTGCAAGGCAACATCATGAACAACCTGATCATAGCCACGCTGCAAAAACGTCGAATAAATCGCACAAAACGGGCGCATGCCCCCTGCCGCCAATGCGGCCGCAAAGGTCACGCCGTGTTGTTCCGCAATCCCCACATCAAAACACCGACTGGGATAGCGTTCGGCCATCAGGTTCAGCCCCGTGCCATCCGGCATTGCCGCCGTGACCGCACAAATCCGCGGATCATCTGCCGCCGCCGCAACCAAGGCGCGGGCAAACACGGATGTATAGCTGGGCGCGTTGGATGGGGATTTATGCTGTTTTCCTGTCACCACATCAAATTTGGCAGTGGCATGGCCCCGATCACGGGCCTGTTCAGCGGGGGCATATCCTTTGCCCTTTTGTGTGACGGCATGGATCAAAATGGGTCCGTTTGCGCGGTCTTTGACGGTGCGTAGCAATGGCAACAACTGGTTCAGATCATGGCCGTCAATCGGCCCGACATAGGAAAACCCCAATGCTTCGAACAATGTACCGCCCACGGCCATGCCCTTTAACATGTCTTTGGCGCGTTTTGCGCCTTCGCGGAATGGTTCGGGCAGGAAGGATACTGCGCCTTTGGCGACCTCTTTCAAATCTTGGAATGGGGCGCCGGAATACAGCTGGCTTAGGTAATTTGACAATGCGCCCACGGGTTCGGCGATAGACATATCATTATCGTTCAAAATCACGATCAGCCGTTTTTTCAAATGGCCTGCGTGATTCATCGCCTCATAGGCCATGCCGCCGGTCATCGCACCGTCACCAATCACCGCAATTGCATCGCCCAATCCCGCGTCGATCTGGCCGCCCAGATCCCGCGCGGTGGCAAAGCCCAAGGCCGCCGAAATTGATGTGCTGGAATGCGCCGCGCCAAAGGGGTCATAGGCGCTTTCGCTGCGTTTGGTGAACCCGCTTAGCCCACCTTTCTGGCGCAGGGTCAGCATGCGTTCACGCCTGCCTGTCAGGATTTTATGGGGATAGGTTTGGTGACTGACGTCCCAGATAATTTTATCGCGCGGCGTGTCAAACACCGCATGCAGGGCCACGGTCAGTTCCACAACACCCAGTCCGGCCCCCAAATGGCCCCCCGTTTGGGACACGGCCGAAATGGTTTCCGACCGCAATTCCGCCGCCAGCTGCCCCAACTGTGCGTCTGACAGACGTTTCAAATCGCTGGGCGATGTAATCTGATCCAACAGGGGGGTATGGGGCATTACAGACATCTGCGATCCTTTGGCCGGTTGATTATCGCGTTATTTATCGCGTGCAATAATAAAACGCGCCACCTGCTGCAAGGTATCGGCCCGCATTCCATAGGGTGATATAGCGTCACAGGCCTGATCCACCAGAGTTTGCGCCCGTTTTTTGGCCCCATCAAGACCCAACAGCGATACAAAGGTGGCTTTGCCCGCCTCGGCATCTTTGTTCAGGCGTTTGCCAGCCAATTCGGGATCACCCGTCACATCCAATATATCATCAGCAATCTGGAACGCCAAACCAATGGCATCGGCATAGCGTGACAGCGGTGTGGTATCTTGGCCCGCCATTATCGCACCGGCCCGCGCGCTATAGGATATCAGTGCGCCGGTTTTACCCTGTTGCAGGTGCGTGATTTGATCCAATGTCAGTGGTGTGTCCGCCGTTTCCGCCGCAATGTCCAAGGCCTGCCCCAAAACCATGCCCTGCCCGCCCGAGGCGCGTGCCAATTCCATCGCCAGTGTGGCGCGCACAGCAGCATTATCACTGGATTGCGGCGCAAGCGTCAATTCAAAGCCCAAGGTTTGCAATGCATCGCCCGCCAACACGGCCGTCGCATCATCCCATTTTTTGTGAACCGTTGGCCGCCCGCGACGCATATCGTCATCATCCATGCAGGGCAGGTCATCATGAACCAGGGAATAGGCATGGATCGCCTCAATCCCCGATGCGGGCCAGATGGATTGTGCGGCAGGAATGTCAAACAGGCCCGCGCTTTCCATAACCAAAAACGCGCGCAGACGTTTGCCGCCCTGTAACGCATATTCCATGGCATGAACCACATCAACGCGATCCATCTGCGCCAGATAGGCATCCAAATGCGATTGCACCAGTGCGGCGCAGGCCTGCAATTTATCCTGCACGGGGGTTACAGCCCGTCGACGGGGGTGGTGCCGGTTGGCGCGCCTTTGCCATCCAATGTAATGGCGGCGACCTTTTCTTCGGCCTCTTTCAGTTTGGTTTCGCAGCGTTTTTTCAGCAGCGCACCGCGTTCGTACAGGGTGATTGATGCCTCAAGCGCGACATCGCCATGTTCCAATTGCGATACCACACGTTCCAATTCGGCCATGGCTTGTTCAAATGTCATTTCGTCAATAGGTGTGTCTGTCATGATGCCGCCTTTATCAATTCTTGTACGTGTGCTTTGGCTGAACGTGCCAAGGCTGCTAGATCATAGCCGCCTTCTAATACGGATACCACCCTGCCTTGGCAAAACTCATCCGCAATTTCACATAGATGCTGCGTGATCCACGCAAAATCATCCTCATCCCAATTCAATTGCGCCAATGGGTCGTCGGCATGGGCATCAAAGCCTGCCGAAATCAGCAACAGCTGTGGCTGAAATGCGCGCAGGCGGGGAAACACGATATCTTGGTATTTTTGCCGCATAATCGCGCCGTCACTGTCAGGGGGCAGTGGAACATTGACAACATTATCATAGGCACCGGTTTCATCGGCCCGCCCGGACCCAGGCCATAACGGCATTTGTTGGCTGGTAATGGTCAAGGCGCGGCGTTCAGCCCATAACAGGTCTTGGGTCCCATTTCCGTGATGCACATCAAAATCGACCACAGCCACGCGATCCAAGCCGTGATAATCCAGCGCATGTTTGGCGGCAATGGCCACATTCCCAAACAGGCAAAACCCCATGGGCGTTTCGGTTTCTGCGTGATGCCCCGGGGGGCGGCCCGCGACAAACACATTTTGTGCGCTGCCATCCATAACCATATCGACAGCCCGTACTGCACCGCCCACGGCCCGATACGCGGCCTGAACGGATCCAGGCGACATATGCGTATCACCATCGATTTGCACGGTTCCCGCATCAGGGCACGCATCGCGAATGGCATCCAAATGGCTTTGGGGATGACAACGTAACACATCATCATCCGCGGCCAAGGGCGCAGCGACGCGGTTCAATTCCAGATCAGCCAAGGCATGCAGAATATGATCCAACCGCGCCACCTGTTCTGGATGGCCAGGCGGGGTGATATGATCCAAGCAATCGGCATGTGTGATCAAAGCTGTTTTCATAAGTGGTCCTGCCCCTAAATCAATTTGGTTAAACTGTACGAAAATGCGGTGCTGTTTCAAATGAAAAAGGCGCCCCAGAGGACGCCTTTTGCAGAAAATGTTATCCGATTATGTCGGCGACATCCCACGCAACCGTTCCGAGCGGCGACGCAGCATTTCCAGCGTAATCAATAGCGCGATCGACAAAGCAACCAAGATCGTCGCAACCGCCAAAATCGTCGGGCTGATTTGTTCACGCAGGCCTAGGAACATCTGCCATGGCAGCGTTTTCTGGCTGGCTGAACCGATGAACATCACCACCACCACTTCGTCGAATGATGTGATGAATGCAAACAAACCACCCGAAATCACACCAGGCAGGATCAATGGCATTTGCACACGGAAAAACGTGGTGACAGGATTGGCACCCATATTCGCCGCCGCACGGGTCAGTGACCGGTCAAACCCAACCAAGGTGGCCGTAACCGTAATGATCACGAACGGAATACCCAAAACGGCATGCGCCAGAACCACTTTGACATAGCCGACAAAGTTTTTGTTCATGCCCATGGTGTTTTCCATGAAATTCCCAAGGTCCGAGTAGAAAAAGAACATACCCGTCGCGGAAATAATCAGCGGAACGATCATCGGCGAAATCAGAATCGCCATAATGGCGCGTTTCGCAGGCACATGTGACTGGCTAAGCCCAATCGCGGCCAATGTGCCCAATGACACAGAAATAATCGTAGCAATCGGCGCAATAACCAATGAATTCTTGAACGACCGCAGCCATTCCCCGTTGGAATCGGCACGCAGACCCAAGAAATCTTGGTAATGTTTCAACGAATATCCATCAGGATCCAACCGCAGCATTTCCGGCGTAAAGGTAAAGAAATCCTGTGCGTTGAACGACAACGGCAGAACCACCAAAATGGGCGTTACCAAAAATACGAAAATTGCACCACAGATCATGCGGAATGTGTAATGCCACAACACTTGGGCCGGTGTCAGATAGGGCAGCAAGTTTCTGCGATAGCGCCCTTCGTACAGCCAGAAAATGAACCAGCTGGTCAGGCTGCCATAGATCAGCCCCAAGATAATGCCGCCCACTTGGGCAAAGGCAAATCCTGCGACAACACACAGGGCCAGGTTTAGCCAGCGTGACAGTTTTTCGTTTTTGATAACTGTGATGTACAGCGTGGCCAAGCCCATCAAAATGACGGCCCCGCCAATCATGCCCATGATCCCCGATCCGGCGGCCGTTCCAATGAACAGCCCCAAAAACGCGCCCAAGATGGCACAGCACTGCAATACAAACGACAGTGGTTTACGTGATATTGGTGTTACTAATGCCATTGTCTTTATCCCAGTTTCACGTTGTCGATACCGACAATTTTGTCATAGGCCCAGTACAGAACCAAAACCACCGCCAGCAATATGGCCCCCAATGCTGCGGCCAAGCCCCAGTTAAGTGAGGATGAAATATGGTATGCAATCCGGTTTGAAATAAACACACCATCTGTACCGCCCACGATTTCAGGCGTGATGTAATAACCGATGGCCAGAATGAACACCAAAATGGACCCGGCCCCAATACCCGGAATGGATTGCGGAAAATACACGCGCCAAAACGCGGTCCAGTTTGTGGCGCCCAGTGATTTCGCAGCCCGCAGATAGCTGGGCGGAATGGTTTGCATCACCGAATACATCGGCAAAATCATGAACGGCAACAGGATATGCGTCATCGCGGTAATGGTGCCGAATTGGTTGTTGATAATTTCCAAACGCCCATCATTGGCCACCAGCCCCAACCAGACCAGAACGTCATTGATGACACCTTGGTTTTGCAGCATCACTTTCCATGCGGATGTCCGCACCAACAACGATGTCCAAAACGGCAACAAAACCAAAATCATCAACAGGTTCGCTGAACGTGCTGGCAGGTTTGCCAAAATCCATGCCACTGGATAGCCCAGCAAAATACACATGCCAGTGATAATCAGCGACATTTTCACCGTTCGAATGAACAGTTTAATCAGGATTTGTTTATCTTCAGGCTGCGCCTTTGCGCCCTCGGCGGTGCGCTGCATGTCGATGGCGTTCAGGAAATACCCGTTTGTGTATTTGCCTGAATGGGTTTTGATGATCGACCATGTTACGGGATCACCCCAATCTTTGTCCACATCAATCAATTTATCACGGAATGGGGCATCTTGGGCCAGATCCCATTTTTTGACTTTGCGCGCGGATTTACGGAACAGCGATGACATCCCGCTGACTTCGTAGTTCAGGCGCGATCCGATGCGGGTATGTTCTTTGTTTTCGACGGCGACAATGAAATCTTCGACAAATGCAGCAAACACCGCTTCGTCGGGTAATTCGCCAGACAATTCATCCCAATCCTGCAAAGCGGCCACAGTTTTGGGCAGGGTATCCTGCACAATTCTGTTTTCAACAGATCGGAATAACATCGACCCAATCGGGAAAATAAATGTGATCAATACGAAAATCAGCAGCGGTGCAATTAGCATCAACGCACGCAGTTTTTCGCGTTGTAATGACTTGGCCAAGGATTTTTTCAGCGGCATCCCATCCGCGGCAATCATGTCCTGCCCAGCAGTTTGATCCGTCATAGTGTCCCCGTGGGTTTGATTATAATGGTTAAAAAAGGGGCGTGTTCACACGCCCCTTTCACGTCAAAGACGATTACTTGGCCAACCAAGCTTGGAATTTTGCGTCGATATCGTCACGATAATCGGCCCAGAATTCGTAGTTGTACAAGAATGTGTTTTTCGCATTGTTAGGATCGGTTGGCATATGTGGCGCCATGTCGATACCCAATTCGTCGTGCTTGCCAACCAATGGGGCTGATGATGCACGTGCAGGACCATAAGAGATGTATTTCGCTTGGTCTGCCAGACGCTGTGTGTCTGTCGCGAAATAGATATAGTCCAATGCGCGCTGCTTGCGCTCTTCGCTTAGGCCCGCTGGGATGATCCAACCGTCAAGGTCAAACACCTGCGCGTCCCACAACATTGCAACTGGCTGCTTTTGCTCTTCGATGACGCTGAACAAACGGCCGTTGTATGTGGAACCCATGATGACTTCGCCATCTGCCAACAACTGGGGTGTGTCTGCACCAGCTGACCACCAAACAACGCTGTCTTTGATTGTGTCTAGCTTGGCCAACGCGCGGTCCTGACCTTCTGGTGTTTCCAGAACGTCATAAACTTCGTCTTTGGCAACGCCGTCACACAACAATGCCCATTCCATGTTGTTGATTGGACGTTTTTCCAATGAACGCTTGCCAGGATAGTTTTCCAAATCGAAAACGGCACAAACAGATGTTGGGGCAGTGTCGCCAACCAAATCGGTGCGGTATCCGAATGTTGTGGAATATACGATCTGTGGGATAAAGCAGTCAGAAACCAACAAATCGCCGAAATCTTCGGAGGCTGATGTTCCATCAGGTGCAGGGGCCAATTGTGTATCGGCGTCGATTTCCATCGCCAGACCTTCGTCACACAGACGCATCGCGTCCGCGGCAACCACGTCAACAACATCCCATGTGACGTTGCCCGCTTCGTTCATCGCGCGCAGTTTCGCAACCGCTTCGGCTGAGCTGTCGTCGTTGATGATGGTCACGCCAGTTTTCGCGGAATAGGGCTCGTGATAGGCCTTAAGCTGTGATTTGGAATATGCGCCACCCCATGACACGATGGTCATTTCCTGCGCTGCGACTGCACCAGCTGCAACGGTCAAAGCTGTTGTTGCTAGCAAAGTTTTGGTGAATTTCATTGTATTCTCCCTAAGTTGCCCGTGTGATTAAAGATGCGCGCGTCGGGCGTTTCCAGCGCACCCCGTTACCCATGCCCCAGTCAATGACACGGGGCATGAAATTCCTATGCATCCAAGGCGCGACAATCGTCGGCCAACCAACCTATTTCGATTTCTTGGCCAGGCTGCAAACGCACCTGATCTGGGGCGTTGCGTGATTTAATGATGAAATCATCATTGCCAGCAACGCTTAGACGGGTGCGGAAAATATCGCCCATATAGATAAATTCTTTGACCGTAGCCTTTAGCAAATGTGCATCTGGGCTTAGGCGGTCTTTGTGGAATTCAACACGTTCCGGACGGATCGACACGCGTGTGCGCTGACCCGGTTCGGTCACATTGATCGGTTTACAATCGATCAGATCACCACTGTCCAACTGGACCAATGCGCGACCGTTTGAAATTTCCTTGATCACGCCTTCAAGCGTGTTGTTTTCACCGATAAACTGCGCAACGAAACTGTTTTCAGGTTCTTCGTACAGCGCATCAGGCGGCGCGATTTGCTGAATGCGACCATCGTTAAACACGGCCACGCGGTCTGACATTGTCAGCGCCTCGGTCTGGTCGTGGGTCACATAGACCACAGTGATTCCCAAACGGTGCGCCAAATCGGTAATTTCGAATTGCATTTTTTCGCGCAGCTGTTTGTCCAACGCGCCTAGCGGTTCATCCATCAAAACCAATTCAGGTTCGAACACCAATGCCCGCGCCAAAGCAACACGCTGTTGCTGGCCACCTGACAACTGCGCCGGACGACGCCCGCCAAAGGCACCCATTTCAACCATATCCAACGCGCGCTTGACCTTTTCTTCGCGCTCGGATTTGCCCATTTTGCGGACCTCAAGCGGAAAGGATAGGTTTTCTGCGATCGTCATATGCGGGAACAACGCGTAGTTTTGGAACACCATACCAATGCCGCGTTTGTGGGGTGGAATATTGTTGATCGACACCCCGTCCAGCATGATATCGCCATGCGTTGCGGTTTCAAAACCCGCCAACATCATCAAACAAGTTGTCTTGCCCGACCCAGATGGGCCCAACATGGTCAGAAACTCGCCTTTTGGAATATCAAGGTTCAAATCTTTTACGACCAGCGTTTCGCCGTCGTAGCTTTTCTGGACGCGACTAAATTGAACAAATGCGTCCTTGGAATTATCTAGTGCCAATCTATGGCTCCCCGTGTTTTTTATCCCTGTTCCGCAATGTAAGCACACTATCCCAGTAGATATCAACCAGATTGCGGCATTTTTGTTTAATTTTGCAACACGCCCCCATAAAAAGGCGCATTGCATTTATTTTGCGCACAATTTGAACAAACTGCGCGGCCTAGACCTTGCAATTCAGGCAAATTGGGTTGTCCGAATTCACGCTAAAGCGGCATTTATCGCCACAACCGTTTTTTCGACAACTTCATCCGCCTGCGCATGCGTCAAACAGAATGGCGGTGCATAGCCCAAAATATCGCCCTGCGGCATGGCCCGCGCGATGATTCCCTGATCCAGCAGCTTGGCGGCAATGCTTGGGCCGACTTTCTGCGATGGGTCAAAGAATGTGCGCGTGTCACGGTCTGATACCATTTCAACCGCGCACAACATACCTTCGCCGCGGACATCACCGACATTGGGATGATCGGCCAATGCGGCGCGCATGGTGTCGTTTAGGTATTTACCAACGGTACCGGCGTTTTCCACCAATTTCAGATCATCGATCAGTTTCAGGTTGGCAACCCCCGCCGCGGCCCCAATGGGGTGCGCCGAATATGTCCAGCCGTGGCCGATAGGGCCATTTTCGTCGGTGCCGTGCTCCAACACTTTCCACATTTTGTCAGACACGATGGACCCAGACAGCGGCGCATAGGCAGATGTCAGACCCTTGGCAATGGTGATCAGATCGGGTTTCAACCCATAGTGTTCGGACCCGAACATGGTGCCCAAACGGCCAAAGCCAGTGACGACCTCATCCGCGATCAGCAAAATGTCGTGTTTTTCCAAAATCGGCTGGATCGCTGCCCAATATCCTGCGGGGGGAGGCACAATACCGCCGGTTCCCAAAACGGGTTCACCAATAAATGCGGCGATGGTGTCCGCGCCTTCGCGTTCGATCAATGCCTCAAGCTCGGCCACGCAATGGGCGACAAAATCAGCCTCGGACATGTTCAAATCGGGGCGACGGAAATAATAGGGTGCCTCGGTATGGATCACTTGGGTCAGGGGCAGGTCGAATTTTTTGTGGAACAATTCCAAACCTGTCAACGATCCTGTCATCAGACCCGATCCGTGATACCCGCGCCAACGGCTGATGATTTTCTTTTTCTCGGGGCGACCAAGGATATTGTTGTAATACCACACCAGTTTAATGTTGGTTTCGTTGGCATCTGATCCGGACAGGCCGAAATACACCTTGCTCATATGATCGGGGGCGCGATCCAAAATCATTTTCGACAGGGTGATTGATGCCTCGGTCCCATGGCCGACATAGGAATGGTAATACGCCAACTCGCTGGCTTGTGCGGCGATTGCCTCGGCCACTTCGGTTTGGCCATACCCGATGTTGACACAATACAGGCCGGCAAAGGCATCCAGCAAACGATTGCCATCGCGGTCCTCAATGTAACAGCCCTTGCCGCCGGTCACGACACGCTGCGGGACATTGCCACGCGCGAATTCGGCCAAATGTGTCGAAGGGTGGAAAAAGTTTTCGCGATCCCATTGCTCCAATAGATCGTTTTTCATCGCTGGCTCCTTTGGATAATTCAATATGTACACAACACAGTTGTGCACTTAGGTCAAGCCAGCCTTAATCTTTATAAAAATGTAACGATATAAGGATTGCGACACATGTTCGTCGGAATCAGACTGGCACAGTTGTATACAAATTATAACCTATAAAAAACAACAAGGATCCTGACCATGATTCAAAAAGACATTCCATTTTCCGACAGTGAATACCAACGCCGACTGGCCAAAACCCGCGCCGCCATGGCGGACAAAGGCATCGACACGCTGTTCGTAACTGATCCATCCAACATGGCATGGCTGACCGCCTATGATGGCTGGTCGTTCTATGTGCATCAGGGCGTCATTATGTTCGCCGACCAAGATCCCGTTTGGTGGGGTCGTCGTCAGGATGCCAATGGCGCCGTGCGGACCGTTTGGATGGGCAATGATCGCGTCATTGGTTACGCCGACAACTATGTGCAATCCACCGAACGCCACCCGATGCAGGATTTGGCCCAGCGCTTGCGCGATTTCGGCGTCAAGGGGCGTGTGGGCGTGGAAATGGACAACTACTATTTCTCGGCCAAGGCGTTTGACACATTGCGCAGCGAAATGCCCGATATCGAATTTGTCGATGCAACCGCGCTGGTCAACTGGCAACGTGGCATCAAATCTGACGAAGAATTGGCATTTATGCGCAAAGCGGCGGCCATTTCTGACAAAATTATCAACGGCTTGGTCGAACGCGTCGAACCCGGCATTCCCAAGAATGAAATCGTGGCCAAGGTATTCGGCGACGCCATCCGCGGGGTTGATGGGGCATGGGGGGATTATCCCGCCATTGTACCGCTGTTGCCATCAGGATCAGACGCTGCCGCGCCCCACCTGACATGGGACGGCCGCCAATTCGCCACGGGCGAGGCGACATTTTTCGAAATCTCAGGCTGTTATCGCCGCTATCACGCACCGCTCAGCCGCACAATTTTCTTGGGCACGCCCACAGACGAATTGAAACGCGCCGAGGCGGCCCTGATCGAAGGGCTAGAGGCCGGATTGGACAAAGCCCGCGCGGGCAACCGTGCCTGTGACATCGCGAACGCATTGGCCGAACCGCTGGAACGCGCAGGCATCGAACGCGGCGCGCGCTGTGGTTACCCCATCGGCATCAGCTATCCCCCAGATTGGGGCGAACGCACCGTATCATTGCGGTCCGAAGATCAAACCATTTTGCAACCCGGGATGACATTCCACTTCATGCCCGGTTTGTGGATGGATGATTGGGGATTGGAAATCACCGAATCCATCGTTATTCGGGAAAATGGCGCAGCTGAAACACTGTGCAACCAACCCAGAAAGATGTTCGTAAAACCATGACCGACCTAGCATCCGCACGCGCCATTTTGGGCGATTTGATCGCCTTTCCCACGGTATCAACCGATAGCAATCTGGATATGATCCACCACATGGCGGGCATTTTGGAAACACTGGGCGCGCGTGTGGATGTGTTCCACGATGAAACGGGGCGCAAGGCAAACCTGTTTGCCACCCTTGGCCCCGATCGTGACGGCGGTTTGGTATTATCAGGTCACAGTGATGTGGTTCCTGTGACCGATCAAGATTGGACCAGTGACCCGTTCATCATGGACGAACGCGACGGGCGCCTATACGGGCGCGGTGCCTGCGATATGAAGGGTTTCATCGCCGCGACCTTGGCCATGGCCCCCTATTATGCATCGCTGGATTTGAAACGCCCCATCCATTTTTCATTCACCCATGACGAAGAAACAGGCTGCTTGGGTGCCCAAGCCATGGTCCCCGAATTGGTCAAACGCGGCTATAAACCCGCGATGGCCGTGATCGGTGAGCCCACCGAAATGCGCATCATCGAGGGGCACAAGGGCTGCTGCGAATACACAACAACATTCCACGGACTGCCTGGCCACGGGTCGTCGCCCGACCTTGGTGTTAACGCCGCTGAATATGCTGTGCGCTTTGTCACGCGCCTGATGCAGCTGCGCGAGGAAATGAAAACCCGCACGCCCGCGGGCAGTCGGTTTGAACCCCCATGGACCACCATGAACATCGGCGGCATTCACGGCGGTGTTGCGCATAACGTGATCGTGTCCAAAGCCCACGTTGATTGGGAATTCCGCCCCGTCCAGCAATCAGATTTCACCTATATGAAGGATGAAATCAACGCCTATGTCGAAAACACCCTGCTGCCCGCCATGCGCGCGGTTCACCCCGATGCAGACATCGATACCCAAGTGATCGGAGAGGTCGAGGGATTGGAGCCCATGGACGAAAACGCGGTCAAAGATTTGGTGATGGAACTGACAGGGGCCAATGGGGCAGATGTTGTCCCCTTTGGCACCGAGGCAGGAATATTCCAAGGAATTGGCATGTCAGCCATCGTCTGCGGCCCCGGCAGCATTGCACAGGCCCACAAGGCCGATGAATATGTGGCACTGGACCAGATGGACAGCTGTTTGGACATGCTGCGTGGCTTGGGTCAGAAAATGGCGCAAAAAACGGCCCCGTAAACGGTATGACCCACGACACCGCAGCCTTTCGTAACCAAACGGTGTATCACACGCTGCGCTCGCGCATTTGTTTATTGGATTATCCACCCAATTCGCGCCTGTCCGAAGAATCGCTGGCCGCTGAATTCGGCATGTCCCGCACGCCCCTGCGGCGCGTCTTAGCCCGGCTTGAGGATGAGGGGTTGGTCCAATCCCAGCACGGCGTTGGTACATTGGTCACGGATGTTGATATCGCCGAAATGCGCCACGTCTATGAATTGCGCATGGAATTGGCGCAGTTGGTGGGCACCCTATCGCCCGCGCCGATTACACACACAACCCGAACCGAGGTTGCCAAGTTCCAATCGCGCGCCAATGATCTGCGCCAAACCCCCGATGCCCGCACATTTGCCCAGCTAAATATGGATTTTTTCGATTTCGGCCTGTCGCTGTCCGAAAACCAGCCACTGCGCGACATGTCAGAACGGCTGTATTATCGCACGGCACGGATCTGGTTAAAATCCATTTCCAAGCTGGACTTGGTCCAAGAAATCGACATTTTCGCCCGCGAAATTGATGAAATTGCCAATGCGATTGCCGCAGGCGATACCACGGCCGCCGCCCTGATCCGCCGCGCCCATATTTCCATGAGCATCCACAGGCTTAGCCAACCCTAGGCCAATCCGTTCCCCAATCGAATGAAACTTTCGTTGAAACGTCCTGCGGCGCAGCATATACTTTGCCAATGCAGCATTTCATTGGGGGATCCGGTGTGTATTTGTGAAACCAAAGAGGACCTGCGGTCCGCTCTTGCTGACCTGCGCAGCACGGGCACCATCGGATTGGTGCCAACAATGGGGTATTTGCACGATGGTCATATGGCCTTGGTTCATGCGGCGGCAGCGGAATGCGACCATGTGGTAGCGTCAATTTTTGTGAACCCCACCCAGTTTGGATCAGCCGAGGATTTGGAAAACTATCCACGGAATATGGATCGCGATTTATCGATGCTGCGTGACGCGGGCGTGCGGGTGGTATTTACCCCAACCCCCGATATTATGTATCATCCCGAGGCGCAAACAATCGTGGAAACCACTGATTTAGCGAACAAATTAATGGGCGAACTGCGTCCGGGGCATTTTCGCGGGGTCGCAACCGTTGTGACCAAACTGTTCAACCTGTTTCAACCCGACCGCGCCTATTTCGGGCAAAAGGATTACCAACAACTGGCCGTGATCCGCACCATGGTCCGTGATCTGGATATCCCCATTACAGTCCGCGGAATTGAAACTGTGCGCGAAGCTGATGGGCTGGCCATGTCATCACGCAACGCCCGCCTATCGCCTGATGCCCGCGCGGCCGCCCCCATTCTGGCCCGCAGCTTTGATCTGGCGCGGGATATGGTGGCGCAGGGCGCAGATGTGGCGGTGATGGAAACCGCCATCCGCGACTTTATCGCCGCGGAACCCTTGGCACAGGTGGATACGGTCGATATCCGTGATGCTGCAACGTTGGACCCCATCACAGGTGTGCCGCAACGGGATATCGTCGTTTTGCTGGCTGTCACCTTTGCCCCTGTGTTATTGATTGATCAATGTGTCATCCCAACCCGAAAGGACACTGCATGAGCACCCAAACCCCCATTCGCCGCATTACGGCCCCCCAAATCACTGCCCGCAAAGGCGGCGATCCGATTGTGTCGTTGACATCCTATCACGCGCATACGGCCGCGATCGTGGATCGTTATGCCGATTTTATCCTTGTGGGTGACAGTCTGGGCATGGTCATGCACGGTATGGACAGCACCGTGCCCGTGCCGCTAGATTTGATGATCATGCACGGTCGCGCGGTCGTGCGCGGCACCCAACGCGCGCTGATCGTGGTTGATATGCCCTTTGGCACCTACGAAGAAAGCCCACAAATCGCGTTCCGCAATGCCGTACGCATTATGAAGGAAACCAACTGCGGCGCAGTCAAACTAGAAGGCGGCGCGCGCATGGCAGAAACGATCCATTTCTTGGTCGAACGCGGGATCCCCGTGATGGGCCACATCGGACTGACCCCACAATCGACCAACACCATGGGCGGTTTCAAAACCCAAGGCCGCGACCAAGACGGCTGGCCTCTGCACGAAGCGGATGCTCAGGCCGTGCAAGACGCAGGCGCGTTTTCCATCGTACTTGAGGGCATGGTCGAACCGCTGGCCGCGAAAATCAGCAAATCGCTGGATATCCCAACGATTGGCATCGGCGCATCGGCAGAGTGCGACGGCCAAATCTTGGTGCTTGAGGATATGCTGGGACTGAACCCGAACCCGCCGAAATTCGTGAAAACCTATGGCAACCTGCTTGAGGGGATCGAAACTGCTGTGTCTAACTATGCAAACGACGTCAAAACCCGCAGCTTCCCGACAGAGGCGCAGGTGTATCGCAATAAATAACATATATTCCTGACGGCCTCGGATCGCATACGCGATCCGACCAATGCCCCCCGGCCCCCCCGGGCTACCCCCAACAGCCAAGGTCCAATACAAAACCGTGCGCAATGACTTATGTTTATGAACCAGACGCCTATAGCCAAAAACCAATCGCGACCAGCTATTGGCCCACAACGGTTGCGTCCCCAACCCAGCCACAGCTGATCGGCCAACATCAGGCCGATGTTGCAATCATCGGCGCTGGGTTTACAGGGCTGAACGCCGCGCATCACCTATCCCAAGCAGGGGCCAACGTCGTCGTCCTAGACGCCCAATCCCCCGCCTTTGGCGCGTCGGGGCGCAATGGTGGTTTTTGCTGTCTGGGAGGCGGAAAAATTTCGAATGCGGCGCTGATCAGGTCCTATGGCGCGGACCAGCAACGCCTTTACCGCGATGCAGAACACAGCGCTGTCGCCTATGTCGACAATCTGACCACTGCCCTAAACATCGACATAGACCGTCATTCAAACGGTGAAACTCTGCTGGCCCATTCCCCGCGTGCGGCCCGACATCTGACACAGATCCACGATGAAATTGCAGCCGATTACAACGTGACCCCAACACTGCACAGCCGCGATGATCTGACATCCCTGGGCATGCAAGGGCATTTTTTCGGAGGCATCACAACGCCGATTGGATTTGGCCTGAACCCGCGTAAATATCTGCTGGGCCTGCTGGCCAAGACGCCCAACCTGACCTGTTTTGCCAACAGCCCTGTACAGGCCATCACCCCAACGGCGCGGGGATACCAACTGACTACACCACAGGGCAGCATCACAGCATCAAAATTCGTAATCGCCACCAACGGCTATACATCCGAAACCATGTTCCCATGGATGACATCACGGTTTTTGCCGGTGCAATCCTCGGTCATCGTGACCGAACCAATATCCCCAGAACGCCAGCAGAAACAAGGTTGGTTTAGCGATCAAATGGCCTATGATACACGGTTTTTATTACATTATTTCCGCCGCTTACCCAATGGGCGTTTTTTATTCGGCATGCGCGGTGGCCTGCAATACACGCCCGCATCCGAGGCGGTCATAAAAACCACAATCACCCGCAATTTCCGCAGACTGTTTCCCAATTGGCACGACGTGGCCATTGATCATTACTGGTCAGGTCTGGTGGCCATGAACCGCAACCTTGCCCCCTTTGTCGGGGAAATTCCGGGGTATCCGGGGGGCTATGCGGGGTTTGGATACCACGGCAATGGGGTTGCGATGGGCAGCTATGCGGGGGCCATTTTGGCCGATTTGATCGCCACGGGATCGACCGATCGCGCCTATCCAACCGCATTTGCGCGCGCACCCAAACGCTATCCGCTGGGACGCCATCGGCGGTGGCTGCTGGCGCCCATATACCGCATCATGCCTTGGATCGAAGGATAGGGGATCAATCGCCCAAAGGGCTGCGCACTTTGCGTGACTTTTCGCGCGCCAATCCCAAATGTGCTTCGCGCAAGATAATCACAATGCCCGCAATCACAATCAGGGCCGCCCCGAACAAGACCTGAGATGTCGGCACCTCGTCAAAGATGTAGAACCCGATCACAATGGCAAAGACCATCGACAAATAATCAAATGGCGCCACAACAGAGGCCGGCGCAAAGCGATAGCACGACGTTTGTAAAATTTGTGACACGCCCCCTAACACGCCAACCATCACCAACACACCAAACAGGTCCCATGATGGCATGACCCAGCCAAAGGGCAAGGTAAACAGCGACAAAATCGTCGATGTCAGTGAAAAATAAAATACGATGGATGCGGTGCGTTCCGTTTTGACCATCTGACGGATGTGGATTTGTACCAGCGCAGCACAAACCGCACCAAACAAAATGATCACGGCCCCCAGTGTTGATTTCAAATCTGCATCTGGTGCGGCATCCAAACTTAGCCGCGGTTCCAGAACGATCAATACACCGACAATCCCCAACAAAACCGCAGAATACCGATAAATACCAACGGGTTCATGCAGTAATACGGCCGCAAACACGACCGTCATCAATGGCATGGCATAGCTCAGTGCGGTTGCCTCGGGCAGGGGCAACAACCCCAGACCTGTGAAAAAACACACCATCGCCGTTGTTCCAATCACACCGCGCCAAAAATGCGCCTTGCGCGACACAACTGTGACCCCTTGGGCCAAATCATTGCGCAGATACATCCAAATAAAAATAACAGGGATTGCGAAAAACGACCGGAAAAACACCAATTCCCCCGGCGGCACCGTAGCCGAGGCATGTTTGATCAGCGATGACATGATAATAAAACCAATCACCGCCAATACTTTTAACGCTATGCCCTTAAGCGGGTCCATCCCGTTTCGATTCTTGCATTATACAAGATCGTTTTGTGCTGATTTCAGCTGTTTGGCAAGACCCAATCAGGCCGCGGGAAATGGCAGGTATATCCGTTGGGATTTTTTTCCAAATAATCCTGATGCGATTCAGGGGCATCCCAAAACGGGGCCGCTGGCGTCAACTTGGTCACCACTTTGCCCGGCCAAATGCCCGAGGCATCGACATCGCGAATGGTTTGTTCAGCGACCAAACGCTGATCATCATCGGTATAGAATATTTCAGACCGATAACTATCGCCAATGTCATTGCCCTGACGGTTCACAGTCGTCGGATCGTGGATTTGGAAAAACAATTCCAGCAACCGGCGATAGCTGACCTGTTCAGGATCATAGGTGATTTTTATCGCCTCGGCATGTCCTGTGGTTTTGGTGCAGACCTGTTCATAGGATGGGTTTTCCACATGACCGCCGGTAAATCCGACTTGCGTGTCCAAAACACCGGGAATGCGGCGCAGCAGCCCCTCCATCCCCCAGTAACATCCACCTGCTAAAATTGCCGTTTTCATTTAACTCTCCACTTGTTTCAAATAATCGCCATAACCTTGGTCCACCATGTCGTCGCGATGGATAAATCGCAAGGATGCCGAATTTATGCAATAGCGTAACCCACCCCGATCGCGCGGACCATCGGGGAACACATGCCCTAAATGACTGTCGCCATGGGTCGATCGCACCTCGACCCGGATCATTCCGTGGGATATATCGCGTAATTCGGTGATGTGGGCAGGTTCAATCGGTTTGACAAAACTGGGCCAGCCGCAGCCGCTTTCGTATTTGTCACTGGATGCGAACAGGGGTTCGCCCGAAACGATATCGACGTAAATTCCCGGCTCTTTGTTATACAACAGCTCGCCAGTACCCGGCCGTTCGGTCCCGTTTTCTTGGGTCACCCAGAATTGTTCTTCGCTTAGCGCGGCAATCACGTCAGGATTTTTGGTGTATTTGGTCATATCAATCCCCTTTGGTTTTATATGTGGCGCTGTCTTGGTAAAATCCAAGGGGGGGCATGGCCCATTTTCCTTGCTCTTGCGCATAAAATTGGGATAGTCATCCCAAGGGAAACAAAGGGGTCGGCGGTATGAGTTCGGGATTATTCGCATTATTAGATGACATTGCCGTATTGGCAAAAACCGCGGCACTGTCCGTCGATGATATCGCGGCAGCCGCGGCCAAGGCGGGTGCAAAATCATTGGGCGTTGTGGTCGATGATGCGGCCGTGACACCGAAATATGTGGTGGGTTTTCCTGCGAAACGCGAATTGCCGATTGTAAAACGCATTGCTTGGGGATCGCTGAAAAACAAATTCCTGTTTATCATTCCTGCTGTTTTGGTGCTGTCACAACTGGCCCCTTGGGCCATCACCCCACTGCTGGTGCTGGGCGGATTGTTTTTATGTTTCGAAGGCGCGGAAAAGGTCATCGAAATGCTATCAGGCGGCCACGAAACCAAAGCCGCCAAAAAGAACGAAGACCAAACCGTCGCCGGCGCCATTCGCACCGATTTCATATTATCCGCCGAAATTATGGTGCTGGCCCTGTCCACGATGGATGGCCAAGACTTCACTACACGCGCCATCACCCTGTTGGTGGTCGGGTTTTTCATCACCTTTATCGTCTATGGCGCTGTCGCCGTGATTGTTAAGGCTGATGATTTCGGCCTGCACCTGATGACGAAATATAAAACGGGTGCCTTGGCGGGACTTGGCCGTGGGATCATAAAAACCATGCCCACATTCCTAAAAACGCTTAGCTTTGTTGGGACATTGGCCATGCTATGGGTGGGCGGTGGCATTCTGATCCATGCCGCAGAACATTACACATGGCACCTGCCCGAGGAATTGATGCACGCCGCGCAACATGTCGTCCATGGATCCTATCCCCTGTCAGGGTTGGTCGAATGGTTCGCAGGCGCCGCATTTGCAGGTGTGGTGGGATTGATTGTCGGGGCCATCATCGCCGTGGCCATGGCCCCGTTCCATAAATCACACTAGCCCGTTACCCATTCATCGCGACTGTAACCTTGGATAAACAGCAGCGCGGTCAGGTCGCCAAAATTCACCCGCACATCGCATTGTGCGGCAACAGATGGTTTCGCATGTAATGCCACGCCTGTGCCTGCGCGGTGCAACATGCCCAGATCGTTCGCCCCATCACCAACGGCGATCACATCGGTTTCCGCGATGCCCAGTTTTGCGGTAATGTTTTCCAGCTGATCGACCTTGGCCTGTTTGCCCAAAATCGGCGTACCAACCTGACCAGACAGGGTATCGCCATCGCTCAGCAGGGTATTGGCGTGGTTTTCATCAAACCCCAAATGCGCCGCGACCTGTGATGTAAAGGCCGTAAATCCCCCCGACACCAGTGCCGCATAGCCGCCCTGCGCCTTCATCGTGCGCAACAGCGTTTCACCCCCGGGCATATAGGTGATGCGTTCGGCCAAGACCTGATCAATGATCGACACGGGCAACCCCTGCAACAAACCCACGCGTTCGCGCAGGGCCGCATCGAAATCCAATTCGCCGTTCATGGCGCGGGCTGTGATATCTTTGACGCGTTCCCCCACGCCCGCCATATCGGCCAGTTCGTCAATACATTCCTGCTGGATCATTGTGCTGTCCATATCCGCCAACAGCATTTTTTTGCGCCGGTTCGCGGTGGGCTGCATAATCAGATCAATGCCCATGTTTTGCACATCCGCCCAGACATCCCAACGGTTGTTTGGCAGGGTTGCAATATCAAACTCTGCCGCCTCGGACGGGGCCAGCGCGCGCAGGTCACCACCCCCCCATGCATTGCGCAGCGAATCGACTAAAGCCGTATCCAAATTTTTGGCCACAGGGGCCGCGATCAATGTGACTGTATACATTCCCGTGTTTCCGATAGGCGACGAAACTGTCGCAAAATTAATTCTAAACGCCGCTATAGCGTCATTTTGCGCATTGTGAAACCCCGCATTCCCCTCTATCTCGGTCGGTGGGACACCTCTCCCCAACGAGAGGCGATTATCTGAAAGGGTAGCTACATGGCTATGAACAAACCATCTGCGCGTCCAGCACGCGCACAATTTTCGTCGGGCCCTTGCGCCAAAAACCCCACCTTTACATTGGAAAAACTGGCAGACGCCCCATTGGGTCGGTCGCATCGCGCCGCCGTGGGCAAGGCCAAGTTAAAGGCCGCCATCGACGGCACACGCGACATTCTGGGCATTCCAGCGGATTACCGCATTGGGATCGTTCCTGCGTCTGATACAGGCGCGGTTGAAATGGCCATGTGGTCCCTGCTGGGCGCACGCCCCGCGACCATGGTCGCATGGGAAAGCTTTGGCGCAGGCTGGGTCACCGATGTGGTCAAACAGTTGAAAATCGACGCTGATGTGAAAACCGCCGACTATGGCCACATCGTGGACATGGCTGCGATTGATTATGATACAGACGTCGTGTTCACTTGGAACGGCACCACATCGGGCGTGCGTGTGGCCTCGGGCGATGTGATCCCCGCGGATCGCGCCGGCCTGACCATCTGTGATGCAACATCCGCCGCCTTTGCCATGGATTTGCCATGGGACAAATTGGACGTCACCACATTCAGCTGGCAAAAAGTACTGGGCGGCGAAGCGGCGCATGGTATGATCGTCCTGTCGCCCCGCGCTGTGGAACGGCTAGAAACCTATACCCCCGCATGGCCCCTGCCGAAAATTTTCCGCATGACCAAGGGCGGCAAATTGATTGATGGCATCTTTGTCGGCGAAACCATCAACACGCCATCCATGCTCGCGGTCGAGGATTACTTGGCCGCACTAGATTGGGCGCGTGACGTGGGTGGGCTGAACGGGCTGATCGCCCGCGCTGATGCCAATGCACAGGCGGTTTGGGATTTCTGCGATGCACGCGATTGGATCGACAATCTGGCGGTGGATCCGGCAACACGGTCGAACACATCCGTGTGCCTGAAATTCACCGATGATCGCATCACCGATGGCGCCGCCTTTGCCAAGGCCGTGGCCAAACGGCTGGATACGGAAAACGTGGCCTATGACATCGGTGCCTATCGTGATGCCCCTGCGGGTTTACGGATTTGGTGCGGTGGCACGGTGGACACAGCCGATATTCAGGCGATGTTGCCATGGCTGGAATACGCGTTCCACGCCGAAATCGAAAACCAAGCCTAACAAATATCTCCGCTGGCGCGCAGCGACCAGCAGCCACCGCCCATCTTCGATGGGTGGGCGGTGGCTTCCCCCTAATTCTTGTAAGGATCCATAAAATGGCACCCAAAGTACTTGTATCTGATAAGCTCAGCGAAACAGCCGTCCAAATTTTCCGCGACCGTGGTATCGACGTCGATTTCATGCCCGATCTTGGCAAAGACAAAGACAAACTGGCCGAAGTCATCGGCCAATATGACGGCTTGGCCATCCGCTCAGCGACCAAAGTCACCCCAAAAATCCTTGAGGCCGCCACCAACCTGAAAGTGGTGGGCCGCGCAGGTATCGGCACCGATAACGTCGACAAAGACGCCGCATCGAAAAAAGGCGTGATCGTCATGAACACGCCCTTTGGCAATATGATCACAACCGCAGAACATGCCATCGCCATGATGTTCGCCGTTGCCCGCCAAATCCCCGAAGCCAGCGCATCAACACATGCCGGCAAATGGGAAAAATCCAAATTCATGGGTGTGGAATTAACCGGCAAAACACTGGGCGTGATTGGCGCAGGCAATATCGGTGGCATCGTTTGCGACCGTGCCCGCGGACTGAAAATGAAGGTCATCGCCTTTGACCCGTTCTTGGGCCAAGACAAAGCCGACAAAATGGGCGTGGAAAAGGTCGAATTGGATGACCTGCTGAAACGTGCAGATTTCATCACATTGCACGTGCCGCTGACCGATGGCACCCGCAACATCCTTAGCCGTGAAAATCTGGCCAAAACCAAACGCGGCGTTCGGATCATCAACTGTGCCCGTGGTGGGTTGGTCGATGAACAGGCGCTGGCTGACATGCTACAATCGGGTCACGTCGCGGGTGCCGCATTCGACGTGTTTTCCCAAGAACCCGCGACAGAAAACCCATTGTTCAACCTGCCCAACGTGGTCTGCACCCCCCACCTAGGTGCTGCCACAACCGAGGCGCAGGAAAATGTGGCCCTGCAAGTGGCCGAACAAATGTCCAACTATCTGCTGGATGGGGCCGTCGAAAACGCGCTGAACATGCCATCCATGACCGCAGAAGAGGCCAAAGTTATGGGCCCATGGGTCAAATTGGCCGATCATTTGGGCAATTTCATCGGCCAAATGACCGACGAACCCATTGAGGCGATCAACATTCTTTATGACGGATCTGCGTCACAAATGAACTTGGACGCGCTGAATTGTTCCGTCATCGCCGGCATCATGAAGAAAGCAAATCCAGACGTAAACATGGTCTCCGCCCCCGTAATCGCCAAGGAACGCGGCGTGAAAATTTCCACCACCAATCAGGATAAATCCGGCGCGTTCGAAGGATACATCAAGGTCACGGTTGTCACTGGCAAACGCGAACGATCCATCGCGGGTACCGTGTTCAGCGATGGCAAGCCACGGTTTATCCAGATCAAGGGCATCAACATCGACGCCGAAGTGGGCGCGCATATGCTTTACACCACAAACGAAGACGTCCCAGGCATCATCGGGACGTTGGGGGCAACCATGGGCACACATGGTGTCAATATCGCGAACTTTACTCTGGGTCGCGCGGCCGCTGGCGGCGAAGCCATTGCGCTGCTGTATCTTGATGCAGCAATCCGCCCCGAAATTGTGGCTGATTTGAACGCGACTGGTTTGTTCCAACAGGTCAAACCACTGGTTTTTGACGCCTAAGATCAAGCCGAAACAAATCATCAGTAAAAACCATCCCCTTGGGGGTGGTTTTTTCATGTCTAAAATGGCCCATCGTCGTCATAGTGGCCCCCACCAACCAACATCCACCTGCGGCCAAGCGACAAATTTTCGGTTGCAAACGTGCGCGCAGTTTGATCTGACAGGACCACATTTCCGTCAGACAAGGCCCACAAAATGTCAGCACAAATTTTTCGCTCAATTGCCAACGAAATCAACGCATCCGTTGACCAAGTCACAGCAGCTGTTTCATTATTGGACCAAGGTTCGACCGTTCCCTTTATCGCGCGCTACCGCAAAGAGGCGACCGGCGGGCTGGATGATACACAACTGCGTGATTTATCCGAACGCCTGACCTATCTGCGCGAATTGGATGCACGGCGCGATGTGATTGTGAAATCCATCACCGAACAGGGCAAAATTACCGATGATCTGACCCGTAAACTGGCCCAAGCCACCACCAAAGCCGAGCTTGAGGATATTTATCTGCCCTTTAAACCCAAACGCCGGACCAAGGCGATGATTGCGCGGGAATTGGGGCTGGAACCATTGGCATTGGCCATTTTGGCGGATCGCACCTGTGATCCCGAAACCATGGCCCAATCCTATATCACCGCGGACGTGCCCGACACCAAAACGGCGCTGAACGGTGCGCGCGATATCTTGACCGAAACCGTGTCAGAAAACGCCGATCTGCTGGCGCGTCTGCGCGATCATATGCGCACAAACGGCGTTTTGGTATCCAAAGTGATCGAAGGCCAAGAAACCAAGGGTCAGAAATTTTCCGACTATTTCGACCATTCCGAAGCCGTATCCAAGGTCGCAGGCCACCGCGCCTTGGCCATGTTTCGTGGCCGCAACGAAGGGGTGTTAACACTGGATCTGGCGGTTGAACCCGATGCACCGCGCGGGACATCGCGTGCGGAAATGATGGTTGCACAGGCCTTGGCCGGTCAGTTGGCCGACGGCGCGGCTGATCGCTGGCTGAAAACTGTGGCCACTTGGGCATGGCGGGTCAAATTGTCAAATTCGCTGTCGATTGACATCTTGGTCGAACTGCGCGAACGCGCCGAAGAAGAGGCGATCACCGTATTTGGCCGTAACCTAAAGGATTTGTTGCTGGCCGCCCCCGCGGGCAACCGTGCCACATTGGGATTGGATCCGGGCATTCGCACGGGGGTCAAGGTGGCCGCCGTGGATGGAACGGGCAAGGTGTTGGACACCGCAACCATTTATCCGTTTCAACCCAAAAATGATGTGTCAGGATCCATGGCCACATTGGGCGCATTGATCCTGCGCCACAACGTCGATTTGATTGCCATCGGCAATGGTACAGCCAGCCGTGAAACCGAAAAACTGGTGGCGGATTTGCTGGCCCAAATGCCCGCAGATCGCAAAAAACCCACCAAAGTTATCGTGTCCGAAGCCGGCGCATCGGTGTATTCCGCATCCGCCTTGGCATCGGCGGAATTGCCCGAATTGGATGTATCCCTACGCGGGGCCGTGTCCATCGCGCGGCGTTTGCAGGACCCCTTGGCGGAATTGGTGAAAATTGAACCCAAATCCATTGGCGTGGGGCAATACCAACATGACGTCGATCAATCCAAATTGGGCCGCCGTCTGGATGCCGTGATTGAGGATGCGGTGAACGCCGTGGGTGTTGCCTTGAATACCGCCTCGGCCCCGCTGTTGGCGCGGGTCGCTGGTATTGGTCCTGTTTTGGCGGAAACGATTGTATCGCACCGCGAAACGCATGGGGCATTCAACACACGCCGCGATTTGTTGCAGGTCGCACGCCTTGGCCCCAAGGTATTTGAACAATGCGCCGGATTTTTGCGCGTCACCGATGGGCCCGAACCGCTAGATGCCTCGGCCGTTCACCCCGAAGCCTATGGCAAGGCACGCGATATGCTGCGCGCCATTGGGATTGATGTAAAATCGGCCCAGACCCAATCAGGGTCGTTGGCACGGTTAAATTTGTCTGATTTTGCGGATGACACATTCGGCCTGCCCACATTGCGCGATATCGTGGCCGAATTGGAAAAACCCGGTCGCGACCCGCGACCCGAATTCAAAACCGCCAGCTTTGCCGAGGGCGTCAATGAAATCACCGACCTAAAGGTGGGCATGTCCCTAGAGGGGACCGTGACCAATGTGGCGGCCTTTGGTGCCTTTGTCGATATCGGGGTGCATCAGGATGGATTGGTGCATGTGTCCCAACTGGCCGACCGTTTCGTCAAGGACCCCCATGACATTGTCAAAGCAGGCGACATCGTCCGCGTCCGCGTGACCGAAGTGGACGTACCCCGCAAACGCATTGGGTTGTCGATGAAACGCACCCCCGATGACCCCGCCAGCCCCGACATGAAATCTGGCGGGCGCAACGCCCACAGCCGCCCCCAAAAACAAAAACCGCAAAACAGCGGGAAATCGCAGGGCAGCTTGGGCGATTTATTGCAAAGCGCATTGCAGAAAAAATAGCCAGCCAATCGGCCCGTATCGCACGCCAAAACACAGCAGGTTTTCCCCCGTGCAATCGTGCTGTTTTTTTGGTCTGCCGCTTTCTGGGTGCGCGTCAGGCTGCAAAAATTAAGGGCCAACCGACCTAGGTTGCGATGCGCGCGCGGCCTGATGCTTGGACGGTGATCGTGGCCTCTACGAAAATTTCGCGCGCCTCGACGGCGGCTTGGCGGATATCTTGGGTGATGTCGGTTTGAATATCTTGGGCGCCAGCGGATGTGGCATGATCCAATGTTACCGTTTTCAGGTGGGTGACCAAACAGTCATAGGCTGCATCGAAATTGCCGAAATCCTGCGGGCCAGTGGGTAAATGCACGCGAAATTTGCCTTCGCTGGGCGCGGTGATTTGCCCTGATTGGCGGATCACAATGCGACCCACAACGGCCCCGATCGCATTGGCCACGCCCGCATGTTCTGGCAGGATCATATCACAATTCACCAATTCCCCCACCGCAGGATAATAGTTGGGCGCCGAGGCCCCCAACCCAACCACCGGCACATTTATCCCCGTATCCAGTTTCACCAACCCACGATGTTGGCGCAGACCCAACTGCATCAAGGTGCTGCGCGCCAAAACATCAGGGGCCGCGTCAAATGCACCATCCTCTGCGAAAACAGTCTCTAACAAGGCCAAAGCGGTTTGATGCGTTAGCTGATCAACAATGATTTGCGCCATTTTTTCGGGGTCGTTTGCCAACATGTCGCCCGCACCCGTACGGCGGCGGCCAAACAGCATCATTGCCTTGGCCGCGGCATCACTGTCCCAGTCGGACAAAGTCCCCAAAACATGCGAAGCGTCCGATGGCGTCAGCCCCGACACCTGCACAATCCCGCGCGACACCAAACGCGTGATCGCCTGTTGATCCAAACGGGTTTTGACCACATCGCCTAGGGGCTGAATATCATCCGTGATCCGATCAAACACTGTCTGATCACGGTCATTCAAACCGCCCGCATCGAACACACCCAGTTTGCGGACGAATTTCCCGTCATAGTCACCGGGCAAAACGGACCGTAATTGCGCATCCAGCGCGTGATGCACCACATCGGGCGCGATTTGCGCGGCCAGCGACACGGGCAACACCCGTTTCGGCCCCAATGTGACGCCACCTTGCAACCCGTCCACGCGGAAATGCACTTCGCTATCGCCGCCCAGACCGGTGGTGCGCATGGCGACCGCCTCGACCATGGTGCGAAACTGGCCCACTTGGGCGCCTTGGGGGTCAATCGCGGGGCGACCATCGCGCAGAACGGCCACATCTGTTGTCGTTCCCCCAATGTCAGAGACTAATGCGTGGTCAGCCTGCGTCAGCCAACGCGCCCCAACGATGGACGCGGCTGGGCCTGATAATATGGTTTCAATCGGTTTTTCCCGCGCCTGATCGGATGACATTAACGCCCCATCACCGCGCACCACCATTAACGGGGCCGTCACGCCCAAATCGTCCAAGCCGGACCGCGCACGGGCGATCAATCGGTCAATCATCCCGATCAACCGCGCATTCAAAACCGCCGTTAGCGCACGTTTGGGGCCATTTAATTTGGCCGATAACTGGTGCGATGCGCTGACCGGTTTGTTCGTTAATTCGCGGATGATCTGCACCGCCAATTGTTCATGCGCCGGGTTGCGCGTGGCAAATTGTGACGCCACCGCAAAGGCGGATACATCCGCACAGCCCGCAACCCAGTCGCGCAACATATCAGTGTCTAATGCGCAGATTTCGGTTCCTGAATGGCTGTGTCCCCCCGCCATTTCGATGACGGGATCACCGCGCAGGGCATCAGATAACCCATGCTTGTCCAAATCGCCCGCGGCAAACCCGATATAGACCAGCGCAACGCGCCCGCCTTGGCCTTCGACCAGGGCATTTGTGGCCAGCGTTGTCGACAGGGATGCCAGCGAAATATCAGCGGCAGCAATACCGGATTGATCCAAAACGGCGCGCGCGGCGCTGCTGATCCCTTGGGCCAAATCGTGACGTGTTGTCAGTGATTTTGCCGATGCGATCACGCGGTCTTCGTCTTGTAAAATGACGGCGTCCGTATAGGTGCCGCCCGTATCAATCCCCAATAGATATGCCATCTGTCCCTCGCAGGTTTTGTATTGGTTATAGGGCGGATCAGCCCTGCGTCCCGTCTGTTTGCGACAAATGCTGCAGCGCCCATGCGGCTGCATCGCGCACCGTTGGATCATCATCGAAAATCAGGCTCTGACACAGGGGTATTTGCGTTTTATCCCCAGAATTTCCAATCGCGTACAATACATTGCGCACGAACCGATTGCGACCTATGCGTTTGATCGGACTGCCCGAAAATTTGGCGCGAAATGCGGTATCATCCAACAGGGCCAATTCGGCCAGATTTGGGGCCATTAAATCGTCGCGGGCGTGGTAGCGGATATCCTGTGCGGCCACGGCAAATTTGTTCCACGGACAGGCCGCCAAACAATCGTCACAGCCGTAAATGCGGTTTCCCATAAGCGGCCGCAACTCGGGATCGACCGGCCCGTGATGTTCAATCGTCAGATAGGAAATGCACCGCCGCGCATCCATTTGATAGGGCGCGACAAAGGCATCAGTGGGGCATGCATCCAAACAGGCACGGCAGGATCCGCAGTGATCCACCTCGGGCGGGTCAGGGGTCAGGTCAAGCGTGGTAAAAACAGACCCTATAAAGAACCAATTGCCCAAATCACGACTGACCAGATTGGTATGTTTGCCCTGCCATCCCAACCCTGCCGCTTGGCCCAAGGGTTTTTCAGCAACGGGCGCGGTATCAACAAACACCTTAACCTGCCCGCCTGCCTGTTCGATCAACCAACGCGCCAATCGCTTTAGGCGTTTTTTGACAATGTCATGGTAATCTTTGTTCTGGGCATAAACGGAAATGGCGGCCTGATCAGGGTGGTTCAGGATATCACGCGGGTCATGATCGGGTGTATAGGGTTCGGCCAACATAATGACACTGCGCGCATCAGGCCAAAGTGCCGCCGGATTGCCCCGCCACGCCATACGGTCGGCCATCCACCCCATTTGCCCATGATAGCCCGCATCGACAAACTGCGCCAAACGGTCCGGTACCTGCGGTATCGCATCCGGCCGCGTGATCCGACACAGGCCAAACCCCATGTCCGCGGCTGCATCCACCACCCGCTGTTTTAACTGCTGCGCATTGTCCATCGAAACCCATTTAATGTTCTGGGACCGTCATACCGCAGATTTCTGGATATCAAAAGGGTTCAGCCAAGGCCCATCTAAATTATGGTCTGTACCGTCCCATTCGGCAGGGCGGAAACGTCGATGCACACATCGACGTTTTGCCAGTTGCTGATTACGCGCCTGCAATCGCGGCGCGGGTTTTGACGACTTGCAGGGCAGCGTTTGCGGCTTCGCGGCCTTTTTGGACGAAATGCGCGGCAAAGGCTGTGTTGTGGAAATCGGTTTCTTGATAGCTGTGCGGTGTCAGCGACACGGACAAAACGGGCACGTCTGTGTCCAGCCCAACGCGCACCAAACCGTCAACAACGGCCTGTGCCACGAAATCATGGCGATAAATGCCACCGTCCACGACCAGCGCACAGCACGCAATCGCGCCATATTTGCCGGTTTTGGCCAAATCTTTGGCCAGCAGGGGCATTTCCAACGCGCCGGGGGCGTCGAACACGTCGACTTGGTCCGCGGGGATCAATTCTAGGAAACCTGCCAAAGCTTGGTCCACGATTGCGGAATGCCAGTTGGCTTTGACAAAGGCGTAACGGGTGTGTGTCATTTCGTATCTCCTTGCATTAACAACACGTCACCCAAGGCATACGACAGAGCAGACGCAAAACGCCTGATACTGATCGCTCTCTTTCATCCGGACTTTAACCGTCGGCTTTGGAATTTCACCAAATCTGCTGACACCCTTACGGGCCGCTCGCGGGCTGTAACCGCCGGTGGGGAATTTCACCCCGCCCTGAGAACATGCCAAAGCTACACCCCAGTACCGCATTTGCCAAGCCCCATTGCGACCCGTTTTGCGACCATTGCGGTGCCAGACATAAATTCATTTGTGTTATTGCGGCTTGCGCGCTAGCTTTCGCAAAAAAGGAAAGCCAACCATGTCCCATACCCTGATTTGTTCACCAACATCCCCCTTTGTCCGCAAAGCGATGGTTCTGCGCCTTGAAGCGGGTCTGCAAGACCGCGTGGCACTGCAACCCGTAACAACAAACGCGCTGAATACGGCCGCCGATGCGCGCGCGGCCAATCCATTGGGCAAAATCCCTGCACTGTTGCGCGATGGCGACAGCACGTTGATCGACAGCCGTGTGATATGTCGGTATTTGGACGAACTGGCAGGATCGAACCTGTACCCCGCGGATCAGTTGTATGATGTCCTATCGCTTGAGGCACTGGCAGACGGCATGATGGAATCGGCCGTTTCCATGGTCTATGAAGCCCTGTTGCGCCCCGAAACCGAACGATCCCCCGCCTGGGTCGAAGCACAGTGGGGCAAAGTTTCCCATGCCCTAGCCGCGTTAGAGCGTGGCGATTTTGCCGCCCTGCAGGGGGATTTGAACATGGGCCAAATCGCGGTCGCCTGCGCGCTGGATTATCTGGATTTCCGCCATCCCGATCGCAATTGGCAGGCCGATTGCCCCACGCTGGCTGCGTTCCAGAAAACATTCGCTGCGCGGGCGTCTATGGCTGAAACATATCCAGCGGCATAAATTATGCTGGACGTGGAACAACTGAAATCTTGGATTGGCCGGTCGGAAACCCATACCGAACGATTACATGGGTTTCCATCGAATGCGCTGGCCGCCACGTTAAACCGCGATGATGCGCCATATGCCGATGGGGCTGTGCTGCCCCATCTGTGGCATTGGCTGCATTTTCTGCCGATTTTCAAATTATCTGATGCGGGCTATGATGGGCATGCGGCACTGGGTGGGTTTTTACCCCCTGTCCCATTGCCACGTCGGATGTGGGCGGGCAGCCGGTTTACGTTTCATCACCCTTTGCACATTGGCGATGACGTGACCAAAACATCCACGGTTCAATCAGTGGATCATAAACAGGGTCGATCTGGGGATTTGGTGTTTGTCACCGTGGGGCATGAATTGGCCAACGCGGCTGGCACCGCCATTTCGGAACAACATGATATCGTCTATCGCGATCGACCCGACGCTGCGGCACCGCAACCCACACCAGCACAGGCACCGGACAAATCCGACTTTTCCCGTGATATCGCGCCTGATTCCGTGCTGCTGTTTCGCTATTCTGCGCTGACGTTTAATGGGCATCGCATTCATTACGACCAACCGTTCTGCACCGGCACCGAAGGATACGGCGGGTTGGTCGTCCATGGCCCGCTGTTGGCAACGCTAATGATGGATTTGCTGCGCCGACATACGGATGCATGGGTCGATACATTCGAATTCCGTGCCATGGCGCCTGTGTTCGACACGCATAATTTCACCATTCACGGCGCACAAATGGATGCGCGGACCTATCGCCTGTGGATTGCGCGCGATGATGGGGCACTGGCCATGCAGGGCCAAGCAACGATTAAGGATACCTAAATGACCGACGATTATCAGGATCTGCGCGATGCCATTCGCGCGTTATGCGAAACCTTTCCCCCCGAATATCACCGCGACATTGACCGCGCCCGCGGCTACCCCGAGGCATTCGTTGATGCATTGACCCGTGATGGATGGATGGCCGCCCTGATCCCCGAAGAATATGGTGGATCGGGTCTGGGTCTGACCGAGGCCAGTATTATTATGGAGGAAATCAACCGGTCTGGCGGCAATTCCGGTGCCTGTCACGGACAAATGTACAACATGGGCACCCTGCTGCGTCATGGATCGGACGCGCAGAAATCATACTATCTGCCCAAAATTGCCAGCGGTGAACTGCGCCTGCAATCCATGGGTGTGACCGAACCGACCACAGGCACCGATACCACCAAAATCAAAACCACCGCCGTTAAGCAGGGCGATAAATATGTGATCAATGGGCAAAAGGTCTGGATCAGCCGTATTCAGCATTCTGACCTGATGATCCTGCTGGCGCGCACGACCCCACTGGACCAAGTCACCAAAAAATCACTGGGCATGTCCATTTTCATCGTCGATCTGCGCGATGCGATTGGCAATGGTATGACGGTGAAACCGATCGAAAACATGGTCAACCATGAAACCAACGAATTGTTTTTCGATAATCTGGAAATTCCCGCCGAAAACCTGATCGGAGAGGAAGGCATGGGGTTCCGCTATATTCTGGATGGGTTGAATGCCGAACGTGCCTTGATTGCCGCGGAATGTATCGGGGACGGGTATTGGTTTATCGACAAAGTCAGCCAATATGCCAAGGATAGGGTCGTTTTTGGCCGCCCCATTGGGCAAAATCAGGGGGTACAATTCCCCATCGCCGAAAGTTTCATTGAAATTGAGGCTGCAAACCTGATGCGCTTTGACGCCTGTCGCCGCTTTGACGCCGGCCAGCCCTGTGGGGATCAGGCGAATATGGCGAAATACCTAGCCGCCAAAGCCAGTTGGGAGGCGGCAAATGCCTGCATCCAATTCCACGGTGGCTTTGGCTTTGCCGCGGAATATGACGTGGAACGCAAATTCCGCGAAACGCGCCTGTATCAGGTCGCACCGATTTCCACCAATTTGATCCTATCTTATGTTGCGGAACATATTTTGGGTCTGCCAAGGTCGTTTTAACATGCTGCCATTACAGGGAATTACCGTCGTCACATTGGAACATGCGGTGGCCGCCCCCTTTGCCACGCGGCAACTGGCCGATCTGGGCGCGCGCGTGATCAAGGTCGAACGCCCCAAGACCGGTGATTTCGCCCGCGGCTATGACACCCGCACCCAAGGGATGGCATCGCATTTCGTCTGGATCAACCGATCCAAGGAAAGCATCACACTGGATCTGAAATCACCCCAAGGCCGCGATGTTTTGCAAAAACTAGTGTCTAATGCGGACGTTTTGGTGCAAAATCTGGCCCCCGGTGCGGCGGATCGCATGGGGTTATCCTATGCCGAATTACACCCCAACCATCCACGACTGATCACCTGTAATATATCAGGCTATGGCGCAAATGGCCCCTATCGGGATCGCAAAGCCTATGACCTGTTGATCCAGTCCGAGGCGGGGTTTTTATCAGTCACCGGCACCCCCGATGACATGGTCAAGGCGGGCATTTCCGTGGCCGACATTGCGGCGGGGATGTATGCCTATTCCAATATTTTGGCCGCCCTGATCCAGCGGGGGCAAACGGGCCAAGGTTGCAATATCGACGTATCCATGCTTGAGGCACTGACCGAATGGATGGGATACCCGATGTATTACGCCCACGATGGGGCCCCACCCCCTGAACGCGCCGGCGCTGCGCATTCGACGATATTTCCCTATGGTCCCTTTCCCGCAGGCGATGGCCGCGATGTGATGTTGGGGCTGCAAAACGAACGTGAATGGGTACAGTTTTGCGATCACGTCTTGGGTGATCCCAGTTTGGCACAGGACAACCGGTTCAAAACCAATGGCAACCGCGCCGCGCATAAATCAGAGCTAAGCATCATAATTCGAGACTGTTTTGCCAAGCTGACTGCAGATCAGGTCATCGAAAAACTGGACACCGCTGGCATTGCAAACGCCCATATAAACGATATGGCGGGGCTATGGTCCCACCCGCAATTGGCTGCGCGCAATCGGTGGCGTCAGGTGGATACCCCCGCCGGACCGCTGGCCGCATTGCTGCCCCCGGGTGGCGTTGGGCCAGAACCACGTATGGATCCGATCCCTGATCTGGGCCAACATACGGATGCGATTTTGGCAGAATTGGGATATGATGATGCCACCATTTCGGAATTTCACGCATCTAGCGTTGTCTGATCCCTTGTATTCCACTGGTCAAGTCATATATTATTTTTCGAATGTATAAGGATTGAAACCATGGATTATGTCAAAATGGCCTGCCTGAAATGCGGTCAAGGCAATCGTGTTCCAAACGAAAAACTGGCCAGCAAACCCAAATGCGCCAAATGCGCAAGCGCATTGATGACAGACAAGGCAATGGACCTGACACCACAAGTATTGGACAAGGCAAAAAACCTAGACGACACACTGTTGGTGGTGGATTTTTGGGCACCTTGGTGTGGGCCCTGCCGGACCATGGCGCCGGAATTTAGCAAAGCCGCATCCAAACTGCAGGGCAAAGCGCGCTTGGCCAAGCTAAACACCGAACAATTTCAAGCGGTGTCACAAAAACTAGGGATCCGCGGTATACCCACCATGATCGGGTTCTGCGATGGCAAAGAGGTGTTTCGCCAATCCGGTGCAATGCCCGCGACGCAAATCGAAAAATTGATCACAACGCATCTGAAAAAACGCTAGTCCCCGAAATCAACGGGGCCACTGCGCCCTTGTTTAATCGCGCCACGGTGTTTTTTGGCATCCACCCGACGGCGCTGCGATGCACGCGTTGGCTTTGTCGCAATCCGCGGTTTAGGTTTATGTGCCGCACGTTGGATCATTTCAACCAACCGCTGGCGCGCAATATCACGATTGCGAATTTGATGGCGCGTTTCGTCACAGAAAATGACAATCGTGCCCTCTTTCGTCCATTTTTGCCCTGCGATACGGCGTAGACGATTTTTGATGGGGTCGGACAAAGACGGGGATCGCGCAGCTTCGAACCGCAGTTCAACGGCGCTGGACACTTTGTTCACGTTTTGCCCACCTGGGCCTGACGACCGGACAAATTGTTCGGTCAATTCCCAATCGTGTATTTCAATGGTGTCATTTACCCGCAACATGATCACATCATAGGGGAACGCTGGGCCCATTCCAAGCCACACAAATCGAAAAAGGGCCGATCATTGCGATCGACCCTTCGAGAATTCGGGAGGTGGGTCGGTTAGGATCCACCAATTCTGGATTGTCAAAGATTAAGGGCTGCCTTAATCCATCACCCTCCGAACTGTTCCGACACCTCTCTCCAATACCTCTCTAGACACTGGACCACCTCCTTTCGCTATGTTTCGATACTAGGTATGGTGGCACAGTTTCCAAAAATGTCAAAATGTTTTATGCAGGGGCCGTCAAAAATTTGTTGGCCAATACACGGAACGGGATCAATGCGATCAAGGCAATTGCCAATTTCACACCCCAATCCGCCAAGGCCAGCGATACCCACAACGGTGCATCACCGCCAAAGGTTAGCAATGGCATTGTGTCCCAAGCCCATGAAATTTCCATATTTGCATTTTCGGAAAAGAACGGCACAAACTGCGCGAAAGCGATGGTGAAAAACAACGCCGTATCCAGTGCCGATCCAACGATTGTGGATGTCAGCGGCGCACGCCACCACGCACCGCCGCGCATTTTGTCAAACACAAACACATCAACCAACTGCGCGGTCAGAAATGCGATGCCCGATCCGACGGCAATACGCAATGCAACGGCGGCATATTCGTATCCGTCCCCCTGCAACATGATTTGGCTGCCGATCAGCGAACAAATCACGCCGACGATGAAACCCACAAATACAACGCGACGCGCCGCAGCAGGACCATAAACGCGGTTCATCAGGTCAGTGACCAAAAATGCGAAAGGATAGGTAAAGGCCCCCCATGTCAGCAGGCCGTCAAGGATCAGAAACTGAACCAGAATATTCGAGGCCACAACAATGGCAGCCATGGCGATTACGCCAGGTAGTAATTTTGTCATAATGTTATTCCGTTTTCTCAAGGTGCTCGGAGACTTGGCCCCCGCCCATCGGGGACGGGCGGCGTTTAGGGCATTATTACGTTCGATGCAAGCGGAATGATTATTCCGACATCAAAACACCCGCGCATTGATTTGGCAAACGGGCCAAGGTCAAGGGCGGTTTGGGTTTTGGTTTCGGCGCGTTGGGGTCACGCTTGGGTGGGTTTAGGATGTCTTGGACCCATTTTTCCGCACCTTTACACCCGTCACCGGCGGGGGGTGGCGGTTGGTTGACGCAGCCTGCCGCCCCATCAGGGCATTTCATCCGGACGTGGAAATGGTAATGGTGCCCCCACCATGGGCGCACTTTGCGCAGCCAATCGCGGTCGCCTGTTTCATCGGCGCACATTTGTACCTTGGCCCCGGGGAACACGAAAATCCGTGCGACACGGGGGTCGGATGCGGCCGCTTTGATAATTTCATGGTGCTGGCGGGTCCATTTATCGTTGGTATAAGCCCCATTTGAACGTCGCATGGAAATGGACGAAATATTTTCGCGCGCCTCTCGCGATAGGGTCAAATCCGTTGGGGGTAGCATCCAGATATCTGCATCCAACCCCATTTGGTGGCTGGCGTGGCCAGACAACATTGGCCCGCCGCGCGGTTGGGAAATATCACCAATATACAACCCATCCCACCCCGGTTGCGCTGCGGCCCTGGCCGACAGGGATTTTAGGAAATCAATCATTTCGGGATGGCCCCAGTTGCGGTTGCGCGACAGACGCATGGCCTGCCATGTGGGGCCCGTTTCGGGCAATTCCACCGCACCGGCAACGCACCCCTTGGCATAGCTGCCGAAGGGTTCGGGGCGCTGTTTGCTGGGCAATTCTGCCGCGCCGAACAGATATTTCGCCTCTTTCGAACTTAGCCGCGCGGGGACGTCAACAGTCTTTGCCGTCGGTGTACAGGATGCCAGCGCCGCCAGCGCAGCACCGATGATTAACCATTTTCCCATGTGTCCGCATCTCCTTTAGGTTGGACCCAGAGTAACAGGATAAACCCGATGATGAACAGCCCAATCAGCGGAGATACGCCCAATCGCGCACTGCCCGTGATGGTCGTGGCAATCCCGATTAAGGCAGGGGCCAAAAATGCAGTGGCCCGCCCCGACAGGCCATACAGACCAAATTCCAGCGTTTCGCGCCCCTTGGCCGTGTGGCGCACCATCAGGCTGCGGCTGGTCGATTGCAGCATGCCGCCCAATCCCCCGATCAACACACCACAGATAAAGAATATGGTATCCGGCAGGGTTGACCCATCGGCCAAATGTACGCCAAAAATGGTGTCCTTGGTCATGCTGACGATCACAACGCAAACGGCCATCAACAGCACAATGGTGACCAATAACACCGGTTTTGGTCCCATACGGCGATCCATTTTGCCGCCCAGATAACTGAACACCATAGCCCCGATCGCCGCCACGATGCCAAAGACGCCGATTTTGACGATATCCCAATCCAACACCAAGGTGGCATAGATCCCACCAAAGGTATAAAGCCCATTCATCGCATCACGGTAAAACATGGATGCCGCCAGAAAAAACGCCTGACTGTGGCGGTTTTTTAATCCGACAATCGATGATTTCAGGCGCGACATGGCGACCGAAAAACTGGGCCGCGATTTGGGGCGATCTGCTTCGTTCATCCATGCGAAATACGGAATAGCAAAGATCAAGCACCACATCGCAACAAAGGGGCCGGTAAACCGCGTGCCCTCTTTCATACTTGGATCAAATCCGAACAGCGGATCAATGCCCAAAATGGTTTTTCCGTCCCCTTGGGCCACAAACAGGGGCAGCACGATCAACAGGCTGATCACCCCGCCCAAATACCCAAAGGCAAAGCCAGAGCCAGAGACAGACCCAACATCATCGCCCTGTGCAATTTCAGGCAACTGCGCGTTGGCAAAGATATAGGCCAGTTCCGCCCCCATAAACCCGAAACAAAAGGCCATCAGCATGAATATCAGATTGCCGCCATTCGGGTCCGAAAACCACGTGGCAAACCCACCTGCAATCAACATGGCGGTAAATCCCATCAGCCACGGCATGCGCCGCCCTGCGCTGTCAGCAATCGCGCCCAAAATGGGGGCCGAAAACCCGATGATCAGCCCCACAATGGTCAATGCATTTGACCACAGGGTTTGCGCGCGTGCGTCTGCTGCATCTTCGGACAGGCCAAGGGATGCGTAATATTCCACTGCCGTTGCCGCAAAAAACGGGCCAAAAATAAACGTCAGCATCAATGTGTTATAGGGCTGGCAAGCCCAGTCATAGATATACCAACCCCAGATTTTTTTGCGCATATTTTTGGCTCCTCGTTCCCTTATGGGTAGTAAGCCTGCAAATCTGGTGGTTGGCAAGTTATTCCTGCATCGGCGGCCAGGGGCGTTTTTGTTCCGCCACGATCCAATTGGCAATCCAGTCTGGAATGGGCGGGGGATCGCCCTGCCAATTCAGGGCATCGGCCACGCGTTTGGGTGACACGATCCCATTTTTATCAACAAATGCAGACCGATACACAATATGGTTGGCGCATTCCCCGTCAGGGCGCCACATGGATTGTTCAAGATACACAAACCGATCATCCCAGCACAACGCGCGGCTGCGCATTGTTACCCGATCAAAGGCCCGCACGCGCCGGCGATAGCGCACACAGGCCCCCGCCATGGTCATGCCCCATTTGTTTTCGCGCAACACGCGCACCAACCCGCTGCGATTGGCCAAAGGAATGCGACCCAGATCATAAAGCGTTAGCGTCCGGCCATTGTTCAATTCCATCCAAGGGTCCAAATCCCATGGCCAACACATATGATGGGACACATGCACATCCCCAAATGACAGGGGCGGTGCGTTTCGGTGAACGACCAATTCTTTGATCATTCTTAAAAATGGATACATTTATTTGTCCTAATCTATACGTTTACGTCAAATGCCGTTTGCGCGCCCACACCAAACACGCGTTTATAGCGCGCGATTTCGGCGGTTGGCCCCATCGCTTTGTTCGGGTTGTCCGACAGCTTAACTGTGGGCTTGCCGTTGGCAGATACCGCTTTGCAGACCAATGAAAATGCATTCAACCGACCGTCTGGGACAAGCCCGCGGAAATCGTTTGTCAGGTTGGTCCCCCAGCCAAACGACACTTTGACCCGGCCTAAAAATTGTTTGTACAGCTTTTCGATTTCTTGGGTATCCAAACCATCCGAAAAAATGACCAATTTCTTGGTTGGATCTTCGCCCCGTTCACGCCACCAATTTATTGCCGCCTCGGCCCCTGTTGCGGGGTCGCCGCTGTCGATGCGGATGCCGGTCCAACCGGCCAGCCAATCGGGCGCGTTGCGCAAAAACCCAGCCGATCCATAGGTGTCGGGCAAAATGATGCGCAGGTTGCCTTCGTGCTCTTCGTGCCAATCAGCCAAAACCTGATAGGGGGCTTGGGCCAGTTCATCATCAGTTTCAGCCAAAGCGGAATAAACCATGGGCAATTCATGGGCGTTTGTGCCAATCGCTTCGATATCGCGTTTCATCGCAATCAGGCAGTTGGATGTCCCAACGAATTTATCGCCCAAACCTTCGACCATGGCCTGAACGCACCAATCCTGCCACAGGTACGAATGCCGCCGCCGCGTGCCAAAATCTGCAATTTTCAGACGATCCAAACCGCGCAGCTGTTCGATTTTTTCCCACAGCTTGGTCATTGCGCGCGCATAAAGCACCTGTAGTTCGAACCGTCCCATGTCATTCAAAACGGCCCTGCCGCGCAATTCCATCAACACAGATAGCGCAGGGATTTCCCATAACATGACCTCGGGCCATGACCCTTCAAAGGTCAGTTCAAACTGGCCGTTGCGTTTTTCCAAATGGTAATCCGGCAACCGCATGTTTTCGAACCATTCCATAAAATCGGATCGAAACATTTGGCGTTTGCCATAGAATGTGTTGCCGCGCAGCCATGTGCTTTCGCCGCGGGTCAGGGACAGACTGCGGATGTGATCCAATTGTTCGCGCAATTCGCCTTCGTCAATCAATTCGGCCAAACGCACATTATCCGACCGGTTGATCAGGCTAAAGGATACTTGGGTATCGGGTTTATTTCGAAACACCGATTGGCACATCAACAGTTTGTAAAAATCGGTGTCGATCAGGGATCGCACAACGGGATCAATTTTCCATTTGTGGTTCCACACCCGTGTCGCAATATCAACCATTGATTACCTCTACACCCAAGCCCGCCATATCATCCAAGGCCGCCTGTAACGATCCATTCAAATCAATTGCACGGCATGCCGATAAATCCACCCGTACACGATAGCCCAACGTGGCCGCGTCCTGTGCCGAATAATTCACGCAATAATCCGTGGCCAGCCCAACGATGGTCACCTGATCCACGCCTTGGGACTGCAAAAACCCATGCAACCCTGTGGCTGTTTTACGGTCATTTTCGAAAAATGCCGAATAACTATCGATGGCAGGGTTCATGCCCTTGCGAATGATCAATGCGGCAGGATCGGCGTTCAAATCGGGGTGAAATTGCGCACCATCACTGCCCTGCACACAATGGTCAGGCCACAACACCTGATCGCCATAGGGCATCTGCACCATATCAAACGCGGCCCGATCCGGATGTGCCGAGGCAAAGGATAAGTGTCCCGCGGGATGCCAATCTTGGGTCGCGACGACCAAATCGAATGCGCCCATCATTTTATTGATAACAGGCACGACCTGATCCCCATCCGCAACCGCCAATAGGCCGCCGGGACAAAAATCGTTTTGAACATCAATCACGAGCAGGGCGTGTGTCATGGGCAACACTCCTTTTGTGAACCTTGTCACAAAACTTTGGCAGAAATGCAAGGCGGATACAAACCCAGTGCAAACTCTACTTGACCTGCAGGGGCAGGAAAGAAAGGATTGTTCTAGGTAAGGGTAGTGAATGAAGTACGAGTCAGAGACCAGACATCTGGATTTGCAACGCAGACTGCGCGTTAGTCTGTTGGCAGTTTATGTGATTATCGTTGCAGCTAGCCTGTGGGCATTGATTTTGCTGGCCCTGGGCGAAATGGCGGCATTTACCATCTGCGCCTTGGTAACCGCCGCCTATGCGATGACGCTGGTCCTGTTCAAATGGAACTTGCACAAATTGGCCCGCGTGACTTGGCTGACCAATGGAACAATTACGCTGTTTCTGGGATCCATGTTTTCGCAACAGGGCACACATGTTGAGATTTTGTTTTTACCACTAATCTGCCTGCCGTTCCTGGCATTTTCGTGGAAAACAGAAAAATATTACCTGATTACATTCCTATTAGTCCCGGCACTGGCTTGGTTGACAATTGTTCTGTTCGGTCTGACCAGCGCATCCCAAGCCGTTTTCGGAATAGCCCCCGTAAATTCAACCATTTCGCCCGATATCGTCCGATATAGCCTGCAAGCAACAGTCGCGGTTTTGCTGGTTGCCGAATTGGCGTTTTTCGCCAGCGTCACCAACCAAACCGAAGACGCCCTGCAGTCCGCCCGCCGCACCGCCGAAGCGGCCGCAACAGCCAAGGGCGAATTTTTGGCCAATATGTCCCATGAAATTCGCACCCCCATGAATGGCGTGATCGGCATGATCGAGGTGTTGGAAACAATGCAACCCAACGCCGATCAGTCCCGAATACTGGGAACAGTTCGAAATTATGCATTTTCATTATTGCGTATTATTGACGATATTTTAGATGCCTCAAAGCTTGAGGCGGGCAAATTGGACATGTCGCCCGTGGTCACCGATTTGCGCAACACGATCGAAGAGGTCGCCGTAACCCTGCAGAACATGGCCGATCAGTTCGCTGTACGCATCCGTTTGTTTGTCGATCCCGATGTTCCCGATCACATTATGATCGACAGCGGACGACTGCGGCAGATCATGTTAAACCTGTTGTCGAATTCGATTAAATATTCTGCGCATGAATTGACCAACCGCACGGGCGAAGTCTACTTTTTTGTGGATTATCCCAACGACGGTGAACTGCTGATTACATTTCGGACAATGGGATCGGCATGTCAAATGAGGTTTTGGAAAATTTGTTCCAACCCTTTATGCAGGCGGACAATAAATCTACGCGGCGCGTGACGGGCACGGGGTTAGGGTTGGTGATAACGCGCATGTTGGTCGACAAAATGCAAGGCACCATAGACGTTGAAAGCGCCCCAAATCAGGGCACAAAGGTCCAAGTCAAAATCCCGATCCGTACTGTCGAAGCGGCATCCCATCAAAAACCTACATCTCTGCAGGGTCTTAGTGTTGGCTGGGTCACACACAAAGACGGTTTTTTGCCCAAACGCATAGACGAATTTTTCGCAAAGCATGGTATTGATCTGCAGATCATTCAGGCAGACAAGACATTGACACCATCCCAAATCGGTCATGACCCGGATCGTATTTTTGCGTTTTTTTCGCCCGACTATGACCTGTGCAGCGATTGGCAAGACCAAATCCGTGCAGCCCTGCCTACGCCGCGTTTCATTATGATGACGGATATTCGGTCCGACCGTCTGGGGTTAATTCAACCAGACGTCATGCGGATCCAAATGTTCCCAATGCTGCCCACCGAATTGCACCGCGCTTTGGCGGTTTTATCGGGCAGGGCACACGAAACACGCCAGCCATCCCGCGACGCGCAAACCATAAAACTGCCCACCGAAACGAAAGAACATCGACAAAGCAAGCGGCTGTTGATTGTTGAAGACAACGAAATCAACAGGGTCGTTTTGATCAAACAGCTAGAGGTACTGGGATACGAACCACTGGTTGCTAAAAATGGTCAGGATGGATTTAAGACGTGGCAGAACGGGTCATTTGACGTAATTTTATCGGACTGCCACATGCCCATTATGGACGGTTTCGAAATGTCACAGGCCATTCGCCGCGCGGAACTGGAACAGGGGCTGGACCGCACCCCCATCATCGCCATCACTGCCAATGCGTTAAAGGGTGATGCCGATAAATGTTTTGCATCTGGAATGGATGATTACATTGCCAAACCAGTCGAAATTTGCACGCTGGAACAAAAATTACATCTGTTCTTGAATGCTTAGCTTTTGATCGTTTTGTCCAAAAAACTGATGCGTGGCACGGTGCCGGTATCGGCACGGCTGCGGTTGCGCAAAACGGGGGTGTTTTGCGACACCTTTTTGCGGCTTTCGCGGAACACCACGTAACTGCCACTGGCAATAATCACCAAACTGCCAATCAGGGTCATCGCATCTGGCCATTCTTGGAAAATGAAAAATCCGTAAATAATCGCCCAGATCATCTGGGAATAATGCATTGGTGCGACCACGGCTGCTTCGCCAGATTTATAGGCCAGGATAATGCACAGCTGTGCCGTCGATGCCAAAATCGCCATCAAGGCAAGCGCGCCCAGATCCAGCAATTTTAGCGGCACATAGGACGGTGGCATCAACGCGCCCATCAACAACAAACTGGCAAACATTGGGTATAACAACAACACAATATTGCGTTCATCCTTGCCAATTTTGCGCACGATCAATGATCCCAAGCCACCAAACATCGCCGCCGTTAGCGCCGCGATATGGCCTAGGGTAAATTCGGTCGATCCAGGACGCAGAACGATCATCACGCCGATCAACCCGACAATGACGGCACCGCCACGGTGAATCCCCACCTTTTCGCCCAGAATGGGGATCGACAACACAGTGATGACCAATGGCATACAAAACAAAAACGCATAGACCTGCGCCATAGGTAGCACAGAAAAGGCATAAAATGCCGAAATACCGGTGATCACCGTCGCCAGCACACGCAGGGTTGACCACCACGGATGTTTGGGAATTAAATCCTGACTGCTGCGTTCGCGCAGGTGCATTGTCAGCACCATCGGAAAACTAAACAACACCGAAAAAAACAGGATTTGGAACGTCGAGTAATTGCCTCCAAGGTATTTTACAATGACATCATGCGCCGAGAATAGGGCAAAGCCCAGCAGCGCATAAATCGCACCTTTGGCATTTGGGGACATATCACACCTGATCATTTGTTTCCGCTAACATGTTAGCTCAATCACAGGTGATCGGGGCTTGGCAAGGGGAAATTTTGAACCCCTTGCCAAATTGATTTTATAGGCTTGCGTCCAAGGCCGCGATAATTGCATCGCCCATTTGCGATGTAGATACGGGTGCGACACCCTCTTGGCCCAGCAAATCAGCTGTGCGCAATCCATCCGCCAACACGGTTTCAACCGCTTTTTCCAAACGGTCTGCCTCGACACCTTGGTCAAAGCTGTAGCGCAGTGCCATTGCAAACGACAGAATGCAGGCAATCGGGTTTGCTTTGCCCTGGCCTGCGATATCGGGGGCGGATCCATGGACGGGTTCATACAATGCCTTGGGACGACCATTCGCCATGGGTGCGCCCAATGATGCAGATGGCAACATGCCCAATGACCCTGTCAGCATCGCTGCCAAATCAGACAACAAATCGCCAAACAGGTTATCCGTTACAATCACGTCGAATTGTTTGGGCCAGCGGGTCAGCTGCATTGCACCTGCGTCAGCATACATATGTGTCAGCTCAACGTCGGAATATTCGGCTTTGTGGACCTCTTCGACAACGCGGCGCCACAACACGCCAGATTCCATGACGTTTGCTTTCTCCATCGAACAGACGCGGTTGTTACGACGGCGCGCCATTTCAAATGCATTGCGCGCCACGCGTGCGATTTCGCTTTCGGTGTAACGCTGTGTATTGATGCCAACGCGTTCGTTGCCCTCTTCGAAAATACCGCGCGGTTCACCGAAATAAACACCGGATGTCAGTTCGCGCACGATCATCACATCCAGACCTGCAACCACATCCTTTTTCAGGGATGAAAAATCTGCCAACGCATCGAAACACTGCGCAGGGCGCAGGTTGGCGTACAGGTCCATTTCCTTGCGCAGACGCAACAGGCCGCGTTCTGGTTTTAGGTTGAAATCCAGATCATCATACTGCGGTCCGCCCACAGCCCCCAACAAAACGGCATCAACCTCTTGTGCTTTGGCCATTGTGTCGTCGTGCAGTGGCGTGCCGTGTGCGTCATAAGCACAACCACCGACCAAATCCTCTGACACGTCAAAGTTTAGGTCGCGCTTGGCGCCATACCAACCGATAACTTTGCGTACTTCTGCCATGACTTCTGGGCCGATCCCGTCACCGGGTAAAATTAATAATGAAGGGTTGCTCATATCTTGCTGTCCTTGGGTTTGAATCCTTGGACACTGGCCTAACCATTTGTGCGCAGATGGTCAAGAAAGCAACGCAACTAGGCCGCCTGCAAGTCCGATTTTGTTGCACCTTGCATTTGTTTTTTTCAATCTCAGTTGCCAAACGCGCCATGGCTAGACCGCGCATAATCATCGTTGTGGGAATCCCGCCCCACAGAATGATGATCCAAATCAAGACGATCAGATCCTGAAACAAAGTATTTCCAAAAATCAGCGATACCGTTTTGAACAAAATCAAAACAGCGAATAAACACACCATACCCAACCTGATGTTAATCTGCGCACGACGGCGCATGCGTTTTGCCAAATCTTTCCCACGCGTGGGATCCATCATTGGCAAATTGACCCAAACATTAAATTGCCCCCGCGCAACGGGCCAATTGGTGGTTTTGATATAGGCCCAAAACGCCAAAATACTGACCAACGACAGTCCAAGGGTAACACCCCCTGCGGCGCGTATCGATTGATAAACGGGCTTGGGCAGATCGCTTGGTATGCTCATCATCAGCATATCAATGGGGGATCCGGTAAAATCCAATATACGGCCCAAAAACATAGAGAATTGACCAAGGTTGCTGGTCCCTGATCCAAATATGAAATCCTCAAATACGCCTGCCACACAATACACCGATAAAATACCGTGCAAAAACCGAATTCGATTGAAAGGCGGTGCATCGCCTTGGCCAAGGCGCTGTATCGGGACAGCAAACGCGAAAAAATTGCGGCCGCTGAATAATCAGCACACCTGCATCATCAAACGAAAATGGGCAGCCCCGCGGCTACCCATTTTTTTGTTCCGGCCTTGGGTATGATTAGGCCCAAGGAAAGGATTGTTTCGCACGCTCTTCGTATGCGTCGATGGCAGTTGCCTTTTCCATGGTCAGACCGATATCGTCCAAACCGTTCAGCAAACAATGTTTTTTGAACGCATCGACGTCGAATTTGATCACCTCGCCATCGGATGTGGTGATGGTCTGTTCTTCCAAATCCACTTCCATACGCGCATTTGCGCCTTTTTCGGCGTCTTTCATCAACATATCGACCTGTTCTTGGGGCAGGACGATTGGCAGGATGCCATTTTTGAAACAGTTGTTGAAAAAGATATCGGCGAATGATGTCGAAATCACACATTTGATGCCGAAATCCGCAATCGCCCAAGGCGCATGTTCGCGTGACGACCCACAGCCAAAGTTATCGCCCGCAACCAAAATCTGTGCATCGCGATACTGTGGTTTGTTCAACACGAAATCAGGAATTTCATTGCCCTGACGGTCATAGCGCATTTCGTCAAACAGGTTGACACCCAAGCCCGACCGCTTGATCGTTTTCAAAAATACCTTGGGGATGATCATATCCGTATCGATATTAACCAAAGGCATCGGCGCGGCGATACCGCTTAGTTTTTGGAATTTTTCCATTACATCATCTCCCGTACGTCGGTCAGTTTGCCGGTGATTGCAGCAGCTGCGGCCATGGCGGGGGACACAAGGTGCGTGCGCCCTTTGTACCCTTGGCGGCCTTCGAAATTGCGGTTGGATGTGGATGCGCAGCGTTCACCTTCGGCCAGCTGATCTGGGTTCATCGCCAAACACATAGAACATCCCGCCATACGCCATTCGAAACCTGCGTCCTTAAAGATGTCGGCCAGGCCTTCTTCTTCGGCTTGGGCACGAACCAGACCAGACCCAGGAACGACCATGGCACGCATGCCGTCTTTGACTTTCTTGCCTTTCAGGATTTCCGCAGCAGCGCGCAAATCTTCGATGCGGCCGTTGGTGCAGGATCCGATGAACACGGTATCAATTTCGATATCGGTCAGTTTTTGACCCGCCGTCAGGCCCATGTAATCCAAGGCGCGTTTTGCGGCCTCAACCTTGCCACCTTTGAAATCCTCAGGTGCGGGAACGGTTGCGGTGATCGGCAACACATCCTCGGGCGATGTGCCCCATGTCACAACGGGGGCGATATCTTCGCCTGCGATTGTGATGACCTTGTCGAAATGCGCACCTTCGTCGGTGAACAGGGTTTTCCAATATGCAACAGCGGCTTCCCATGCGGCGCCTTTGGGGGCGTGTGGGCGACCTTTGCAGTATTCGAACGTCTTTTCATCTGGCGCGATCAGGCCAGCGCGCGCGCCGCCTTCGATGGCCATGTTACAGACGGTCATGCGACCCTCCATCGACAGATCGCGGATCGCTTCGCCGCAATATTCGATGACATAGCCTGTGCCGCCTGCGGTCCCTGTGGCACCGATAACGGACAATGTGATGTCCTTGGCGGTCACACCTGGGCGCAATTTGCCGGTGATTTCCACCTTCATGTTTTTGGATTTCTTCTGGATCAAGGTTTGCGTGGCCAGCACGTGTTCCACCTCAGACGTGCCGATACCATGGGCCAGCGAGCCGAATGCGCCATGCGTCGCGGTGTGGCTGTCACCACAGACAACGGTCATACCGGGCAATGTCCAACCCTGTTCTGGGCCAACGATATGCACGATCCCCTGACGCACGTCAGACACGGGGTAATAATGAACACCGAAATCACGCGCATTTTTGTCCAGTGCTTCGACTTGGATACGGCTTTCTTCGTTTTCGATCACGCCGGATGCGCGGTCCAGTGTGGTCGGCACGTTGTGATCCGGCACAGCGATGGTTTTTTCAGGCGCGCGCACTTGGCGGCCCGCCATGCGCAATCCTTCGAACGCTTGGGGGCTGGTCACTTCGTGAACCAAATGGCGGTCGATGTACAACAGGCTGGTGCCATCTGCGTCCTCAGACACAACATGGGCGTCCCAGATTTTATCATAAAGGGTCTTGGGGGCGGTCATTTTTAATCCTCTCCCGCTAGAGTTTTGAAAATTTGGTGAATCCGAATGGGGCCAGCGTCAAAGGCTGGCAAGCACAGTGTGCATCGCACCAAAAAACCGCCAAGGCAGTCGTGTGCGATCATCAATGGTAAAGACTCGGGCTTTCATGCATACCCACATACGACGAAATGGCCCGCGCTTCAAGTATTGTTGCATGGGGCCATCTCTGTGGGTGCGTTATTCTGTGTATTCCAATAAATCCGCGGGCTGGCATTCCAATTCACGGCAAATGGCAGACAGGGTGTCAAAACGGATGCCTTTGACCTTGCCGCTTTTCAGTAGGCTCAGGTTTTGTTCGGTGATGCCAATCCTTTCCGCCAATTCGCGCGATTTCATTTTGCGTGTGGCCAACATAACGTCCAAACGTACAACAATGGCCATTACACAAATTCCTGATTTTCGATCTGAATTTTACGGGCCTCGTGAAACACCCAACCGATAATGGCAAAGCCAAACCCAGCCAAGAACAGCGAAATATAGCCGGGATCATAAAAATAGCGTGGCCCAAACATCCCATCAGGATTTCGCGCGCTCAGGATCATACGCGCCAGACTGGGCAAAAGGGTGTCGCCAATCATGGCCGCCATCACAGCAAAACCCATGTTTCGCAGATATCGCGTCGTGACCAGCGTAAAATATTCACCCACCCGAAATTTATACAACAGTTTCACAGCATAATAAAACGCGACCAATGACGAAAGAATAACAGACAGCCATGCCACGCCATAAAGCAACCGTTGCCAGACAGATACTGTTACTTCAGGATGCACGACATATACATTGTGCAGCCGCCCATCTATGTCATGCACTGTCGTGGTCTTATAAATCATATCCCCAACAACATAAGGGGTAACAGTCAAAATCAAATTCACCAGCCAATAGACCATGAATGTCGACACACATACCGCCAAAACCGTCGAGGCCAATTTTACCTTTCTTTCCATACTATATCCCCATCAATAATTATTTATTGTTTTACATTAATTAATTCACAATAAACAGTGATTCTTTTTTTGATTGCAAGGAATATTTCCACCGCCTATTTCCTGAATTGATCCAATCATGCGTTCGCAGTACTGTAGTGGTCAGGTCAGGGGAACATCATATGACAGATACGACACAAACCGCGCCCGATGGCGCGCAAAACACTGGCGACATTGCGCTGGGCCTGTATGATCAGGCGTTGTATTTCGCGACAGGATTATTGCGCCCTTGGAATGCCTATCAGGTTGGCATTATCGTGGCGATTGCGCTGGCTGCTTGGGTGTTGGCCCGCGTGATGGGGCCCAGAATTGATACCCTGATCGCAGGGCGTGCGCGTATTTTGGCCCCCCTGCGCAATCGATTAACGCTGATCGTTTTTGTAGTGCTCGCGTGGGCGACCTATCTGGTGATGCAGGAAATGACATGGCCCAGCCGGTCCTATATGATTGGCATTGCTGCAAAACTGTCACTGGGCTGGGTCACTATCGCGATCCTGACCCGTATGATTGGCAATGGGTTTTTGCGATCCTTGATCCGCTATCTGGGCTGGATCTGGATCACCCTATCGGTGCTGAACCTGACCGACGACACCATCGCGCTGCTTGACAGTGCGGCACTGACCATTGGCGACACCCGGTTGTCGCTGTGGCTGCTGGCGCAGGGCGCCTTTAGCATCACATGCCTGTTTGTTGCGGCAAAATTCATCGCGACCACCAGCACCGCGAAAATCAAATCTAACAGCGATATTTCGCCATCTATGCAGGTCTTGGTGATCAAATTCCTGCAGGTCGTCCTGTATGGTGCTGCGTTTTTCTTGGGCCTGAAATCGGTTGGCTTTGACCTGACAGGTCTGGCCGTGCTGTCAGGTGCTATCGGTGTGGGCCTTGGTTTTGGTCTGCAGAAAGTGGTATCAAACCTTGTCTCGGGCATCATCATTTTGCTGGATAAATCCATCAAACCGGGGGACGTGATCAGCCTGGGCGATACATTCGGTTGGATCGAATCATTGGGCGCGCGCTATGTGTCCGTGGTCACCCGCGATGGCCGTGAATACCTGATCCCGAACGAAGATCTGATCACGGGTCAGGTGGTCAACTGGTCCCATTCCAACGATTTTGTCCGCCTTGACTTGCATTTTGGCACGGCCTACGGCGACGACCCCCATCAGGTTCGCACCATCGCGATAAACGCCGCCCTAACCGTCCCGCGCGTCTTGGGCGATCGCAAACCCGTGTGCCACATCGTAAATTTCGGAAACAGTTCGGTGGATTATGTCCTGCGGTTCTGGATCAAAGACCCCACATCCGGCCTGACAAACATCCGCGGCGATGTCTATCTGGCCCTATGGGACGCGTTCCAATCCCACAACATCACCATCCCATTCCCCCAAAGCGAAGTGCGTATCCTAAACGCCACACCCCAGTTATCCGATTGACACACCAAGGATTGAGACCTAAGTGCTCTACTGCTATACTTAAGCCACGCCCAGCGCTGGGGCCGTCAGCGCGCTAGTCAAGGAGGACAGAGTCCTGACACCTAGTCAAATATCAGCCACAGCTGTTGACAAACCTTCGCCCACAATGACGGGCGGAACGACAAAAATCACCAGCGAAGAACTGCTGGCCGTAATCTTGAAATCCCTTGACGATGACAAAGCCGAAGAGGTCGTGCAAATCGACCTGCGCGGAAAATCATCTATTGGCGATTATATGGTTATCGCCTCCGGACGTTCATCACGCCAGGTTTCATCCATCGCCGAAAAACTGGCAGATCGTTTGAAACAAGATCACGCCAGACTTTGCAAAGTCGAGGGCAAAGAAACAGGTGATTGGGTTTTGATTGATACGGGCGACGTCATCGTCCATATTTTCCGCCCCGAGGTTCGCGAATTTTATCAGTTGGAAAAAATGTGGCTACCGCAAAGCCAAGCATAACCCAATAAAATGCGTATCACCATATGTGCTGTGGGCCGCCTCAGACGCGGTCCGGAACTTGATTTATTATCTGATTACCTTGACCGGTTTAATAAATCAGGTCGCAACTTGGGGTTCGCCCCTGCTCAAATTATCGAAGTCGAAGACAAAAAAAACCTCGGCATGACAGCCGAGGCCGAACTGCTAAAACGCGCAATCCCCAAGGGCGCAAAACTTTGCACCCTTGATGAACGCGGCCAGCTGATCTCCTCACCCGATTTTGCCAACCAATTGGGCCGCTGGCGTGACACAGGCACCTCAGACTTGGCAATCATCATTGGGGGCGCAGACGGCATCGACCCCAACTTGCGCGCACAAGCAGACTTTTCCATCTCTTTTGGAAAAATGGTCTGGCCCCACATGCTGGCGCGTGTCATGCTTTGCGAACAAATCTACCGCGCCTCAACAATATTGGCCGGATCACCCTACCACAGAACATAAAGATCGGACTTAATATGACCAAATTCATTTTATTCACACTAACTCTTGCAACTCTAACCGCTTGTGGCGTGCCCCTCGTCCCGGGGATCTGATCTCCCCACAGGTCTTTCATTTTTGCCAAAATACTCACATCGCAACGCGGCACCCCGCGCAGCGCTTGTGATTAAATAAAATCCGCCCTAAACACATACCATCCGAACAAAGGCACCATAATGACACGAAAACCTGTTGTACTCTGTATCCTTGATGGGTGGGGCAAACGCGATGAAACGGGCGCAAATGCGCCCGCTTTGGCGCGCACCCCGAACTTTGATCAGCTGATGGCAGAATGTCCCAATGCGACCCTGATCACGCACGGTCGTGATGTGGGCTTGCCCAGCGGACAAATGGGCAATTCCGAAGTTGGCCATACAAATATCGGCGCAGGCCGCGTGGTCGCTATGGACCTAGGACAAATCGACCTTGCGGTCGAGGATGGCAGCTTTTTTACCAATGCCGCACTGACAGATTTCATCGCGACACTGCGCAAATCGGGCGGCACAGCTCATGTGATGGGTGTCGTGTCCGATGGCGGTGTCCATGGGCATATTGAACACGTACTTGCCGCACTACGCGCGCTCTCGGATGCGAATATCCCAACTGTTTTGCACGCAATCACGGACGGGCGCGATGTCGCGCCAAGTTCAGCACAAGGATATATGCAAGACCTTGTCCAACGACTGCCCCAAGGCGTTTTTGTGGCAACCGTTACGGGGCGGTATTATGCCATGGATCGCGATAACCGTTGGGAACGCGTTTCAACGGCCTATCATGCGATGGTGGATGGCACGGCAACGATAACAGCACCTGACGCAATTACGGCAATCACACAATCGTATCAGGATGGCAAAACCGACGAATTCATCCCCGCCACTGTGATCAACGGATACCAAGGCGCAAAATCAGGGGACGGGTTGTTCTGTCTGAATTTCCGCGCCGACCGCGCGCGTGAAATTCTGCGTGCGATTGGGGAACAAGGCTTTGCCGATTTTGACACAGGCACCCGCCCAGATTGGGCCGCACTGCTGGGCATGGTGGAATATTCGACGGATCACAATGCCTATATGACCACCTGCTATCCCAAACAAAAAATCGTAAATACCTTGGGGGAATGGGTCGCCAAACAGGGCAAAACCCAATTCCGTTTGGCGGAAACCGAAAAATATCCCCATGTGACATTTTTCCTGAACGGTGGCAAAGAAACCCCCGAACAGGGCGAAGACCGCGCCATGCCGAAATCGCCGGCCGTGGCCACATATGATCTGCAACCCGAAATGTCCGCACCCGAAGTCACCCAAGAATTTGTCACAGCCATTCACAAGGGCTATGACCTGATCGTCACCAACTATGCCAATCCAGATATGGTTGGCCATACCGGTGATCTAGACGCGGCCATGCGCGCCTGCGAAGCCGTTGACCAAGGTTTGGGACAGGTCATCGCCGCCCTGCGGGACGCAGGCGGTGCAATGATCGTCACGGCGGACCACGGAAATTGCGAAACCATGACCGACCCCGAAACGGGCGGGCCCCATACGGCGCATACCACCAATTTGGTCCCCGTCATCCTGTTTGGCGGGCCCGATGGGGCAACATTGCGCAATGGCGGACGATTGGCCGATTTGGCCCCGACCCTGTTGCAGCTGATGGGGCTGGAAAAACCCGATGAAATGACAGGGAACAGTTTGTTAGTGTTATGACCCACCTGATGCGTAGCCTCTTTGCACTGTTATTGTGCTATGGTGTTGTGACAACACCTGGGTCCGCGCAAACCTTGGAACAACTTGCGCAGCAGGCACAACAGGCTGCGCAGAATGTGGCACAGGCGCAAATCGCGCTGGAAAAATCCAAATCCGCCAAGGATCGCGTGCGCGCCTTGACGGAAACGATCACCAGCTTTGAACAGGGCTTGGCCATTCTTCGCGACAGCCTGCGCAATGTAACCACGCAAAAATCTGGCCTACAAAACCGTTTGGACGCACAAGAGGACACCTATGCCCGCCTGCTTGGCGTGTTACTGACCATCGACAAAGCACCTGTTCAGACACAAATCCTGCATCCCGACGGCCCCTTGACCACGGCGCGCGCATCCATGTTGGTCGCAGACATCATTCCCGCACTGCGCGCCAAGGTCGACAGGCTGCGATCAGAAATGGAAACTTTGGTCTATCTGAATGATTTACAGGCGCAAATTTTTCAGGACCTCACCGATGGGCTATCCCAATTGCAAACGGCGCGCACGGAATTGACACGCGCCATTACTGACAGAACAGATTTGCCCAAACGCTTTACCGCGGACCCAAAGCAAACGGAAATCTTGCTTGCGGCCTCTGATACCTTGGCCATTTTTGCCCAAGGCTTAGACCTGATCGCCGTGGACATGGCGCAAAACAGCTTGCCCTCGATCCTGGATCGCAAAGGTTCGCTGCCATTGCCAGTCCCCGGTCGGGTCATACGTTATTTCAACGAACCCGACGCTGCGGGGATTGTACGTCCTGGCGTGATTGTTGCAACACCCGCCCAAGCGATTGTCACATCCCCAACGGCTGCAACAATTCGCTATCGCGGCCCTTTATTGGATTATGGTTTGGTCACAATATTGGAACCGCAAACGGGCGTCCTATTTATTATTGCAGGCCTTGCACAGGCCTTTGGTGAAATTGGGCAAGTTGTCCCAGCGGGCAGCCCAATTGGAATGATGGGTGGAAATTCGCAAACAATTGACGCAATCTTAGATCAAACTGCAGAAAATATGGGGACAATCCGTTCAGAAACCCTTTACATTGAAATTCGCCAAGACCAAGAACCGCAGGACCCCACCGAGTGGTTCCGCATAGGAGATAAAAAATGATCAAGAAAATCATTCTGGCAACCGGCTTTGGATGTCTGGTCGGACTAGGCGCCGCCACACAAATGGCTGGTCCGCTATTAGCTCAAGAAAAGGCAAACAAAGATAACGTATATCAGCAGCTTGATTTATTTGGCAGTATCTTTGATCGCATTCGTTCTGAATACGTAGAAGAAGTTGACGCAAGCGACCTGATCGAAGCAGCCATCAATGGTATGCTGACATCATTGGATCCGCATTCCAGCTATCTATCGCCCGATGATGCGGCCGATATGCGGACACAGACCCGTGGCGAATTTGGTGGACTGGGCATTGAGGTCACCCAAGAAGAAGGCTATGTCAAAGTGGTGTCCCCCATTGACGACACGCCCGCCGATGCCGCCGGCATCGAGGCTGGTGATTTCATCACCCATGTTGATGGCGAAAGCGTGCTTGGCCTAACTTTGAACGAAGCTGTCGATCGCATGCGCGGGCCAGTCGGGTCCGAAATTATCATCACAGTCGTACGCGAAGGCGAAACCGAGCCGTTTGATGTTTCAATCATCCGCGACACCATCCAACTGACCGCGGCGCGTGCCCGCTCCGAAGGTGAAACAGTTGTCTTGCGTGTCACCACATTTAACGACAACACCTATGACAATATGGCAGACGGGTTGGCCGAACAAATCGAAGCGGCCGGCGGCATCGACAACATCAATGGCGTTGTTTTGGATCTGCGCAACAATCCCGGCGGATTGTTGACCCAAGCGATCCGTGTATCCGACGCATTCCTTGAAAAGGGTGAAATCGTATCCACCCGTGGTCGTGATCCCAACGATGGCGAACGGTTCAACGCCAAGGCGGGCGATCTGATTGATGGCAAACCGATCGTCGTGTTGATTAACGGCGGGTCCGCATCTGCATCCGAAATCGTGGCCGGCGCATTGCAGGACCATCGCCGCGCGATTGTTGTGGGCACCAAAAGTTTCGGCAAAGGATCGGTCCAAACCGTCATGCCACTGCGCGGCAGCGGTGCAATGCGGTTGACGACGGCGCGCTATTACACGCCATCGGGCCGGTCAATCCAAAATCTGGGCGTGTCGCCTGACATCATCGTCAAACAGCCCCGCCGCTCGGTCGAGCCTGAGGACGAAGACGATCGCCCCACCCGTTCCGAAGCTGATCTGCGCGGGTCGTTGTCAAATGACAGCCTAAGCGAAGATGAGATCCGCCAAATCGAAGAGGACCGTGCCAAGGCCGAAGAAAGCGCAAAGCTACGCGACGAAGATTATCAGCTGGCCTATGCCATTGATATTCTGAAAGGTTTGTCCGCAATCGAGATGGCGAAATAATGGGCCAGATCAATATCGATACACTGCCCTATCGTGAAAACGTGGGCATCATGTTGGTCAATGCGTCGGGTCACGTTTTCGTGGCCCAGCGCTTGGACAACAATTCAGACGCATGGCAAATGCCCCAAGGTGGCATCGATGCGGGCGAAACCCCGCGTGATGCAGCCCTGCGCGAATTGACCGAGGAAACCGGCGTTACGCCTGATTTGGTGGATATTCATTCCGAAACGGCGGATTGGGTGGCCTATGACCTGCCATTGGAAATGATCCCCCAGATTTGGGGCGGCAAATATCGTGGCCAAAAACAGAAATGGTTTCGCCTGACGTTCCACGGGACCGACGCGGATATCAACATCGAAACCGAACACCCGGAATTTTCGCAATGGCAATGGCTGCCCGCTGGCGAGTTGGCAGACCGGATTGTACCGTTCAAACGCGATGTCTATGCGCAGGTCGTCGCCGAACTGGCGAACGATTTGGTGTAATTTACAATGAACTGGGACGAATATCGCCAATGGGCGAAAGAAATCGCCGATTGGGGCGCAAAATATCATGAAAACATTCGTGATTTACCCGTGCGCGCGCAATCGAAACCCGGCGATATTGCAGCCCAATTGGCCGATAGCGCCCCAGAAACCGGTCAGGACATGCGCGATATTTGGAATGATTTCCAATCCATTGTGCTGCCCGGTATGACCCATTGGCAACATCCCCGGTTTTTCGCCTATTTCCCCGCCAATGCCACACCACCCAGTATGTTGGCCGAACAGGCGGCATCGATTATGGCGGCGCAATGTATGTTGTGGCAAACATCGCCTGCGGCCACGGAAATGGAAACCAAAACGCTGGATTGGCTGCGCCAAGCTGTGGGGCTGAACACCGGATTTTCCGGCGTGATCCAAGACAGCGCATCAGGCGCCACATTGGCCGCCGTGCTGACCATGCGCGAACGCGCCCTGAATTGGTCAGGCAACAGCGCAGGATTATCTGCGCAACCCCGCCTGCGTGTTTATTGCAGCAGCGAAGTACATTCATCCATTGATCGCGCCGTATGGATATCAGGTATCGGCGGCGACAACATTGTGCGCATACCGGTTGCCGGTAAATTGCGTTCCATGGACCCAAGCGCCCTTCGTCAGGCGATATTAGACGATAAAGCGGCAGGATACAGTCCAGCAGGGATTATCGCCTGTGTCGGGGCCACTGGCATGGGTGCATGCGACCAAATTGATGCCATCATGGATATTGCTGGCGAATTCGATCTTTACACGCACATTGATGCCGCTTGGGCCGGATCGGCCATGATCTGCCCCGAATATCGCCATCTATGGCAAGGCGCGGATCGCGCAGACAGCATTGTATTTAACCCGCACAAATGGCTGGGCGTGCAATTTGATTGCTGCGCGCATTTCCTGAAATCCCCTGCGGATTTAACGAAAACGCTGGCGATCCAGCCCGAATACCTGAAAACCCATGGGGCGGGTGGATTTATCAATTATTCCGAATGGTCTGTCCCCTTGGGTCGTCGGTTTCGGGCGCTGAAACTGTGGTTTATGTTGCGCAACTATGGCTTGGCCGAATTGCGCAATCGCATTCGCAACCATGTGGCATGGGCCGAACATATGGCAAACCGCCTGTCACAGACACCGAATTTCGAAATTGTCACCGACCCGATCCTGTCGCTGTTTACATTCCGCTTTGCCCCGCAGGGGGATGACGACTTGGATGACCTAAACCAACGCTTGGTCGACGCAATCAACGACGATGGGCGCACCTATGTGACCCAAACCCTAATTGACGGGGCCAAAGTAATCCGGTTTTCCGTTGGTCAATTTGATACAACATTGGCAGATGTAGATATGGCCTATGACGTCATCTGCAATATTGCCCAGACATTGGACCGAACATGAGCTTTGATATATTTTTAGTCTGCGCGCCCAGCCACGAACCGCTGGTTCTGGCTGAGGCATTAGAGGCCGGTTTCACATCCGCCCGTATTGTGGATGGCGGTGTGGAATTTACTGGCGATTGGCCAGACGTTTGGCGCGCGAATTTGGTGTTGCGCGGGGTCACGCGGGTTTTGGCGCGCATCGGATCGTTTCGCGCAATGCATTTGGCGCAACTGGACAAACGTGCCCGCAAAATTGATTGGGCCAGCATCCTGCGCCCCGATACCCCCGTCCGCGTCGAAGCAACCTGTCGCAAATCCAAGATTTATCACGCAGGCGCCGCACAACAACGCATCGAAACTGCCATTCGTGAAACCATTGGCGCCCCGATTTCCAAGGATGCTGCTATCGTCATCAAAACACGCATTTTTGATGATTTAGTGTCTGTTTCTATCGATACATCCGGTGAATCCCTGCACAAACGCGGCCACAAAGAGGCGGTGAACAAAGCGCCCATGCGCGAAACATTGGCCGCCGTGTTTTTGCGTCAAATGGGCTATGACGGAACGCAGCCTGTTTATGACCCGATGTGTGGTTCCGGCACCTTTGTGATTGAGGCGGCAGAATGGGCGCGCGGGCTGGCCCCCGGACGCAGCCGCAGTTTTGGATTTGAACAACTGGCCAGCTTTGATGCGCAGGCGTGGGATGCGATGAAATCAGCGGTTCAGACCCGCGATATAGACCCGCGGTTTTACGGATCTGACCGCGACCAAGGCGCGATTGCCATGTCCCAAGCCAATGCAAAACGCGCAGGCGTCGATGATATTTGCACGTTCCAGCGCGCTGCCATTTCCGATGCGGCCGCCCCTGAATCAGTGTCTAATTCTGCGAAAAATGGCATTGTCATCCTGAATCCGCCCTATGGTGGACGGATTGGGGATCGCAAGATGTTGTTTTCGCTTTATGGTGCGATGGGTCAAACATTGACCCAGAATTTCCGCGGTTGGCGTGTAGGGATCATCACCAATGATGCCGGTCTGGCCAAGGCCACGGGATTGACGTTCAAACCCACCACCCCGCCAATTTCACATGGCGGGATCAAGGTGTGTTTGTACGAAACAGGGCCGCTTTAATACATCAGCGTGGCCGCAACGGCGCGTTTCCAATCGCTATATTTGCGATCGCGTGTTTCGCCGTCCATCGCGGGGGTAAATGTTTTGTCCAACACCCAATTCGCGGCAAAGCCCGCTTGGTCAGGATAAAACCCCGTTTCTTGGCCCGCCAGCCACGCAGCCCCCATCGCCGTGGTTTCCAATACGCGGGGGCGATCCACGGGGGCGTCGATGATATCCGACAGAAATTGCATCGCCCAATCCGACGCCGTCATGCCGCCATCGACGCGTAATGTGGTGTTGCCCGATGCGCCCCAATCGTCCTGCATCGCAGACAACAGATCGCGGGTTTGATACCCCACGCTTTGCAATGCGGCGCGGGCAAATTCCGCCGGCCCCGAATTGCGGGTCAAGCCATAGACCGCACCACGGCAATCCGCATTCCAATAGGGCGCGCCCAATCCGGTAAAGGCAGGCACGATAATCACATTCTGACCATCATCCGCCTGATCCGCCAAATCAGCCGTTTCCCCCGCGTTAGAGATGATTTTCATCCCATCGCGCAGCCATTGCACCACGGCACCCGCGATGAATATGGACCCCTCAAGCGCATAGGTGGTTTTGCCGTTTAATTGATAGGCAATGGTGGTCAACATACGGTTTTGTGAGGCCACCATCTGATCACCCGTGTTCAACAGGGCAAAGCACCCCGTGCCATAGGTGGATTTCATCATACCTGCATCAAAACAGGCCTGTCCAATGGTGGCCGCCTGCTGATCGCCCGCAACACCGCTAATGGCGATGGTTCCGCCCAAAACGGTGGTTGCGCCGAAATCAGCGGCGCAGTCCAGCACGTCTGGCAACATGGATTGCGGGATGTCCAGCAGGGCGCAGATATCATCGCTCCACACTCCGTTACGGATATCATACAGCAGTGTGCGCGCCGCATTGGTGGCATCTGTCACATGACGCGCCCCATCCGTTAGGTTCCAAATCAACCACGTATCCACTGTGCCAAAGGCCAACTGCCCTGCCCGCGCCGCATCACGCGCACCTGGAACGGTGTCCAGAATATATTTCACCTTGGTCCCACTGAAATAGGGATCCAATAACAGGCCCGTTTGTTCGGTGATCATTGGTTCATGGCCCGCCGCCTTTAGCGTTTGGCACATGTCCGATGTGCGCCGATCCTGCCAAACGATCGCATTGTGAATGGGTTTGCCCGTGGCACGATCCCAAACCAATGTTGTTTCGCGTTGGTTTGTAATGCCAATCGACACAATATCATCGGCCGTAACACCAGCCCCGGCCATCACATCGCGACAGGTGTCCAATGTGGTTTGCCACAGATCCATCGGATCATGTTCGACCCATCCCGATTGGGGAAAATGTTGGGTAAATTCCTGTTGCGACACGGCGTGAATGGACATGTTTGCGTCAAACAATATTGCCCGCGTTGACGTTGTGCCCTGATCAATGGCCAATACGAATTTTGTCATAATGTTCACCTTTTTTCGTTTGATCCACTATGCAAACAGAAACCGCAGAATAAAAGTGAAAATCGCACATATTCGCCCATTTTTCAGAGGGTATGGCAGAATTCGGCGTGCCCTGTTGCAGCCTGTTGCATCTTTCGTCAATGTAACCACAAAACGGTCCAAACACCGACCCAATTTCGAAATACAACATGCAAGGCGATGTGATGACCCTTACCCGACTGATATTAATCATAGCCCTGAGTATCGGGGCGCCGTTGCATGCGGAACAGATTACTGTTTTTGCGGCCGCAAGTTTGCGCAATGTCTTGGACGAGGTGATCAACCGCTATCCCGCCCCAGATGATATTGTCGTATCCTATGCCGGATCATCCACATTGGCGCGTCAAATTCAAATGGGCGCGCCTGCGGATATTTTTGTGTCTGCCAATGCCGATTGGGTCACGTTTCTGCAAACCCATGGCATCGCCGTAAACCAACCCGCAACGGTTTTGGCATCCAATCAATTGGTTTTGGTCCAGCCGGCGAATGTGTCCGATGATCCGTTGACCGCATGGACCGATTGGGCCACCGCCATCGGGTCGAAACGCATTGCGCTGGCTATGGTTGATGCGGTCCCCGCAGGTATTTATGCCAAGGCTGCTCTGACACATTTGGATGTTTGGGATCTGGTATCACCAAATATAATCCAATCAGATAATGTGCGCGCAGCATTGGGGTTGGTCGCACTTGGCGCCGTAGATTATGGAATAATCTATAAAACAGACGCGCTGTCCGAATCCAAAGTGGCCGTATTGGCGGAACTGCCCCTGCACAGCCATGAACCGATCGCATATCCCGCTGTGGTTCTGACGCAAAACGCAGCCGCGCAATCTTTCTATGATTTTTTGATTTCTGCTGCCGCGCGTGACGTTTTTGATCAATTCGGGTTTATTGTACCGTCGGGCACAGAATAATACGCTTGCTATTTCGTACAGATGTTCCATCTAATCCGAACAGCAAGATAGGGAATAAACAGGATGCAACAATGATACAGCACACGCGGTTTTTGGTGTTTTGCCTGTTTGCGGCACAGGTTCTGGTGTCCGCCAACAGCATGATTGTTGAAATTGTTGCAGGCCGCGTATTGGCGCCCTATGTCGGGATGTCACTGTACACTTGGACAGCCATTATTGCGGTTGTTTTGGCGGGGTTTTCAGCCGGTCATTGGGTTGGCGGTTGGGTGGCACACAAACCACGCGACCGCGCCCTGCGTATAACCGCAGGCTGGACCATGGCCGCAGCCGTATCAACAGCTGCGATTGTCTTTATCGTTCGTCAAAGCGCGGCAATCGCCTTGCCAATGTTTGAAACACAAGTGCCTGCCATTTTGGTCCTAACCACATTGGCATTTTTCGTCCCATCGTTTTGTGCGGGCATTCCCGCCCCTGTTTTGACGCAAATCGCGATTGATCTGGACCCGGCCAAATCAGCATCCCGCCTGGGCACAATGTTTGCCGCAGGGGCGATTGGGGCCATATTTGGGACCTTGGGCAGTGGATTTTTGTTCATTTCATGGCTGGGCACATCGATCACTCTTTTGGTTGTGACCTGTGCCTATGTGGCGCTGGCCGTTGGGTTTTGGGTCATGTCAGGTACGGTCAGATCGCTGTTTTGGCTGTTGATACTGGTGGGTGCTGGTGCGATTGGGATTGCAGGTGCGGCGCAGTCAATACAGCCGATTTGCGATCGTGAAACCGATTATTTCTGTATCCGCACGATTGACCTGTCTGACGATCCGGACCGCCCAGTGCGTGCAATGGTGTTGGATCATTTGGTACATGGGGCCAGTGCGCAGTCGGAACCTGACATCATGTACACCGACCACGCCGCCGTCCTAGAGGCGCTGGCGCGTATCATGCGGCCAAGCGATGCGTTCAGCGCGTATTTCATTGGGGGCGGCACCTATAGCATTCCCCGCAAATGGCAGGGTAATTTCCCCCAAGCCCGGCTAAGCGTTTCCGAAATTGACCCCGTTGTGACCCAGATCGCCGCGCAGAATTTCTGGTATGATCCCACCGGCGCGGATATCATTCACCAAGATGCACGCAGCCATTTGAACCAGACAACCGACACCTTTGACATAATTATCGGCGATGCTTTTACCGATATTGCGGTGCCCGAACACCTGATCACGCGCGAATTTTTTGAAACGGTGCGCAGCCGTCTGACCGCCGATGGCCGGTACTATATGAATGTTATCGACTATACAGATCGCTTGGCGGTTTTGGGGTCAATGGTTCGCACATTGCAAAGCGTTTTTCCCACAGTGGAAATTTGGGTCGAGGCACGCCAACCCGGACCAGCCGAACGTATGGTTTTCATTCTGGTCGCGGGCACGGAAAAATCACCCATTGATCAGATCACCGTGCGATCCCCAATGCCCCTGCAATATGCAGCGATGTCAGATGACTTTGTCACCATGCTAGCGCAACGGGCCACATCGCGTATTTTTACGGATGATTTCACACCAATCGCCCGCATGTTAGGTCAGCGATTTGATTAATGTGATCGGCCAAGATTCGGCATTTTCAATTTCACAGCGCCAACGGGGCACATAGGTTGGGACGGGCCTGAACCCGTAACAAACCCCAAATCACGCAGTTTTATTGTATTTTATTCCGATACTTAGGCAACTATATCCGCATCATATCAACATAACTGATAGCATATATTCACATATTAAAATTAGTAATTGATTGAAATGGCTTTCTTGCGCTAACCTGATTCCAACGGGAGTACACAGTGAAATACAAAATATTTGCGACAGCCATTTTTGCAATGGCTTTACCTGCAGCGGCACATGCGGATGCGATCGGGGATGAAACCCGCGGCAAAGATATCTTTCGAAAATGCGCATCGTGCCATCAAGTTGGAACAAATGCCAAGCATCGGGTTGGTCCAATCCTAAATGGCGTATTTGGACGCAAGGCGGGCACAGCCGACGGCTATACCAGATATTCCGAAGGCCTGACACGGGCTGGCAATGACGGTCTGGTTTGGGATCTGGAACATCTGGATGCCTATCTGGCCAATCCGAAATCATTGGTCAGCCGCACAACGATGAATTTCGCTGGTCTGAAAGACGCCCAAGATCGCGCCGACCTGATCGCGTATTTGCGTGTGTTTTCCGATAACCCCGCAAACATCCCCGAGGCAGAGCCAACAGGCGTACCGCCTGAGGTCACACTGGCCCCCGAAATTCTGGCAATCGTTGGTGATCCGGAGTATGGCAAATATCTCAGCTCTGAATGTTTGACCTGTCACCAAAGCGATGGATCAAACCAGGGTATCCCCGCCATAACCGGCTGGCCGACCGAAGATTTCGTTGTAGCGATGCACGCCTATAAGGTGAAAGTGCGCCCACATCCCGTCATGCAAATGATGGCTGGTCGCCTGTCAGACGAAGAAATTGCGGCGCTGGCTGCATATTTCAAGGATCTTGAATGATCGTTGCCGCCCATAACATGACATCCCCCCGCACCACAGGCGGGGGATATGCTTGTTTTTGGGGGGATTTTTTGGTAATTTCATGCCCATCTGGTGGTGTTTCCTGTATTTTCAGGGACGGTTCGACACTGTATGGGTTTATATTTCACAGGCCCGAAACGCAGCTGTTCGGATATTCCACCGATTATTTGATGGAGTATTTGAAAATGAAGCTATTTTATTCAACAGGGCTATATGCCCTGATTTTGGCTGCGGGTGCAGCGCAATCACAAACTGCGGATCTGACCACGAATGACCCGACGCAAATTGCCGCTGAATGCGGTGGTGATGCGGGGCGCGGGGTGGCGTTGTTTGAACAAAACTGTGCGCAATGCCATGATATCACACCCAGCACACAGTCGAAATCTGGGCCAAATTTGCATGGTGTCGTGGGACGGACCATGGGCAGTCTGCCCGACTATCCCTACTCTGCCGCTTTGCGTGCGGGGGCAGATGCGGGCACCCTTTGGGATCAGCAAAATCTGCATAAATACTTGATGGACCCCGCTGGGTATCTGGCGGGCACCACCATGCAATTTGACGGGTTTGCCAACCCGCAGGATATGTTTGATATCCTAACCTATATCCGTACTGCCAGCCTGCCGCCCGCGCCAGAACGCGGCAGTGTCACCGTGCCGGCAGAAATGGCCGCGATTGTGGGTGATGTGGCCTATGGCGAATATTTGGCAGGCGAATGTATGGCCTGCCACAGCACCGAACCGCAGGACACAGGTTTACCCGCCATTCACGGTTGGGATGACACCGATTTTATGATTGCATTGCTAGAATACAAATTACGGGCCCGCGACAATGCCCCCATGCAAATGGTGGCGCAGGCGCTGAATAACGAAGAGATTGCGGCGCTGGCCGCATATTTTGGTGCGCTGGATTAACCAGCCACCCCAAAACGGGAGGATAAAATGAAATTAAACAGACGGTTATTTTTGGGGGCAACGGCGGCAACGCTGGCAGCGCCCTATGTAAACGCTGCGGGCCACGGACGACCCAAGGTCGTGGTAATCGGTGGTGGTGCAGGCGGTGCAACAGCCGCACGTTACATCGCCAAGGACAGCAAGGGCGAAATTGATGTGACCTTGGTCGAACCATCGCGTTCGTACTACACATGCTTTTTCTCAAACCTGTATATTGGCGGGTTCCGCGACCTATCCAGCATTGCGCACAGCTATGGCACATTAGCGTCCCAATATGGCATCAACGTGGTGCATGATTGGGCCGTTGGCATTGATCGCGACGCGAAATCGGTGACTTTGGCCGGTGGCACGGTGTTGCCCTATGATCGGCTGATCCTGTCGCCCGGTATCGACTTTATCGACGGGTCAGTGCCTGGTTGGTCAACCGCAACACAAAACGCAATGCCCCACGCATACAAGGCTGGATCACAAAGCGAACTGCTGAAAGCGCAGATCGAATCCATGCCACAGGGTGGCGTGTTCGCAATGGTTGCCCCACCCAACCCATACCGCTGCCCCCCTGGCCCATATGAACGGGTGTCCATGGTGGCGCACAAACTGAAAAACGAAAACCCAACCGCCAAAATTCTGATCGTTGACCCCAAAGAGAAGTTTTCGAAACAGGGTCTGTTCGAAGAAGGCTGGCAAAAACACTATGGCGGTATGATCGAACGGATCGGCCCAGATTTCGGCGGCAATAACGTCAGTGTTGATGCAGGCGCAATGACCGTTTCCATCGACGGTTCTGTGGAAAAGGTTGACGTCTGTAACGTCATCCCCGCGATGAAGGCAGGCCGCATCTGCGAAATGGCCGGCATAACCGAAGGCAACTGGGCGCCTGTATCAGGCCACACCATGCAATCGCGTTTGGACGAAAATATCCACGTCTTGGGCGATGCAACAAACCAAGGTGACATGCCAAAATCAGGGTTTTCCGCCAACAGCCAAGCCAAGGTTGCCGCAATGGCAGTGCGCGGCGCATTGACAGGGTCCAAAGTGTTCCCTGCCAAATTCTCGAACACATGTTGGTCGTTGATCGACACCAACGACGGGATCAAAGTCGGCGCAAGCTATCAGGCAACGGACGAAAAAATCGCCAAGGTGGATGGGTTCGTTTCCCAAACAGGCGAAGATGCCGACCTGCGCAAAGCAACCTACGAAGAATCCGTCGGTTGGTACGCAGGCATCACATCCGACATGTTTGGCTAAGCCATATCACAAAAAACAAAAGGCGGGGTTTTTGCCCCGCCTTTTTTGTAGTCTGTCGTAAAACTGCGCCTAGTGCTGCAATGCGTGGACGGTCAATGCGTCCTCGGACTGTGCCTCAATCGCCAATGTGGCGGCATGGGCTGCGGCGGCCGTTGTGAAATATGGGATTTTATCGAACAGCGCGACAGATCGGATTTCACGGCTATCGTTGATCGATTGCGTGCCCTCGGTCGTGTTGATCACCAAATCAATGTCACCATTTTTCAAACGATCCACGATATTTGGGCGGCCTTCGTACACTTTGTTCACTTTGGTGCAAACAATGCCTTGTTGTTCCAGCCATGCCGCTGTTCCGGATGTGGCGACCAATTCAAATCCCTGTGAAATCAGCAACTTGGCGGCATCTGTCATTTGATCGCCTTTGTCGCTGTCTTTGATCGAGAAGAAAACAGTCCCCGATTTCGGCAGCTCCATTCCGGCGCCCATCTGTGCCTTTAGGAACGCACGGGCAAAGCTGCGATCCCAGCCCATGACTTCACCGGTTGAACGCATTTCTGGACCCAAAAGTGTATCGACACCTGGGAAACGTGCAAATGGCATCACCGCCTCTTTCACGCTGAACCATGGCATATTTGGATCAGCCAGCGTCATCGGATCCGCGATTGGCAGCGATCCACCGTAACTGACATCACGATAAGGTTCGCGCATTGGGAAATTGCTAAGCGGTTCGCCCGCCATCAAACGCGCGGCGATGGATGCAATCGCGCTGTCGGTCGCTTTGGCAACAAATGGCACGGTACGCGATGCACGTGGATTGACCTCAATCAAGTAAATTTCGCCATCTTTGACCGCGAATTGTACGTTCATCAAACCCACAACATTTAGGCCCAGCGCCAGTGCGTTTGTTTGCACCTTTAGTTCGTCGATAATCTCAGCTGACAACGAATAGGGCGGCAGGGAACAGGCGCTGTCACCGGAATGCACGCCGGCCTCTTCGATATGTTGCATGATGCCGGCGACGTGAACATTTGTACCGTCTGACAGGGCATCAACATCACATTCCACCGCACCCGATAGATAGCTGTCCAACAGGACGGGGCTGTCACCGGATACAACAACCGCTTCGCGGATATAGCGGCGCAGCTGATCCATATCGCGCACGATTTCCATCGCACGACCGCCCAAAACATAGGACGGGCGGATCACCAATGGGAAACCAATGTCTTCGGCAATTTCCAGCGCTTCGGCGTCGGAATGGGCAATGCCGTTTTTGGGTTGCTTTAATCCCAGCTGATTGACCAAGGCTTGGAACCGTTCGCGATCCTCAGCCAAATCAATCGCATCGGGTGTTGTTCCCAGAATTGGGATGCCTTCGGATTCCAGTGCATTGGCCAATTTCAACGGGGTTTGCCCTCCAAACTGCACAATCACACCATGCAATGTGCCGCTGTCCTGTTCGACGCGCAGGATTTCCATCACGTGTTCAAAGGTCAGCGGTTCGAAATACAAACGATCCGATGTGTCATAATCCGTTGAAACCGTTTCAGGGTTACAATTGACCATGATGGTTTCATAACCCACGTCTGTCAGAGAAAAACACGCATGACAGCAGCAATAGTCAAATTCGATACCCTGACCAATACGGTTTGGACCGCCGCCCAAGATCACCACTTTCTTGCGATCCGATGGGCGGGCTTCGCATTCAACTTCGCCCATCATGGGCATTTCGTATGTTGAATACATATAGGGGGTTTGTGCCTCAAATTCGGCGGCACAGGTGTCGATACGTTTAAAGACAGCGTTCACGCCCAAATTGCGGCGCGCGCGGCGTACATCTGTTTCCGAAAACCCAGTCAGTTTGGCCAAACGCGCATCGGTAAAGCCCATCATTTTCACATGGCGCATGCCGCCTGCATCATTGGGCAAGCCATTGGCGCGAATGGTTTCTTCGGCCTCGACGATTTCGCGAATACGGTCCAAGAACCAAGGATCAAAGGCGGTCACATTGTGAATTTCATCATTTGTCAGACCATAACGCATAGCCTGCGCAATGGTGCGCATCCGATCTGGTGTTTGCTGGCTGATCGCGGCAATCACGGCGGATTTCTCTGGCGCGCCTTCTATCTCAACTTCGTCAAAGCCGGTCAGGCCCGATTCCATCGATGCCAATGCTTTTTGCAAAGATTCGTGAATCGTACGACCAATCGCCATAGTTTCACCAACCGACTTCATCGCTGTGGTCAAATGGGGTTTGGACCCTGGGAATTTTTCGAACGCGAATTTTGGGATTTTGGTGACGACATAATCGATTGTTGGTTCAAAGGACGCAGGCGTTACCTTGGTAATGTCATTGTCCAATTCATCCAGCGTATAGCCGACTGCCAGTTTTGCAGCAATTTTAGCAATCGGGAAACCCGTCGCCTTGGACGCCAAGGCAGACGACCGTGACACGCGCGGGTTCATTTCGATCACGACCATGCGGCCATCGACGGGGTTAACCGCCCATTGCACGTTGGATCCGCCCGTTTCGACGCCGATTTCGCGCAGAACTGCGATCGATCCATTGCGCATGATTTGGTATTCTTTGTCCGTCAGCGTCAGCGCAGGGGCAACGGTGATGGAATCACCCGTATGCACGCCCATGGGGTCCACGTTTTCGATGGAACAAATGATGATAGCGTTGTCAGCTTTGTCGCGGACAACCTCCATTTCGTATTCTTTCCAACCCAACAGGGATTCGTCGACCAAGATTTGGTTCACGGGCGATGCGTCCATCCCTGTGCGGCAATAATATTCGTAATCTTCGCGGTTATAGGCGACACCGCCACCTGTCCCACCCAAGGTAAAGGCCGGACGGATAATCGCCGGCAGGCCGATTTCATCCAACGCATCAACCGCCAACCGCACGCCTTCGTTCAGGTCAGCTTGGCCGTTTTCTTTCTTGGGGGCGGTGATGATGGTTGCTTTGGGGTTTTCCAAACCGATGCGATCCATCGCTTCGCGGAACAATTTGCGATCTTCGGCCATTTCAATGGCGTCGCGTTTTGCGCCAATCATTTCAACGCCGTATTTGTCCAGCACGCCCATTTCCTCAAGCGCGAGCGCGGTGTTCAGACCCGTTTGACCGCCCATCGTTGGCAGCAATGCGTCGGGGCGCTCTTTCTCGATGATTTTGGCAACCACTTCTGGTGTGATGGGTTCGATATAGGTGGCATCCGCCAGACCAGGGTCTGTCATAATCGTCGCTGGGTTGGAATTGACCAACACCACGCGATACCCCTCTTCTCTCAACGCTTTACACGCTTGGGCGCCAGAATAATCGAATTCACAGGCTTGGCCAATAACGATCGGACCTGCGCCGATAATCATGATTGAGGAAATGTCGGTTCTTTTGGGCATGGGACGACCTTTTTGTTTGCGGCAGCAAAATGGGCCCGTTACAATGCGGGCGCAAATTGTTCTGCGTTATAATCAACATCCGCCTAGGATCAAGCCCCATCGGAAAAATAACGCAAATAGCCGCTATTTGGCTGTCGATTTTTTGAAATTCGGCCTATATCGCAATCAACAACACACAAGGTAACCCATGCAGATTCGGTTTGACACCGCACCAGATGCGCAAAAACATTGGTTTTCGGACCCCGTTTATACCATCCGCGCGCAGTCTGCGGGGCAGGTTGATGACGCATTGCGTCAAATTGATGATGCGCGCGCCCAAGGGTATTGGATTGCTGGATATGCCGATTACGAACTGGGCTATGCGTTGGAACCCCGCCTGGCACATCGCATGCCCGACACGCAATCAGGGCGTGATTTGCTGAACTTTGGTGTTTTTTCTGGCCCCATAGAACGCCACGATCCGACCGTATCGCCCTGTTCAATCAGCGATTGGACCCCACATTGGACCGAAAACCAGTATATCCAAGCCTTTGATCGTGTCATTGAATGGATCAAGGCCGGTGATGTGTATCAAATCAACCTAACCTTTCCGATGATGGCGCAAATCACGGGTGATGCGTGGTCGCTTTACCACGCGTTGACGTCCCGCCAGCGGGTCAAACACGGCGCATTCGTTGATCTGGGCGCAGACCAAGGCGCATTTTTGTCCCGTTCGCCGGAATTGTTTTTCCGCACTGACGCCCAAGGCCATATCGAAACCCGCCCGATGAAAGGCACCCAACCCCGACACACAGACCCAAACCGCGATGAACAAGCCCGTCGTTTTTTAGAAACCGACGAAAAAAACCGCGCCGAAAACCTGATGATCGTGGATTTGTTGCGAAATGACATTTCGCGGATCTGTCGTACCGGTTCGGTGCATGTGCCAAAATTGTTCCATGTCGAAACCTATGCAACCGTGCATCAAATGGTGTCGTTGGTGGCGGGCGAATTGGATGGCCCGGTTCAGTTTTCGCAAATCATGCGGGCGCTGTTTCCCTGTGGGTCGATCACAGGTGCGCCCAAACTGCGCGCGATGGAAATTATCGACGACCTAGAACCGGCCCCGCGTGGCATTTATTGCGGTACCATTGGCTGGATGGCCCCCGACGGCAAATCCGAATTTAATGTGGCCATTCGTACATTAGACGTAAAAAACGGACAGGCGCGCTTAAATGTCGGCGGTGGTGTCGTTTATGATAGTCTAGGTCCATCAGAATACGAGGAAGCCCTGTGGAAAGCGCGTTTTGCGAAATTGTCCCCCCCGATTGCCGCCTGATTGAAACATTTCGGTACACCCCCGGTTTTGGCGCGGTCGATCTGGGATTACACCTAAATCGCATGTGTGACAGTGCGCGCCAGTTGGGCTTTGCGTTTGATCGCGACTTGGCCGAACATATCTGCGATGGTCTAAGCGGCAACAAACCGCTGCGTTGCCGATTGACCTTGGGGGTCAAGGGCGATTTCCAACTGTCCCATGTTCCGTTGGATCCAACGCCCGCCGTCTGGCAGGTTGATATCAGCGACACGCGGCTGAACACAGGCGACGCATGGTTGGCACATAAAACCACCCAGCGCGATATTTATGACACCACACGCGCCAACCTGCCGCGTGGTATACATGAAATGCTGTTTCTAAATGAACGCGACGAATTATGCGAAGGCACAATTACCAATGTGTTCGTCGAAACACAGGGCGGCACATGGGTGACCCCCCCGATCAGCGCGGGCTGTTTGCCCGGAATATTGCGGCAAAAACTGATCAAATCCGGCGAAGTCACAGTAAAAACCGTAACACTTGGCGATTTGATGGCCGCGCGTTCCGTTGTGGTGGGCAATTCGCTGCGCGGGAAAATTCGTGCGGATTTGAACAGAACCTAGTGTTTTTGGGCGAAAAACCCCTATCAAATGGGGCAAAACGGGCCATTGCCCTTGACATCACGCGCGCAACCTTGTGTATCGCGCTAGACACGAAATCCATCAAACCCAAAGGGGCCACAAAATGCACGCCTATCGCAGCCATACCTGTGCCGATCTGAACAAATCCAACGTGGGTGACACCGTCCGTTTGTCGGGCTGGGTCCATCGCGTCCGCGATCACGGTGGTGTGTTGTTTATCGACCTGCGCGACCACTATGGTGTGACGCAGGTTCTATGTGACCCGGACAGCCCCGTTTTCAACGAATTGGAAAAGGTGCGCAGCGAATGGTGTATCCGCATTGATGGTGTGGTCAAGGCCCGTGATGAAAGCCTGATCAACACCAAAATCCCAACCGGCGAAATCGAAGTATTCGTGCGCGATGTCGAAGTATTGGGCGCATCCAACGAATTGCCCCTGATGGTGTTCGGCGACCAAGAATACCCCGAAGAAACGCGCCTGCGCTATCGGTATCTGGACCTGCGCCGTGAAGCGATGCAGCGCAACATGACCCTGCGGTCGGATGTGGTGGCCTCTATGCGTCGTCGCATGTGGGACAAGGGTTTCCGCGAATATCAAACGCCGATCATCACCGCGTCATCACCCGAAGGGGCGCGCGATTTTCTGGTGCCATCGCGTTTGCACCCTGGTAAATTTTATGCTCTGCCCCAAGCACCACAGCAATTCAAACAGCTGATCATGGTGTCAGGCTATGACAAATATTTCCAAATCGCCCCCTGTTTCCGTGACGAAGACCCACGTGCAGACCGATCCCCAACCGATTTCTATCAGTTGGATTTGGAAATGTCCTTTGTCACACAGCAGGACGTTTTTGACACCATTTCACCCGTCTTGGCCGGTGTGTTTGAAGAATTTGCCGGCGGCAAAACCGTTGATAACCCTGCTGAATGGCCGCAAATTTCATACCGCGACGCGGCGTTGTGGTACGGGTCTGATAAACCCGACCTGCGCAACCCGATTAAAATGCAGGTTGTGTCCGATCATTTCCGCGGATCCGGCTTTGCCATTTTTGCGAAACTGTTGGAACAAGATGGTACCGAAATTCGTGCGATCCCTGCCCCAACTGGTGGCAGCCGCAAATTCTGCGACCGCATGAACGCATTCGCCCAGAAAGAGGGCCTGCCAGGCATGGGCTATATTTTCTGGCGTGATGGCGACAACGGGATGGAGGCCGCCGGCCCATTGGCGAAAAACATCGGCCCAGAACGGACCGAAGCGATCCGCCAGCAACTGGGTCTGGGCGTTGGGGATGCTGCGTTTTTCTTGGGCGGCAAACCAAAATCATTCGAGAAGGTGGCGGGCCGCGCGCGCGACGTGATCGGCGCGGAATTGGGTCTGACCGATACGAACCGCTTTGCCTTTGCTTGGATCGTGGATTTCCCGATCTATGAACAGGACGAAGAAACCGGCAAAATCGATTTCGAACACAACCCGTTTTCAATGCCCCAAGGCGGAATGGACGCCCTGAACGGCGACCCGCTGCAAGTCAAAGGGTTCCAATATGATTTGGCCTGTAACGGCTACGAATTGGTATCCGGCGCGATCCGAAACCACCGCCCAGAAATCATGTTCAAAGCGTTCGAAATCGCAGGCTATGGTCAAGACGAAGTGCGCAAGCGGTTCGGCGGCATGGTCAACGCGTTCCAATACGGTGCACCCCCTCACGGTGGCTGTGCCGCTGGGATCGACCGCATCGTGATGTTGCTGGCCGACACCGCAAACATCCGCGAAGTTATCATGTTCCCGATGAACCAACGCGCAGAAGACCTGATGATGAATGCGCCATCCGATCCAATGCCCGAGCAATTGATGGAATTGAACCTGCGGGTGATCCCACAAGAATAATCAACAACTTAATTTGACCGTTGGCCCCGCCAGCGGTCAAATTTCTTAACACTTTTGTAAATTACATTCCCGCAGAATGATCTATGCTATAAACCTAGCTATAGGCATTGGACGGGTTTATGATACCGCCTCCACTTCTTACACCCCGTGAACGAGACTGCTTGCCACTCTTGGTTTCGGGGAAAACACGACATGAAATGGCACGCGAACTCGACGTATCCGTCGAGACAATAAAGAAGCATGTCCGCAGCATGTTAAAAAAATATGACGCGGCAAACATCCGTGATGCATTGCCGGCGATGCGACTGCACCAAGAATACTATTTTGACACCACCGCCAATTTCGAAGTGTTCTGCAATCTTGCGAAATTTTCTGCGGTCATTGACACAGAAAAAAGAAGTGCTTACGCAGATTTCGCACCACTTTACAGCGATCAGCCCGGTTGTTTCGTCTCTGCATTTTACGGCGGTGACAGATGCTTTCCCGCTGATCAGTGTCGAAATTGACGGGATGCGGCCAAAACCAACCGCAATTCGTGCGGGGCGGGCGATTTTCGAAACACCTGTTGTCCCAGCGGTAAAGCAAGGAACGCAGTTTACCCGAAATGCACGCGTCACGCGGACGATGCCTGCGGCGTATTCGGATGGCCATTACGCCGCATTGTGTATGTACCCAAGCGAACGCTTGGAAATGGATGTTGTTTTTCGCAGCACGCGCCCCCCAAGTCATATCGACGTAACCGTGTGCCTGCATTCGCAACAGGTCCAAGACGACAGTTTAGTCATCACACAGTCAAGCCAAGGGCTGCGTCTGGTCAGTTATGATCCAAGTTACCAAAAATGCTATGTGGTGAAATGGGCATGGTAGACCACCAATCCCAAAGCCATTTTAGCACCCTAGATTTCATTTACCCGAATTTGACCAATCGTGAACGTGATGTAATTCCCCACCTAGCCAGCGGCGCCACAGCACAAGAAATTGGGCAACACTTGGCGTTATCTGCTGAAACCGTCAAAAAACACAGCAAGAAAATTTGCGAAAAATTTGGGGGGCAGACGTTACGGGATGTACACGGCAAACTGATTGATTTTGTGTCGCTATACATTGGCCAGCCGCCAATGTTTCGGGTTTGTTGCGAAAACATGACCCAACACGTCCAAGTTCTGGTAAAGCAGAAAAAAATCATTATCACGCTAGACCATGATTTTCGCGTCGTTTCTGGCCCCGTCGACGCCCTGAAATTCACAACAGTTGACGGGGATATGCCCATTCGCAGTTTAAGCATCGAGGCGGGTGATTTAGTTTATCAACAGAAATTTTTAGGCCAAGACGAATATGTATCCCAGTTAGACAAGCCTGCAAAAACTGGGACCACTATCCGTCGCCATATTGAAATGACGCGTGATTTTGATCCATCCATGCACACCCCGTCACATTACAGCTCTTGGGCGCTATACCCCACTGGCCAGATGACTTTCATGATCACACATTTGGAATGTGATAGGCCGCCAGAGTATCAGTATGACGTGACGCTAGATTACATGGAAATCCAGGATCCAAATTTGACCGTTGAAAAATCTGATTACAAATTCACACTGCGCACTAATCGCCCCAAACTGTCACAAGTCATGACCATATCTTGGTAATCAATCCTTCAAATTGGGTGAATTTCGGTCAATCGCTGATCGACCAGCCTGCGCATACGGGTAAAATCGCCCTGCTGGGCTGCTTGGATCAGGTCTGTGTCATCGACGGCACGCGCCACACCCATCAAGAATTGTCGCAAATATTGCCGCATGGCGGAATTTGGGTTTTGTGAAAACAGGTTTTTAGCGTGATGCAGTTCGTCGCGATAAACGACCAAATCCGGTTCAACACTGCCGGTATCAATTAAACGCGGTCCCCGTGGCGGGGCGTTGCCCGGCAAGACATTCAATATCATTTGCTGAAACACCCCCACGCTATGATAGGGTTTGGCCAAAAACTGGTCTGCGCCGGCCTGAATGGTGTCCGGTCCCATCGCATCATCGGCGCTGGTACCAATCAGGGCCTGCACCCTTGGGCGCGCTGTGTCCAATTCACGGATCAAATCCAGACCCGATCCATCAGGCAGCCCCACATCGACGATCACGATCGACGGACGATAGAGCCGCATATGCCGTCGCGCGGATGTGATACAATCAGCACGTCGCAATCGCGCGCCGCTGCGCAGGGACATAATGCGCACGGCTTCGCTGGAAAAACGGCTGTCTTCGACCAACAGAATGGTCAAACCCAACAACGGTTTATCAGCGGTCGCGCGGGCGGCAAAGGGCAGTGTAGCTGTGTTTGGCATTGTCATCCTCCTACTGCGGATGTGGAAACTGTGCCGAAACTTTCCTAACATTGCGTTAACAGGTATGGGTGCGCGCCTTTGTCCATAGACGAAATCAAACAAACACGGCATAACAAGCCCAGCAATATGAAAGGACACAACCATGATCGGACGATTGAACCACGTTGCCATCGCTGTTCCCGACCTAGAGGCAGCCGCCAACCAATACCGCACCGCATTGGGCGCAAATGTCGGCGCGCCACAGGACGAACCCGATCATGGGGTAACTGTAATTTTCATCGAACTGCCCAACACCAAAATCGAATTGCTGTACCCTTTGGGTGAAAACAGCCCAATTCAGGGATTCTTGGACAAAAACCCATCCGGCGGCATCCACCATGTCTGTTACGAAGTCGACGATATCATCGCCGCACGCGACCACCTGCAATCCACCGGCGCGCGCGTTTTGGGAACAGGTGAACCCAAAATCGGCGCTCATGGCAAGCCGGTGTTATTTTTGCATCCCAAGGACTTTAACGGGACGCTGGTTGAACTAGAACAAGTGTAAATAAACCCAAGGATTACCCCCATGTCGATTACCTCTGCTCTTGTTTTGTTTGCTGTGATTTGGTTCATGACCTTTCTGATCGTGATCCCCATTCGATTACAAACGCAGGGCGATCTGGGCGAAATTGTTCCAGGCACACAGGCCGGTGCGCCCGAACATCATTACCTTAAGAAAAAGGCATGGATCACCACCGGCATCACAGTGGTGTTGTGGGCGATCATTTCGGCGATCATCCTGTCAGGTTGGATCACCGTGCGCGATCTGGATTTTCACAACCGTATGGCCCCCCTAGAGGCCAGCGAATGAAATAAATGCGTAAAGGTGGCTGCGCCCAAAACCGGAACGATCAGGTTCACAATCGGAATGCTAAGCGGGGCAACCATTAAAATACCGGCCAGCCAAATTGTAACGCGATTGGCCCGCCACAAGTCACGTGCGCCATTGCGCCCCACACGGCGCGCGGCGGCCATTTGAAAATATTCTCGGCCCAGCAGGTATCCGTTTAGCGCCCAAAATATAAATATCGCGACCGGTGCGAAAAACAGATATAAAATCCACGCGACCAAGTTCGCACCAATCAAGACCCCCAAAAATGCCACTGTATCACGCAGCGCGTCAGCCAAGGGCAGACCGGCCGCATCGGGCAAATGTGCATAGTGACGCCGTTCGACAGCACGCGCCACGCGGTCCAAAAACAATGACGATATGGCAGATGCAACAGGCACCATCAAAAACACAGACAGCCCCAACATCAGAACAAAACTGCCCCATCCCAAAACAGATGCAGGCGGTTCAATCGCCCCGATAAAGGGCAGCGTCAGGTTTGCAATGGATGCCAGCCACGCCAATCCATACACCAACCCCATGGACATGGCCCACAACACGCCCAAGGCCAAGGCGATACCCAACCCAACAACACCCAAAAACGCGCGGTCGCCCATTTGGCCCAGCGCGCGGAAAAACGCAGGAAAGATTAATCCAACTGCCATGTCGTAATGCTTTCTATATTCGGGCGGGGGCGTTCTGGGGGTGTGTTGGTTTCTGTGCCAAGATAAATGATACCCGCCACCCGTTCGTTATCTGCCAAATCAAATGCCTGTTCGACAAACCCACGGTCGTGATTGGGCCAGCCTGATAGCCAATTCGCGCCCCATCCGGATGCCAGCGCCGCATTGACCAATGACAAACAGACCGCGCCGGCGCTGTAGGTTTGTTCAACGGCGGGGATTTTTTCGGATGGTTTTTGAACCTCGACAACAACAACGCCCAGATGGCCGCTTTGGAATTGGTTTTTACCCTTTTGTGTCTTATCTGCGTCCAACCCCAGCGCTTGGGCGCGGTGATCGACCAAGTCAGCCAATTGGGTCAATCGCGCCTTGCCCAACACAATAAACCGCCATGGTTCCAATTTGCCGTGATCGGGCGTACGCGCGGCCATGGTCAGCAAGCTGCCCAATTCTGCCCGATTGGGCACAGGCGTGGTCAGCGTTTTGGCCGGTCGGGATCGGCGTTTTTGCAGAAATTCAATCACGGGGGGATTTGGGGTCAGCATAGGATGTCCTGTGGTTTGTTTTACTTTATTTCGGCAATCCAAGGCAAAATTGCAACCACCCGCTTGCCCCAAAGCCACGAAACTGACATCAATTCAAGAATGAAGAAGGGCGATTATTCCCATTGTGCAGACCCAAATGCCCCAATCAGGGTGCGTGTGACGCCGAATGCGTCACGCGACAAGATTGATCTGCGCGATGGTGTTTTCCATATCACGGTCACCGCCACACCCGAAAACGGCAAAGCCACAGCAGCGGTGCAAAAATTACTGGCCAAGGCGCTGGGTGTCGCGAAAACGGATCTGACCCTGACCCAAGGGGCGACATCACGCGACAAAACGTGGGTTTTGCGCGGCCAAATCGGTGTCCATTAATCCGCGGCCACAATCGTTTGCGTGATGTTCAGCAATTCCCGCGTAATTCCCGGTTCTGACATCGCATGCCCTGCAAACGGAACAATCCGCAAATCACAGGCACGCCAATCCTTGGCAATGGCATAGGCGGTTTTGGGCGGGCAGATCATGTCTTGGCGGCCCTGCACGATAAACCCAGGGATATGGGAAATCTTGGGCATATCGCGGAAAATCTGGCCATCGCAGTCCAAAAACCCACCATTGAAAAAATAGTGATTTTCGATACGCGCAAAGGTGCGCGCAAAATCAACGGGGCAATAGCCCGATTGACCATTTGCCTGAAATGACGCCAGTGCGTTTTCCCAATCAGACCAAATTTTGCCAAAATGCATTTCCTGCCGCATATCCCCGCTGAACAAACGGCGGTGATAGGCGGCAATCAAATCATCGCGTTCCTCGGGCGGGATGGCGGTTTCGAATTTTGCCCAAAGTTCGGGCCAAAAATGCCCCGCACCCCCGCCATAAAACCAATCCAGTTCCGATTGCGTCATCGCAAACACACCGCGCAGGATCAAATGTGTCGCACGATCAGGATGGGCCTGCGCATACAGCAATGACAACGTGGCGCCCCAGCTGCCGCCAAAGACGGCCCATGCCTCAATCCCCAAATGCGCGCGGATCATTTCAATGTCGGCCACCAAATGGGCGGATGTATTGTTTTGCACGCTGGATGTGGGCCGCGACCGGCCACAGCCGCGTTGATCGAATAAAATGATATGATAGCGTTCGGGATCAAAATATCGCCGCATCGACGGGCTGCACCCCGCCCCTGGTCCGCCATGCAACACCACGACAGGACGCCCATGGCGATTGCCACATTGTTCGACATAGACCTGATGTCCGTCGCCAGTGTCCAACATTTCGCTGTGAAATGGGTCAATGGGCGGAAATAACGCAGGTGCGATCGTTTTTTGGCCTAAAAATTTGTCCATAACTGTCCTATATGTATCACAACACACAAAAGACCAGAAAGCACGCGAAATGCAAGCCTCAGAAACAACAGTTGACCCGTCCGAAGTTGCCAAATTCGAAGCCATGGCAGCCGAATGGTGGGACCCGAACGGAAAATTCAAGCCGCTGCATATGCTAAACCCATGTCGGTTGGATTATATCACCACGCAGATCGCGGCGGAATATAACCGCGATTTGGGGGGCGAGCGCCCCTTTGACGGGTTGCGCATTCTGGATATCGGCTGTGGCGGGGGATTGTTGTGTGAACCTATGGCCCGTCTGGGCGCAACCGTCATAGGTGTGGACGCGGCCGAGCGCAACATCCCAGTGGCCCAAGCGCATGCCGCGCAATCAGGGCTGGATATTGATTACCGCTTTGGCACCGCCGAGGCATTGGCCCAAGCGGGCGAACAATTTGACGTGGTCCTGAACATGGAGGTGGTCGAACACGTCGCCGACCCCCAAGCCTATACCACCGCTTGCCAACAGTTGTTAAAACCCGGTGGATTGATGGTCTGTTCCACGATCAACCGTAATGCCAAAAGTTTCGCAATGGCCATCGTCGGGGCCGAATATGTCATGCGGTGGCTGCCCAAGGGCACACATGAATGGTCCAAGTTTATCACACCAGACGAATTATACACCCTGATCGAAAACGCGGGCCTTACCCCCGTCGATCGCAAAGGGTTCGTATTCAACCCAATCACATGGCAATGGAAACTGTCAGACCGCGATTTGTCCGTGAACTATGTGACCGCCAGCGTGAAACAACAGGCGTCCTAATAATCACAGGCATCCTAATCAGGTGCCAACATATACCCCGACCCACGGACCGTTTGCAGATACCGCGGTTCTTTCGGGTTGGGTTCGATTTTGCGGCGCAATCGGGTGATTTGCACGTCAATGGCGCGATCTTGGGCCTGTTCCTCATCCCGGCCCAAATCCGTGACCAGCTGAACACGGCTAACCGGTTCGCCGGCCGCCGCAGCAAAGATTTTCATCAGCTGGTTTTCCGTGGCCGTCAGGCGAATTTGTGTGTCGCCCTGCCATAATTCACCGCGTTCAATATCATAATGCGCCATACCCAACCGCAATACTTTGGGGGTTTCTATAGCCTCTGCTGGCTCTGGGACGCGGCGCAAAATGGCATTTATCCGCAACAACAGCTCTTTGGGTTCAAAGGGCTTGGACAAATAATCATCCGCGCCCGATTCCAAACCGGCGATACGATCATCTGTGTCGCCCCGCGCCGTCAACAACATGACTGGGGTAGACCGCGTAGACCGGATCCACCGTGTCAGTGACATGCCATCTTCGCCCGGCATCATCACGTCCAAAACGATCAGGTCAAATTCCAACCCGGCCAATAATTTCCGCGCATGGGCCCCGTCACGCGCCGCAGTCACCAAAAACCCATTTCGGATCAGATATTGTTTCAACAATTGTCGAATGCGTTCGTCATCATCAACGATTAATAAATGCATAGCCAACCCCTAGTCCTGACGCATCGCCATATATGCACGCCGCATATCAGGATCCATCATCGCCTCTAATACGGTCCGAAACCCCGCAACGGCATCAGGTCCGGCGTGTTTATACGCCTGTCGCATTCTATCGCGTTGCGCGTCTGATAGCTTTTGTTCCAACGCCTTGCCCGTTTCCGTCAAATGTAAATTCCGTTCGCGTTTATCGCGTGTCCCCACTTTGACGATCACCAAACCATCCTCAATCAAGGTACGCAAAACACGATTCAGTGACTGTTTTGTAACCCCAAGGATATTTAGCAGATTATTCACGGTCGTTCCCGGAACGCAGTTGATAAAATGAATGGCACGATGATGCGCGCGCCCATAGCCGTGTTCATCCAGTATACGATCAGGATCAGCGGTAAATCCACGATATGCGAAAAACATCGCCTCGATCCCGTGGCGCAGCTGTTCGTCGGTCAGGTATAACAGGGCCTCGCCCATCGGTCGTTGAATATTTTGCATGTGCGCGCTCCCATTCTTGTTTTCATTTTATGTCAGTGTTGTTGACATTCCAAGCACAAACTGGTAGCGATTCTCAGTTTTGGCGCAATATTATGTCCGAAGCGGACCAAATTCGCGCAACTTATGGCAATTTAACACAAGGGAACAGCAATGACTGGCAGCTACGAAGACCGCGATGGTAAAATTTGGCTAGATGGCAAATTGGTGGAATGGCGTGACGCTCAGGTGCATATTCTGACACACGCAATGCATTATGCCAGCTCAGTATTCGAAGGCGAACGCGCCTATAACGGCAAAATTTTCAAAAGCCGTGAACACTCAGAACGGTTAATCACATCTGGTAAACTAATCGATTTTGACCTGCCCTATAGCGTCGATGAAATCGAGGCCGCGAAACAAGCCGCGCTTGAGGCAAATGGCCTGACAGACGCCTATGTGCGTGCGGTCGCATGGCGCGGCGCGGGCGACGACATGGGTGTTGCATCGCTGCGCAACCCGGTCCGCATGGCCGTGGCCGTTTGGTCATGGGGCAACTACTATGGTGACGCCAAAATGAAAGGCGCGAAATTGGACATCGCCAAATGGCGCCGTCCCGATCCCGCCACCGCACCATCTCAGGCCAAGGCCGCGGGCCTATATATGATCGCCACCATGTCCAAACACGCGGCCGAGGCCAAGGGATGCTCTGACGCGATGATGTTCGACTATCGCGGCTATGTCGCCGAAGCGACAGGCGCCAATATCTTCTTTGTCAAAGATGGCGAAGTGCACACCCCCACACCGGACGCGTTCCTAAACGGCATCACACGTCAAACCGTGATCCAAATGCTGCGCGACAAAGGGATCAACGTCATCGAACGCCACATCATGCCCGACGAACTAGAAGGGTTCGAACAATGCTGGCTGACCGGCACCGCAGCCGAGGTCACACCCGTCGGCCAAATCGGCGATTACAATTTCGAAGTTGGCGCCCTGACCCGCGACATTTCAGAAAGCTATGAAAAACTGGTCCGCGCATAAACGTCAGTGACATATCATCATGCTGGGGCGGACGGGCGCATAACGCTCTCCGCCCTTACTTTTTGCAAAAACACGCTCAGGCTTCGGTCGGGGTTTTCTTCAAACCGGTGCTCGGTCACACGCGGATCGGTCATCAAATCCAAACGAAACGTGCGAAAATCCTGCCGCAGGTCGCACCAGCCCGACAACATCCAACCATCGGTGATATTTTGCAATGACAGCGGTTCAATCCGCCGCGATATCACATCGGTTAACGTCATATCAGCAACCTTTAACACCGACACAAGGTTATCCATCGCGTATTGGAATTGCGCACGCATATCACCTTGATGGACTGGCTGGCCCTCCGCATCCATGGCGCCCTGCCCAGATACGTTTAATTGTCGGGTTGCACCTTCGATAATTTCACCCTGATGAAACCCAAATTTTTGCGACCAAGACGATGGGTTAATTGCGGTTCGTTTCATATCAAATGCTCCATTAAAAATTTGATATGACCTGATACCACCCCCCTCCTGTCACCATAGTGACAGCAGGGTTTTCATTTTTGCCAAAATACTTCCCGCCGGAGGCATCAAACCTATCCGGCAAAGCCGCCAAATCGATCCTGAATATCCTTCAAATCAGGAATTACATCGGCCGTCCCATGCCGCGTCACCATAATGGCTGCTGCACGCGTCGCCAATCCAATCGCCTGCTCCATCGGCATCCCACGATCTAAACCAGCCAAGACATAGCCCGTAAACGTATCCCCCGCACCGGTGGTATCCACAGCCTCAACCACAATCGCGTCAAACTCAACAGCGCCTTTGGCCCCGATCCAACGACATCCTCGTGATCCCAGCGTTACAATTACATCGGCAACCCCCAAGTCGCCCAAACCTCGGCCCAGCGCAGCTTCTAACTGCTCCGCTTCAATTTCATTCAAAATCAACATATCCAGATAGGGCAAAACAGCCTGAACCGCCTCAGCAGAAAATGGCGCCGCAGCAAAACACACACGCAACCCCAATTCACGCGCCATTTTCACACCCGTAACTTGCCCCACGGTTTCATTCTGGGTGACGAAAATATCACCCACCATGGCATCACTTAACGCAGCCCCAATCTGTTCTGACGTAATCTCACCATTCCCACCGGCGAAAATAACAATCGCATTTTCCCCATGATCATCCACTGTGATAATGGCATGTCCCGTATGCGCGCCACGACCAATATGGCGCGTATCCACCCCATATTCCGTCAAACGCTGCACTGCCCAATCGCCATCTGCCCCAACACAACCGATATGGACCACCCGTGCCGCTGCACGGGCCGCGGCGACAGACATGTTCGCCCCTTTGCCACCTAAACCAATATCTAATGAGCCTGCAGAAATTGTCTCCCCTGGCCTGACCAAAGACGGCAGCCGATAAACATAATCTGCGTTAATCGATCCCAAATTATAAATCGCCATGGATCCGCATACCTTTCACAGCCCCACCGCAAGTCGCCAGACAAAAACATGCTTTCAGTTTTGTCCAAATACTCCCGCCGGAGGCTCCCATACTATCCGACCTTACAGGCCGCCAGAACAGCCATGTTCAAGATATCTGTCGATGTTGACCCTGTTGAACAAATTTGAATCGAATGATCCACACCCGACAAAATCGGCCCAATCACAGTGGCCCCCGCCATTTCTTGCATTAATTTCACCGAAATACTGGCCGAATGGCGCGCAGGAACAACCAAAATATTGGCCGGACCTGTCAACCGCGAAAACGGATAGCTGGCTTGCGCCTTGGCGTTCAACGCCACATCAACCGTCATTTCGCCATCATATTCGAAATCAACACCACGCGCATCTAACACTTTGGGCGCGATGTGCATTTTTTCAGCGCGCTCTGATACAGGGTAGCCAAACGTAGAAAAGCTGACAAAGGCCACGCGCGGCTCTAAACCCAAATGCCGTGCAACACCGGCGCAGCGTTCGGCGATATCCGCCAAATCGTTTTCATCGGGCCATTCATGCACCAAAGTATCCGAAATCAACACGATCCGTCCCTTGTGCAGCAATGCGGTCACACCCACGGCCCCGTGATGGGCATCAGCGTCAAACACATGGTTGATCAATTCCAACACATGCGCCGATTTGCGGGTGGCACCGGTGACCAAACCGTCTCCATGTCCATGGGCCAACATCAGCGATGAAAAGACATGCCGATCACGCGCGGCCAAACGATGGATATCGGCACGATCATAACCTTTGCGCTGCAGGCGCGTGTACAAATATTCCTTATATATTGCCAAATGCTTGGTATTTGCGGCGTTGACCACCTCTAATTCGCGTACAGCATCGCCCAGACCTTCGGCCTCTAACTTGGCTTTGACATCTGCTTCGCGGCCGACGACCAATGCCTTGCCCATTCCAGAACGTTGATATTCAACGGCGGCCCGCAGAACACGCGGATCATCGCCTTCGGCAAAAATCATACGCGCTTGGGCGGCACGCGCACGGGCATTCAATCCCCGCAGGATCGACGCTGTCGGATCCATCCGGGACTGCAGGGTTTGCTGATATCCGTCCATATCAATAATGGGCCGCCGCGCAGCCCCCGTATCCATACCCGCCTGCGCAACAGCTGGGGGAATACGGTGGATCAAGCGCGGGTCAAACGGTGTCGGAATGATATAATCGCGACCAAAGGTTAATTTACGCCCATAGGCAATCGCAACCTCGTCTGGCACATCTTCGCGGGCCAATTCGGCCAATGCCCGTGCGCAGGCGATTTTCATTTCATCATTGATCGCGCGGGCATTAATATCCAACGCGCCACGGAACAAATATGGGAACCCCAACACATTGTTCACTTGGTTCGGATAATCACTGCGACCAGTTGCGACGATGGCGTCGGGGCGCACTTCGTGGGCCTCTTCTGGTGTGATTTCGGGATCAGGGTTCGCCATGGCGAAAATAACGGGGTTATCGGCCATCGAAATGACCATATCTTGGGTCACGGCCCCTTTGACCGACACGCCCAAGAACACATCCGCACCTTTCATCGCCTCTTCCAGGGTGCGCAATTCTGTGGAAATGGCATGGGCCGATTTCCACTGGTTCATGCCTTCGGTCCGGCCCTGATAAATGACGCCTTTGGTATCACAGACGATACAGTTTTGATGCCGCGCGCCCATGGATTTCAGCAATTCGATACAGGCGATGCCAGCCGCGCCTGCACCGTTCAAAACGATCTTAACATCTTCGATTTTCTTGTCTGACAGTTCCAGCGCATTCAGCAAGCCGGCCGCACAAATCACAGCCGTACCATGCTGGTCATCGTGGAACACGGGGATGTCCATTTCCTCTTTCAAGCGCTGTTCAATGATGAAACATTCAGGCGCTTTGATATCCTCAAGGTTGATCCCGCCAAAGGTCGGCCCCATCAATTTCACCGCGCGACAAAATTCGTCGGGATCCTCGGTGTCCAATTCGATATCGATGGAATTCACATCCGCAAACCGTTTGAACAGAACCGATTTCCCCTCCATCACGGGTTTGCTGCCCAGCGCGCCTAGATTGCCCAAACCCAACACCGCTGTCCCGTTGGAAATCACCGCAACCAAGTTGCCTTTGTTCGTATAATCATACGCCAATTCAGGATTTTGCGCGATTTCTTCGCATGGCACGGCCACACCGGGGGAATAGGCCAGCGACAGATCTTTCTGCGTGGTCATGGGAACCGTTGCGGCCACTTCCCATTTGCCGGGTGTCGGTTGCAGGTGAAAGGCCAGGGCCTCTTCTCGGGTGATTTTTGCTTTAGCCATCTCAGCATCCTTTATTGCGCAAATCACACTTACCGCGCAATTTTATTAGGTGCAAGCAGATCGTTTTCCTCTTTCATACCGCGCGGGGGACGATTAAGTTAACACAAAAGTTAAGGGAGAATTTTCGTGACCCCAATGATGGCCCAATATATGGAAATCAAGGCGCAATATCCAAATGCCTTGTTGTTTTACCGCATGGGCGATTTTTACGAATTGTTTTTTGATGATGCTGTGGCCGCGGCAGACGCGCTGGACATAGCACTGACAAAACGGGGCAAACATGATGGCGACGATATCCCCATGTGCGGGGTCCCCCATCATGCCGCGGAAAATTACCTGCTGACCCTGATCCGCAAAGGATTCCGTGTAGCCGTCTGCGAACAGTTGGAAACCCCAGCCGAGGCGAAAAAGCGCGGATCAAAGTCCGTGGTCAAACGTGATGTTGTGCGTCTGGTCACCCCCGGCACATTGACCGAGGACAGCCTGCTAGAGGCACGGCGCCACAATTACTTGGCCGCCTTTTCGATCGTGCGCGATCAGGGGGCCTTGGCATGGGTTGATATTTCCACAGGATCATTTTCGGTCATGCCCCTTCCGGCCGTGCGTTTGGGCCCAGAACTGGCACGCCTGGCCCCGGCCGAGGTTGCCCTGCCCGAACAGCTTGCGTCAGAATACAGATCAATCATTACGGAAAGTGGGGCCGCACCAACCCCATTATCGCGCGCCAGTTTTGACAGTGCCGCCGCCCAAGATCGCATAACATCGCTGTTCAACATTGATACGCTAGATGCCTTTGGCACCTTTGATCGGGCCGAAATTTCCGCGATGGGCGCAATCATTGATTATCTGGATATCACGCAAAAGGGCAAATTGCCCCTGCTGCAACGACCGGTCAAAGAATCCACGAATCGCGTCATGCAAATCGATGCCGCAACCCGACGCAATTTGGAATTAATGCGATCCTTGACCACAGGTGGACGCAATGGATCGCTGTTGGGTGTGATGGATTGCACCGCCACCGCAGGGGGCGCAAGGTTGCTGGAACGGCGACTGTCATCGCCATCCTTGGACGTGTCTGTGATCCACAACCGTTTGGACGCGGTCGAACATATGGCCAATGATCCAACGGTGAAAAACGATCTACGCCAAGCCCTAGGCAAGGTCCCCGATCTGGATCGCGCGTTGTCGCGCATCGCAATGGACCGCGCAGGCCCCCGCGACATCGCGGCAATCCGTGCAGGGCTGACACAGGCAGAATTGATTTCCGACACCGTCGATCTGACCGATGCCCCCATTGTCGTGGCACAATCCGTTGGCGCCTTACAGGGCCATCAGGACCTGATCGACCTGCTAGATCGCGCCATCGTGGCCGACCCCCCGCTGCTAACACGCGACGGCGGATTTATTGCGCCCGACTACCACGCCGAACTGGACGAATATCGTACCCTACGCGACCAAGGCCGCAGCGTCATCGCCAAGATGCAGCAAGAGTATATTCAACAAACAGGCATCACATCGCTGAAAATCAAACACAACAACGTACTAGGGTATTTCATCGAAACAACCGCACTGCATGCCGAAAAAATGATGGCCCCGCCACTGTCGGAAACCTTTATCCATCGGCAAACCACCGCGAACCAAGTGCGCTTTACCACTCTTGCCCTGTCTGAAACAGAAACCAAAATCTTAAACGCGGGCAATTACGCACTGGAAATCGAAAAACACCTGTTCCAACAACTGACATCCCAGCTGCTGGATCAATCCGATGCAATCATGTCAGTGTCAAATGCGCTGGCCGAACTGGATCTGGCCTGCGCCATGGCCGATCTGGCAACGCGCTTGGATTGGGTGCGCCCCAATGTGGACGACAGCCGCGCCTTTTCGATCCAAGGCGGCCGCCACCCCGTGGTGGAATCGGCCCTTATCCGCGATGGACACAGCTTTGTCGCCAATGACTGCGGATTGGACGATGGGTCCATCTGGCTGCTGACGGGTCCAAACATGGCGGGTAAATCCACATTCCTACGTCAAAATGCTCTGATCGCAGTAATGGCGCAAATGGGGTCCTTTGTTCCAGCACAATCGGCCCGCATCGGGCTCGTCAATCAACTGTTCAGCCGTGTTGGTGCGTCGGATGATTTGGCCCGTGGTCGGTCCACATTCATGGTCGAAATGGTCGAAACCGCGGCCATTTTGAACCAAGCCGGCGACCGCGCCTTGGTCATTTTGGACGAAATCGGCCGCGGCACAGCAACCTATGATGGCCTGTCCATCGCATGGGCAACGCTGGAACACCTGCACGACGTGAATGGCGCACGCGCGCTCTTTGCTACGCACTATCACGAACTGACGGCACTGGCACAAAAATTGGACCGCGTCGATAACGCCACCGTCGCCGTCAAGGAATGGGATGGCGATGTCATTTTCCTACACCAAGTCAAACAAGGCGCCGCAGATCGTTCGTATGGGGTTCAGGTCGCAAAACTCGCAGGCCTGCCCGCATCCGTCGTCGATCGCGCCCGCGTGGTCCTAGACGCACTGGAACAAGGCGAACGCACAGGCAAAACCGCCCCAAAAACCATCATCGATGATCTGCCTCTGTTTTCGGCCGTCCGCGACACCCCAAAACCTCAGCCCACCAAAACCGCACCCGCGCTGCAGGCCCTGTCCGACATAAACCCAGACGACCTAACACCAAAACAGGCGCTCGACGAACTCTACCGCCTGCGCGCGCTGATCGATCAAAAATAAATGATCTTTCATTTTTGCAAAAATACTCCCGCCGGAGGCTCCGGCGGGATCAAGCTTATCCAGCCCTAGCCAGCCATCGACGACACACCAACTTGCGCAGGGCGCAACAGACGATCGTGCAGCATAAATCCTTCGGCAGATACCTGAATAATATCGCCTGCTTTTGTGCCGGGCACTGGTGCTTCGAACATCGCCTCGTGATGCTGCGGATCGAACCGATCACCAACCGCGGGCGAAATCAGCTTGATGCCATGCTTGGCAAAGACATTGACCAGTTCGCGTTGGGTCAATTCGATGCCTTCGATAAACGCTGCGCTGGCATCGCGCTGTTCGTCAGAAATCGCCTCTAACGCACGCTTTAGGTTGTCATAAACCGGCAACAAATCGCGGGCCAATTTTGACCCGCCATAGTTTTCGGCCTCGCGGCGATCTTTGTCTGCGCGTTTGCGGGAATTTTCTGCATCCGCAAGCGCGCGCATAAAGCGGTCTTTGTATTCGTCGCGCTCTGCCTTGACCGCGTCCAATTCATCCGCTGCAGCAACTTCGGCGTCGATGTCGATATATTCGTCGGCGGCCTCTGCCTCTTCGGCAGCTGCGGTTTCGATATCGTCCAAAAATTCGTTTTCTTTTGGCTCTGCCATGTTCAGTCCTCTAACGTCTGTCAGCGATCAGTTTCCCGACCAGCTGCGCTGTATAATCCACAATCGGAACAATGCGTCCATAATTCAGCCGCGTCGGTCCAATCACACCGACCGCGCCGATGATTTGTCTTTCAGCATTCATATAAGGAGAAACAACCAAAGATGAACCCGAAAGCGAAAAAAGTTTGTTCTCAGACCCAATAAAAATGCGCACACCGTCGCCTGACTGGGTTAGCTCTAAGAAGTCTGCTATATCGCGCTTTCGTTCTAAATCGTCAAACAGGTTTTTAATACGCTCCAATTCGGTTTCCGCGGTATCGTCGCCGATCAAATTCGACCGTCCGCGAACAATCAATCGTTCATTGCGGTCGCCCGAATTTTCCCAAACGACCATCCCTGTTTCCACCAAATCTTGGGCCAGACTGTCCAGCTCTTGGCGGCGTTTTTTAATTTCTTGTTCGACCAGTTTTCGGGCCTCGTTCAATGTATGGCCAGCCATGATAGCATTCAGGAAATTTGCTGCTTCGCGCATCGAACTGGGTGTTTGGCCAATCGGTGGGCTGAACAAACGGTTTTCAACATGCCCATCCGCAAAAACCAAGACGACCAGCGCACGATCGGGCGACAGGGATACAAATTCGATATGCTTCACGGGCGCTTCGTGTTTTGGGGCCAAGACCAGGGATGCGCCTTGGGTCACGCCAGACAACGCGGTGCTGACACGATCCAACATATCCCCCACATCGGATGAATTGCCGGTGGATTGATCCAGCTTGACGCGATCATCTTGGGTCAGGTCTGTGACCTCTAGCAAACCATCGACAAACATACGCAGGCCGGTTTGGGTGGGTATGCGCCCCGCGCTGGTGTGCGGACTGCCCAACAGGCCTAGGTATTCTAGGTCTGCCATGACATTGCGAATGGTTGCGGCGCTGACTTTTTCGCTGAAATCACGTGTTAGGGTGCGTGACCCTACAGGTTCGCCATTTTGCAAATACCCCTCGACCACGCGGCGGAATACCTCGCGGGATCGGTCGTTTAGTTCGTTCAACAATGCGCTTTTGTCTGACATCTGTTGCCTCTTTGTCTGCCATCATTAAAACGGACCTGTCAGAAAGGTCAATCGGGGTTGCACTTATAGGGTGGTCGCATGTATCCATCACATCAAGAGCGAAAGGAATTCATATGCGCCCCTCAGGAAGAAAACTAGACGAAATGCGGTCCGTGTCCATTGACGTAAACGTGACCAAACATGCAGAAGGATCCTGTATGATCCGAATGGGTGATACACATGTTTTATGCACCGCAACAATAGAAGATCGCGTTCCGCCCTTTATTAAAGGGTCCGGCCTTGGCTGGGTGACAGCAGAATACGGCATGTTGCCCCGATCCACAAGTTCGCGCATGCGCCGCGAAGCTGCGTCCGGCAAACAAGGCGGACGTACCGTCGAAATTCAACGCCTGATCGGACGATCCCTGCGCGCGGGTGTCGATCGTGTTGCAATGGGCGAACGTCAGATTACGGTTGATTGCGATGTGATCCAAGCCGATGGTGGGACACGCTGTGCATCGATCACCGGTGGTTGGGTTGCACTGCGTTTGGCGGTCAACAAACTGATCAAGGCCGGTGACGTCACCACCGACCCGCTGATTTCACCCGTGGCGGCCATCAGCTGCGGCATCTACGCGGGCCAACCGGTGTTGGATCTGGATTACCCCGAGGACAGCGAAGCAGGCGTAGACGGCAATTTCATCATGCTTGGCAACGGTCAAATGATCGAAACCCAGATGAGCGCCGAGGGCGCCACATATTCGCGTGATCAAATGAACCAGTTGTTGGATTTGGCCGACAAAGGCATCGGTGAACTGGTCGCACTGCAACAGGCAGCTGTAAAATGACACGCCCGTTTTCTGGAAACACCTTGGTTGTGGCAACACACAACCAAGGCAAGCTAGAGGAAATTGCCGATTTATTGGCCCCCTTTGGTGTTCAAGTCAAAGGGGCCAAGGAATTGAACCTGCCCGAACCCGATGAAACCGAAACCACATTCGTCGGAAACGCGCGGATCAAGGCACATGCCGCCGCACAGGCCACCGGCCTGCCCGCACTGTCTGACGACAGCGGTATCACGATTGATGCGCTTGGCGGCGCGCCCGGTGTTTATACCGCGGATTGGGCCGAAACGCCGAACGGTCGCGATTTTGTTATGGCCATGACGCGCACACATGACGAATTACAGGCCATCAATGCGCCGCACCCCCGTTTGGCGCAATTTCGATGCACCTTGGTTTTGGCGTGGCCAGATGGACATGATGACGTGTTCGAAGGCGTGATGCCGGGCCAAGTGGTCTGGCCGATGCGGGGTGACCAAGGGCACGGGTATGATCCCATTTTCCAACCCGATGGATATGACATCACATTCGGGGAAATGGACCGCTGGGAAAAAAACAAAATCAGCCACCGCGCCGATGCGTTCAAAAAATTCGTGGCAGGGTGTTTTGACCGCTGATTGGCAAAATGGGGGCTTTGGCCTGTATATTCATTGGCCATTTTGCGCGGCCAAATGCCCCTATTGCGATTTCAACAGCCATGTTTCCAAAACTATCGATCAAAAACAATGGCTTACAGCCTATATTTCAGAACTAACGCGCACTGCTGCCCTGACCAAGGGGCGTGTTTTGAATTCCATATTTTTTGGCGGCGGCACGCCCAGTTTGATGGATCCTGAATTAGTCAGCGGTATTCTGGATCATGTTAAAACTTTATGGCCCCAATCTAATGACTTAGAGTGCACACTTGAAGCAAACCCCGGGTCTGTTGAGGCTGGCCGATTTAGAGACTATTCAATGGCCGGCGTGAACCGTGTGTCGATGGGCGTTCAGGCAATGAATGACCAAGATCTGGCGCGACTTGGACGTATTCACACAGTGGACGAGGCACATGCTGCATTCGACATTGCACGATCCGTTTTTGATCGCGTAAGTTTTGATCTGATCTATGCGCGCCAAAATCAGACCCTAGACGCGTGGCGTGACGAACTTGGGCAGGCATTGTCTTGGGCCATTGATCACCTATCGCTGTATCAATTAACCGTGGAACAAGGAACGGCCTTTGGCGACCGATACAATCGCGGAAAATTGCGGGGCCTGCCCAGCGATGATCTGGCCGCGGATATGTATGATTTGACCCAAGATCTGTGTTCTGCTGCTGGGATGCCGGCCTATGAAATATCTAACCACGCCCGCGATGGCGCCGAAAGCCGGCATAATCTGATTTACTGGCGGTACGGCGATTATATTGGAATTGGGCCCGGCGCCCATGGCCGCGTCACGATAAACGGCCAACGCTATGCAACGGAAACACATTTGATGCCCGACGCATGGCTGACCGCCGTAGCCGAAACGGGTTCCGGCGAAAGCGTGCTGGCCGCGATTTCACCGGCAGACCAAGGAACCGAATATGTGTTAATGGGCATGCGGGTCGTTTCGGGTATTTCACATCGCCGCTATAACGCCATTACGGGGCAATGGCTGCCCGAACAGGCCCTGAATAATTTAGCGCAGATGGGTATGATCACCCACACCGACGACCAAATCGCCGCAACACCAGCCGGACGTGCTGTATTGAATGCCGTGATGGCCCAAATGTTGCCGTGACGTGATGCGGATCGTTTGGATCATATGCGGCTTTATCGCGCTTGGGGTTGGTGTAATCGGCATGGTTTTGCCACTGGTCCCAACGGTGCCGCTGATCCTGTTGGCGGCATTTTGTTTTGCACAATCGTCCACCAGATTGCACCAATGGCTGATACACCACCGCGTATTTGGCCCAATGATTTCCGACTGGCAAACACGGCGCGCCATCAGGCCACGGGCGAAATACATGGCGACCTTGTCGATTTCGATCGTATTCGGATTATCAATCGTTTTCGGCGCACCAAGCTTTGTGATCGCGCTGCAGGCCGTCGTGCTGGGCTGTGTCCTGTTGTTTATATGGACACGCCCAAACTAGCATTAATTCAGTGACAACAGCCGACACAAATCGTCAAGCTGATCCAAAGTTTTGTAGGAAATTGTAATCCGACCCTGTTCCCCGCCGGGTTCGTGTTCGACGCTGACGCGCATACCCAACGCAGCGGACAGGTCACCCTCTAATGCGACGGTGTCGGCATCCTTGGTCAATTTGGGCTTGGTCGCGGCAGATGGCTGTGCAGTACCGTCGCCTTGCGCGGCACGTTTGACCAATTTTTCCGTTTCGCGGACCGACAATCCGCCCGCAATAACCTTGCGCGCCAATTCAACGGGATGATCGCTGGTTATCAATGCGCGCGCATGGCCCGCTGACAATTGACCGGCCCGCAGATATTCCAAAACCTCGGCCGGCAAATTCAACAAACGCAACAGATTCGCAATATGACTGCGGCTTTTGCCCAGTGCTTCGGCCATTTTTTCCTGTGTGTGGCCAAATTTATCCATCAGCTGGCGATAGCCTGCGGCCTCTTCTACTGGGTTTAGATCAGCACGCTGAATATTTTCAATAATCGCGATTTCCAACACTTCGGTATCGTTAAAGGCACGCACAATCACCGGAACTTGGTGCAGCTGTGCCATTTGCGCAGCCCGCCACCGACGTTCACCTGCGACGATTTCAAAATCACCCGGATGACCCGGCCGATCCCGCACGATCAAGGGCTGAAATATTCCCTTGGCCCGAATCGAATTTGCCAGTTCATCCAATTGTGCCTGATCAAAGGTGCGGCGTGGCTGGTCGGGATTGGGAAAAACACGCTCAATCGGCACGGCACGGTCAGGTTTCGCAGTCGCTGTGCTGTCTGTTGGTTGGTTTGACGCCTGCCCCACATCCGCCATCAATGCGGACAAACCACGGCCCAAGCCGCGCGATTTTTTCATATCTGCCATATTATGCTGCCTTTATCGGTTTTTCGTTATTTTTAATCAATTCCAATGCCAAATCGCGATAGGCCGCTGCGCCCTTGGACAGTGGGTCATATTCCAAAACAGGCATTGCAAAGGATGGTGCTTCGCTAACGCGGACATTTCGTGGGATAATCGTTTGAAACACCAATTCGCCCAAATTATCGCGGGCATCGGTTTCGACCTGTTGCGACAGGTTGTTGCGTCCATCAAACATGGTCAGAACCACGCCTTCGATCCGCAGATCAGGATTGGCCGAGGCACGGACCTGACGGACAGACAACATTAGCTGTGATAACCCTTCGAGCGCGAAAAATTCGCTTTGCAATGGGATCAGAACCGAATGCGACGCCACCATCGCATTCACGGTCAACAGGTTAAGCGATGGCGGACAGTCAATCAGGACATAGTCAAAGCCGAATTTTTCGATATTTTTGGTACGCAGCGCATCATACATCAGCTGGGTGCGGCGTTGATTTTTCACCAATTCCAAATCAGCTGAGCTGAGGTCAACAGTCGACGGTATGATAGAAAGGCCCGCCGTACCGGTCGACATGATCACATCATCTAGCGGTTTTCCGTCAACCAGCATATCATATGTGGTATGAATACGATCATCGGTTTCAATACCCAACCCAGTAGACGCATTCCCCTGCGGATCCAAATCAACAATCAAAACGCGCAAATTCTGCTCTGCCAAAGCGGCGGCCAAATTGATCGTCGTGGTCGTTTTGCCCACCCCCCCTTTTTGATTGGTGATGGATATAATTTTTGGCATCTTAGTCATGAGTGGCGCCAACAACAGAAATTCCCCCGATTCTAAGTATCACCGCGTCTGGGTTTGTAATGCTTGTAATCGGTTTTACGTCGAAATTCCACTGTTTGCTTGCGTCATCAACTTCTTTTCCCCAGGTTTTTCCCTTAGGGAACAGGCATTCCCCATCAGGCGCCAAATGACGATAAGCTAGGCCAATCAAACCGGGCAATTCCGTAAGCGCACGCGCAGAAATCACATCAGCGTTGATTGGCGCAACATCTTGGATCCGTTTCGCATGAACGGTGCCGGACAATGATAATTCACGCAGAACCGTGCGCAGGAATACGGATTTACGCAAATCGCTTTCGATAAAGTGGATTTCAGTCTGTGGCGATTTTTCGTACAGCAAACATGCCATTACAATCCCTGGGAACCCACCACCGCTGCCGATATCCAACCATTTTTTTGGCTGGGGATTTGTGGGCTGGAACACTTGGATAGAATCAACAATGTGGCGTTCCCACAGGTCAGGGATCGTAGACTTGGACACAAGATTTATGGATTTGTTCCACTTTTCAATCAAGGTTTGGTAAGTTTCCAAACGATCAATTGTTTCACGTGAAACAGTCATCCCCGCGACGGTTAACCCAGTCATGCTGTTTTTTTCCGATCGAACTGCTTGATTTTCGCCAACAACAACATCAACGCCGCCGGGGTCATACCGTCAACCTTGGCGGCCTGCGCCAAGTTTTTCGGCGCAGCGCGTTTAAGTTTCTGTTTTAACTCGTTCGAAAGCCCGTCGATGCCGTCATAGCCGAATTCCGCCGGAATAACCTGTTGCTCATCCCGCCGCACAGCATCAACATCACGCTGCTGACGCGCGATGTAGTTCGCATATAACGCATCCTTGGCAACCTGATCTTGGATGTGTTGCGAAATCTCTGTTACCTTTGGGTCCAAACGAGCGAGTTCCGAAAAACCAACATCAGGGAACGCCAAGACCTGCATCAAATTGCGGCGCGTACCATCTTGGTTAATGGAAATCCCAGCCCGCGCGATCTGTTTGGGTGTAAATTGGGCCGCGTTCAACATAGACACCGCGGATTCCAGCTTGTCTTGCTTGTCCAGGAATGCTGCCGCACGGGTTTTTGAACAAAATCCATGTTCGATCGCAACAGGCGTCAATCGTTGATCGGCGTTATCGGCCCGCAATGACAATCGAAATTCTGCACGACTGGTAAACATACGATAGGGTTCTGTGACCCCCCGCGATATAAGGTCGTCAATCATAACACCGATATAACTGTCCGCCCGCGAAAAATGAACCGGATCACGTCCCAACGCACGCGCCGCCGCGTTCAGACCGGCCACCAAACCTTGGGCGGCGGCCTCTTCGTATCCAGTGGTGCCGTTAATTTGACCGGCCAAATACAGGCCATCGACTGTTTTGATGGACAATGTTTGCGTCAAACTGCGTGGATCCACATAGTCGTATTCAATCGCATATCCCGGCTGCAGAATTTCAACCTGTTCCAATCCAACGATAGACCGGACATAATCATGTTGCACATCCTCTGGCAACGATGTCGAAATACCGTTTGGATAAACTGTATGATCGTCCAAACCCTCAGGTTCAAGAAACACTTGGTGGGACGTTTTATCAGCAAAACGGACCACTTTGTCTTCTATACTTGGGCAGTACCGTGGACCAATGCCATCAATATGCCCACCATACATCGCCGACCGCGCCAAGTTTGCTTGGATAATTGCATGCGTTTTTTCATTCGTATGCGTGATTCCACAGCTGATTTGGCCAGCCGTTGGCGCAGTGTTCATAAATGAAAACATGCTGGGCGTTGTGTCACCAGGTTGATGTTCCAACTTGTCCCAAGCAATGGTTTTTCCATTCAACCGAGGCGGCGTTCCCGTTTTCAATCGTCCCAACGATAGGCCGAAATCGTCCATACGCTGGGCCAGTTTGATCGACGGCTGATCCCCCATTCGGCCAGCCGGAAAGGAATGATCGCCAATAAACACCTTGCCACGCAGAAATGTCCCAGTGGTCAAAATCACCGAACGTGCCGAGATTTGGGAACCATCGGCCATGACAACACCAGATATTGATTGCCCTGCCATAATCAGATCAACAGCTTCGCCTACGATGACTGTCAGTCCATCTGTGTCAGAAATTAACTTTTGTACGGCGTGGCGATATAATTTCCGATCTGCTTGTGCACGGGGTCCTTGGACTGCTGGGCCTTTGCGACGGTTAAGCAAGCGAAATTGGATACCCGCTGCATCGGCAGCCCGACCCATGATTCCATCCAATGCGTCAATTTCGCGAACCAAATGGCCCTTGCCCAGCCCGCCGATCGCAGGGTTGCACGACATGACGCCCAAATCATCAGCCCGCAATGTCACCAGCGCTGTTTGCGCGCCAAAACGTGCGGCCGCGGCCGCGGCTTCACACCCTGCGTGTCCACCGCCAATTACAATTACGTCAAAATGTTTCACGTGAAACACTCCTTACTTACCAAGGCAAAAGCTGGAAAAGATTTCGTCCAACAACGATTCTACATCAACACGACCGATTAAGCTATCCAAAGCACGCACGCCAGAACGGATTTCTTCGGCGCATATATCGTATGAATCTGGACCCAATTCCAATACCGCACGCGCTGTTGACAGATAGCCAGCTGCACGAACGAATGAAATGCGATGGCGTTCGCGTGTTGCAATCCCCGCGCCTGCCGCCATGCCTTGCAATAATTGCGAAATTTCGCTGACCAAATCATCGACACCAAAACCCGTCACAGCCGAAATACCGCCTGCCTGCCCGGCATCGCATTTGGATTGCCTTTTGATCACGTTAGGATTTTCCAATCCATCGGGCAACATCATGTTGGGGTTATCAGATAGCACGACAACTATATCGGCTGCATTGGCGCGATCCAATGCCATTTCAATCCCGATGGATTCAATTTGATCGGCTGTTTCGCGAACCCCTGCCGTATCCAACAACGTCACGGGGATGCCGTTCAAATCCATCCGCACCTCAATCACATCACGCGTAGTCCCAGCAATTTCAGATGTGATTGCCGCCTTGCGCCCAGCCAAAGCATTTAACAATGTAGATTTACCAACATTTGGTGCGCCAACGATTGCGACCTCAAACCCTGAACGAATCCGTTCTGCGATATGCGTGCGGCTGGCTTCATCCGTTAATTCTGCAATAACCCCGGACAGCAGGTCGCGAACCTCTGGGCTGACATCCACGGGCACATCTTCGTCTGCGAAATCTATTGTCGCTTCTAACAAGGCGGCTGCGCGAATCAGTTTGGTCCGCCACGCATCAGCCCGCGTACCCAATGACCCAGACAACACGCGAAGCGCCTGTTTTCGCTGTGCCTCGGTTTCGGCATCGATCAGATCTGCCAATCCTTCGACACGGGCAACATCCAGCTTGCCATTTTCCAACGCACGCCGCGTAAATTCGCCAGGCTCCGCCAGCCGTAATCCATCACATTGGCCCAAGTTGTCCAAAACCGCACGGACCACTGATATTGATCCATGCAGATGCAATTCAACGGTGTCTTCGCCCGTAAAACTGTGTGGCCCACGAAATGCCAGCACCATAGATTGGTCTAAAAACTCACCACAGTGTGCATATATATTGCGTACAACTGGTTTGGATACCACTATATCCTGTGTCATCATGGACCGACAAGCGGACCATGCATCAGGACCGGACACACGCACGATTGCAACACCAGCCTTGCCTTGGGCGGTCGCTAATGCGTAAATCGTGTCCATGGTTAACCCCCGTGCGGCCTGCGCCTAGGTGTTCATTGAATCGAAGAATTCGGCGTTTGTCTTGGTTTGCTTTAACTTGGACAGCAGGAATTCGATACCGTCCGTTGTTCCCATCGGGTTCAAAATACGACGTAGCACAAATGTTTTTTGCAGATCGATTTTGTCGATCAACAGGTCCTCTTTGCGAGTGCCCGATTTCAGAATATCAATCGCTGGGAATACGCGTTTATCAGCAACCTTGCGATCCAATACGATTTCCGAATTACCTGTCCCTTTGAATTCTTCAAAGATAACTTCGTCCATGCGGCTGCCGGTATCGATCAAAGCTGTTGAAATGATTGTCAGCGAACCGCCCTCTTCTATGTTACGTGCCGCACCAAAGAACCGCTTGGGGCGCTGCAGGGCGTTCGCATCAACACCACCGGTCAATACCTTGCCTGACGATGGAATAACCGTGTTAAAGGCGCGTCCCAGGCGTGTGATGGAATCCAGCAAAATAACAACATCGCGCTTGTGTTCGACCAAACGCTTTGCCTTCTCAATCACCATTTCAGACACAGCAACGTGACGCGCGGCCGGTTCATCAAAGGTTGATGAAATAACTTCGCCTTTGACCGAACGCTGCATGTCGGTCACCTCTTCTGGGCGTTCGTCGATCAGCAAAACAATCAAATAACATTCCGGGTGATTGCGTTCGATACTATGCGCAATGTTTTGTAATAAAACGGTTTTACCGGTTCTTGGCGGCGCAACAATCAACGAACGTTGGCCTTTGCCGATGGGTGCAACCAAATCGATCACACGGGATGAGCGATCTTTCAGTGTTGGATCCTCGATCTCCATTTTCAGGCGCTGATCAGGATACAAAGGTGTCAGGTTGTCAAAGGCAATTTTGTGACGTGCCTTTTCAGGCGGTTCAAAATTGATCTTTTCCACTTCGACCAGCGCGAAATAACGCTCGTTCTCTTCTGGGGCTTTGATCACACCCTCAATCGTGTCACCGGTGCGCAGGGAATGTTTGCGGATCATATCGGGTGAGACGTAAATATCATCGGGGCCCGGCAGGTAATTCGCCTCGGGCGAGCGCAGGAAACCAAAGCCGTCTTGCAATACTTCGACAACACCATCGCCGGAAATTTCCCATCCCTCATCCGCACGTTCGCGCAGAATTTGGAACATCATTTCACCTTTGCGCATCGTGGATGCGTTTTCGATGTCTAATTCTTCGGCTAAAGCCAACAAATCTTTTGGGCTTTGCGCTTTCAAATCAGATAATTTCAGACGATCAGCAGTCATAGGATCGAGCCTTTGGTATGGTATGGGAAAAAATATCCAGAACAGGATAGGGTTCGCATACCGTCTTTGACCGGCTGAGTCAACGAAGTCCTAGAATTTAATAATAACCGATAAAACAATCACGATCATCAACAGCGTCGGTACTTCGTTCATGATGCGGAAATCACGGCCTGATCGCGTGTTATTTGCACCAACAAAATCCTTGCGCCGCGCGGCACACCACATGTGGAACCACGTCATAGCAATGATCGATACCCCCTTTGTATAGGGCCAAAAGGCGGTCCAATCGATGATACCTGGCGTTGCAACCATCCATAACCCACAAATCCATGTTACAATCATCGCTGGGTTCATGATCGCCTTTAACAATCGGCGTTCCATAACTTGAAAGGTGCCATCTAGCTGATCACCGGTTTCAGATTGTTCCGCATGATAGACATAGATTCTAGGCAAATAAAATAATCCTGCCATCCAAGACATAACCGCCATGATGTGCAGTGATTTTACCCAAGGGTACCCAGATATTAAAATATCGTCCATCGTCGTGCTGTTTTCCTATCTAATATAATAAGTATATATAAAGGAAAGATTTAGAAGTAGGAATGCCAATTTCTGTGGATTAAATGTTTCCCCCATTTTTATCCACATTTCTTGGTAAAATTATATTCGAAAAAATATATTAATATCATGTATTTACGAAATTAATTTTTGAAAATATCTTGATATCCACATGAAAGCGGAAATTTAAGTTGTTCTTATCCACCTATGATAAAGTTTGGCGTTGTGTGGAAAATGGCAGGGGTTATCCCAGTCTTGCAACCTGCACATAATTCCCGCACAACATGTTCTATGCGCTTACCTTGATTAATCCACGGATTTATACACATGTCAGTACCATTCATTTTAGCTTCGGGCTCTGAAACGCGGGCACAGTTGTTGCGCAACGCGGGCGTGTCGTTTGACGTTGTTCGACCCCAAGTAGACGAAGATATGGTTAAAGCGGCGTTAACAGCCGATGAAACATCCCCGCGTGATATAGCAGATGCCTTGGCCGAGCTGAAATCAACAAAAATCAGCACCCGCCATTCTGATGCGTTGGTTCTGGGTTGTGACCAAGTTCTAGATTTCGCAGGTCAGATTTTATCTAAACCGACATCGCCAGATCATGCCTTTGATCAACTGTCGCAAATGCGCGGCAAGCGACATGTTTTATGGTCGGCTGCTGTTATTTCACAGGGGGGCCAGCCGATTTGGCGCCACATTGGTCAGGTGCGCCTGTATATGCGCGAATTTTCGGACGACTATCTGCGCGATTATATTGATCGCAATTGGGATGACATCCGCCATTGTGTCGGCGCCTATCAGATCGAAGCCGAAGGCGCGCGCCTGTTTGCCAAGGCAGATGGTGATTATTTCAGTATTCTGGGATTGCCATTGCTTGAGTTGTTAAATTTTCTATCACTGCGCGGGGATATCCAAGGATGAGCCATAAAATACCAGTTGTTGCGGTTATCGGATCGCCCATTGCCCATTCCAAATCGCCCAAAATGCACGGCTATTGGTTGGCGCAAAATGATATTGCGGGCCATTATGTGCCACTGGATGTGGCGCCGGCTGATTTGGAAACCGTTCTGCGAACCCTGCCAAAAATGGGGTTTGTCGGCGCAAACATCACCATCCCCCACAAAGAGGCGGCATTAAAAATCGCCGATCATGTCAGCGACCGCGCCGCAAAAATTGGGGCAGCCAATACGTTATTTTTTGATGCAGATGGCAAAATTCATGCGGATAACACGGATGGCCACGGGTTTATTGAAAACCTGCGTGCAGGGTGTCCAACATGGTCGCCCACGGATGGGAATGCCATGGTTTTGGGGGCCGGTGGTGCATCGCGCGCGATTATCGTTGCGCTGTTGGAACAGGGTGCGCCACAGGTCATTTTGTCCAACCGCACCCGCGCGCGTGCTGATGATTTGGCGGCTGAATTTGGTGATGATCGTATTCGTGTTGTTGATTGGGCGTCGGCGGCTGATGACATGTCAGATGTCAAAACATTGGTGAACACCACATCAATGGGGATGGTTGGGCACGATCCCCTGCCCCATGATTTGGCGCGTTTGCCATTGGATGCGTTGGTCACAGATATTGTCTATGCTCCACTGATCACCCCGCTGTTGCAACAGGCGCAAGATCGTGGAAACCCTTGGGTTGATGGGCTGGGGATGCTGATTTATCAGGGGATCCCTGGATTTACCAAATGGTTTGGAACGACACCCACCGTAACGCACGAGCTTAGGGAATTGTTACTGTCATGACCTTTAAACTGGGCCTAACTGGATCCATCGGGATGGGCAAATCCACCACAGCAGGATTTTTTGCGGACCACGGTTGCGCCGTTTGGGATGCGGACGCAGCGGTGCATCGGTTGTATGCGGTGGGTGGTCCAGCGGTCGAACCTGTTGCGGCGGTTTTCCCACAGGCCGTCCAAAACGGTGCCGTATCGCGGGATGCGTTGAAACAGGCATTGATTGCTGACCCCTCAAAATTCAAAGCACTGGAACACATTGTTCACCCGCTGGTCGCGCAAGATCGTGCGGAATTTATTAAAACTGCGACAACAGATATTGTCGTGCTGGATATTCCATTGCTGTTCGAAACCGGCGCCAATCGGGCCATGGACGCCGTGGCCTGCGTGTCCATCGATGCAGAAACGCAAAAACAACGGGTTATGGCGCGTCAGACGATGGACGAAAAAACATTTCAGCAAATTTTGGATCGCCAATGGCCAAACGCTGACAAAGCGGCAAAATCAGATTATGTTATTCACACCGACAGTTTGGACCATGCCAAACAGCAGGTTGCCGAAATTGTGAAAACCATAAGGAATAAAATCAATGCGTGAAATCGTTTTGGATACGGAAACCACTGGGTTTGATCCTGAATCAGGGGATCGCATTGTTGAAATTGGCGCGGTTGAACTGTGGAATCACGTTGCTACAGGCAAAACATATCACCAATACATCAACCCCAAGCGCGCCATGCCCGAAGAGGCGTTCAAAGTACACGGTTTGGGCGATGAATTTCTGCGCGACAAACCCGTGTTTGCAGATATTGCACAGGATTTTGTTGATTTCATTGGGGATGCGAAATTGGTTATTCACAACGCCGCATTCGACGTGAAATTTCTGAATGCAGAATTGAAATGGGTCAACCGCCCCCAGATCCCGTGGGAACAGGCCATTGATACGCTGGCCATTGCACGGCAAAAATTTCCCGGATCGCCCGCATCGTTGGACGCGCTTTGCCGTCGATTTAATATCGACAATTCGTCGCGTACGTTGCACGGCGCGTTGCTGGATTCCGAAATTTTGGCCGAAGTGTATTTGGAATTAATCGGTGGACGCCAGCCAGATTTTGGATTGTCTGCGTCGCAGGGTGGAAATTTGGGCCAAGATGGTCAAACACAGTGGCGACCAACCAAACGTCCCAATCCATTGCCAAGCCGATTGACAGAAAACGAAAAGGCGGCACACGCCGCCTTTGTCGAAAAATTGGGTCAAGATGCTGTTTGGAAAACCTTTTCCAAATAACACTTAGTTGACGGTTGCGTTTTCGTCGCCCTGTTCATTTTTTGCGGTTTCTGCCTGACGGCGCGCGATTTCGGCACGGTATAGCGCCAAGAAATCGATGTTGTCCAAATTCAGCGCAGGGAAACCGCCATCACGGGTGATGTCGGACACGATGCGGCGCAGATATGGGAACAACATGCGTGGGCATTCGATCAGCAGATATGGATGCAGCTGTTCGTCTGGCACACCGGTCACTTGGAAAATGCCGCCGTATTCCAACTCTAACAAAAACAGGTTTTGCTCTGTTTCTTTGTTTTTGGACGAAACTTTCAGTTTGATGACAACTTCAAACTGGTTTTCAACGGTCCGTTTGCGCGCGTCCAGATTTACCTGAACTTGAACGTCTGGGTTTACTTCTCCGGTAATACCTTTTTGTGATAAGATATTTTCAAAAGACATATCGCGAATATACTGTGCCAGAATATTCATGTTTGGCTGAACGGGCTGTTGTGCCTGCGTTTCGTCGGTCATTTTACGCTCCTAAATTAAATTGGGTTTGTTTTATCAGGTCACTATAGGATGCTCAATCCTTAGATATGTTTTTTGAATTCCATGGGCTGTCTTGGTTTGGTGTGACATCCTGAAACTCTGCTTCTACGATATCGTCGTCGGGATGAGTTTGGTTGCCCATGGTAAACGACTGAACCTTGATCCGCGATTTGATCCAGCCAAAGGCGGCAATACGAAACGCTGGGGTTAACAACAAAAATCCGACAGCATCCGTAAAAAAACCGGGTGTTAACAACAATGCGCCTGCAAATAAAATCATGGCACCATGGGCCAATGGTTCTGTGGGGTCTTGTAGGTGGGAAAACCTGTTTTGCAGATTGGACAGGGTTGCCAAACCTTGGGTGCGCACCAGATACGTTCCCAAAACGGCCGTTAAAATCACAATCGCCAGTGTTGGAAACAGGCCAAGCCAGCCGCCCACCTGAATGAACAAAGCAATTTCAAGCACAGGAATTGCGATAAATAGTATCAATAGCCACATAAAATCGTCTCCTTAAGGGCTGTCACGGTGGACTTGCAAGGGCATGTTCCCTACATAAGTATGACGCAACGAAAAATCTACTTTTGATGAAAAGAGAAATTAAATGAACCCTGCGATTATTGAACTTTTGGTTCTGGCTGGTATTGCTGTCTTTCTGATTATGCGCCTTAGCAGCGTTCTTGGAACGCGTGAAGGGCATGAAAAACCGCCTCTTGCTGAACCCAAACCGCAGCCTAAACGCGATTTTCAGGTGATTGATGGTGGTGATGATATGGATATTCTGGATCACGCACCCAAAGGGTCGGACACTGCCGAAGCCTTGGCAAAAATGAAGCGTGTGGAAAACGATTTCAGCGTCAATGAATTTTTGGGCGGTGCGCGCATGGCCTATGAAATGATTTTGATGGCCTTTGAACGGGGCGACCTGACCGAAGTGCGCGGATTTATTTCAACCGATGTTCTTGATATATTCGACGAAGTGATTGCCAACCGCGAGGCCCAAGGCCTGAGCGTTGAGGCAAACTTTATCGGGTTGCGCGAAATGCGGTTAGTGTCTGCAAACTTTGACGATGTGACCAGAACGGCCGATATTACGGTTGCGTATAATGCTGAAATGACATCCGTTGTGCGCAATGCCGATGGCGATATCGTCGAAGGCGACGCCAAACAGATCAAACGCCAAAAGGACACTTGGACATATTCACGCACAATGGGCATGGGTGATCCAAATTGGCAGTTGGTTGCAACAGGTGAATGATTTCTCTGCGCTTGATAACTTGGGTTGCGGCGCTTGTCGTCGCGCCTGTTCTAGCGCAGGGTTTAACTGTTTCGGTTCATGAATTCCATGACTTGGACGGTTGGCAGCAGGATCAACATGATCAAGCCTTGGGTGCGTTTTTGGAAACATGCCCCGACCTGAAAGCATCAGATTGGCAAACCCTGTGCGCGCTTGCGCAGCATACAGATGATGCCAAGACGTTTTTTCAGGCATTTTTCAAACCGGTCATGATACGCGATGGCGATGACGCGAAATTCACCGGATATTTCGAACCGGAACTGACCGTTTCGCGCGTACGCACATCAAAATATGCCTATCCCATCTATCGCGTCCCCCCAGAAATGCCCAAATCGGGCGTGTGGTACAGTCGGGGCGAATTGGAAAACCGCCGAATTTTGCAAAATCGTGGCTTGGAAATTGCTTGGGCGTCTGATCCGGTTGATGTGTTGTTTTTACAAATTCAGGGATCAGGACGGTTGCGATTTACGGATGGCCGCGTGTTGCGTGTTGGATATGGCGGCGCGAATGGACATCAATACCGATCGGTGGGGCAAGAAATGGTCCGCCGTGGCATTTTGGGAAAACATCAGGCATCAGCCGCGTCAATCAAACGCTGGGTGCGGGCAAACCCCAATGATGGGCGTGCGATATTACAACATAACCCGTCTTTCGTATTTTTCCGCGAATTAAGCATTGCGGAAAACAAAGGGCCGCTTGGCGCGATGAACCGATCTTTGACCACCAAACGAACGGTTGCAATTGATCCCGAATATGTCCCACTGGGCGCCCCTGTCTGGATAGAAACCCAAGGGGCCAAGCCAATGCGGCGCCTGATGATCGCCCAAGACACAGGTTCCGTGATCAAGGGCGCACAGCGCGCAGATATTTTCATGGGCAGCGGCACCGCTGCGGGCAAAGAGGCCAGCAAAATAAAAGATGCTGGGTCGCTATTTGTTTTATTGCCAGTTAAAAGGGCGCTGTCCTTGCTAGATCAGAATGCCCCATGAAACGCCGTTCCCTAAATACAGATGACCAAGAGCTTTGGAATCAGGTCGCTAAAACGGCTAAGCCCCTGCACGGCCCATCAAAAAAACGCGCGCTACCGTCGCAACTAAAGCCCAAGAAATCATCGACCCCGCGTGTGGCCGATCCGGCACCAATCATGCCGTTTAACATAGGCGAACGTGCGGGATCAGCTGCTGAAACGCATGATTTGAAACCTTCTATCGCCAGCGCGCTGTCACGCAATCCGGTTCAAATGGATGCCAAAGCCTATGGCAAAATGCGTCGTGGTAAATTGGGCCCAGAGGCCACGATTGATTTACATGGTATGACATTGCAGCAGGCGCACCCTGCCCTTGTGGGGTTTGTGTTGAACGGCCATTCACGCGGGTTGCGGTTGTTGTTGGTCATCACAGGCAAAGGCAAAAAATCCCGTGATGACGGACCGATTCCACGTCAGATGGGTGTTTTGCGCCATCAGGTGCCACAATGGTTGCGCATGGCCCCGCTTGCGCCCTTGGTATTACAAGTGACCGAAGCGCACATAAAACATGGTGGCGGCGGTGCCTATTACGTTTATTTGCGTCGTCGTAAATAAACGCCCTTTCGCGCAAAAGTGTGATGTTCCGTAAAAACAGTTGACGAAACGCCATTTCACCCCTTGAATGGCTAGAAAGTGGTCGAACTTTCTGATGTTGCAACCATGACTAGAAACGCACACCCGCATTCGATTGCACATCGTGACCCACAGCACAGCATGAACCAAGGGGTAAATATGAAACTAAGCGACGCAAAACTGATACCAGCAGACCGTGAAACAGTGTGGCAAGCCCTGTTATCACCCGAGGTGTTAAAGGAATGCGTCCCCGGGTGCACCGAAATGACCGGCACCGCCCAAGATGGGTTTGCGGCCACCGTCACCCAGAAAGTGGGCCCCGTCAAAGCCACATTCAAAGGCGCGGTGACCCTGTCGGATATGGTTGATCTAACATCTCTGACCCTGACCGGAGAGGGCAAAGGCGGTGCCGCAGGTTTCGCCAAGGGGGGCGCAAATGTGGTCCTAACCGACCAAGATGGCGGAACGCTGTTATCCTACGAAGTTGAAGCCAAAGTGGGCGGCAAATTGGCCCAACTGGGCAGCCGCATCATCGATGGCTTTGCCAAGAAAATGGCAGATCAGTTTTTCGAAAATTTCCGCGATGCCGTGTCTGAAACCGACGAAGCAGACACCGTTGCAGATGAAAATGACGCTGAGACCCCACCCGCGAAAAAGGGATGGTTTAAAAAAATAATCAGCTAAACAGGATAAAAATAATAAAATTGGGAGGAATAAATGACAAAAATTACGATGACCGTAAACGGGAAATCCGTTTCTGGTGATGTAGAGGGCCGTACATTATTGGTCGACTTTCTGCGCAAAGACCTGCGCCTGACCGGTACGCACGTCGGCTGTGATACCAGCCAATGTGGGGCCTGTACCGTGCATGTCGATGGCGTTGCGGTGAAATCCTGCACGATGTTCGCCGCAGAAGCGGACGGTGCAGATGTCGCCACAATCGAAGGTCAGGCCGCCCCCGATGGTACCCTGAACGCGATTCAGGCGGCATTTCAGGAACACCATGGTTTGCAGTGTGGATATTGCACACCTGGCATGGTGATGGCGGCTGCGGATTTGTTGAAAAACAACCCCAAACCGACCGAAGCCGAAGTGCGCCACCACCTAGAAGGCAATATTTGCCGCTGCACAGGATATCACAACATAGTTAAGGCAATTTTGGCCGCGTCCGGACAGGATGTCAGCCAAATCGCCGCAGAATAATAAGTTTAAGGGAGGATTTAATATGCCCAAAGATAGCGGCATCGGCGCCAGCCCCAAGCGGCGCGAGGATATTCGTTTCCTGACCGGAACCGGACAATATACCGACGACATTAACATTCATGGCCAAGCGCATGTGTATTTCCTGCGCTCAGATATGGCGCATGGTAAAATCAATTCAATCGACACCGCGGCCGCAGCTGCAATGCCAGGCGTTGTGCGCATTTTCACCGGCGCCGATTTCGAAGGTATCGGCAGCATTCCATGCGGTTGGCAGGTCACCGACAAACACGGCAACCCGATGCAGGAACCCGCCCACCCCGTTTTGGCACAGGGCAAGGTGCGCCATGTGGGCGACCCGATTGCTGCGATCGTGGCCGAAACGCTGGAACAGGCCCGCGATGCCGCCGAGGCGATTGATCTGGACATTACCGAATTACCGGCCGTTGTTGATATGAAACAGGCGCTGGAACCCGGTGCCACCAAGGTGCACGACGATCTAGACAGCAACCTATGTTACGACTGGGGTTTCGTCGAAGAAAACCGCGACGCCGTGAACAAAGCGTTCGAAGAGGCCGCCCATGTGACCACATTGGAATTGGTCAACAACCGTTTGGTGGCCAATCCCATGGAACCCCGCGTTGCCGTTGGCGATTACAACCGCGCCAATGATGAAAGCACGCTGTTTACCACATCGCAAAACCCACATGTCATTCGTTTGCTGATGGGTGCCTTTGTTTTGGGGATCCCGGAACATAAATTGCGCGTTGTGGCCCCTGATGTGGGTGGTGGCTTTGGCACCAAAATTTTCCACTATGCAGAAGAGGCATTTTGTACCTTCGCCGCGCGTCAGCTTAATCGTGCAGTTAAATGGACATCGTCTCGGTCCGAGGCATTCATGTCCGATGCCCACGGCCGTGATCATGTCACCAAAATTGAATTGGCACTGGATGCCGATAACAATTTTCAGGCCATCCGCACCGAAACCTATGCCAATATGGGCGCGTATTTGTCCACATTTGCGCCATCGGTTCCAACTTGGCTGCATGGCACATTGATGGCTGGCAATTATAAAACGCCGCTGATCTATGTAAATGTTAAGGCTGTGTTTACCAACACCGTCCCAGTGGATGCTTATCGCGGTGCGGGCCGCCCCGAGGCCACATATCAGCTGGAACGTTTGGTTGACAAAGCAGCCCGTGAATTGGGCGTTGATCCAATCGCGCTGCGGCGGCAAAACTTTATCACCCAATTCCCATATGCCACCCCCGTTGCCGTGGAATATGACACAGGTGACTATGTCGCAACCATGGACAAGCTAGAAGAAATCGCAGACCTGTCCGGATTTGAAGCACGTCGCAAAGAATCCGAGGCCCGCGGCAAACTGCGCGGTTTGGGCGTGAACTGCTATATCGAGGCCTGCGGCATCGCGCCATCCAATCTGGTGGGCCAGTTGGGCGCGCGTGCGGGTCTGTATGATGCAGCAACCGTGCGTGTGAATGCCACCGGTTCGATCAGCGTGATGGTCGGCGCACACAGCCACGGCCAAGGCCACGAAACCGCATTCCCCCAAGTTGTGGCGGATATGCTGGGCATCGATGACAGTATGATCGAAATTGTCCATGGCGACAGTTCAAAAATCCCGTTCGGGATGGGCACCTATGGATCGCGGTCGCTTGCGGTTTGTGGGTCAGCCATGGTGCGCGCAACAGAAAAGATCATAAACAAAGCCAAGAAAATCGCATCCCATATGCTTGAGGCATCCGAGGCGGATATCGAACTGAAAGACGGTCAATTCACCGTCAAAGGCACCGATAAATCCTGTGCTTGGGGTGATGTGACACTGGCCGCCTATGTGCCCCATAACTATCCGCTTGAGGATATCGAACCCGGCCTTGAGGAAACGGCATTCTATGATCCGTCCAACTTTACCTATCCCTCGGGCGCCTATGCCTGCGAGGTCGAAGTGGATCCAGAAACTGGCAAAGTGACAGTAGAACGGTTCAGCGCCGCCGATGATTTTGGCAACATCGTAAACCCGATGATCGTCACCGGTCAGGTCCACGGCGGCGTGGGTCAGGGTATTGGTCAGGCTTTGCTGGAAAACTGTGTCTATGACGAAAATGGCCAGCTGCTTAGCGCATCCTATATGGATTACGCAATGCCGCGGGCGTCCGATGTGCCGTTCTATACGGTCGATCATTCGTGCCAAACACCCTGTACGCACAACCCATTGGGCGTGAAGGGCTGCGGCGAAGCTGGCGCTATCGGATCACCACCCGCTGTTGTCAATGCCGTGGTTGATGCGCTTCAATCCGGTGGACATACCCACGTCACCCATATCGATATGCCCGTTTCGCCCCAGCGCGTCTGGGCGGCAATGCAAGGTTAAGGGAAGGGATCAGACATGTATAACTTTGACTTTGAAAAACCAACAACAATCGCAGATGCGGTCGCCGCCCTAGCAACCGAGGATGCGCAACCTTTGGGCGGTGGTCAAACCCTGATCCCCACCATGAAACAACGCCTTGCTAGCCCGTCAAAACTGGTCAGCCTGACAGGGATCGCCGAAATGAAGGGTGTTTGCCAAAACGACGATGGCAGCCTGACAATCGGGGGGGCAACCACACACGCAACTGTGGCACAACACGCAGGGGCCTATCCAGCTTTGGCGGCACTGGCGGCGGGCATCGGTGATCCCGCAGTCCGAAACCGGGGGACAATTGGTGGATCTGTGGCCAATAATGACCCCGCCGCCTGTTACCCCTCTGCTGTCTTGGCATCTGGTGCGACAGTCATCACTAGCACACGTGAAATCAACGCCGATGACTTTTTCCAAGGCATGTTTACAACATCCCTAGACGAGGGCGAAATCATTACCGGTGTCCGGTTCCCCATTCCGCAGGCAGCGAATTATCAAAAATTCGAACAACCTGCTTCGCGTTTTGCAATGGTCGGTGTTTTTGTCGCGAAATATGCCGATGGTGTTAGGGTCGCCGTGACAGGGGCTTCTGAGGACGGAGTATTCCGTTGGTCTGAGGCTGAAGTGGCGCTTTCAGAAAACTTCAGCCCCGATGCCCTAAATGGATTGGCCGTTGCGTCAAACGGAATGATTTCGGATTTACATGGTAGTGCCGATTATCGCGCACATCTGGTGGGTGTCATGACAAAACGGGCAGTCGCGGCTTGTTGCTAGGTATGAAAGTGGGGGCTTTGCCCCCTTTGGCCCCGATGGGGCCAATTCACCCCAGAGTATTTTACGCAAAATTGAAAGGCCGAATATACTTGAAGTTTAGGTTTTCATTTTTGTAAAAATACTCAAAAAAGGGGGCCGAAAGGCCCCCGTTTGTTTCGCTAGAAACAATTCTGTTCAATCCCGCAACAATTCATTGATACCGGTTTTGCTGCGTGTTTTTTCGTCAACGCGTTTGACGATCACTGCGCAGTATAGATTGATCCCGTTTTTCGATGGCATTGAGCCGGAAACAACGACGGAATATGGCGGGACTTCGCCGTACATGACTTCGCCTGTTTCGCGGTCAACGATTTTTGTGGATTGGCCGATATAGACACCCATTCCTAAAACCGATCCTTCGCGGATGATGCATCCTTCGACGACTTCGGATCGTGCGCCAATAAAGCAGTTGTCTTCGATAATGGTTGGGCCGGCTTGCATGGGTTCAAGTACGCCACCGATGCCGACGCCACCGGACAGGTGGACATTCTTACCGATTTGGGCGCAGCTGCCGACGGTTGCCCATGTGTCTACCATTGTACCCTGATCAACATAGGCACCAAGGTTCACAAATGATGGCATCAGCACTACGCCAGGTGCAATATAGGCGGATTTTCGAACGACGCAGTTGGGAACCGCGCGGAACCCTGCGGCGCGCCACTGGTTTTCGCCCCAGCCTGCGAATTTGCTGTCGACTTTGTCCCACCAGCCGCTGCCTTGGGGGCCACCGGATTGGATTTCCATGTCTTTGATCCGAAATCCCAACAGCACGGCCTTTTTCGCCCATTGGTTTACGTGCCAATCGCCGTTTTCCATTTTCTCGGCCACGCGGAGTTTGCCGCTGTCTAGGGCATTTAGGGTGTCTTCGATGGCTTCACGGGTTTCGCCGGTTGTGGCGGGCGTGATTGTGTCGCGTGCGTCCCACGCGGCTTCGATTGCGGTTTCTAGGTGTGTGTTGGACATGGGTGGTCTCCTATCCGGAAATTTCTTTTTAGCGCTATAGCTTTCATTCGCTGGTGATACAATATTTTTAGGCGTAAGATAAGATGAAACAAAGGGATGTAAATATGACACGGAAAACAAAGCGGATATTTCGCGATGCGGGTACGGACAAATCAACTGCGACCAGTGTGCCGGTTACGCCGCAGACGCAATCGCCGGCCTATCGGTTGGCCTTTGCTGACGATGAATTTTTGGTGCGCGAAGATCTGCGGCCGGTGCGGCTGCAGTTAGAATTGTTGAAACCTGAATTGGCATTGGACGAACAGGGTATTCATTCAACGGTTGTTTTGTTTGGGGGCGCGCGGATTCCTGATCCTGTAAATGCAGATCAGGCCAAAACGCCCAAGCTGGCGGAATTGACCCAGTATTACACCCAAGCGCGCGAATTGGCGCGTCAGATCACGCTATACAGCCAATCGCTGGGCGGCGGTGAATTTGTTGTCACGACTGGCGGTGGGCCAGGTGTGATGGAGGCGGGCAACCGCGGTGCATTGGATGCGGGTGGCAAATCTGTTGGGTTGAATATTGTGTTGCCCCATGAACAGGCGCCCAATGCCTATGTGACGCCGGAATTGTGTTTCAATTTCCATTACTTTGCCATTCGCAAGATGCATTTTTTGATGCGCGCCAAAGCGATTTGCGTATTCCCTGGGGGATTTGGCACGCTTGACGAGTTGTTTGAAGCGCTGACATTGATCCAAACCAATCGCATGGCGCCGGTGCCATTTTTGTTGTTTGGGCGGGAATTTTGGAATGACATTATAAATTGGCAGGCACTGTCTGACGCGGGGACGATTTCGCGCGATGATTTGGAGCTGTTCAAATTTGTCGATACCGCCCAAGAGGCGATGGAAATCATTACATCGTGGGACTATGACGCGTCTGTGCCAAACCATGGTTAAATGTCGCGCTAGCGCACTAAAATCTTGCACTACGTGGGGGCTGCGTACTAGACACCCACTCAGCAGTCGCAGCATGCAATAGGAGAGCCACATGGCCTTTGACCGTTCCATTAAAATCGCACCATCCATTTTGTCCGCTGATTTCGCCAACTTTGGTGCAGAAATTCGCGCGATCGAAGCGCAAGGCGCAGATTGGGTGCATATTGATGTCATGGACGGGCATTTTGTGCCGAACCTGACCTTTGGTCCCCCCGCGGTCAAGGCGTTTCGGCCCCATGTGAAAACGGTGATGGATGTGCATTTGATGATTGCGCCGGTTGATCCCTATATCGATGCATATGCCGATGCGGGGGCGGATATTCTGACCGCCCATATCGAGGCGGGGCCACACATTCACCGCACATTGCAGGCCATCCGTGGCGCAGGGATGAGGGCGGGCGTTGCCCTGAACCCAGGCACACCGGCCGAAACGGTGGAACATTTGCTAGATTTGACAGATTTGGTCTGTGTGATGACGGTAAACCCCGGATTTGGCGGCCAGAAATACATTGATATGACGGCCAAGGTCCGAAAACTGCGCGACATGATCGGGGATCGTCCGATCCATATTGAAATTGACGGCGGCATGGATCCGACGACTGCGCCGCTGATGGCGGCAGCGGGCGCGGATGTGCTGGTTGCTGGATCGGCCGTTTTCCGCGGTGGGTCGGTTGATGCGGCGGATGTCTATGGTGACAATATCGCAGCCATTCGCGCGGCTGCAACGGCGGCCTTGTAGGTATCATGCAAACAAACGGGCAGGGTGGTGTCATGCGGGCCGTGATATTTGATCTAGATGGCACATTGATTGACAGCGCGCCCGATATTCAGGCCGCGGTCAATCGGGCCTTGGCTGATTTTGATTGTGCGCCGTTGGATTTGCCAACTGTCATTTCCTTTATCGGAAATGGATTGCCCAAATTGGCAGAACGGGTGCGTGTTCGGGTGGGTTTGGCCGATGGTGTACAAACCGACCTGACGCAGCGTTTGCTGACATATTACAACGAAAATCCGTTGGGACTGACCAAGCTGTACCCTGATTGTTTGGACGCATTAGCGTATTTGCGCGACGCTGGGGTGAAAATTGGGCTATGTACCAACAAACCCTATGCGCCAGCGGTGCATATTTTGGATCACCTGCAGATTGCACGGTATTTTGATGCGGTGATTGGGGGCGACAGTTTGGCGGTGAAAAAACCTGATCCTGCACCACTGCGCGAAACCATTTCGCGGTTACAGGCGGATGACGTGTTATATGTCGGGGATAGTCCGGTGGATTATCAGACGGCCCAAAACGCGGGCGTTGATTTTGCGTTTTTTACCCAAGGGTACCGAAACGAACCCCTGTCATATTTCCAAAACGCCGTGCCGTTTGATGATTATCAGGAATTTTTGGGCATCCTGCGCCGTCGGTATTCGGCATAGGGGCACAGACCCGCGCACAGGCCCGCGCAGATTTGCGCAGGCCCGTTGTTTTATTATTCGACCACGCGAACCG
>CAZWFE010000001.1:8400-31161 GCA_964633145.1 uncultured Phaeobacter sp. | reverse complement strand
AGGCCCGCGCAGATTTGCGCAGGCCCGTTGTTTTATTATTCGACCACGCGAACCGCGCCTTTGGCGGCAGAGGTTGTCAGCGCAGCATAGGCGCGCAATGCTGTTGTAACCTTACGCTTGCGTGGTTTGGCTGGGGTCCAGCCTGCGGCATCCTGTTTGGCACGGCGTTCGGCCAGAACATCATCAGACACGGCCAAATTGATCGACCGATTTGGGATGTCGATTTCGATCAAATCGCCATGTTCGACCAAACCGATTGTGCCGCCCTCGGCTGCCTCGGGGGATACATGGCCAATGGACAGACCCGATGTGCCGCCCGAAAAACGACCATCTGTGACCAAGGCACAGGCCGCGCCCAATCCTTTGGATTTCAGATAGGATGTGGGGTATAGCATTTCTTGCATGCCGGGGCCGCCGCGCGGACCTTCGTAACGGATGATGACGACATCGCCTTCTTTGACTTTGCCGGTCAGAATGTCGTTGACGGCGTCATCTTGGGATTCCACAACATAGGCGGGGCCTGAAAATTTCAGGATGCTGTCATCCACACCGGCCGTTTTCACGATACAGCCGTGTTCTGCCAGATTGCCGAACAACACGGCCAAACCGCCGTCCTGGGAAAAGGCATTTTCTTTGCTGCGGATCACGCCGCCTGCGCGGTCCGTATCGACGCTGTCGTACCGACGGCTTTGGCTAAACGCTTGGGTCGTGCGGACGCCACCGGGGGCCGCGCGGAAAAAGTTATGCACATCAGGATCGTTGGTGCGCATGACGTCCCATTTGTTCAGCGCATCACCGATGGTGGGTTCGTGAACCGTGCGGCAATCGCGGTGGATCAGACCGGCGCGGTCCAATTCGCCCAAAATCGCCATGATGCCACCGGCGCGGTGGACGTCCTCCATATGGACGTCGGATTTTGCAGGCGCGACCTTGGACAGGCATGGCACCTTGCGTGATAGGCGGTCGATATCATCCATTGAGAAATCAACCTCGCCCTCATAAGCGGCGGCCAGCAGGTGCAAAACGGTGTTCGTGGATCCGCCCATCGCGATATCCAACGACATCGCGTTTTCAAATGCTTTAAACGTGGCGATGTTGCGGGGCAACATGTTGGCGTCACCCTGTTCATAGCAGGCCTTGGCCATTTCCACGATGCGGCGACCTGCGCGTAGGAACAATTCCTTGCGGTCGGCGTGTGTGGCCAATGTTGATCCGTTCCCAGGCAGGGACAGGCCCAGTGCCTCGGTCAAGCAGTTCATGGAATTTGCGGTAAACATACCCGAACATGATCCACATGTGGGGCAAGCGTTTTGTTCGATTTCCTCGACCTGTTCGTCGGTGTATTTGTCATCCGCTGCGGCGACCATGGCATCCACCAGATCCAGCGCCTTTTCTTTGCCGTCCCAAATGACTTTGCCAGCCTCCATCGGGCCACCGGATACGAATACAACCGGAATGTTCAACCGCATTGCGGCCATCAACATACCGGGCGTGATTTTATCACAGTTGGAAATACAAACCATTGCATCGGCGCAATGGGCGTTGACCATATATTCAACACTGTCGGCAATGATTTCGCGCGATGGCAGGGAATACAGCATCCCATCATGGCCCATGGCAATTCCATCATCCACGGCAATGGTGTTGAATTCCTTGGCGACGCCGCCGGCGGCCTCGACCTCGCGGGCGACCATTTGGCCCAAGTCTTTCAGGTGGACGTGACCGGGAACAAATTGGGTAAATGAATTCACGATTGCGATGATGGGTTTGCCGAAATCGCTATCCTTCATCCCTGTTGCGCGCCAAAGCCCGCGTGCGCCAGCCATATTGCGGCCGTGGGTGGACGTTCTTGAACGATACATGACGGATCCTTATTGCTAGGGGTATGTTGATCAACCCATAGTAAAAACAGGCGATCAGTTCAACTGTTGATGTTCGTTACGGTGATAAATCGTGTCACAAATTGGTTATTGGGCTGCGTTATCATTTTGACATGTTTTATTGGTTTTCCTTGTGCCATTTGCGCAATTATTGCCACACTTGTGTTCGATTGTCCTGGATCATCTGGAACAACCACCCCTGAACCCACCGCGCCCCATTTCCCAATCTGGTTCGGCAAAACATGACAAATGCAGCCCAAATGCCCTATGTCCGTCCGCCCAGTTTAACTGAACGCCAATTCGAGGTTCTGGAATTGATATCCTATGGCGCAACGCGCAGCGAAATTGCCAAACACCTGAACATTTCCCCCGAAACGGTCAAAGCCCATACCAAAGCGGTTTTGACCAAATTTGACGCAGCCTCATATCGCGATTGTGCGCCTACAGTCATGAAATTTCTGGCCGCCTATGGTGATTTGTCTAGGGGGACCAATTTATTCTATGACACGATTGATTATGATATTGAAATAACACCCGATTGGGCGGTCAGTATTTATAATCGGCGGCAAACGGGCATCGTTGTCCGTGGCCAGGTGCGCGAAATTTCAACATCCATCGATTTTCCAGGTGAATTATTCGACATATTTCTAAACGGACGTGAACCAGATCGGGTCGAAGAGCGTGGCAAATATGTCTTTTACGCGATTGATTTACCGCACCCGCTGAAAACCGGCCAAGATTTCCAACGCCACCTAACGTACAAAGCGCGGGCCTTTACCGAAAAGGGGCGCAAGGAAATTTCCAACACAATTGGAACGCCGACAGGCATTTTGAATATGTCCGTCACCTTTCCTGCGCCGCCAGAGTTTTGCAAAGGATCGGCATTGATTAATTCCAAACTGGTCCCAATCGAAGAATTGAAAAACGTATCCTTTCGCATGGATGGGCTGCGGGCAATGATGTCTGTGACGCAACCAAATTCAGGCGACAAATACACCATATATTGGTCGTATTGATTGTATCTTTTCACCATTTGCATTCAGCGCGCGGCAGGTCTAATCATAGGGTATATGATTTAATGATAAGGCCGTGCAATGTCTGAAAAACCCAAGACCCCCAAGAAACAACAGGTCTATACCCTGTTGGTCCAAGTGGGCAGATCAAAAGAAGACGGCTTGCCGCCCAAGTCAACGGGCGCTGCGCTGATGTGCTATGCCAGTGGCGTGGACGAGGCCGAGGCCGTGCGCGAAACGGTGGCCATTTTGAAACAGGCCGATTTGGCACCGCTGGATGTGACGGGCTATGGCACCTTGGACGAACGTATCGAACAGGGGCATGACATCGAGGACGATGAACGTATTTTGATGCAGCGCGCCTTGGATGAAAATTCAGTCGTCGTGGCCCAGATGACGCCATTCTTTGGCGATGAAAATCTGGATCCTGATGTGGTGCACTGATGGCATTTGTGTTTCTGGATCTGGATGGCACGCTAACTGACTCGGGTCCGGGGATTATTAATGCGTTCAACTATGCGCTGGGCCAAATGGGGTATCCCGATTTGGGCGTTGACGCCAATTGGGTTGTGGGCCCATCCCTGTGGGACAGTTTGACGAAACTGGGCATGCCTGCCGAATTGCATGATCAAACGGTGGCCCATTACCGCGATGCCTATCGTGGCGGTGAAATGTTTAATAACCGTCTCTATGATGGGGTATTGGGGCAATTATCCGATCTGAAATCGCGCGGCTATCGGTTGTGTTTGGCCACATCGAAACCCATTGCCTATGCCGGTGATATTGTGGCGCATTTCGGGGTGTCGGATTTTCTGGACTATGAATTTGGGTCCGAACTGGACGGAACACGCACCGATAAAACCGAATTGCTGGCCTATGGTTTGGCCCAGACTGGCTGTGATCCGCGCGATGCGATTATGATTGGTGATCGTCACTATGATGTGATCGGGGCGCGCAACAATGGCATGGGCTGTTTGGGTGCGTTATACGGGTTTGGCACACTGGATGAATTAACCACCGCAAGTGCAACTGATATTTTGCATGCTGCAACGGATATGGCCACGGCTGTGACGAAACATTTGAAACTGGAAAGATCATGACAATCGACCCCATCCAATTAACCGCTGATTTGATCAAATGCCCATCTGTTACCCCAGCTGAAGGGGGCGCAATCACTTTGTTAGAGACTGTTTTGTCTGCAAATGGGTTCACCTGTACCCGCATCGAACGCGGCGGCATTCACAACCTGTTTGCCCGCTGGGGGGCGGGCAAAAATGGGCGTACCTTTGGGTTTAATGGGCATACGGATGTGGTGCCTGTGGGCGATGCTGCGGCGTGGACGGTTGATCCCTTTGGCGCGGAAATTCGTGATGGGTTTATGTATGGGCGCGGGGCCACAGATATGAAATCAGGCGTTGCCGCATTCGTGGCGGCCGCGATTGATTTTGTGACCGATACCCCGCCCGATGGATCCATTGTGATCACCATCACTGGTGACGAAGAGGGCGACGCATTGGACGGGACCACCGCCATTCTGGATTGGATGCGCGCCAATGGGGAAACCATGGATCATTGTTTGGTGGGCGAACCCACCAGCCCCGACACCATGGGGCAGATGATGAAAATTGGCCGTCGCGGATCGTTAACGGCGTTTTTTACGGCAACAGGGGTGCAGGGGCATTCGGCCTATCCGCATCGCGCGAATAACCCCGTGACCGCGATGGTGCGGTTGATGGATCGTTTGGCCAGTCATGAATTGGATCAGGGTACCGATCATTTCGATGCCTCGACCCTGGCGATTACAACGGTGGACACGGGCAATCCCGCGACCAATGTGATCCCTGCGCAGTGTCGGGCAACGGTGAATATTCGGTTCAATGATTTGCATTCCGGCGACAGTCTGACCGAATGGTTGCACAGCATGGTCGATCAGGTGGCGGACGAGACTGGGATTTCCTTTGATCTGCGCATAAAGGTGTCTGGCGAAAGCTTTATCACCCCGCCCGGTGAATTGTCGGATTTGATTGCAAGCGCCGTTCGGGCCGAATTGGGAGTCACCCCCGAAATGTCGACCACGGGCGGCACATCAGATGCGCGATTTGTCAAAGACCTGTGCCCCGTCACCGAATTTGGGTTGGTGGGCAAAACCATGCATTCGGTTGATGAACGGGTCGAGGTGGCACAGATTACGCAGTTGAAATCAATCTATAGCCGCATTTTACAGGATTATTTTGCCTAAAGCCCGTCCCACGCTGATCATTATGGTCAAAGAGCCCGTCGCTGGTCGTGTCAAAACACGATTGGGCCGCGATATTGGCATGACAGCTGCCGCATGGTGGTTTCGTCACCAAACCCGCCGTCTGATCCGCCGTTTGCGGGATCCGCGTTGGGATTTGGTTTTGGCCGTATCACCAGATCGGGATGGGATGACCAGCCGATTTTGGCCGGCTGATATTCCGAGGATGCCGCAGGGCCGTGGAGATTTGGGCGCGCGTATGGCGCGTTTGTTGTCTGCGGTGCCTGATGGCCCCGTTTGTTTGATTGGTGGCGATATTCCAGAGGTGACACCTGCCCACATTCGGTTCGCGTTTGATAAACTGCAGGGCCGCGATTTTATTTTCGGTCCCGCCGCCGACGGTGGATTTTGGTTGGTGGGCGCGCGATTGGGGCAAATTTGCCGACCTAAGCTGTTTGATGGTGTGACCTGGTCGGTGTCGGATACATTGGCGCAAACGGTGGCGCGGATGGATGGCTGGGCCATCGGATATTGTGATGTTTTACACGATGTTGATGAACTGTGCGATTTGCAGCGGTTGAAACGGGGGCTGTCTGCCCCCGTACCCCCGAGAGTATTTTCACAAAAATGAAAGCGGGTTTATTTCCCGATTTTGCCGCGGTTTTCGCCGATTTGGCCACGATGTAGCAGGATGTGATCGAGAATGACGCAGGCCATCATCGCCTCGCCCACGGGGACGGCGCGGATGCCGACGCAGGGATCATGGCGGCCTTTGGTCACAACTTCGATTGGGTCGCCAGACTTTGTGATGGATTGGCGTGGGGTTAGGATCGATGACGTGGGTTTGACCGCAAAGCGGACCACGATGTCCTGACCTGTGGAAATGCCGCCCAAGATGCCGCCTGCGTTGTTTGAGGAATAGACCGGTTGGCCATCGTTGCCCATAAAGATTTCGTCTGCATTTTCGGAGCCCGTCAGGGCGGCTGCGTTCATGCCTTGGCCGATTTCGACACCTTTGACCGCGTTGATGGACATCATGGCGGCGGCAAGGTCTGTGTCGAGTTTGCCATAGATTGGTGCGCCTAGGCCTGCAGGGGCATTGCGTGCGGTGACCTCGATCACGGCGCCGACAGAATCGTGGGATTTGCGGATATCGTCAAGGTATGCGGCCCAGTCTGATGCGGCCTGTGCGTCTGGTGTCCAGAATGCGTTTTGGTCGATTTGATCCCAGTCAAAATTATCTGGGTTGATTTTGTGGGGCCCGATTTGCGTCATGTACCCCGTGATTTCCAGATTGGGCGCCAGTGTTTTCAGCGCGGCGCGTGCAACGCCACCTGCCGCCACGCGGGCCGCCGTTTCGCGCGCCGAGGATCGGCCGCCCCCGCGATAATCGCGGATGCCATATTTCTGCCAATAGGTGATATCGGCGTGTCCGGGGCGGAAGGTTTCGGAAATATTGCCATAATCCTTGGAGCGTTGATCGGTGTTTTCGATCATCAATTGGATCGGTGTGCCCGTGGATTGCCCATCAAACACGCCAGACAATATTTGCACCTGATCGGGTTCGCGCCGTTGCGTTGTGAATTTGTTTTGGCCCGGTTTGCGTTTGTCCAGCCAATGTTGCAGATCAGCCGCGTCAATCGTCACACCGGGGGGGCAGCCATCGACGGTCGCGCCCAGGGCTGGCCCGTGGCTTTCGCCCCAAGTGGTGACGCGGAAAAGATGTCCAAAGGTGTTAACGCTCATGTCCTGATCTCCTTTGGGTATGTCTCTAGCGGTATGATGGCCAAGGCTCAAGCGATTTCATCTTGTGTGGCGGATCGTGGCGGGGTAAACAGGGGCCACCTCGGGGAGCCATGATGGCTGAGACGCGACAGCGGACCCGTTGAACCTGATCCGGTTAAAACCGGCGGAGGGAAGGTTTGGGTCATATCCCACACGTCTCTCCGCATGCTAAAGGAGAGATTGAATGAAATACCTATCCCTTGCTGCGGGCGTCATTTTTGCAACTGCTGCGGCGGCTGAAACACCCGTTTTGAATGTCTATGCACCCGATTATTTTACATCTGAATGGGGACCGGGCCCATCGATTGAGGCCGCGTTTGAAGAAACCTGTGCCTGTGATCTGAAATTTTCGGCTGGCGATTTATTGCCCCGCCTGATGTTAGAGGGGCCATCGACCGATGCCGATATCGTTATTGGTCTGAACACCGATGTGACACGCAAAGCGCGGTCCACAGATTTGTTTGCGCCACATGGGCAGAACAATGCGGATTTGGATTTGCCGATTGATTGGACCGATGATGTGTTTTTGCCGTTCAACTGGTCCTATGTATCGTTTGTGTATGACGCGACACGGGTGACGACACCGCTGGCCAGTTTCGATGATTTGTTGAACCTGCCAGAGGGTCAGAAAATCGTGATCCAAGATCCGCGGACATCAATTTCTGGTTTGGCATTGGTGTTGTGGGTCAAGGCGACCTATGGCGACCAAGCGGGGGCGTTTTGGCAACGTTTGGCACCCCACATTCTGACTGTGACCAAAGGATGGTCCGAAGCATACGGATTGTTCACCGATGGTGAAGCTGCGGTTGTGTTGTCGTTTAACACATCGCCCGCCTATCACATCGTGGCCGAGGGTGATGACACCAAACGTGCGGCGATTTTTGACGCTGGGCATTACCCCTATTTCGAATTGGCGGCCAAGGTGGCGGGCACCGATCAACCCGAATTGGCCGATCAATTCATGGCGTTTGTCATGTCGGATGCGTTTCAATCGCTGATCCCGATGACCAACTGGTCCTATCCTGCGGCGCAGCCGATGGCGGACTGGCCACAGGCCTTTGCTGATTTGCCGATTCCGTCGCAGGCTGTCTATATGGATGAAAATCAGGCTGCAGACATGCGCGACACCGCGATAGAAGAATGGCGCACCGCACTGTCGCAATAATCACGGGCGCGTTTGTCGCGCTGTTGGTTCTGGCCCCGCTGGCGACAGTTTGGGGCTGGGCCCAGTCGGGGCGTGCCATTGGCGCGGCTGATTGGGCGGCGCTGCGATTTACTGTTTTGCAATCGCTGTTGTCAGCGCTGTTGTCGTGTTTATTTGCAGTGCCATTGGCGCGTGCGCTGGCGCGACGACGGTTTTGGGGGCGTGACTGGGTGATGACAGCTTTGGGTGCGCCGTTTATTTTGCCCGTTTTGATCGCGGTTATGGGGGTTTTGGCGGTGTTTGGCCAAAACGGATTGGTGAACCGTGCCTTGGGTATGTTTGGTGTCGAACCAGTGTCTATATACGGCATTGCTGGCGTATTATTGGTGCATGTGTTTTTCAATTTACCGCTGGCCACGCGGATGATTGTGCAGGGGTGGTCACGCGTTCCTGCTGAACACCTGCGATTGGCCGGCCAGTTGGGACTGCGGGGTTGGGCAATGTTTCGCGTGGTCGAATGGCCGATGTTGATGCGGGTTTTGCCGCCGGCCTTTGGTATCATTTTTGTGATTTGTTTGTCCAGCTTTGCGGTGGCGCTGACATTGGGCGGTGGGCCCAAGGCCACGACGATAGAATTGGCGATATACCAAGCGTTTCGGTATGATTTTGATTTGGCCAAAGCTGCCAATTTGGCATTGATCCAGGCCGCATTGGCAGGGGCGGCCGCCGTGATTACGGTGATGATATCTGGCCGCGAAACCGTGTCTAACACGCGCGATCGCAGGGTTTTCTGGCCCGTTGATCATTGGCGTATCGCCTTTGGGGATGGTCTGTGGATCACTGCGGCTATCGTGTTTTTGGGCTTGCCAGTTGTCATGGTCGTAGCCCAAGGGATCACAGGTGTCCCAACGCTGGGCATGGCGGTGTGGGGGGCTGCGGGTCGGTCGATTGTGATTGCGGCGGTCTCCACAGCCCTATGTCTGGCACTGGCCCTGCCGCTGACCACCCGCTGGGGCGAGGTGATCGGAACCGCAGGACTGGCCATTTCACCGCTGGTATTGGGGGCGGGATTGTTTTTGATTATTCGGAACTTTGCAAATCCATTTGATTGGGCGCTGGGCGTGACCTGTGTGTTGAATGCGGTATTATCGCTGCCCTTTGTGCTGCGGATTTTGCGGCCGCCTGCGGAAACGATACGGGTCAATTACACACGATTGGCGCAATCGCTGGGGCTGGGGCCAATCGCGTGGCTGCGCTGGGTGTTTATTCCGCGCCTGCGCCAACCCTTGGGGTTTGCGGCGGGGGTGACGGCGGCGCTGTCGATGGGGGATTTGGGCGTGATCGTGTTGTTTGGCACATCTGAACAGGCCACTTTACCGCTAAAGATTTACCAACTGATGGGCGCCTATCGTATGGATCAGGCTGCTGCGGGTGCGGTTGTGTTATTGATATTATCACTAGGGATTTTCGCCCTGTGCGATTACTGGGGGCGACGCAATGTTAAAGATTATTGATCTGCATATTCACCAAGGCAATTTTCACCTATCCGCAGATGCGATTACGCCCGAGGTTGGAATAAACGCCGTGTTGGGGCCGTCAGGGGCAGGTAAATCGACACTATTGTCTGTGTTAGCGGGGTTTGATCATCCGCAGCAGGGGCGCATTTTGTGGCAAGGAACAGATATCACGAAACTGCCGCCATCCCAGCGCCCCGTTGCGATGTTATTTCAGGATAATAACCTGTTTCCGCATTTGACCATTTACCGCAACATTGCGCTGGCGCTGACGCATAAATCCCGCATCAGTGCGGATCAACATGACCGCATTTTGCAGGCATTGGACCGTGTGGGTTTGGCGGGATTGGCCGATCGCAAACCGGCGCAGTTATCGGGTGGACAAATCAGCCGCGCGGCGCTGGCGCGTGTCATGTTGCAGGCACAACCAATTTTGTTGCTGGACGAACCCTTTGCCGCGTTGGGACCTGCGTTAAAGCAAGAAATGTTGGATTTACTGGCTGATGTCGCTGCGCAGTCTGGGGCCACGGTGTTGATGGTGACGCATGATCCCAATGATGCGCTGCGCATTGCGCCCAAAACTATCTTGGTGGCAGACCATAAAATCACGGGCGCGTTCGACACCCGTGATTTGTTACAAAACCCGCCACCGGCATTGGCGGATTATTTGCACGGTTCTGGCTAGGCCCACTTACAGGACATAGCGGCTAAGGTCTGCGCCGGCCGCCAAATCACCAATGTTTGTTTTCACAAACTCTGCGTTCACAGTCACGCTGTCGCCGGTGCGGTCCGGCGCGACAAAGGAAAGCTCTTCGAAGACGCGTTCCATGACAGTGTACAAACGCCGTGCGCCGATATTTTCGACGCTGCGGTTTACCTCGGCTGCGATTTTCGCAATCTCGGCAATGCCGTCATCGGTGAAATCAACGCTTACACCTTCGGTCCCCATCAAGGCGGTGTATTGGCGGGTCAGGGCGTTGTCGGTGTCGGTCAGAATGGCCACGAAATCCGATTCTGTCAGCGGTTGTAATTCAACACGAATTGGCAAACGGCCCTGCAATTCGGGCAGCAAATCTGATGGTTTGGCGACATGAAACGCGCCTGATGCGATGAACAGGATGTGATCGGTGTTCACGGGGCCATGTTTGGTGGAAACGGTCGTACCCTCAATCAGGGGCAGCAGGTCGCGCTGCACACCTTCGCGGCTGACATCGGCACCGCGGGCATCAGTGCGGGCGCAAACTTTGTCAATTTCGTCCAAGAATACGATACCATTGTTTTCAACGGCCTCTAACGCGGCGCGCGTTACCGTTTCATCGTCCAGCAGTTTGTCTGCCTCTTCGCTGACCAGCAAATCGTGACTGTCTGCGACTGTCATTTTGCGGCGTGTTGTGCGCCCGCTCATTGCTTTGCCGAAAATATCGCCAAGGTTCATCATACCCATTTGCGACCCCGGTTGGCCCGGAACGTCAAACATAGACATTGGATTCGATGTGTCAGACACATCAATTTCGATTTCGGTGTTGTCCAATTCGCCCGCGCGTAATTTTTTGCGAAACATATCGCGGGTGGCAGGGCGCGCATCGGGGCCGGCTATGGCGTCCAAAACGCGGTCTTCTGCGGCTTGGATGGCGTTGGCACGGACATCATCGCGCATTTGGGTGCGGATCATTGCAATGGCGCTGTCCACCAAATCGCGGATGATCTGTTCTACGTCACGACCGACATAGCCAACTTCGGTAAATTTTGTCGCCTCAACCTTGATAAAGGGGGCGCGGGCCAGTTTGGCCAAACGGCGTGAAATTTCGGTTTTGCCCACGCCAGTTGGCCCGATCATCAGGATGTTTTTCGGGTATACTTCGTCGCGCAGATCCGCAGACAGTTGTTTGCGCCGCCAGCGTGACCGCAGCGCCACAGAAACGGCGCGCTTGGCGTCACGTTGTCCAATGATGAAACGGTCCAATTCAGACACGATTTCGCGGGGGGTTAGATCAGTCATTCAAACCTCAGTCATTGATGTGATACGGGGGCAGGCGGTCTTTGCCCGGAAAATCGGGCAGGGCCTGCATGATACGGGAACGGATTTGGATCCACCATGTGCCAATGACGGTGAAAAATGCGCCAATGATGAAGATAACACTGGCCGTGCCAGTGGTCGCGCCCATGGTTTCATTGGCGGCCCATGAAATGATCGCGATGAAATAAAACACACCGGCCGTCAAAAAGGATCGCCGGTCAATGATCACGGCAAACAATGTCACCGCAATCAGCAAAGCCGCAGTTGACAGATACCCCATAGTTCCGCCCAGATTATACAACGACATTGCCCCCGTATTGACCAGCGCAGGCGCAGCCAGAATGTGCAGCCAAAACCCGGTTGCCGAATATCGACTGATGCGATGGGGGTCTTTCATGTCGAACCAAAGGCCCAAGGCCATTAATCCAAACCCATAGATCAATGATGCCGCCGCAAAATTCGATCCTGCGCCCAAATCAAACAGCGACTGGCTAGGGTTTTGGGCCGCGGCGTATAATGTCGAGATATTTGCCGCCACGGCATAGATCAGGCCCAAGACATTTAGCCCAAATAAAAACATTGCAAAGGGCAGGCGATAGATCGCAAAATAAACAACGCTGACCACGGCCCCCGCCGCAAAGGTGATCACATAGTTGGATTTTGGTATTGTTAAACCTGTGTTTAACACGGCAAAAACAGCGACACATGCCCCACCTATGGTTGCGATTGCCAGCATCATACTGGGCAGAGTCATGCGCCGTTTCAACGTATAATATCGCGCCAGATATGCGCTGACCCCTGCCAGCAGCAGACCGGCCACCAGCGATGAAATCGCAAACCACGCCACACCGAACAGACCTGCCAGTAACAGCGACAGGCCAACGGTTACGAAAATCTCGGCAAAGCCGCGGAAAAATTCGAACGGTTCGTCATCGGCGGCCATATGGTCACGCTGGCCTTGACGCGACTGCACATGGGCCAGTAATGATGCGGCCTGTGCTTCGGTCACGATGCCGGCGGAAACGGCGGATTTGATGTCATCTGAAATTTCGGTCATGGATTAGCCAATCGTGTCTACTGTCAAGTTTCCGTTGGTATAGACACAGATATCGGCGGCAATGGCCATTGCCTTGCGGGCGATTGTTTCCGCGTCCAAATCGGTATCCATCATACCGCGCGCGGCGGCCAATGCGAAATTGCCGCCCGATCCAATGGCGGCCACATTGTGTTCAGGTTCCAACACATCGCCGGCCCCTGTAATTACCAACAGATTATCACCATCGGTGACGATTAACATCGCCTCGAGCTTTTGCAGGTATTTGTCGGTGCGCCAATCCTTGGCCAATTCCACGGCCGCGCGGGGCAGTTGGCCCGGTGCGGCCTCTAACTTGGCCTCAAGGCGTTCTAGCAGGGTAAAGGCATCGGCGGTGGACCCCGCAAAGCCGCAGATCACATCATGCCCACCCGCCGACAGGCGGCGCACCTTGCGGGCGGTGCCTTTGATCACGGTTTGGCCCAAACTGACTTGGCCGTCACCTGCGATGACCACTTGGCCCGCTTTTTTCACGCCGATGATTGTGGTGCCATGCCACCCGGGAAATTCGTTGTCTGACAATACCGCCTCCTGTCTGGGTCTGCTTTGGATATGGGGTCGTGACCCAGTTTGCACAAGCCCAGACCAACATGCCACAAAAAAAGGCCGCGAAACGGCCTCTTTCATCAAGTATCCCTAAGCGGGGTTAGATGGATTCTTTGATCCATGCCTCAAGTGCTGCCTTGGGGGCTGCGCCAGCGCGGTTTGATACCACTTGGCCATCTTTGAAAATGAACAGGGCTGGAATGCCACGCACACCCAGTTGCGATGCCATTTGTTGTTGTGAATCGACATCAACTTTGACGACCTTGATTTGGCCCTCCATGTCGGTTGACAGTTCCTCAAGAACTGGGCCGATCATTTTGCATGGTCCGCACCATTCTGCCCAAAAATCCACAACCACGGGGACATCGGATTTGATGACCTCTGCTTCAAAGGTTGCGTCTGTAACTGCGACTGTTGCCATTGTGGTCTCCTACGACGAATAAGTTGGGCAAAGTGTATGCACACCGATTGCCAAGGTCAAGCCACGGCCGGATCAAAGGAACAATTTTGCCAAAGCGTTTGCGGTATTTCCATCACGGTTGCCGTGGCGGTCCAGACGATGGCACAGCGCACCGGCCGATCGGGGTAAATCGCCTGCACCGCCAAGCCATATGCCGCCATTTGCCGCAAAATGCCCAGTGGTATTTCGTTGGCAGTGGCTGGAACGGTGGCATTTGATTTGAAATCAACGACCTGCACGTGGTCGGGGGCAATGACCAGCCGGTCAATCACGCCATAGATCGGCACATCACCCACCTGATCCAGTGGGGCTGAAACGGCCACCTCGGCCAAAACATCGGGACCAAACAGATATTGCAGCGCGGGCGCGGTGATGACTGATTTTGCCTGATGAATTGCATCTGAATCAGGGTCATACCCCGCCGCGGACAGGATTTGCGGCGCGATGTAATCCCAATCGGATGGGGGATGATTGGGCAGGTGTTCCAACAAAATATGCACCTGTGACCCAAATACCATCGCCGCATCCGCCGATTGGCCCAGATCGCCGCCCAGTGCCTTGGCCCCGCCCAAATCAGAGGGTGACAGGCTGGTGCGTATGGGCGTGGGGGCAGGGGCCTGCGTGTGGGCCCATGCGTCCAATTCCGGCAACGGTTTTGTCGTGTTTTGGTCGGCGGCGACGCTGGTGGGTGCGGGCCAATCCAAATGCTGCACACGTTTGCCCAAGCCCGTTGGAAATTCACACTCAATCGCGCCAGATTTTTCCATACCGATTGCGATTTGTTCATACCAACTGGGCGGCGTGCCCCCCAGTTTGCCTGCGGCCGCAATGATCAACCATTTTTCGGCCCGTGTCATGGCCACATACAGCAATCGGTCGCGTTCATAGGTTTCCACATCTTGGCGCGCGGCAACCGCTTGGTTGACGGTTTCGCCGCGTTGGGCCCCATTGGATTTCCAAAACACCATGTCGTCGGATTGGATGACACTGTCTTTTACCGGAACTTCGCGTTTGCCGCAGTCTGGCAGAATGACAATCGGGCTTTCCAAGCCTTTGGACCCATGCACAGTCATCACGCGGATTTGGTTGCTGTTGGCATCCATTTGGCGTTTGATTTGCAAATCATCCGATGAAAACCAGCTGATAAATCCGGTCAGGCTGGGTACCTCGGTTTGTTCATAGGTCAGTGCCTGTGCAAGCAGGGCGTCGATGCCATCAATACATTCGGCCCCCACACGTCCGACCCAGCGTTTGCGGCCCTGATGTTTGATTAAGACCCGTTCCAACAGGTCATAGGGGCGCAAAAAATCGGTCTGGCTGCGTAAATCATTCAACACCGCCAATTCGGCGGAATATTCATCGGGTTTGGCCCGCATTGCGGCCCACAGGTATTTTTCAGATCTGTAATGCGCCAAGGTGAACAACCGCTGTTCATCCCAGCCGAACAGGGGTGATTTCAGGATGGTTGCCAGTGAAAAATCATCCTCGGGCGTGACCAGAAACGACAGCAATGCAATCAGATCGCGCACCGCCAATTCGGATTGCAAATTCAACCGGTCCGCCCCCGCCATTGGCAGACCCCTGGATTTGCAGGCGCGGATAATTTCGGAAAACATTTCCTTGCGCCGCTGGACAAGGATCAAAAAATCACCCGCCCGTACAGGACGCGGGCCATCTTTGTCGGGGATCATGGTGCCGGATTTGATCATATGATCAATCTGGGCCGCAATTTGTTCGGCCAATATCACCCGATGATCAGACGGCGCGCGCCGATCAATGGGGGTTTCCCAATCCTGATCCTTGTCGGTTTTTTGTTCGTCAATCACAGGCCATAAATCAACACGCCCCGGCAATTCAGTGTTAAAAGCGCGGTGTACACTATCGGTGGAAAACCCCGATGATCCACGGCCATCAAACACCGCATCAACCACCCGCAAAATCGCAGCCGACGACCGGAACGAAAAATCCAAAGTCAGCGGTTGAAAGGGATGCGAAATGGCATCCAGCCGTTGTTGAAACACGTCCCGCATACGGTCAAATTCGTCTGGGTCGGCGCCCTGAAACGAATAAATCGACTGTTTTTTATCGCCCACCACGAAAATGGTGCGGTTTGTGTTGCTGCGGGCGCCTTGGCCTGTGGTGAATTCCTGGGTCAGGTGTTCGATGACGTTCCATTGGGCGGGGCTGGTGTCTTGGGCTTCGTCAACCAAGATGTGGTCAATGCCACCGTCCAGTCGATACAGCACCCATTCCGCAACGGCGGGGGTGTTCAACAGATCGCGGGTTTTCAGGATCAAATCTTCGAAATCCAGCCAGCCGCGCAGCTGTTTTTCGCGCGCATAACTGGCCAAAAACACGCCGGCAAAGCGATGCAGCGTCACAGCATGATAGGCATCCGATATCGCGCGTCTGCGATCATAGTAGTCCCTGACGCGTTGCATCAGATCATTTAGATCATCCATCAACGCGGCGGCGGGCCCTGCGCGTGTGGATTTTTTCGGAAAGGCATCGATTTTGGGGGCCAGTGGATTTTCCCCAGTGAGCCCATTCAAAAACACATCTTCGAACGTTACGATCGCTGCGGTGTCAATCTGGGTGATATGCTGCAATTTTTGCGCAGCGGCCAGATCTTTGCCCGTCTGTTTTGCCAAAATGGCCACCAAATCGCGCACCAACCGCAGATCGTCTGCATCAAAATGGGCCTGTATGTCCGCAACCTGATCAACCACATCGTCCAGACCAAAGTTTTGAAAAATATCCCGCGGGGTACGGGGCTGCGCAAAGATATCGCGTTTGGCCAAAATGGCCTGAACCACCTTGGGCAATTCATGATCGCCTGCAAGTCTGGTAATATCGGACATAACGCCCAAGGCATTCGCATCAGACGCCAACATTTCCAATATTTCGTGACACAGCTGTTTGATGACGCGTTCATCAATCGCCATGAATTGGGGGCTGACGCCCGCTTCGCGCGGGAATTGGCGCAGCACGGCACCACAGAATGAATGGATTGTCTGAATTTTCAATCCGCCGGGTGTTTCGATGGCCTTGGCAAACAGGGTGCGCGCCTGCCGCAATGCGGTATCGTCGATGGTATCATCCACGCCCATTTCAGTCAGCGCCTGCCGCAGCGTATTATCGGGCTGCATCGCCCAGCTGCCCAGCCGTTCAAACAGGCGGTTTTGCATTTCGGTGGCCGCCGCCTTGGTATAGGTCAGACACAGGATGTTTTCGGGTGACACGCCCTGCAACAACAACCGCGCCACGCGGTCGGTCAGGACGCGTGTTTTGCCCGATCCCGCATTCGCGGACAGCCATGTTGACATATTGGGTTGCGCGGCCTGAACCTGACGTTTGGTGGCATCATTCATCTGTGTCATGTCAAATGCTCTTTCATTGGGTCATCGGATGGGGACCATTCGCCAAAACGTGTCATTGGATCATAGGGCGCGAAATCGCGATCCTGAAACAGGGCGCGCCGCGCGGTATAGCCCTGATTAGGGTCCTGATATTGGGCAATCAGTTTATAAAATTTGGCGCGTGCGGTTTCCAAATCCTCTTTGTCCAATGGGATTTTGGTGTCTGATTTGGTCCCTGACACGGCCAAAAACGCAGCATCCGCCACCTGCGCCGGCGCTAAATCGTCGAACGCGCCATCTTGGACCATCAGCGATAATAAATACAGTTGTTTGTCGAATTCCAACTGTTGTGGGCCCGTTGGGATTGTACCGGTTTTATAGTCATAGACGATGGTTTGGCCGCCAATATCGTCCAGTCGGTCCACCTTGCCCGTTAGGGTGAATTCCAGATCGGGCAGAACCCAGCGGCCTTTGCGTTCTAGCGCGATTGGGGTCGCGGTTAAACGGCGCTGGCGTTCTTGGGTCACGAACCAATCCGCCAGCCCTTGGATGCGATTGGCCCATTGAATACGGGTCAAGGCCCAAGGTGCCGCCTGTTCCAGTGCCGCATGGGTGCGCTCCATCAGGGCGTTTACACGTTGGTCATCTGGAATGGTGTCCCAATCGTTGATAAAGTTTTCGAAAATGTCATGCATCACCGTGCCGCGCAAACGGGCATCTGGTTCTGCGTCCAAATCATCCAAGGGAACGATCCGCAGCACATGTTTGGCATAGATGGCATAGGGATCGCGGATCAGCGTTTTGATTTCGGTCACGGATAATTTCGTGGGACGCGCGTCAACGGGGGGCACCACACTGGGCCGTGTGGCGCGGGGCACCTGTGGGGCGTGGTCGAATATGGTGACACGGTCCAGCCATCTTTGCCCGCGGGCGATCATATCGTCCATCGCCTGTTTGCCGCCCTGATCGGGTAAACCGTTCAACAGGTTTTGCAACCGATTGATCCAGCGCGATGGCACGGTTTGCACGTCATCTGATTGCAGCGAACGAGTGATCCAGACATTTTGTAAACAGACCGAAGTTTGGAAATCATGCGCAGACAGTCCAATTTGCCGATCTGGCAGCAACAACCCAACCTGTTGGCGCATGGCGCGGTTGAACCACGGGTCTGCGCTGGGCGGTTCGGGCCATGTGCCTTCGTTAAGGCTGGCCAAAATGATGGTATCGGCGGTTTGCACCCGTGCCTCTAGGGTGCCAAGGATCATGATGTTTTCATGTGGCGTTTGATAGTCGCGCAGGCTGTCTTGGGCCAAAATGCCCGAAAACACATTGGCATAATCCTGACCAGACATGGCGGGCGCACTGTCCGCGGCTTGGGCCATTGTGTCGAACACGGATGATGCCATTTTGCCCGCTTTGTGCAGCCATAATTCGCCACTGTCGTTTGCCCCGTCCGTTGCGCTGTCAGACTGCGGCCCACCCGCAATCCGTTCGGCGCAGGATTTATGGATGGCAATCCAGTGATCAAAATCGGCCTGATCGGGCGGTATATGCGTCAAAAATGCGGATGTGACCCAATCGACCCATACGCCAATCCCGTCAATCGCGGCTTTGTCTGCAAATTTCGCCAAGATTTCGGGCGTGGGATAGGGGTTTACGTTTGACCGCAGATATAATTCCAATTCGCGGGTCAATCGCAGGTGCGTCCCGCGGTTTGCACCATCGGCCCCGCTGTTGGTTAGGGGGTGTTTCAGCAGCGCCAACAAATGCCCCGTTGTGACGCGCCTGATCATGATGTTGATCACATGGCGCAAAAACCGACCGGGGGGTGATAATTGCAGCGGCGTGCCCGCACTGTCATCAGGGATCACATCCCAATAACTTAGCGCGGCAGTGATTTGGCGGGTTAACTGGCGATCCGGGGTGATGACCGCGACAGTTTTGTTTTGGTCGACCGCCTCGCGCAGTTTCAGCGCGATGGCCAGCGCCTCGGACCGTTTTGACGGGGCGTTGACCCATGTAATATCACGGGTGGCATCCTGTAAATCGGGCAGGTTTGGGCCTTCGGCCAGCCAACTGTCGGTGACGGGTGCGGGGCGCAGGGCCAGCGACATCAGCGCCGTGCGCGCCGTGTTGCGCGCCGTGTTTTGCGCCCATGGTGGAATATCGGCAGGATCATGGTTCAACTGATCGGCCACATGGGCCAACCGATACTGTGGGTGATCCTGTGCGCGTAACGGATCGCGCAATTTGTCCCAAGCCGTCGGGGGCATGTCACGGTCGTATCCGGGCAACACAACCATGCCCTGCGGTAACGTCATCACAGCTTGCATAAATTCCAGTGTGGCCCCGCGTGATCCGGTGGACCCCGCCACAATAACAGGGTCTAACACAGGGGAATTTTGCCATTTCTGGGCCAGTCGCAGCACTTGGGTCCGCAATAAATCTGTGGATGCGCCGGTGCCTGATCGTGCGGCCAAATACGATTGGATCAGCTGCACAAATTTCAACGTACGGTCCCAATGGCCCGATTGGTCTGTCACCTCAAGCCCTGCGATTTTTTCGGGATCGACCCCTTCGTTTTGGATTTCGTCCATCAGATTGGCCAAACTGTCCGCCAGATCAAAGGCAGCAGACCGCGCCGCCAAGTCCGGTTCAATATCCAGCAGCCGGTTGATCAGGCCCACCAATTCCAACCGAATGGCCAGATTGGATGTTTTTGTGTTCTGCGGAATGGTCTGGGCAAGGTTGTGCAAATTGGTGATCACATGCAGCCGCGGGTGCAATACTGCGCCGCGCTGTGTCAATATCTGGGTGATCCTGCGCTGCATTCTGGCTGTGTTTACAATGACATGCGCACGCGCCAACGCATCGGGCGGTTGGTGTTCAAACCGTTGCAGCAACCCTGTGACAAAGGTTTCTGCGAAATCCAATCCCAAATCGACGGCAAATAATTTATCTGTCATTCTGGCCCCAAATCTGCGGCTGCGGCGTTAAAACTGTCTTTGTTTCCAATATCATACCAGGGCGCATGATAAACCAAACCATGGGCGCGACCCTGTGCGATCAGCATGTCCCAGATCACGTTCAAAGAAAAGACTTTTTCAGCCCTATCTGCCACGGGTGCCGTTTTTATGATCTGCACACTGGCATAGGTATAGGGCCCGCCGCGGCTGATTTTACCATGACTATCAATCGAAAAATCACCGCCCCCCGTACGGCCCATCGCCATTTCGGGCGGCACACATAGCAGCAGCGCATCCATCCTGTCAGGATCCCAATGTTGCGCCAAAGCGGCAATCGGATTGGGCCCCCGCCATAGGGTGTCAGAGTTCAGGGTGATGACAATATCAGTGTCTAATATGGGCAATGCGGCCTTTAATCCGCCGCCGGTATCCAAAATTTCGTCCTGCTCAAATGCGACATGAACATCCGTGTCGGCAAAATGTGCCTGAATTTGATCGGCGTGGTAATGGGCATTGACCACAACCGATCGGGGGCCAAAGGCGCGGACATGATCCAAGGTGTAATCAATCAGCGCGCGCCCGTTCAATTCCAACAACGGTTTCGGCCGGTCCACGGTCAATGCCCCCATCCGCGTTCCAAACCCCGCGGCAAATATCATGGCGGCTGTTTTATCAGGGTCTATCATGGGGATATTATCCGATTTCTATGGTTCGGCGTGGGTGCGGGTATGGTTAATACAATCACGTCGCGCAGGGTGGCAAGCTGTGGGTGCGCCAGCGCCTGCATGACGAAATCCCATGTGCGTGGGGCCCAATCCAGATAATGATGTTTGCCATCCTGTGCGGCCAATCTGGCAAAGCCACCCAAAATCCGCAGGTTTCGCAACAGGTTCAGCATGGCGCAGGCATGGGAAAATTGGTCGATGTCATACCCCAAATGCAGGCGAAACCGGTCAAACATCTGGTCACGCAGCGCCGGATCGATATTGCGGCGCACGTCAAACAACAACGATACAACATCATAGCAGGGGTGCGATAATACTGCGTCTTGGAAATCAATCATGCCCACACGGGCCAGACCCGCTGCATTTGGTGTCCAGATCAAATTTTCCGCATGGCAATCGCGCAGGGTGGTGCAGAAATTGGTGTCAAACACGGGCTGCGCATGATGCAATAGGTGGCCCAGAAATTCGGTTTTCTGGCTGTCTGACAGGGGATCGCAGAGATAAAAGTCAAAGAGCCGGTCCAGCAATGTCAGATACCGATCGGCCCCCATTCGGGTCAGGTCGGAACAGGGCTGCGATTGCGCCAAATGGGCCAAGGCATCAATCGCCGCGCCATAGCGTTGGGGTTGTAATTCTGGCGCAGTTCGGAATTCATCGGCAAAGCGTAATTTTCCCAAATCCTGAACAATCATGACGCCCAAGTCGTGATCACAGGCATAGACCTGTGGCGCACCCAGTCCAATGCCACGCAGATAGGTGGCGATCTGTTCGAAACTGCGCGTGCTTTCGGCCGCCTCGGGCGGGGTGTCCATTAAAATGGCGTGGGACTGCCCATCAATCAGGCGGTGATAATTGCGTTTGGACGCGTCTTGGGCGATGGGCACTTGGGTGGCAGCGGACCAGCCATGGTGCGCCACGAATGCGGTAATGCGTTCAGATCGGGGCGCACGCGGGATCATTGCGAACACACCTGTTCCAATCGAACGCGCCAATCCTGATTGGGTGCGGTGATCGTCAGGGTGCGCGCGTCCTCGGCTTGACCCACGGAAAATGCGATGTTCAATGCGGTTTGGGGTGTTAAATCCTGTAACCGGTCGGGCCATTCAATCAAACAGATGGCAGTGTCAAAGGCATCGTATAACCCCAGTTCAATAACGTCATCGGGGCCCGACAGGCGATACAAATCCGCATGCCAAATTTCGCCCAAATCGGTGTCATAGGTTTGAACCAATGTAAAGGTGGGCGATGGCACATCCTCGGGCGTGGATTGGTGGGATTGAATGATGGATCGCGCCAGAAAGCTTTTGCCCGCGCCGATGTCACCCGTCATCAAAATAACGTCGCCCGGACGCAACACCGCGCCAAAGCGGGCGGCCCATTGTGCCGTATCATCGACCGACGAAAGCTGGACAGAAAATGTGTGGTTTTTCATGGTCACACCATGCCAGCCCATGCCCCAAAGGACAAGCCGATTTCAAAGCTCTAAGCGCTGATCGTTATCAGATCTGAGTTAGATTTTGGTGATCGATCCAAATGGCGGAATGTGACAGCGGTATGCTGGTCTGGTAACGGCAATACGGTGCATTCAATTTCGCGCCCATCATCCAACATTACACGATCATGCCAAACCGTGCGGTGATCAATTTGTGACAGGAATTCACGTAAATCGCCCCAAAATGGACTGGGTCGTGAATGCAACTGCCATGCGTTTTGCGCCTGATCAAAGGTGGTATCACGCATCGTTTCGCTTTCGCTGATGCCCCACAGGTCTTGGTGTGCTTCGTTTGATAGGATCATGGTGCCCGACATGGAAAACACGGCCACGGCGGTGTCCATCTGATCCAGCAGGCTGTAATAAAATTCCAGTTCGGACCGATATTTGCGGGTCACTGATACCTCGGCGGTGATGTCTTCGAACAGGAATGCCAAGGCCCCATCGGGGTGGGGGCGGCCCGAAATTCGGTAGATCTGACCATTGGGCAGGTTCCACACTTCGCTAAATGTGCCTTCGGCGGCGGCGGCG
>CAZWFE010000001.1:0-8300 GCA_964633145.1 uncultured Phaeobacter sp. | reverse complement strand
TTTTCGGTTCTGGCATGATGTGGCGGTCGCGCAATTTATCGAACACTGACAGCAGGTTCGGCCGCGCGCTTAGGAATTCGGCAGGCAAAGTTGTCAGATCAACCAAGGCGGGGTTAAACAGCACCAGTTGGCGGTTACGGTCAAAAATGGCCAAGCCGATGGACAGCGTTGCAAATGTTTTGGTTAGAGTTTGCACAAAATTGCGCTGGGCCTGTTCTGCCTTGACCACAGCGGTGACATCCAGTGCGTAATATACGGTGCGGTCGTCGATTTCATGGAAATTTACATCAAACCAAAACTGTTGTCCGCGGGTGTTTTCGACCTGAACGCGTTCGTCTGATTGTTGCAGATGCGTTGCGATATCGTGCAAACGTTCGCCCAGCGCATCGGTCAAATTGCGAAATGCCAGATTGGATTCGATAATCGTATTGTTTTGGTTTGCTTGCCAGACCGGAAACGGGGTTGATTGCACCACACTTTCCACTTGGTCCAAAACATGTATCGCGCGGTTTTGGATGAATAAATCGCCCTGCCCAGCAGTTTCCGTCACGATAAAGGACATAACGCCATTGCGCAGCGGACTGACCTGCAACACGCCCCGATCATGGGGCCAATCCGATGCAATCGTGATGGGGCCCGTCAGCGCCGTAAAGTCCATGTCCAACAGATCGCTAAACCGTGCGGACAGAATATGGATAACCGCCTGCGTGGTGATGGGGATTTGTAACCGCTGCATCAGATCCAAGGCATCCGGCGACATCTGAATGATCCGTTGGTCAGACCAAATCCACCTTAGGACATTATCGGCTGGTGGGTTGATGTCATTGCGTTTGCGATACATGGCAAGTGCCGCCAAGATCAATAACCAAGCCAGCGTTGCCGCAACCGCCGCGAGCCATGCATTTTCCAACAAAACCATCCGCACAATCCATTTTTTGATTAAAATGTGCCGCAGATGGTTAAGAAATGGTTAACGGGTCAAAGGACTTGGTTTTCGCCCAGTTTTGTTGATTTCTGTTCCAGCATTTCACGGATCCAATTGATTTCGACAACAGCGCCACGGGGTTGCCCACGTTGTTTATTTGCGGCCAAGTCGCCATTGGCAAACACCAATGTTGCGCCTGTACGTTCCAGCAGTGTTTTTGCGATGAACAATCCCAACCCCATTCCATCGTATCCTTTGCGCTGGCCGCTGTGCGCCGACATGCGCCGTTTGCGCACGAATGGATCGCCGATGCGTCCAATCATTTCAACGGGAAACCCCCGCCCATCGTCCAAAATGCGGACGGTAATTTTATCGGGTGTCCATGCCAATTCGACCCAAACCTTGGACTGTGCAAAATCAACCGCGTTTTGTATCATGTTGCGCAGGCCGTGGATGATTTCGGGCCGACGATGAATGGTTGGGTGGTCGCTGGCATGGCTGTCTGTGCTGATCGAAATATCAATCACGATCCCACGATCTTGGTGTGGTTCTGCCGCGGTTTCAACCACCTCTTGCAGGGGGGCATAGCGCATGTGTTTGTCATCTTTGCCCGCACGGCCCATGCTGCGCATGATATCACGGCAGCGGTCCGCCTGTTCACGGATTAACCTAGCATCCTCTGCCAGATCAGGGTGATCGTGCAATTCGTCAATCAATTCCGTGCTGACCAATTTTATGGTCGCCAGCGGCGTGCCCAATTCATGCGCCGCCGCGGCCACAACGCCCCCCAAATCGGTCAGTTTCTGTTCGCGTTCCAATGCCATTTGCGTGGCAAATAACGCATCCCCCATGGTGTTGATTTCCTGTGTCACACGCCGCGCGTATAACGACAAAAACACAAACGCCACGCTGATTGCGATCCAATTTCCGAATACAAAAATATCAGCAATGCGCAGGATGAAATATTGTTCGGTTTCCAATTTAATATGGAAAAACCCCAAGAATGTTACGGCAACCAATCCCGTAATCCCGATCACCAAAACATAGCGCAGGGGCAAAGCGGACGATGCAATGACAACAGGGGCCACCAACAAAATACTAAACGGATTGTGCAGCCCACCCGTCAGGAACAATAATGCCGACAGTTGCAACAAATCGAACAGGATCATTCCTGTGTTTTCCAGTTCGGACAGGCGTTTCGTCTTGGGGTAAATCAACGCAGCCGCCAGATTCATCACCACAGACAGGCCCACAAAAAACAAACACCAAGCCAATTCCAACCGCAGATCATAGACCTGAACCGCCACTAAAATGGCCGCAAGCTGGCCCAAAATCGCAATCCAGCGGATCAAAATCATGGTGCGCAACCGGATCCATGTGCCCCCTTGGTTGCGGCGCATTACATTTACCATCTGGTCCGTCATCTTTGTCGCACCCTATTTTAATTTGGCGTTCTTTGGGTTACATGACTTGCATCGGTTCACACCAAAGTCAAAGGAAATACCATGTCCGCTAAAATTCGCGTTCTTGCTCTGTCTGCAGTTGGGATTGGCCTGGCAGTGTCCTTTGCGGCTGTTTTGGGTGTCGGACCGTTTGGCGCGGGCTCGGATGATCAGTTTGCCGAATGCCGCACCAGTATGGTTGCGGGTGGATCAGGCGCCATTGGCGGTCCGTTTGAATTGGTAAATGCCCAAGGCGAAACCGTCACCGACGCGGATGTCATTACCGAACCGTCCATTTTGTATTTCGGCTATACGTTCTGCCCCGATATCTGCCCCTATGACACCGCCCGCAACGCCGAGGCCGTCGATATTTTGGCCGAACAGGGCATTTCTGCAACGCCCGTGTTTATTACAATTGATCCAGAACGCGACACCCCCGAGGCGGTCGGCGAATTCGCATCCTATGTGCATCCCAAAATGGTCGGCCTAACAGGGTCGCCAGACCAGATCAAAGCCGCATCCAAGGCCTATCGCACCTATTATAATAAGCAAGACAGCATAGACGAATATTACTTGGTCGATCATTCGACCATGTCCTATCTGGTTTTGCCCGACCATGGGTTTGTTGAATTTTTCCGACGCGAAACAACACCCGAACAAATGGCAGAAACTGCGGCGTGTTTTATCACGAACATGTAATCCCTTAAGGGTTTGACCTTATTCAAAAATCGGACTAGCATTCCTTTATTGACGGAGGAATGAACGTGGCAGAAAATCTATCAGCAGAAATTGGTACAGACAATTCGCTTTTGCTTGTTGATGATGATGAGGCGTTTTTGAAACGCTTGGCCAAAGCCATGGAAAAACGTGGGTTTTCCGTCGAAACAGCCGGATCCGTTGCCGCAGGGCGTGCAATTGCGACGGCGCGTCCCCCTGCATATGCGGTTGTTGACCTGCGCTTGGGTGATGGAAACGGGCTAGAAGTGGTCGAAGTCCTGCGCAACAAACGTCCCGACAGTCGTATCGTTGTGCTGACAGGCTATGGCGCCATTGCCACGGCCGTGGCTGCGGTCAAAATCGGTGCGACAGATTATCTGTCGAAACCTGCCGATGCCGATGACGTCACCAACGCCCTCTTGGTCCGCGAAGAGGAATTGCCCCCACCCCCGGAAAACCCGATGAGTGCGGATCGCGTGCGCTGGGAACATATCCAGCGTGTCTATGAACTCTGTGACCGAAATGTCAGCGAAACAGCACGCCGTTTAAATATGCACCGCCGCACACTGCAACGCATCTTGGCCAAACGCAGCCCCCGATAAACGGCTATACCTGATACAGTTTTTGCACCTGATCCACACGGGTGCCGTCAGACAGCGCGACATCGCGGTAAATCTGATGGTCCACAAACCCCATCGCTGTGTAATACGCCAATCCCGAAACATTGTCGGTCCGAATGGTGGCATCCAACGTTACAACACCGGCTTGTTTTGCGGCCAATACCGTCTGGGTAAACAAGGCGCGCCCAATACCTTGGCCCTGCGCCCTTGGGTCCATAAAGCTGGCGATATAGGCCCGACCGGCAGGTTTATCCGCCCAATTGGTATACTGAAACCCCAACACATGACCATCACGCACCGCAACCAAACGCGACACCGCATCGGCATTCAATGCCATATGGTCCCAAAGCCTGTCTTGTGTAAATGGGGTGCGATATGCCGTGTTATCGCCCATCGCAATCAAACCGTTCATAATCCGAACCATGTCAGCCAGATGCGCCCGCTGGGCTGTCTCAATATTCATAACAACCCCTTTACGCGCGCAATATAGTCTTCTCGAACGTCCTTGGGTGCACGCAACCGTATCTGCAATCCCTCAAAAATCCCGCGATCTACGCGTCCAAATAATTTATCTGCCTCACTTTCGGAAAATCCGGCAATCTGCACCGCTTCCATCCAGGCACTCACCTTATCGGCGGCCTTGATCTGCCGCTTCACGGCAACCGGTGTTTTCGCGGGTAACCCAAACCGAATATGAATGGCCGCCATCAAACGATCATCCAATGCGCCATATTCCGCACCAATGGCGGCTTTGACTGGGGAAATCATATCGCCAATCACATATTCAGGCGCGTCATGCAGCAATGCCATCAATCGCGTCGCTGGTTTTGCCTTGGGGTACATCCGGTCAAACAATGCCAGTACCAACAGCGAATGCTCCGCCACGGAATAGGCATAATCCCCCCGCGTCTGCCCATTCCACCGCGCAACAAAGGCCAAGCCATGCGCAATGTCCTCAATCTCGATATCCATGGGCGTCGGATCCAATAAATCCAACCGCCGCCCCGATAACATCCGCTGCCATGCCCGCTGCGCCACGTAAATACCCTCCATGTTCATGCTTTGTTTCGCATATCTTGCGCAGCATCTCAAACAAAAATGCATTCAGTTTTGTAAAAATACTCTCGGGGGGGTTGGGGGGCAGACAGCCCCCCATCGCACTATGCCTTTTGCTTGGCCAGTTGCACAGCCAAAATCCCGCCCGCAATGATCGCCACACCAATCACATCCACCCAATGCAAAGGTTCTGACAAAATCCACGCGGCAATCGCCACACCAAAAAATGGATTCAAAAAATGATAGGTCGATGCCCGAACCGCACCAATGCGATCGACCAAATAAAACCAAACCAAGGTCGCCACCAATCCCGGTATCAATGTTGTATATCCGAATGCGATGATCAGCCGTGTGCTCCAAACGACATCCCAGGTTTCGAACGCCAGTGCAGGGCCTAGCAATGCCACTGCGCCAACCAACATTTGCAATCCAACGACCATCATGAAATTGCCCCCCGACGATGCACCACGCATCGACAATGTGGCCACGGCCAGTGAAACGGCAGCAATTGCACATAACACGATCCCGGTCAGGTCAACATTTCCCTGAAACCGCGACCCCATGATCAACATAACGCCAATGATGCCGGCCACCAGACCCGCAATCGCCATGGGCCGCAAACGATCGCCAAAGGCCAGCCAGCCGATCAGCGCCACGATCAAAGGCATGGTTGACGCGATGATGGATGCCAGCGATGCCTCGATCCATTGCATTGCAACAAAATTCAGCCCCAAGTACAGGGCGTTTTGGCAGATCCCGAAAATCACCACGCTTTTCCATTGGGCGCGGGTCAGATGCCACGTTTGTCCCATAAATCGTGCGATCAATACGCCGATGATACCAGAAATAAAAAACCGCAAGGATAACGACGATATAGGCGGGGCTTCGGCGACAATGATACGCGCAGACGTAAAGGCCGATGACCACATAATCACAAACGCAAGCCCAAGGCCCATCGAACGCAAATCCATATCTATTCTCCGAAATGTTTGGATATTGGTGACACGGAACGCAGCAAAAGAAAAGGGCCGCAAAAAGCGACCCCCTGTATCAATCTGAAAGGTAACAGATCTTAGCCGTTAACGCTGTCTTTCAACGCTTTGGCGATGGTCATTTTTACGACCTTGTCCGCTTCTTTCTTGAACTGTTCGCCAGTTGCTGGGTTGCGAACCATACGCTCTGGACGTTCGCGGCACTGGATTTTGCCGATGCCTGGCAGGGTCACTGCGCCGCCGCCGGAAACTTCTGATGTGATGATTTCACAAATGGTGTCCAATGCGGCCCCTGCAGTTTTCTTATCTGCGCCCATTTTCTCAGCGATTGCTGCAACCAGTTGTGTTTTGGTCATTGGTTTAGACATTTTTCTCTCCTTCAACTGCCCAACTCATGGGGCCTCGTTCTTATTATGTAACTGAATGTTGTGGAATAACACAACAAATAGTGGCTCTTTTCCAGTCAAAAACATACTTTTTTTCTGTTTTTTTGACTTTAGAGGAACGCGGTTTCGTTAAAACTGCGTAATTTTCGGCTTTGCAAGCGTTCAATTGGCATATCTCGCAGGATTTCCATTGACCTTATGCCAATCATCAGATGACGCGCAACCTGTGTTTTATAAAAATCTGACGCCATGCCAGGTAATTTCAGTTCGCCATGCAGGGGTTTATCGCTGACACACAGCAATGTGGCATAGGGCACGCGGAACCGATACCCGTTTGCGGCGATGGTCGCACTTTCCATATCCAGCGCGATGGCACGCGATTGTGACAGGCGCTGTACCGGCCCGCTGTTGTCACGCAGTTCCCAGTTTCGGTTATCCACAGTGGCCACGGTGCCGGTGCGCATGATGCGTTTCAATTCAAACCCTGACAGCTGGGTGACATCGGCCACAGCCGTTTCCAGCGCGATTTGCATTTCGGCCAAGGCAGGGACTGGCACCCAAGCGGGCAGGTCGTCGTCCAAAACGCGATCTTCGCGCAGGTACGCATGGGCCAGCGCAAAATCCCCCAGTGATTGCGAATTGCGCAGGCCCGCGCAATGGCCCACCATCAACCACGCATGGGGTCGCATTACGGCGATATGGTCTGTGGCTGTTTTCGCGTTTGATGGCCCCACGCCAATGTTGACCAATGTGATCCCATTCCCATCCGCCCGTTTCAGGTGATAGGTGGGCATCTGCGGCAATTTTTCGGGCACAGGCAATGTGCCGTCCGCAGTGGTGATTTCCGCGTTTCCGGTGGATACAAAGCTGACATATCCGCTGTTGGGATCCGCCAACATCGTGCGGGCGTAATCTTCGAATTCGGACACATAGAATTGATAGTTGGTGAACAGTACGAAATTCTGGAAATGTTCGGGATCAGTCGCAGTGTAATGCGACAGCCGCGCCAGCGAATAATCCACCCGCTGCGCCGTAAACAGGCCTAAGGGTTGGGTGCCGTCAGCGGCGGGCTGCGATACGCCATTTACAATATCATCATTTGTTGTCGCCAAATCAGGCACATCAAAATAATCGCGCAATGTAAAATCGGCGGCCCCGTCATGGGGAATGGCCACCGCACCGCTGCCGATCATGGCAAAGTGCAGTGGGATGGGCGTATCCGATGGACCAATGTCCAGCGGTACATTGTGGTTTTGCAACAACAACGCCATTTGCTGTTTCAGATAGGGGCCGAACAATTTTGGATGTGTTACCGTAATTGCATAGGTGCCTGGCTCTGGGACGTGGCCGAAACTCAGCCGGCTGTCCACCGCGGCATATGATGTCGTGCGAATACGAATTTCGGGATAGAACGCGCGAAATCGTGTTTGATCCACGCCCTGTTCCATGACCTGTGCAAATTTGTCCCGTAAAAACCCAACAGCTGAATCGTACAGCATGACCAAATGGTCATAGGCGGCCTGCGCATCATCAAAGCTCTGCGTGGCTAGGCCATTTGGGGTTTGGGTTGTAATGTCGTGATCTGTCATTTGTGCCTATTCTCCGCTTGATTGACGGAATTATTGTTATTGGATAGTCTTTTTCTATCACACGAAGTGTGGCACGCATTTGACAGTACTGCAAGATATAGCATTGAAAGTTTTTATATGGATTTTGAAACCGTATCCGCCGACGATTTTGGCGCATCCTTGACTGGGATTGGGGTCAATCTGCTGGTGCGTGATGTGCGGCGCAGCGCAGAATTTTTGTCACATGTATTTGGTATGACAGCCCACCGCGTCAGCGATGATTTCGCGATTATGCAATATCAGGGGCAGGTGATGCAATTGCACGCGGATCGTACCTTTGGGACGCATCCGATGCTTGGGCTGGTCCCCGAACTGCCGCCACGCGGTGCAGGGGCGCAGTTTTACCTGTTTCAATCTGATCCTGATGCCGCAGTGGATCGGGCCAAACAAATCGGCGCCGATATCCTAGAGTTGCCCACAGACAAACCCCACGGCCTGCGCGAGGCCTGTATTTTATGCCCAGATGGCTACGTCTGGTCGCCCGCTTGTGCGCTGCATAACTAACCAACCATTCCGCAGAATAATTGAAAAAAT